>JBCCGK010000027.1:0-115199 GCA_039029315.1 Bacteroidota bacterium | reverse complement strand
TGGCAGCGCACCGGACCATCCGATTGGCGGTTTTTACGCAACTTTTTGCCGCCAAAAAGTTGCAAAGAAATCTAAAAACAAAGGAAAAGAAAAAGTGTACAGTTGTGAATAAATTTTCAATGAGAATTAATCAACATCACCCAAAAACAGCGAAGTGCATTAATTCAAAAAGGCGGTTTCCAGAGCATATGGGAGGATTTTTCTCCAATAAAAATGGACAAAGTCAAACTTAGAGACTGTTCAAGTTAGAGGCACTTCCTCATTCTTTCAAGCGTAATACCGTAGCATATGAACTCAAACAGTACACAGGCAGGTTGGATCATACTCGGACTGATTTGTTTCATCATTCTCACATTAGTTGGGGCATCCCGAGTACTTGCCCAAACCGGAGGTTCCAGGGAGCAAGCAGACAAGCAACTTGACTGGTTGACTCCCTATCTGCATGCCTTTCACCAAGAGAGGGGATTCTCAGGAGCTGTCCTCATCGCCAGGCATGGGGAGATTGTGTTTGAGCAGATGGAAGGCTGGCAGGATGTAGACAAAGGAATCATGAATACTGCTCAAACCAGATTCAATCTGGGATCAGGCAACAAGATGTTCACTTCTGTGGCGATTGCGCAACTGGCAGAAGCAGGAAAGTTGCAGTATGATGATCCGATCATCAACTATCTTCCCAATTATCCCGATCAGGATTTTGCAAAGGCTGCGACCATCAAGGATCTCTTGCGACATTCCTCTGGTTTGGGAGATTATTGGGATGATGAATACGAACAACATTGGCATAGACTCACCAAGCTGCAAGAACGCCTTCCGTTTATCGTCGATGATTCTCTCTTATTTGAACCAGGAAGCCGTTTCAATTATAGCAATTCTGGCTTCATTCTGTTGGGCTTGATCATAGAAAATATCACTGGGATGTCTTACTTCGATTACATCCGACAGCAGATCTATCAAAAAGCAGGAATGAACCGGACGGATTCCTATATGCAGAATCAAACGGTAGATGAGCTTGCAACAGCTTATCGGGGATTAGGCAATCAATGGTACAAAGCCCGCCACGGCTTAATGGGAACCTCTGCTGGCGGAGGATTTTCCAATATCTACGACATCCTCGCATTTGATCTGGCTCTTCGCTCCAATAAGCTACTGGGCGCAGACTATGTTCGTCTTATCCGCAGTGACCAAACCCCTCTCGGGCAAAGCGATCTCTGGCAGTATGGCTACGGCTTCATCGTAGATCGAGACAACGAACGCATCAGAATCGGTCATGGAGGAAGAGGGCCGGGTGTGTTTTTTGAGTATTATTATTACCCTGAGAATGGGTACACACTGATCATATTTTCCAATTCAGAGAGTGGTTCGCCCCAAGCCTTATTCAACAAGATCAGCGATTTCATCACAGATCCTGGGCAAGAGCGAATTTCCCTTCCCTCTCAGGATACAAAAGCGGAAGATGTCCCTTCTTTTCAGGTAGAATTGGTCGATCCTCCCGATCGAGAATCCTATATTCAGATGTTGGAATCAGACAATTCTTCCAAAGATCTTCATTGGGCACTCATCTCTCATTTGGCTGCGTCTATCAACGCATCCGACTATGACGCCTTTAACCGAAATTTTGCCAAACAGGATGTGGTCACCCTGGCATCCAATGAATCTATGTATAATTTCATGATCAAAGAAGTAATGCCCAGAAGAGGAAAGATCAAGGAATTCCATGCAATGGGGGATCTGGTTGAGATTCCAGATTCAGATTTCCCCATACAGGTTGGAACATTTCATCTGGAGGACGGATATCCTGGCTCCATCTCTATTTCTATCAATGAAAAAGGCAAGATTGACCACATTTCCTTGTTTGTTCATCCGCAAATTTGTTCTCACGGTCCAAGTCAACAATGTCCCAAGGTGGCTGTGCAACTGAAGCAAAAGTAAGGATTGCGGAAGTGCCTGAGAGCTAACGGAATCGGTGCACGCCATTGTCCAATACATCCCGCCATATGAAGAGATTCTATTTTCTCCTGATTCTTGCCTTTCCTGCTGATCTGTTGTCCCAGGAGCAAGAACAATTATCTCTCAACGCATATTTTTCGGCCATCATCGTCGCTGATATGGATACTTCCCTGGCCTGGTATACGGACGTATTGGGATACGAAATGGTCAACCAGCACACAAATCAGGAGGTGGGATTTCGAATAGTCAATCTGAAACGAGCAGACACCCTCCTGGAATTGATCGAATGGCAATCTGCACATGCACCGAAAGAGGTGATCCCGAATTTTGGGCCCAAAACACGGCTTCATGGCTTGTTCAAAATCGGGTTTCAGGTCGCTGAATTCGAGCAATGGCTTGAGCATCTGAACGGATTTGTCGCAGATATACAGGAGCAAGTCGTACATGATCCCATTTCTGGCAATCGGATGTTGATCATCAAAGATCCCGATGGCAACCGCATCCAATTATTCGAACAATAATTACCTCCTCAATTCCTTCTATCCTATGAGATCAGCTCAGGAAATGAAACAACTGATTCTGACGAAAGCCATGCAGGATGATCGCATTCGGGCCGTCTTACTCAACGGTTCCCGGGTCAACCCAAAAGTTGTACCGGATGCTTTTCAGGATTTTGATGTGGTATACATCGTGAAAGATGTCGAGAGTTTTCTCAGTGATCATCGGTGGACAGATTACTTTGGTCCACGGATTATTTGGCAACTCCCAGATGCCATGACCTTTGGCGAAGCGGAAACAGCTGTTGAGCCAAGGGACAGCTTTGGATACCTGATGCTCTTTCAGGATCATAACCGGATTGACTTGACTTTGTTTCCGCTTCAAAAAGTCCCTCATTCCTTTCAGTGGGATAGTTTAACGACCGTCTGGCTGGACAAGGATGGTCTATTTCCCTCGGCTCCACCTGCCGATGATCGGGACTATTGGGTGAGGATGCCCACGCAAACTGCCTTCACAGATTGTTGCAACGAATTCTGGTGGGTCAGCACCTATGTTGTCAAAGGATTAGCCAGGGAGGAACTTAGTTACGCCAAAGAAATGATGGACAAGGTTGTCCGTCCAATGTTCATGAATATGCTCGCCTGGAAGATGGGGATGGATACCGATTTTCGGGAGTCTTTTGGCAAGGCTGGGAAGTTCATGCGGCAGCAATTGGCTCCAGATTTATATGCACGTGTTTTGCTGACTTATTCAGATCATCAGATCCCCAACAATTGGCGATCTCTCTTTCAGATGATGGAGATATTTGGAGAACTGGCGCAGGAGATAGCCGACAAACTCGGCTTCACGTATCTGTTGGAGGAGGAGCAACAGGTGAGGAGCTATGCAGAGGAGGTCTGGTCGTATTGCTGCTGATACTGGGACTGGGGCTGTGGAGAAGACGGAGTTTAGGAGCCTAGCTCACATCCCTGCTCGCAAAAAAAAAATATCTTCCGCATTAACGCTTTGGATTCCTGGCCGACTCATCCGGGTGAATAACATTTTTTCACCTACTAAATACAGGAATCATGACACGTTTTATCCTACTCACTGCCATCTGTAGTTTCTCCCTAGGAATAGCTACACTTCAGGCTCAGACCCCTTATCTCAACTATCTGTACAACTCTTCTCCTTCTCTCACTGCCAGTCGGCAACTGGCTCAGCAAGTCGATGGCTGGTTTCAGGACATGGACCGGGCCGTGGTTGAATACAAGCGCAAGAATCCGAATGGGAATCCTGAAGCCGAAGCACGCGGACGGGCATACCTCTCTGGAATACAACAAGCCTATCAGATCCAAGAAGACGCCAGCTATGAACGCCGAAAAGCAGAACTTCGTCGCCGATATACAGACACCTACAACAATGCCCGTGCCTGGAGAAACTACTATCAAAGCTATGGATACTATTATGAAGCGGAGAAAATGCAGCAAGTGATGAATGCGTACAATCCCAAACAATTCAAATAAGAATAGCTGGACATTTGCGTGTTTCCTTTTTTATGAGGATTCATCTGTTTGTCGATTGCCTGCTGGTGATCGGCATTTTGCTTGACTGTAGGGACGAATGAATCCTTCCGAACACAGTTTTTTAAAAAAGAATTCCCCTTACGCATTAACGCTTTTGGATACAGTCCGACTAGTCTCAATGAACCGGGACAACTACATGCCTGACAGCTGCAAATGCTTGAAGCATTTCTCTCCCGAATATCATCCTCAATCACTAAAAAAAACAGCTATGTTCCAGCAAAGACTCTTCCTATTGATCTCGTTTTCGCTCTGTTTGACCGTTCATATGTCTTTTGGACAATCTGCTGCCCGCTGGGCCAAATATGCCCAAAATAACTATTATCAGCAGAAGTATGAGCATGTCTCTTCTTGTATGCAACGAGCCTTCATGAAAAAGCCCTATCACAAAAAGGTACTTGAAACAGCCAATGTTGTCATTCCTGGTTCTTTCAGCAAGGTGGAAAAAACCATTACTCAATTACAAGGCCAAAGAGATCAGTCCCAGTCTATAGAAGAACAATACAACATTCAGTTGAAGATCATCGAACAGTTTGAACTGATCAACAACATGAGTGAAAATCTTCAGTATGTCTCCAGCAAACGATTGTTGAGCGATGCTGCCCAAGGCTACATCGGAAGAAATTATAGCTCCATGCTGCAAGCAGCCAAACAAAGTGGGCAATCCCGGCTGCGAGCTACCGCTGATGCCTATTATCAGGAAGGACGCAATCTCCAACGACGCGGTTCATCCTCTTATAATGAAGCAATTGCCTATCTAAAAAAGGCGATGAGTTTTGTTGCGAATTATGCTGATTCAAGGAGACAGATTGCCAGCATGTATTATGATCAAGCTCTTGTTTTGATGCGTGAGTCTGACAGGGAATCGAACAAACAGGCAACACTGCTATTCCAACAAGTAAGCGAATATGTGGACAGCTATCGCGATATGGCAGAATTGTATCCAATCGCAAGGCAGAAAGCTACGCTTCGCGTAGCGGTATTGCCCTTTGACAACCGAAGCGGCAAACCCTTCTTTGGTGCCATCGGCGAACTGCAAAGTGACCTGATCATCTCTTCGATTTTAGGAGATGGAGCCACCTCAGAATTTGTAGAGATCATCACTCGTGATCAATTGGCAATCCTCATGGCAGAGCACGATCTGGCAATGAGTGGAATCGTGGATGAACGATCCGCAGCCAAGCTCGGTCAGATCCTCGGCATTCATCAAATCCTTACAGGGAAAATCACGCAAATCATCATCAACCCACCCCAAACGATGTACAAAACTTACAGGGAAACGAAAAAAATTCAGGTGGATAGCGATGGCGATTATGTTTCTCCTGGCTCACAACTAGCTGTAGGTTTGCTGGGATTAGCCCTACAAGCCCGTAGCTCAGAGATGCCCACTTATTACGACCGGCAAGCCATTGCAGATGTGGTCAGCTATACCAAATTTGCCTCTGCCAAGGTGGACTGTGCCTATACTCTGATCGATATTAACAGTGGCAGAGTCCTCAAAACAGCTGTCTTTAGTCATCAGGAAGAGTTCAAAAGTACCTGGGCTACTTATACTGGCAACCATTATGCCCGCTATGCGCTCTCATCTTCCAGCAAATCCCTGTGCGCAAAAAATGAGAAAGCAACTCCTTCTGCTGAGAATATGACTTCCAATTGTGCGGAAGTGATTGCTCATCATATTTCCAGGGATGTAATCCAGTATCTGCGATAAGGATAAGGCTCATCTGAATCATCCCGGAGGCGCATGGAGCCTGGATAACATAAATAGCAGAGAGTCAAACAGGCTCTCTGCTATTTGTTTTTTTTGAAGAAGAAATTATAGGGATTCTTTAGTCCTTGTCTGCCTGATTCGCACAACGAACATCAGCAACAAGAGGCAAATACTGAAGATTCCGATAATCCACTTCCCGGTGAGCAGGGACAAGTCGATCGGCTCACTATCCCCCATCAGTATATAGCCCGCCCAATAATAGGGATGCTGATAGCCTTCAGCGATCAGGTCCTTCTTGGCTTGCCGCAAGGCTTTGTCTTTGGGCCATCCGTCCGCGAGGTAGGTATAGAATCTCTCCATCAAGGCCGTCGTCGTCGCATCATTGACAGACCATAGGGTTGAGACCAGGCTTTTGGCACCTGCATATGTAAAGCCCTGTGCCAAAGAGGCTATCCCTTCTCCTTTGTATAATTTTCCAACACCTGTTTCGCATGCCGAGAGAACCACAAGGTCTGCCTTGAGGGTGAGATTGTAGAGATCCGCTACATACAATGCTTGCACGTTCTTGTGAATCATACCCTGAGAAACAATGGAATCATCTGGCCCATAAAATGCCAAAAACGAGAATTGAGGATTCTCCGACATTTTTCCATGCGTTGCCAGATGCACAATTCGATAATCACCAGAATGTGCCATAAATGCCTCAACCGTAGCCTCTGTAGTTAGCCAGATATCCCCGCCTATCAGTTCCTGGATCTTTATGACCTCTTCCTGATTGCGAAGTGGACCAAATAGGTGCCCCCGCTGCTGCAAGGAGGATCGGTCTTGCGAGAATCTGGTTGAATCAGCCCCAAATTCAGGTGCGAATGCAAGAAGAGGACGGCTGAAAAAACGTGAATGAGACTGTTGCTTCATGTTCAACCAGATAGTTGCTGACACAGCATAACTCATGTCGTAATCCTCAAGAAGGTATTGCCACTTGCTGGCTTGATCTGGATCAGGTATTTCTTCTGTTATCAAGGTTTCGAATGGAATAAATCCCAATATCCCATCCGGGACGATGACCAGTCTGCGAGGGAGAAATTCTCTGAGGGGGAGAATGAGTTGTTGATATAGATAATTTCCTAGTTGCCCTCTTCTTTGCGCCGACTCATGAGGACTACACTCCCTCGAAAAACCCGGCGGACAGGAGGGAAGAGCCATGCGATAAGCATCCAGATTCTTATCCAGAAGACTGTCTTTAGGAATTTCATTGACCAAAAATGTATCCGGGAGAATGAGCATACCAAGAATTATGGTGTCTCCTATCATGTACTCCAACAAGGCTTGATCTTCTTTCAGCTGTTGCTGTATCTCTGGGACTGAAGCGATCTGGATATCATACTTCAATTGATAATAGAATGGATATTGCTGTTCGAAAATCTGAATCAGGGAGTCGTAGCTTCTATTGATGCGGAACAAATGTCTTTGTAACGCAAGAATCCGAATCGAATCCTGTTCGACAGATTGATTCCTTACGATGTATAAACGACTCTCCAGCGAAGTTCTTTTTTCTCGCAGATCCGCTTCTAGCAGTTGGAGATTCTTCGGGATTTTGCTATTGACATTCGCTTCAGCTTCCGTCATTTGTTGCAGGAGAGTGATGGCTTTCATTTTTTCAGCGTAGAAAAAAGTCTTGTGATCATAGCCTGAGTCTGGTTCTGCCCGATGCAATCGATGCGCCAATTGAGCAATCAGCAAGAAATCATTGTGAAAATTATGTTGTAGAAAAATTTTCGAAGATGTTTCCTCATAGGAGTAGGAAAGTTCCGTGATTAAGGGAATCGATGGCTGAAAATACCGATACACTGCCCCCTCATCCTGACCACATTTGAGCATGCTTATTGCCCGATTATAAGAATTGAGGATTCGGTCCTGTTGCAAGTCCAGTTTTGGTGAATCGAATATTTTTTCAGCAATCCGAAAACAGGAGTCAGCCTTCTCGCATTGCTGCAAATAGGTATAATTTGCGCCCATATAATGATAGCTTATACCAATGTCATAATCAGAGCTATCCAAATATATCGATTGTATTTGCAGTGCTTTTTTATAATAATCCAGGCTTTGTTGATAGTCTTTTCTCTTTAAATAAAACTTGCCCAGATAAGCACATGAAAAGGCAACTTCCATGCTATTTTCTCCCCGTTCCTTTCTGGCATTTTCAAGAAGGCGGGTATACCAGTATTGTGCCTTGTCAAATTCTTTTTTGGCCAGATAACAATCTCCCAACCCATAAAAAATCACAGCCCCTCTGTAGGAACTCCTGTCATAATGTTGGTCAAAAATGGCCAGTCCTTGCTGATAATACTGAAGCGCTTGAAGCACATCTCCTTTTGCCAAATAAGCTTCTGCCAAATTGGAAAAAAGGCGAATGAGACCAACATGACTGGGACCATTGTTCGTACTGGCAAAGGCAATGGCTTCCAACAGATAGGAAATAGATTTTTCGTACTCCCCAATATACTTATAGGCTTCTCCCAGATTGTCCACGATGGAATGTCTTTGGGAAGTATCTTCTAGCAGTACAAATATTTGTTCAGCTCTCTGATAGTATCGAATTGCCTCTCTGAATCTTCCACGATTTTTATACAAGACCCCGATATTGGCAAGGGTCTTGGCTTGATTTTCAAGACTTCTTTGGCCTTCCTTATCGCCTAGAATCTCCAATACTTTCTCTAGCGAGAGAATCGAGCTGTCCAAATCATTCAAGTTGTAATAGGTAAGGCCAATATTCCCGTATGCCTTGACAAGTAAATGATCTGTATCGTCAGAAATCCCTAACGGAATACCCAATAAGGCGTGGAAGTATTGCATGGCTGTTCGAAAATCACGCTCCCTTTTTGCGATCAACCCAAGTTGAATGAAGCAATCCCCATGATGAAAGTTGGTGATAGGCAGCTCTTTTTCCAGGAGTTGCTTTGCCAATAAGAATGCTTCTTTGGCTTCCGGATATTTTCTCACCGAATACAGAGAAAATCCGATATAGTATTGACAAATTCCTGCTTCAATATGGGAGTGCAGTCCATTATGCTCAAGCTTATCAAGCAGAGATCTGAATCCTTTTTCAGCCGCCAAATATTGTTTTTGCTTAATACGAAGAGATAGACGCAGGCGCTCCAACTGAATTTCTCTTATACGCAAAAATGAATCATTCTGCCTGTTTGCAAGTTCATGAAAAACCAGTTGTGCTTGTTGGAAGAAATAGCTTGCACTGTCATAAGAGTTGGCCTCTTCCATCATTTTTCCTTTTTGAACAAATACATGAGCCTGAGTTGTATCCTGACTGAATACAGCGAAAGCCGGCATCAAACAAAAGAGAAAAAAAATGCAAGTAAACTGAACACGCATAACATTTCCCTGACTTTATTCATCGAAGGGGGGCAAAAAGTGCAAATACTTTTCATGAAAACCAATGTCTCAGCGGAATACTCATATAGCATTAACGTTTTCTCTCTTCCCCCGACTTCTATTAGGGACATCTGTTTCGTTTCACCTCCCCTACATTCCCAAGATGCTTCTCTACATATGATCCACAAACTCACACAGAACCAGACAATCACAGCAGCTAGCTCCAGTTATCATGAATCTATTTTTTTCCTTCGATTTGAGCAGCCTTGTCAGCAGAGGCAGGCTGTCTGCTCCGGGTTCAACAGATTCCATTCAGAAAAGCCAACAAGCATGGTTCACTTGATGCTCGCCTTATCACCAACAGGAAAGCACAACTATCCTCCCTTCTACCTGTCTCCCATTTTCATGCCTATCAAATGTTTAAGGTATCTATTGCCTGCTTGCAGAACATTTTTCGGAATGCTAACTTGCCTTCAGGCAATCACCAATTCCATGAACAACATTTCTGCGGAAGATCAAGCTGTCATTCAGGCTTTACGGGCAGGGGGGGATCGTCGCGAGCGGCAGTTGGCCGATCTCTATCGCCAATATTTCGGCTATGTCTGGAAGGGCGTGGATGACAATCAGGGAATCAGTCCAGATCAAGCCAAAGATGCCTATACCGATGCGATCATTGGCTTTAGTCACATGATTGAGAAAGGCGACTTTCGAGGAGAATCCAGTTTATCCACACTGCTTTTTCGCATCTTCCAATTAAAGATTATCGACCTCATTCGTGCAAGAAACACAGGCAAGGCTGAATTCATCAATAAGCTGGAACGAGATCTGCCAGATCAGTTAAAGAGTACTGAAGGCTCTCCAGAATCCAGCTATCTGACGCATGAACAATTTCTGCTGATTCAAGAATTATTACCAAAAGCCGGGAGCAATTGTCTGGAAATCTTCCTGCTGATGGAGTATTATGGTTATTCAGCTAAAGAGATTGCCAAAAAACTTGATCTTAAAAATGCTGCTACCGTACGCGTGCGAAAGAAGCAGTGCAAAGACAAAGTGATCAAGCTCTATCAACAACAAGAACCCATTTCCTGACCATCAAAGCCTATGTCCGACAAGATTGATCACGAACGTATAGCGCGCTATCTGGACCAGGAAATGTCTCCAGAAGAACAGCAAGAATTCGAAGCTGACCTCAAGACCAGGCCGGACTTAGAGCAAGCTTTTCAGCAACGACGCAAGTTGGCTGCCAGTATTTGGCTGACAGGAAGGGATCAGGAACGAGAGAGTCTTGGGGCATTGGGAGATGAATTGTTGGCATTGGGTCGGCCCGAAACCCTACCAGAAATCGAAATCCCATCTGAAGACATCCCTCCTTCCCCTATCCTCACCCCACTATGGCGAAGATTCGTGCTCCCCTTAAGCATTGCAGCGACCATACTGCTGCTCGTATTGGTCATTCCCAGATGGCTTCAGCCAGACAAGATGAGTTCGCAGGAGTTGTTTGCAGCCAACTACGATCCCAATGCCTTGGCCCTCTCCTTCGATTCAGGATTGAAAAGGGGAGATGGAGCAAGCAGTGATTCACTCATTCAGCACATTGAAGGTGCTTTCTTGGCCGATCAGCACAACCATGCGATTCCTTTCCTGGAACGCCTGCAAACACAACTTCCAGGCAATGCTTCTGTACGCTATTATATAGCAGTCGCCTTGCTCCAGGATGGAAAACATGCACAAGCCGCACCCATTTTCCTTGAACTCAGCAGGAATTCCGATGTCGGCCACTGGGCCAAATGGTTTGGTGCCATGAGTTATCTGGCTATGGATCAGCCGGAGAAAGCAAAGCCCCTGCTGGAATCACTGGTGCAACAAGATGGGTACAAAAAGCATGAATCCCAGGACCTGTTGGAGCAGCTAAAATAAGCCCCTGCTTGCGATTAGATGTCAGGAAACACCTGAACTCAATCAAGTATTCTGCCCAGCCAGACAGAAAGGTCTTCCTTTACCTTTTCCTTCTGAATATTCCATTCCAGGGCCTGCACTCGATAGCATTTCCAACCCGCACGTTCCAAGACCATTTGCTGTCGAAGGGCTTCACTCAAAGCCTCATGATTCCGCTTTTTGCTTCCATCAATGAACAAGGCCAGTTTTTGTCCTTCCCTGATTATGGCCAGGTCGATTCCATAAGGTCCTATCTTGTACTGGGGGTGGAGTTCTGAGACCTCATATGATTCACTCAGCCAGACATGAAGGTCCTTCCCTGCCTGGCCGGTAGACGGATGCATGTATCCTGGCTCCTTTCGCTGATCAATCTTTTGAGAGGAGCGGTCTACGGAAAAATACTCAATCAGTCGCTTGCGGTAGCAGGCAGGGTTCATTCTGGCTAGCGCCTCCGGATGAATGCTATGGATCAAAATCGCCTTGTCCCGCGCCCTGCTGGCTG
The DNA here is from genome assembly GCA_039029315.1 of Bacteroidota bacterium. Classification (GTDB taxonomy): domain Bacteria; phylum Bacteroidota; class Bacteroidia; order J057; family J057; genus JBCCCJ01. The sequence continues at coordinate 103,657 of JBCCGK010000027.1, read as the reverse complement.
CCACATTGTAGATCCGCATCATTTCTTCTCCCATCACAGCTCTAGGCGCTTTGATCTTGCCATCCGTCCCGAATTTGTGACTTGCTGTTGTGGTCAAAATCATGATGTCTCGTTCATCTCCCTGAAACTCCCGGGAGGTCCCAACCAACAAATCCAACTCTTCTCCATAAGTCTTGATTAAGGGATGACGACCTAGTTCCCGAATCAGCATGTCCCGATGTGCCTCATTGGAACTTTCAAGGCAGAGAATCCCTACAGTGGGCAAGCCAGGGAGGTGGCCAGCTTGCTGATCTTCAATCAATCCTTTCAGTAAGTCAATCACGGCTTTTATCATCGCTGGTTTGCTGGGATTTTCCGGGCTATCTTCCACATAAAACACTTCGGTTGCCGAACCATACAGATTGTTTGCTGCCGTCCTGAGAGGAATGATATGATTGTCATAGACATACTGATTCGAAAATCCAATCAGCTCAGGTCGGCATCTGAAATGTTCACGCAAGCTGATGATGTTGGGATAGATAACCCCACTCAGGGTGTAAATGCTGGAGCTTCTGTTATTCACATTGAATTGCTGCCGAAACGGGTGATTGACCAAATACCGATCCAGCAACTGATTGGTTCGCGCAATCGGAAACAATCGGGCTTGTGTAGCTACAGAGGTCTGGTTTTCATCTCCAACGATGATACATTTTTTGCATCTAAAAATCAGGTTGAGCATGCTGATGTCGCACTGACTGGCTTCGTCCACGATCAACAAGTCAAATTGTCCAGGTTCTGGATCAGGAAAGAATGAAATTGCCGTTTGCTGCTGCATGATCCAGATCGGCACCACTTCTCTCGCCAGTTGCATATTGGTGATGGCAGAAGACATATTGCGTTCTGTATTCTTGCCATAGCCTTTGCCAATGTTGATCAGGTCATTTCTCCAGGCTGTGAGGGAGGCGCGTTGTTGATCAGTCACACTTGCTTGCTTGCGTTGCCAGGTTTTTTCTGCAACCAATTGGCTGGTGAGAGTTTCTGCCTGCTTTCGGAGCACTTGCATCTGACTCAACAGATGATTGGGATTTCCAAGTTCCGCTAGCCCCTCTTCCAGGACAGAAGCCAGCTTTCGTCCAAAAATAGCTTCTTCAAGTGCTGAGCGGTCCAATCTTTGCCATTCTTGCTGGCGTAATTGGCTGACAAAGACCGGCAGGACAGACTCGTACTTCTTCCAAATCATCCGACTCGATCGAAGCAACTCATGATATTGGCGATATGCCTTCAAGCCATCGATATAGACAGCGGATTGTCGAATCACAGTCTCAGGATCCATTTGTCGATCCAGGATCTCCTGCCGAATGGTATCAGAAGCTTCCAATTGTTCAAGTAGCTGCTCCCATTCCCGATAAATATTCACAACTGCCACTCCATTTCCAGGAATCCCGAATCGCTGCAAATAGTTGTCCAGGACGATTCCTAACTGTTTGGTCCAGGCATCACATTCCACCTTCTTTTTTACCCATTCCAGATCTTCCCTCCCCCTGATCGGTCGCTGATTGATCATCCCCCCCAACAACAAGCGCTGCTTGGCTGGCAAGAGTTTTTTTGTCAGTAATCCGAGCTTGCCTTGCGCATTGTACTTGGGCAGAAGCGCCAGCAGTTCCTCCAGAAGATTCTCAGGATCTTCTCCTTCCAGCTCACCGAGATGAATAGTTACGCTCAGCAACTCACGGCTTCGTGCATCGATGGCTTCGCATAAGCTAGCCTGTTCCTCCCAAATGCTTGCCAACTCCTCTTCATCAAACCGTGGATGTCGAAGAATATTCTGATAAGGTGCGATGACAGCCTGCAAGTCCACAAAGTACCGGAGGCGTTCCAGGAAGGCATCATCCAGACTCTCAGGATCAAGGCTCCCAAATTGTCCCACATCCAAAGACGGCAGAATAGATTCATGGGCTGTCAATATATCTTCTCGCATCAACTCCTCTACCCATCCTTCAGTATCCGTCCCATGATGGATCGAATCAGGGATGAGTAAGTTCTCAGCATCCAGGGATTGCCAGCGATCTACCCATTCAGCAAGGGAGGCGAGGTGCGTATGCCCACGCACAGGATCATATATTTCATAATTTGCCTGGTTTGATTGAATTCGAAGGAGTAAGTCTCCCTTGATTTCTTCTATTTGTAGCTCCAACTCCTCCAATTCCTCTTCTAATCGCACAATTTCTTGTGGATCATAAGACATGCTAAGGTGATTTTTCACAGCATCAATCGCATGTTTGAGCTCCTCCTGATTTTTGGTGCCTTCGAGTAATGCGACTGCCAGATTCCGTATCGCAGGCGGGAGTTTTTTCTTAATGACCTCTAGTGCTTTGGCATTTTTGGAGACGATGAGGATCGATTTCCCTTCTGCAACAAAGTGGCTGGCCAGATTGGCAATGGTGTGGCTTTTTCCGGTTCCGGGAGGGCCCTGTACAGTCACCGCATCCTGCTCCATCAATTGTTGGGCAATGCTGAGTTGTTCCTGATTATAGGGTAATGGAAAGAGAAATCTCTCGGGTATCGTTTCTTGAATCGTGGGCGCAGAGATGTTCTTGTTTTCTACCCGATAGGCGATTCGAAGCGGATTGCCTGGTCTGCGAAGGCTGAAGAGTTTTTTGAAAAAGTCAGGAATTTGCTCATTCCGTCCCTGTGAACCCAACTCATTGATCTTGGCGATGATCTTATCTGCATCCTGGGCTACGAGCACGCCAGAGGTCAGATCGCGTAGCTGTATTGTGGGAGAAAACGACAAAGTCAATTCCTTTTGCTCTTTCCATTCTGAAGGCAAAAAATTGAGGCGGTGATTGACAAAAAATCGATCCTGTACCCTTGGAAATACTTCCAGAATCTTGATCGCCGTCTCGTAGAATGTGCCCCGTAGGTAGGCCGGGTCGAAGTTGAACTCCCGACTATGCGTATTGAACTGATCCACTTCCTGCAGAACACGGAGCTTTCGTTCCCGAATCTTTTCTTCCGGCTCCCCTGCAAAATGTGTATCCAACAGATCAGTAAAGGATTGTTCGCAACTGATGACGTGTGCGAGTGTATCTGCTTCCAGACTCAGGGTTTGTTTATGCAGGCTTAATTTGAGAGGAATATGGAACAGGAAGTTCCGATAGATTTTACCACCAATCTTGCCCGAGACCAAACCAAAGGACAAACAAATCTGTCGATCCGGTTTCGCTTTCAAGGCATAGAACAGATCATGAAGGGCATCATAGGTATGATTGATCTGAAACAGATTGGCAGACTCTTCCTGGCAGCTTAGCAGGCTCCGTTTGTAAGCAAGCAATAATTCTTGTCGCAATTCACTTTCCTCAAATCGCTCCTCTCCTGTATCATTTTTTGACAACAATACCTTTCCGTCTACAACAGATACTTGAGTCCATCGCTCGATGACAGAGGGGATCTGTACATGTTGTACATGTTCTAATTCCTTCCCATGAACTTGCTGAAAAAACTGTCTGTATGTTTGAATTCTGGTGGCTGAATCCTCAAAGTTCACGGTTCTTTTTGAGACAGGATGAATCTGGGGAAGTTGACTAGCATGCTGTTCAATGGTCACCCAGGCTTGCAAATCTTCCGGCAATTTGGGCACAGATATGCTTTCTCCTCTTCGAATACTGAGAACGGGACGCGCAGGATTGACCCATTGGCAGCTGAGTAAGGAGGAAGAATTGAGTTGACTGAGTTCGTGCAGAGACCAGGCTCCTTGATTTTGCTCCCCATCATACCTCAGGCTGGACTTAGCTGTGGTGAACAGGTCGCGGATATAGCCAAAAAGATTTACAAGAGGTGTATCAGAGGAGAGAGACTGGTTTAAATGAGGTGCAGGAGCCATGTACAGTGATTGAATGAAGGTCAAACAGAAAGAGTCTGCATTGCCAGTAGCAATGAAACACGCTTAGTGATTCCAGAAGACGCTTAAGACAGTTTGAGTCGTACACAACTCAGTCGTTAGAGGAGAACAATTGAAGATCCACCTATTCTAATGTGATTCGCCCAAAGGCTTGAAGAGGATGTGGATGTCAAAGGTAGGAATAGGCCTATAGGCAATGTATGTGAGAGAAAAGTGATGGGTCGTCAATGTGAGTTGAAGATCCCGTTTAGAATACAACAAGGAGTACGGGGAGGGAAAAAAATAGTTACGCCATTGAGAAGAATTGCAGGCAGTAGTTTGAAGGTCAGGAGAAAAAAAATAATCTTATTTGTATGCCTGCCACATCTTTACAGACTTTTCTCCTTTGAGTTCCATGGTTGGTGTGCCCTTGGACATCCGAACCTGTCCTTCTACACAGATGCATTTGTCCTTGAGTTCTATATGAGGGTCATAGCTAAAGTTGATCCGGTTGTCGGCCCAAATTGCTGCGGTAAAGATCTGGTTGGGAAATTCCTTGTCCAGATTCAAAAATATATGACCCTTGCTGGTCAGTTTGGTACTGACAACGGTTCCGCAGATGTTTACTTTTTTATTGGGGGTAAACTCAGCGATTCCCTTGGCGGTCACTGTATTGAAGTGATGCTTGGGGAGGCGTTCTCCATGTAATGGTTGCACGCCCTGCTGTTCGGTGGGAGGAAGCCATGCCTCAACTTGCTGCTGGGATTCTAGGGCGACCTCCAATTGATCCTGAAGAGCAGGAAAAAAATCCAAACCGGTCAAGGCTTCCACTTCATCGATTGATCTGGCATAGGTCTCAATTGATCCTGTGTTCTTTTTGTTCGGCATCACAAATCCAATCGCTCGCTGGTGATCGACATCCAGCACGACTTTGAAGTATTGTTCCGGGATGCTCACCCCATTGATACTGCGTTCAATTTTTGGCAAGGAATCGTGCAGAACCGGACCAGAGACCACATAGAGTTGGCTGGCAGGAAAACGATACAGATAGCCCCTGAGAATCCCTTCCAGTTCGGCCCATAACTCTCGATTCAATTCTCCCACTTGAGGAGACATATTGGAATAGAAATAGGATTCTGACAGGGCCTTCTGCGACCATCGAAAATCAGCGGATGGCGCCAAATGTCCTCTGTCATAACCAAAGCCTTCATAGCTCACTTGTCCATCCTTGCCGACATGTGTCAAAAAATAATCCTGCTCAACAGCTGTTCCTGTCTTTATCAGGGGATCTACCCTGAAGTCATTGGTTCGGGAGACATTGCCCTCTTTGACTTCAGGCACAATGACATGGGCGACCCATTTGGCTTGTTCGTGTTGTTCGTCGTAGACCAACATCATGGCGGAATGAGCAATCAATTCTTCTCCTTGTTTGAGAGCTGGTAGTCCCAGCAGCCGTAGATCTTTCTGAATTCGTTTCAGTTTGAGGGATTCCAGGGTATCCTTGAGTTGGTTTTGTTGTTCCTTCAGCGCTTGTAGGTCTTGTTCAAAACGCGAGATTTGAAGATCGAGTGTTTGCGCTTGAAGAGGGAGGAAGAAGAGGAGAAAGAGGCTTGAAAGAAATATGTTTCGGATCATTGTTGGATCAACTTGGAGACTTCGGATACATAACCCAAAGGGTTCTCGAATATTGTAGGTGTTTCGGAGAAAGCAGCAAGATGGCAGGCAAATTTAATATTCCCATAACAGAAGGTCAGGATGTTGAGAAAAGCGGCTACAACAGCTCTCACGAATACACAAGATGTGTCCCTCTGAACCGGGACGATGTACAAGTCAGGAGGCGAAATTGAAGAGCCTTTTGCAGCAAACATTCCCAAACAGTCTCTAACACTTACTCATCAAGTCCTTTGGATTCAGACCTCCTGGGCCTCTCCCAAGTGTTCATCCCCAATCCGTTCAGCAATCTTGTATTGGTTTTTGTAGGGGGAATTGCGAGAAAGCAGTTCAGCCAACAATCCAGTACAAAACAGAATCAATCCAGAAATCAGAGCCACTGCTCCAAAGATCATGGCAGGCAATCGCTTGGTGATATAAATTCCCATAAATAGGCGGATATAAGCCAGATACACCAAATTCCCTGCGCCTATCAATGCAAACAAGGTTCCCCACAATCCAAAAAAGTGCATGGGTTTCTTGAGATACTTCTGCGTTACGACAATAGTAATCAAATCGAGGAAGCCATTGATAAAGCGATTGGCTCCAAATTTGGTTTTGCCATGTTCTCGTTTTCTATGCTCAACAACCTTCTCTCCTATTTTGCTAAATCCTGCCCACTTGGCAATGATCGGAATATACCTATGCATCTCCCCATAGACTTCAATCGACTTCACAACTGCTGATCGGTATGCTTTCAGGCCACAATTGAAATCATTGAGTTTGATTCCTGACACCATCCGAGCAACAAAATTGAAGAATTTGGAAGGGATATTTTTGGCCAGGACTGAATCGTATCGTTTCTTTTTCCAGCCTGAAACCAAGTCAAATCCCTCTTCCAGAATCATCTTTCGCAGGCCAGGAATCTCATCTGGGCTGTCCTGATGATCGGCATCCATGGTGATCACAACCTCTCCCCGACTTGCCTGAAAGCCCGTATGCAGGGCAGCTGATTTTCCATAATTCCGCTGGAATCGGATCCCTCTGACATACCCAAACTGCTCAACCAACTGACGAATGACAGCCCACGAATTGTCTGAACTTCCATCATCAACCATTATGATTTCAAAGACCAACTCCTCTCCCTCGGCTACTCTGGCAATCCATGCGGCCAAACTCTTCAGATTCTCAGCTTCATTGTATAAGGGGATGACTACAGTAAGATCCATAAATGTAAATTATTGCTCTGGGTATAACAGATATTTGCTTCTGATCTGGCGAAATTTGTCTGTCTCTTCCTGCCAGCTTTGATAGATGTCTTCCGCCGACATATCAGATTCTATTTGTTGTCGAAAAGTTGTGTTGCCGGGCCAACGGCTGAATCGCTTCATAAAGAAAGACTCAGAAGTTCCGCTTTCCTGATGTTGTTGGTACAAGTCTTTGAACAAGTGAATACCAGCCAGAAAGAGCGTTTTCCCATCTACCCGATTGGTAAATATCCCCCCGCTGCACTGCTCATCCTCAAACTTGGGACGGGTAGACTTTCCAGGTAAAGATCGGGGCGTAAAATCAATCAACTTCATCTCAAGACCAAAGAAGGAATGTGTTCCTGATTCAGTCCGGGCTGTCGCCCCAGCCTGATACCAGGGAGCCCCCACGATGATAAAGGCTGAATCTGTTCCCCGGCCAATACTCACAGGGGTAGGTTCCAGCCAGCACAAAGCCGGATAGAGGTAAGCAGCATACTCTGTGGCGATATTGGGAGAAGGAGGCACCCATCCCAATCCTGTTTGCTCCCAACGCATGGCATGTGTATATCCATAACTGGGAATGACATTGATATCGGCTTTGATGCCATTGGTGAGCCATCCTTCTTCATTGATCATGGTGGCATATTCCCCAATGGTCATGCCGTGAACAATGGGGATCTTGTGCATCCCAATGAAGGATTCGTTGCCTTCTTCCATCATCGGGCCATCCACATACCATCCATTGGGATTGGGTCGATCCAGAATCCAGAAGGGTTTTTGATTTTCGGCACAGGCTTCCATGACATAGGCCATGGTGGAGATGTAGGTATAATGGCGAGAACCAATATCCTGAATATCGAACAGGATCACATCCAGATCTTTCAGATGCTCTGGCAAGGGTTTTTTCTGTTTTCCATACAAAGAGACAATCGGCAAGCCTGTTTCGGTATCTATTCCACTCTTCACGGCCTGCCCTGCATCCGCTGTTCCCCGGAATCCATGCTCGGGGGCAAATACCCGCACCAATTCTATGCCGCTCCCAACGAGCGTATCTACGAGATGTTTTCCATTAAATACAAGCGAAGTATGATTGGCAACCAGACCAATTTTCCTGCCTTGCATCAAAGGTAGGTACTCCATGATCAATTGTTCTGGTCCGGTAATCACCACCTCTCCCTCTCCCAAAACAGGATGAATTTCTCTGGAATTTTGTTCATCTATAGCCACAGTCTCATCCGTGGTCAATGCCTGTTGGGAAGCAGAATCTGGGGCATCCTTGCAACTTTGAAGTCCGAATGACAGAAAAAACCCAAGACAAAGAGCAATAAGTTGAGGATTTTTGGCGAAATTGCGCATATAACGGCTGGTTTTCAATAAAATTCCAGTGCAAATCTACGAAAAACACATTCCGCTTCAGTGAATTTTGAGTATTTCTTTGCCAAAAGGATCACTTTTCAATCTGATCGCAAGGCCTCTCACCTGGTCATTCGTCTCTCTATCCTCAGTATTGCCCTTGCCGTGGCAACGATGGAGATCGCTCTTTCCTTTGTTCAGGGTTTTGAAACCGAGATTCAAAAAAAGGTCATCGGATTTGGCTCACATATCCTGATCGGCAATTACTATCGGGAACTGGATACTGAGGCCATTCCCCTGTCGACGGACGAATCAGCCATCGATCAGGTACGGGCACTCCCTGGCGTGGAGTCTATCTCCCCTTATGTAGACCGCTGGTGTATTGTCCTCTCAGACACAGCCTGGGATGGGGCCAACCTCAAGGGTGTGAGTGCAAGCTATGATTGGAAGTTTTTTAAGTCGGTAATCAAAGAAGGTACGGTTCCTGATTTTGCTGCCAGTCCCGAAAGTGCTTCGCGGGATGTGTTGATTTCTGCAAAAATGGCGCGTCTGCTGAATTTGTCCCTCGGAGATCGATGTATCTTACTCTTCAAGGGGGAGCCTCCAAGAAGACGACCTGTAAATGTCATCGGAATCTACGAGACAGGCATGGAGGAATTTGACAACCACCTCATGATTTGTGATATCCGGCTTCTCCAGCGCCTAAATCGGTGGGAGCTGAATCAAGCCTCTGGATTTGAGGTGAGAATCACTGACCTGGATGAGATTGAACGTCTTACCTTCGAGACGAATGAGTTGATGCCTTATCAGTTTGGGGCAGAGCCGATTACTTATCTCTATCGAGAGATCTTCGATTGGCTGGACCTCCAACATCAAAATGTGGACATCATTTTGATTTTGATGATCATTGTTGGCATCATCAACATGACCTCTGTCATCCTCATTCTGATCATTGAGCGAACCCGAACAGTGGGCATCCTCAAGGCAGTTGGCTTGAATTCCTGGCGCATCATGAAGATGTTTACCTGGTATGCCTTCTTTATGATTGTGATTGGGGTAATTCTCGGCAATATTCTTGGTTTTGGTGTGCTGGCTTCTCAGGAATACTTTGAATGGCTTCAGGTCAGTCAGGAAGATTATTTCATCAAGGTTGTTCCTGTCGCCTGGGTATGGGATCGCTTCTTGTTCGTCAATATTGCTGTGATCCTGATGAGTACTGCCTTCATGCTCCTTCCTTCCCTGGTCATTTTGAAAATCTCACCTTTGCGAGCGATCAGATTTGAGTAGGACAAAAGGGGATGTGCCTTTGGCATCCTCCTTTTCAAGGAATATGGATGGCAAGACGAAAGCTTCTCAAGCCCTCATCAGACTTTGTCCAATTGTACATTATTTGTCTAGCTCCTCAAAAAATCCGGTTTGGCGGTTCTTGCGGACATTGTCCCAGTGATAAAATCGACCATTCATCACAATATACACCCCAAAAGGTAGGATTTGGGCAAATGAAAGAGCACTGCCGAGGTTGAAGAATCCATCCGAACTTCCGAAACGATATGGGACCATGGCCCCTGTCAGGACAATGGTTTTTTCCAAATTGGCAGAGGCCAATACCTTGGCGGTCTGAACCATCGTATCAGTTCCATGTGTGATGAGAACATGTTTTTCTTCACATATCCGACAATTATACGTAATCAATTCCCGATCTGCCTCCGTCATGTCGAGGCTGTCAATCATCATGAGTGTCCGAACTCTTACTTCAGTTTTATTTCTCCCCAGACGCAACATTTCCGGCACCTGAGTGTCTTCAAAGTAGAGTTCGCCACGTAGGAAATCATACGTTTTGTCAAAAGTACCCCCTGTAACAAACAACCGAATGGTAGGTGGAGAAGAGGGAAGTTGATCTTGCATAGAAAATTGGGGTTCTTTTTGCAGGCGAAATTACACATATTCCAGACGAAATCTCAATGGGTTTGACATTCCATTCGTTTAATTGCCTCCCATTCTCTATCTTTACCTTCCCATTTCCGACCTAACTCATGATGAAGAAGTCCATTTATTTTCTGGCATTTGCCATGTTTGTCTCAGCAGGTACACTAGCGCAAGTCCCTCGTTCTTTACCAGATTTACCATCAGCTGATAAGCAAGCCCCCAAAGGCTCTTCTTTTTCGGCATGGAATAATAGTAAAGAACCCGTTGAGGAACAATTGGACGCCTTTATGAAGGATTATCACTTTCGATCTCCTACTTCCTCCACCTATGACACCCTCTTGTTGAATACGCAGAATTTCAAAGCACATGAGATTCCCAAATATTCTGAGCAGGTAATCCGTCGCCGCTTGAATGAGTTGCCGATGCTCATCTCGATGGACTACAATGTCTTCGTACAGCGGTATATAGATGTGTATTCTGTCAAAAGAAGAGATCAGGTCTCTCGAATGATGGGACTTTCCAAGATCTATTTTCCCATGTTTGAGGAGGAACTGGACAAAAGAGGGATGCCTCTGGAGTTGAAGTATCTGCCGATTGTTGAGAGTGCCCTGAATCCTCATGCAAGATCCAGAGTTGGGGCTACAGGGATGTGGCAATTTATGCTCGGAACAGCTCGCATGTATGGCCTGAAGGTCAATTCGTTTGTGGATGAGCGCAAGGATCCGTACAAATCGACCCTTGCTGCGATGAGTTATCTGGAAAATTCCTACGAGGAGTTTGGAGACTGGTTGTTAGCAATCGCTTCTTATAATTGTGGGCCAGGCAATGTGCGCAAAGCGATCCTCCGATCTGGTGGCAAGCGAAACTTTTGGGAAATCAGAGATTATCTTCCCAGAGAAACCAGAGGCTACGTGCCCGCTTTCATCGCCGCCACTTATGTCTTCAATTATGCCTCTGAGCACAATATCTATCCAATCTATGTCGATTATGACATGCATCAGGATACCTTACACCTCAGTTATATCGACATAACTCTCACAGAGATTGCCACTATGTGTGATGTCGATGTACATCTTCTCAAGAATCTTAATCCCGAATTGAAACTGGATCGTGTCCCTTATACCAATGATCCGTATGTCCTGAAAGTACCTTCCAAAGTCTCTCATTATTTTGCACGATATCCTGAAAGGATCAAATCTAAATACGGCAAAAAACGAGACCAGTACATTCCACCGGTTCAATACACTAGCTCAAAAGGCACTACCAGCAGACCCAGCAGGACGCGAACGGCCTACAAACCCAAAAAGGGAGAAGTCCTGGTCTACTATACTGTCAGAACCGGGGATGTAGTCGGAAGCATTGCTGATAAGTATGGGGTATCCGCCAGAAATATTTCTTACTGGAACAACTTGAGAAGATATCGCATCAAGGTAGGACAAAAACTAAAAATCTATACCAGCAAGGCCAATGCACAACGGGCAGGTGCCAAACGAACCTCCACGGCAACGACTGTTCCTCAAAAACCTACTTACCAACGAGGATCTGCCTTAACACATACTGTCAAACGAGGAGATACGCTCTGGGGCATTGCCAATCGATACTCCATTCCGATTGAGAAATTATATGAACTCAACCGTGGATTGGAAAACAAAAAACTGAAAATTGGTCAGGCTATTCGGGTGAAATAAGCATCCGCTCTGCCTTAACAATACAACGGGTAAATAGGAGAATCTCCTGTTTACCCGTCTTTTGATTGTGGGAGCTTAGTTTGGCTTTGGCCCTTTTTTATAGGAGAAAAATCCTTCCATATGCTCTGGAAACCGTCTTTTTGAATGAATGAACTTCGCCATTTTAGGGGGATGTTGATTCATTCCAAGTAAGTGGACACATGTATATTTGGCAATCATGCTCCACCCTCTCGCTCTCCCGCCAGCGGGAGACATCAGCCCACAAGGCCAGGAATCGACGATTTCCCTTTGGAGGGGGATGGGGGAGGAATAGAATAAGAGACTGTTTGAACATCTGTCACTTATTTTTTGCATGCTGGATGAAAAGGGGTTGGAGAATTAGACAGTCATCCCCTGACGCCACATGTGGGTGTGTAGATAGTTTTTCGAACCGATTCTTTTGCAGGAAAAAGAATTGAGTCTTCCATCTCCTTGATAGTTGCAGATTGAAAGGAGAATTGATCTTCTTGACTTGATTTGAGATGGACCATGCGGCCATGTCCTCCCTGATAGAGATTAGTTCCTCGATAGCTGCCAGCTGGGACAAGCGATCTCAGGATGGTGCAGGCATCAATTGTTGGTGATGGTAAAAAGCTCTTGTGAACGCCAGCATAGGAGAAGATTTCTCCCCATATTTTTTCTATCCGCCTCGAACTTCTTCTACCTCTTCGATGGTTTTTGGCACAGGCTCGCCCAGCAGACGGCTATTTTCAACGGTAATCAGATGATCATCTTCAATTCGAATGCCTCCAAAGTCTTTATAGGATTCGAGTGCATCATAATTGATGAAGCCTGTGTGTTTGCCTTCCTCCCTCCATTTGTCAATCAGAGCCGGAATGAAGTAGATCCCGGGCTCAATGGTTAACACAAATCCCGGTTTCAAGGTTCGCCCCAATCGCAGGGATTTCAGGCCAAACTGCGGGCTTCTTTTGAGTGTATCGGTATAGCCCACATAATCTTCACCCAGATCCTCCATATCGTGGGTATCCAGTCCCAACATATGTCCCAAACCATGAGGGAAAAACAGCGCATGAGCGCCCGCTTCTACTGCTTCCTCTACATTCCCTTTCATCAAGCCAAGATCCGTCAAGCCTGTAGCAATGATTTTTGCAGCGAGGAGGTGAACTTCCTTGAAAGTGATTCCAGGTTTGAGGACTTCCGCGGTCTGAACATTTGCATCAAGAACAATCTGGTAGATCTCTTTTTGTTTAGCAGTGAATTGTCTTCCTACGGGAAAGGTGCGGGTCATATCTCCGGCATAGTGCATGTCTGATTCGCCTCCGGCATCTACCAGAAGCAATTGACCTTCTTCCAGGGTATGATGATAATGATGATTGTGAAGGGTCTCTCCATGCACTGTCAGAATGATCGGAAAGGATGGATGCCTTCCCAGTGTCAAGGGGACTTCATATACTGCAGCCATCAAATCAGATTCCAACATACCTGCTTGTGCCAATTCCATTGCTGTCATATGCATCTGATGGGTGACATTGATGGCCTGTTCAAGCTCAACAATTTCATCAGGACTTTTGACGGATCGCTGGTCCACAATGGCTTTGATCAGGTCCACAGACACACTCTTTTGAATCTCGGAGACGGGAAGTTCCAGGCCGTGATGCAAGCGCAACAAATTATCGGCACGATAGGGCGGAAGGTATCGGATCGTTCTGCCTTTGCTGGAGGCCTCTTGTAGGACCTGTCCAAGTGCGGTGATGGGTTGGACATGCGTAATCCCACACCAGGAACACATTTCTTGCAGGCTGGGTTGGGGACCAGTCCATACAACCATGTCCATGGTAACATCTGTACCAAAAACAGTTGTGGTTCCCGAATCCATATCTATCAATGCTGCCAAACCAGGGGTATCCAAACCAAAATAATACAGGAAACTACTGTCCTGACGAAATGGATACACATTGTCCGCATAGTTCATCGGAGCATCTTTGTTGCCCAAAAGCAAGATGAGACCGGAATCAAACTGAGCGGCAAGTTGGGTTCTTCTATCTGAATAGGTGGAGGCAGGAAACATGTGGGAATTGACTATTTATCCCCGAAAGTAGCAGGAAAATGAATGGCGTGCAAATTTCAGCATCCGTCCTTTCCATCGGCTTCCATATTCGATAGATGTAGGCCATCGGAACAGGTCTCAGCTGAAGATTGTCTCCATTCATTTGTCTGCTCTCCTCCTTTCCATTTGGACATATCCTGCTGGGGCTTCCGCACAATTACTTTATGCTATTGGGTGTGAAACAGAGACTTTTCCAACCTAAGACGACTCCTGCGGATAGCACACCTCACATGTTATCATGTCCGGATTTTCATTTCCGATAATCCAAAGGTGGTTTTCGATCTCCCAACAAGGCTTCATAGGTAAAATCTTCTCCTCGCCTTCTCTCCAACTCTGCCTCCGCAGTCTTTAGCTTGTCTGGTTGTTCGTACAATTCGATGGCCGTTAAGGCAAGGGTTTTGGCTGCGACCATCATGCCTTTATGCCCAATGGTGGTTCCACCTGCCGCTACTGCCTGCCAACTATGTGCCCCAGTTCCCGGCACCCAGGTAGCCGCTCTTAGCCCAGTCGTTGGGCGAACCCAGCTGATATCTCCCACGTCGGTGGAGCCACCTGTTCCTTTTTCGATGACTTTGAATGGTTCCACCTTCTCCGCAGACTCAGGTGTCAACTCCTTTGCGGGATAGGTCTTCATGATTTCCTCAGCAAACTCTCGTTCTTTTTTTGTATACCTCACCCCGCCCACATATCCCAGATTTCGATGCATAATCTCTGCCAGAGTCTTATTGGGGAGCTTGTTGAAGTAGCCCGTAATGACTTCATAGTCAAGTTCGGTTTCGGTTCCCATTGCGGCAGCTTTGGCCGTGCGAACAACCCGATCAAACAAGGCCCGACATTCGCGCATATCCGGATGGCGGATGATATAGGCAACTTCAGCGAAGGCAGGGACAATATTGGGAGCTTTGGACCCATTGGTAATGGCATAGTGGATGCGGGTCTCTGGCGTCACGTGCTCTCGCATCAGATTGACCATATGATTCATTGCTTCGACCCCGTCCAGTGCACTTCGTCCGCGCCAGGGCGCACCGGCAGCATGAGCTGCAGCCCCAGAAAATCGAAAACGCACAGAGATCGCTGCGAGCGAGGAACTTGCATTGGCCTGATTTTTATCACTGGGATGCCAGGACAATACTGCATCAGCGTCGTCAAACAGGCCAGCTCTGACCATATAGACCTTGCCCCCACCACCTTCTTCAGCCGGAGTGCCATACAGACGAATCGTACCTGATTGTTTGTTTTTTTTGAGCCAGTTCTTGATTTGTACAGCAGCAGCTACAGATCCGGTCCCAAACAGATGATGACCGCAAGCCTGTCCTGCTTCTCTTTTGGGATCTTTTTCTAGTCGGGGTATAGCTTTTTGAGACATATCTGGCAAAGCATCATATTCGGCCAATAGGCCAATGATGGGTTTTCCCTTTCCAAATTCAGCTACGAAAGCGGTAGGCATTCCTGCAACGCCACTATTGATCGAGAATCCTTCTTTTTTCAAATGTCGCTGGAGAAGATTTGCACTTTTTTCCTCTAAAAATCCCAATTCTGAAAAGTTCCAGATTTTCTGTGCTATGGCTCCATAACTCACAAAGGATTTTTCCAGTTCATCGATGACTTCCTGCTTTTCAGGACTCAAACGCTGGGCAGACAAAGGGAAATTGGCAAAGATTACAAGCAAAAAACAGACAAGTAAGGGTACAGTGGTTCTTGGCATAAGATTGATTTATACACACATTAGAAGCTTGACTTCTTTTTATCTATCAGCAACCGTCCAAACATTCGATCATATTTGAACTGAATATCTGGCACTTCACGACCGCTGAGTTCGATGTCATATTTGTATTTTCTAAATCCAATATCGATCAGAAGTTTGTGGGCACCTGCTTCGGAAGGGAATGTCAAACTGAATCCGTTTT
Source organism: Bacteroidota bacterium (assembly GCA_039029315.1). Lineage (GTDB taxonomy): Bacteria > Bacteroidota > Bacteroidia > J057 > J057 > JBCCCJ01. Next base: position 87,917 of record JBCCGK010000027.1, on the reverse strand, counting down.
TGAACGAACCCTCCCCTACTTCCTCCCCATCCCACAGAATTGTCATTCGAACATCTTTGACAAAAAATCCGCCTGAATAATTGAGCCTTACCTCCTGCATCTCTCCAGAACCTGAATCAGTCACAGAACGCTTTCTTGTCTCAGAGATGTCCTCTCTTGCCCTCGCTTGCTCCGATTTTTTAGATACGGACTTCTTTTGAGGCTTTGCTTTCTCCTTTCTGGACGCAACGCTGGCTTCTTCGATTGTTCTCTCCGCCTCATCAGCAGATCGGTGCGTTCGTTTCCGTCCCTTGGGGATCAATGCTTTCAATGGATTGTTGTCAGCAAAAACATCCTTGCTTCCGTCAGAATATTTGATCATGAAGATGTCCGATTGTTTGAGGGTATAGGTCGGTCCATCGACAAAGCTGCACCGTTTGTACTTGACAGTTTTGATCTCTATTTCCAAGACCTTTGCCTCTATTTCTTCTCCATCCTTCAAGATGATCAGATCGCATACCTCCCGGGCTGTCCTCCCATCATCAAGCACTCCCTGTTCAGCAGAAACGGAAGTCCATGAACTCAGGAATCCACACAATAAAAGCCAGTAGAAATATTTCATACCATAATGATTGGGAGATGGCAGTGCAATCACTCAAAAGTAGAAAAAATCGAGGGGCTTCTCAAGAAAAGTGAGTTTCTCATTTTCGCCACAATCTCACTGCTGCGATTCCACCAATCAAGAGCAGGGGCAGCGCATAAAGGAAGGTTCGAATTTGCCAAAATGTCCGGCTTTGGAGGCGATCCTCTTTATAGGCTTCTGTGGAATTGCTCCAGGCGATAAAGGCATCTGCCATGGTGAGCATTCCATAGAGGTATCTTTTTTTTCCTTTCTTGCTCCGTCCAGCCCCAAAGGTTTCTATGCTGTTTCTGAGTCCGATGGCAATGGCGGATTCTCCGTAGAGGGCCATGGTTCTTTGTCCGACGATTGAAGCAGCACCTCCAATTCCCCAAATAACAGGGCCAGAATCAATGTCTCCTCCCCCGGATCTGCCCTGTGGATATTCTCTGATCCCGGGCATCCCCAGCCTACGGGACAGGAACAAGTTTTTGTATATCTCAAATTGCTGATAGGCATAGCCGGAATCAATTTCATGTAGGAAATTCAGGATCAGACTTTGAGACGAGCCGCGAGCTGATTCCAGGACTTCCCCACTCATCGGATCTGTCTGGTGAGGAATCAAGCCAAAGGTATCTACCGATGATTGTACACGAGAGAGCCATTCGTGGATGTCCTGCTCATAGGAATCGTCAAACAATTCTGCATGGAGAGAGATGGAAGCCATTCCTACGAACATATCGGCTGGCCAGGACGCCCCTCGATAAGATGATAGAAAAGGGCTGCTGTGTTGGCTCATCGCTTCTTTGATCTCCTGGCAATTTTGGTGGAATCGAGTCAGTTCTGCAGAATCTCTATCCGCAGGCTGTTCAATCATCAATTTCTTGCCCAGAACATAATTGCTCCACCCTCGGTAAAAAATCCCATATGGAAGAGGCATGTCTTCATCGAAGGTGCTTCTGGCCTGTTCGGAATTCAATTCCTGTACTACCCAGGCAATTTCCTGATGGGCATGTGCATATAGCTCATCGGTCTCCTCCAGATGTTGAGCAAGCTCGATCCATGTCAGTCCGTAAAGTGCATTCAGGAAGACAAAGCCTTCAGGAAACAGGGCTTGCATGTCTCTTCCGGCTCCTCCATGCAGTTCTTCCTCCAAATACGCCAATTGCTCAATGAGATCTTTGTTGAGATGACACTTGCCAACTTTCTGAAAGGAGGGTCGGTAGAACAACTGGAGAATAAACAGAGTGATGCCCAGCAGGAGGATGCCAATCAGAATGGAGAACGTTTTTCTGAGAATATTCATGGGTGTGAGAATAGAATGCGGAGCGCCGATTTTTCGACTTGAAATTACCCATATCTATAGGAGAAAACAATGGAAATAGAAGCCTCTTAAGGAGTATTCGGTTAATTTTTTTTGTTTGGCAGAACACCTCCATATTCTTCTGTGAAAGTACTCATTAATGATGAGTTTATTTTTCTGGATTTATGCAATTTGCATGCAATTCCTGTATTCTTATTGGTAGGAATTTTCAATTTACCTTACTATTCGACATGACTTATTTGGAACTATCAGCGAAGGTAAAAAAGAATCTTGGGGAAGGGAAAATCAGGGAGGCCTTGGAGCTGCTTCTCGATTTTATCAAAGGGCACGACAGGTATATTGAAAATGACCTTGTGACCCTAAAGGCCAGTTTTTATCGAATTTCTCGCGAGCGAATGGTCCTTAGTACTCAGGAATATGGAATTGAAGAAACAAAGGTAATCGAAGGAGCAAACAATATTCTTGACAGAATCGCAGACCTCAGCCATATACATGGAACTCACATCTCTGACGAAATTGACAAATCTCCCACAATGGATGCTTCCCCATCTCCAGCACAAAAGAAGATCTTGTTTTTGACGGCCAACCCCATTGTTCCAGGTTACCCTCGCCTCAATCTTGATACAGAAATAAAAAGGATCAATAGGGCTTTTGAGCAAGCCAGTCATGTTGATCAGTTTGAAATCATTTTTGAGACTTCTGCCAAAATACACACCATTACCCAAGCCATGCGGAAACATAAGCCGCAAATCGTCTATTTTACTGGCTATGGATCGGGCAATGGCCTGTATGTAGAAGGGCAGCAGAGTGAGATGATTTTTTTCCCCCTCGCTGGACTCAAAAGACTATTCAAGGTATCGAAGCATGTGGAAATCATCCTATTGAATACCGCCTTTTCAAGCGATTTGGCGAAGACGATCAGCGAATATGAGATTCATGCAATCGGAATGAATGATGAAATCGGAGAAATTACGGCAGGGGAATTCGCTGCGGGATTTTTCCAAAGCATAGGCGAGGGAGATCCGGTAGATATTGCCTATGAGATCGCCATGGTAAACATTGCCCATCGGACAACTTTTGCCAAAGTCCCTGAATTATGGTTCAGGGGGGATAAGATTGGGGAATAGGATACTGGAGCAGACAGCAGCTTTCGCTTGACACAAATTATACATTTCGCGTATTTTTTCTTATTTTTATAACAATTATTTTCACATAAGCAATCATTCCACATGACCAAACAAGAAATCATCAAGTTGGTAGAACGATATATCACCAGTGCCAGAATTGAAGAAGCATTGGATACATTAGGCTCATATTTGGAAGGGAAGGACAAAGTGCTAGAAGGTAGTTTGGTCGCACAAAAGCATACTTACGAACAGGCGAAGCGGGACAGTATGGTTGGGTTGATATCAAGGAATGAGTATAGAAGTATCCTGGCAAAATTGGTCAACAACTTAACCATGATTTTGGATGAGTTGAAGAAAGAGGAGAAGGGTGTTGGTGGGAGTGGCGGAGGATCGAGTCCATCGGGAAAGAAGAAGATCTTGTTTTTGACGGCGAATCCCAAAAATCCTTTAGGCCCCGCCTTAAGGCTGGAGCAAGAAATGCGGGCAGTCAAAGATCAATTATTAAAGTCCGGGAAGCGAGATGAATTCGAATTAATCCTGGAGCCCGCAATTGGCATTTTAGACATTATCCAGGCAATTAGAAACGAAAAGCCCTACATTATCCATTTTTCTGGGCATGGGTCCCCAAAGGGAGATGGAATTTATGTTGAGGGCGATCAAGGAGAAGTGGTAAAATTCAGAAATCCGGGCTTGATGCGCCTATTCAAAAAATCCAAGGAATATGTAAATGGAGTATTGCTCAATGCCTGTTATTCAGTCGCCCAAGCAAAATTTATTAGCGATTTCGGCATTTCTGTTATTGGCATGAGCAACGAGATGGGCGATGATTCTGCCCGAATGTTTTCGGAAGGGTTTTATACAAGCATTGGCGCAGGTGATTCGATAGAGGATGCCTATGATATGGGAATGGTGAATATTTCTGGAAGAGGCCATTTTGCACATCTCCCGGAACTCTGGTACAATGGAGAAAAAATCACCACATAATCTTTCTCCATTTGCATGTCCAGCGAGACAATGGTCATTACAGAATCTCTCCCTCACTCAGCAGTCGCTTCTTCAAGCAGTTCCAGAATCTGCTTGAGATGTCTGGCAATGCCCATTCGATACTCAAAATAGGGCAACAGCTGCATATTGGCGACTGATTCCAACATTTCGAACATCCCACTAACAATCAGGATCCTGTGTAGCAGATCCTGATTGTTGTTCTTATGATTGACCCAATCGATCAGTTCCCGGATGGCATCTCTGATCCGACCGGCCGCGATCAGGCGATATACATATGCTTTGAAGCTGGTTCTCTTTGTGTTCATCCTGTTCTTTTTTGACATCATTCTTCAAAAAAAAGCCTGAGCAGGGAAAATGTCTGACAAGGACTTTCGTTTTGTGACTATTGGCTTCTCAAAGACGACATGCGACAGTCTGTTGCTGAAGGCTTGTTCTTATTGGAAACATAGAGGGCAAACATGGAATTGACAGCTGTGCATGCATGTGCGTGTACATTTTTTTTCCCCCTCATCAGACAAATCCTCACCTTGGCCTTTTCTTCTATAGTGTTAGTGATCATCATCAACCATCACACTATGAAAAAAGGATCAACCCCAAGAAACGATCATGAGCCGGATGATCTCGATCTTTGGAAAAACTACCTTCAAACAGGAGACCGGCAAGCATTGAGCACCTTGTATGAACGATATGTCGAGAAACTCATTTTCTTTGCTTATTTCTATACGCAGGACAGGGAGTTGGCTAGGGATTTGGTTCAGGAGGCCTTCAAGAAGCTTATTGAACAGAAATATGTAGAGATCTATGATTTCGAAGGCTATCTCAAAAAAGCGATATATTTCCTTTGGCTAACGGAATGTGAAAAGAGAAAAGTGAAAATCAAGCACCTCCCCAACTACAAGGAATCGATGCCTTGGTTTGCCCGGAATCATACCTCCATTGATGCCGAACGATACAAACAGCTGATTGACCGTTCGTTCAAGCCTAAAGATGCTAGAATCATTCATATGGCGGCTAAAGGATTTAAGAATCAGGACATAGCGGATGAATTAGGACTCACCAACAAGCAAGTCAGAACTAGGAAATCGGAATTGAAGAAAAAACTAAAAACCCTCATCGGGTGGAAATAACATGAAACCTATACACCGACATTCAACTCAACACACTCAGAAATTACCTCTGAGCATTCTCCTGCAGTATGAGGCGGGTACATTGTCGCCTGAGCAGCAGCTGGAAGTGGAAACATATCTGGAAGATCATGTAGATGATCAAGTGGTCATCGAAGGAGTCAGGAAGTTCTATGAATTGGAACAAACAGGCAGGAAGGGACTCGAGGATTTTTTGGAGGCCGCAAAAACTGATACAGCATTTTTGTTCGATGATGCTGATGATTCGAGCAAGAAGAGGAAGGCGAGTTCGCAGCTAGCAAGCAATGTAGAGAATCATAAATCGCCAGGAAAGCCCAGGAAACGGCCTATCTTTTTCCGCTTAGGTTTGATCGCTGCTTCTGTAGCATGTTTGATGATGTTCGCCTGCAAGCAGCAAGAATTCAAAGAAAGAGAAGATCAGTTATCAGAACAACTTGTAACACGAAAGGCTGAAGCTAGCGAATTTAGGTTCAAAAGTTTACAACGGGCAAACGAACTGAGATCTCAAATGGAGGTAAGGAGATAAAGTGTTTCGACTGTAGAGATATCCAGACAAAGCGAATGAATCCTCCCCCCCCAGAGCAGAAAATCGGCCGATTTCCTGCTCTGGGGGTCCGACATTTCTAAAAAATTTCTTTCAATTTTTGGGTATATATCAAAATAAGGACATTTAGAAGCAACAAATTAGCTGTTGCATAATTTATTTTTCTTGACAAAAAACCTACTCTCAACTCACTATCAATCACCTAATTACAAAGAAGGAGTACCTATTCTAAAGTGCAAGAAAAAAGGAGAAACAGCTAAATAAAATAGCGCAATTTATCCGCAAAATGTCAAATTATTTGCAAGTCTAAAGTGAATAGTTTATTTTTATGTCAAATTAAATCGGTCTAAAAAATAAATCGTTCCGATCTAAAGAGATCAAGCGCTAAAATCTATTATATTTGAACCCCTAATATCAGGAGTGTATATGAAGACTCGTAGAAGCTTTTGATAGTTGTTCAATATTTTTTTTGACCACTTTTTCATCAGTATCTAGTACGTTATTTTTCCCTTGTAAAGCTTCTGTATTCTGCGACTTTTTTAGCCAATTGAATACCATTTAGCTTACAGACTTACATTTAATAAACATAACTTATTTCCAACAAATAATATGACAAAATATATGTAACTTGCACCAACAATTCCGAAACTGTTTAACAATGTTTTTCAAAACAAACAAGTAATCAAGACTAAAAAACTGGCATTTCTTGTATGAAACCCAATAGTTAAGCAATTTCAAAACCTTCCCTAGCGAATCATCAGGAATGTCTTATAATGGTTATAGGTTGATCTAATCACCTTTTCCTTTTTATTGAATGTAGATTCGCTTAATTTTAAATTTGAAAAACATTTGTAAGTAAGAGGACCATATGAAAAATCTTCACCTATTGAATCATATATGTGGGCCATTTATTTTGACTATTATTTGTTTCCTGTTCATCAACTTGATTGCAACGGACATTCATGCCCAGGACAACAGCAATCCCGTCATAGATAGCCTGCTCACTCGAGCTTCATCTGAAACAAATTCTGTTGAGAAAGTCGCGATTTGGAATGAGTTATCATTCCAATATTTGTTTGTGGAGCTTCGCAAAACCAAAATTTATGCAGATAGTGCTCTCGATCTAGCCAATGAGATTCAGGATAATAAAGGAATTGCCGATGGAGAATCGAGACTTGGGACGTACTATAGATTTTTGGGGGAATATGACCAAGCCATCATTCATTATCACAGGAGCCTGGACATGCGAAAAATTCTTGGTAATCCAGGAGACATTGCCAATATGTACCACAATATCGGTAATTTATTGGATTTGACGGCCAGGTACGACAGTGCGCTTAGCATGTTCAATCAGGCATTGGCCCTATACAAACAGGAATCATTAGATGCAGATATTGCCGGAACCTATAACAGCATCGCAGAAGTTTATACTCATAAAGGAGAATACACCCTGGCCTTAAATGCCTGCATGAAAGGCCTGGACATCAGAAGGCGATTAAATGATATTCAGGGACTTGGGCATAGCTTATTGAATCTCGGAACGGTTTATACCAATTTAAAGCAATTTGATGACGCCTATTTGAGATACGACTCTGCACTCGTATTTTTTGAACAAATAGGAGATCTCAGAGGGCAGGAAAAAGTCTTCCTGAATAAAGGGGTGAATGCTTCGAAAGAGGGTGAGTACCCTCGTTCTGCCGAATATTTCAAGACCGCTCTGGAATTAGGGGCACAATCTGGTAACCAAGAAGAAAGATTCAACCTCCTCTTCAATCTGGGAGGTCTCCATATTCGCATGGAAAAATATCTACAAGCGAGGGAGTATTTACTAAATGCTGTCAGTCAAGCAGAAAAGACAAATGATTATTCTGGGCTAAGCCTTGCCTGGCATAATTTGGGTGAAATAGAACTTGAAATGGGACGGTACCAGCGAGCTATCGATTATTTCCATCGAAGCCTGAATGTTAGTAATCAGTTAAGTGCAAGACTTACAAGAGGAGATTTGTATGAAGGCATCGCAAATTCGTATACAAGACTTCAACAATACGACAGTGCCAATGTCTATTTTCAATTGTTCAATCGAGTAAGAGACACCCTGTATCATTCAGACAGAGAAACAATCGCATTAACCAACCGATTGAAGCTTGCAGAAAAAGATAATAAGACCAAACAAATTGAGCTTCAACTGGCTGATGTCAAGTCTTCCCGACAAAATTTAATTATTCTTGGATTAATTGTGTTGATCATTTTATTAGCAGCTTCCTTCTATTTTATCAACAAAGCCAACAAAGATAAACAACAAACGATCATCACTTCCATGGAGGCCGAACACGCCTATGAAAAAAGAATTGATGACATGCTCAATGAGCAAAAAGACAAATCTGTGGAAGCCTTATTAGCGGGGCAAGAAGCAGAAAGAGAAAGAATCTCCCTTGACCTACATGATCATCTTGGTGCCTTACTTGCCAAACTCAAATGGAACATAGATTCACTCATTGAAGTTTTTCCCAAACGTTCCCTAGCCCAAGAAGCAGACTTCGACTCGGTTAGCGAATTGATAGAAGAAACCATTGATGAGGTTCGACAAATCTCCCGCAATATGAGCAGTGGGAAAGTCAAGGAATTTGGACTTGAGAAAGCCATTCAAAATCTCATAGACGGGTTTCAGGATACAGGAATAACATTCGATCTGTCTACCCATAATTTTGACAAACGATTAAATAAGGTGATTGAAATTCATCTGTATAGAATTGCACAAGAAGCCATTGGGAATGCCCTCAAACATTCTGAAGCAACAGAGGTGAATATTTCTCTCAATCGATTTGGCGACAAAGTCAATATGCTCATCGAGGACAATGGAAAAGGATTCGATCCATCGTCCAAGGAACAGCATCAAGGGATTGGCCTCATCAATATTCAAACAAGAGCGAACACGCTTAAGGCGGAACTGGACATTGATTCCAGTCCTGGAAGGGGGACGAGCATCAACATAGATATCCCCCTTAAACAAGATTGATTCGCATCACTTAGTCTCAAATACCCCTACCTAATGGAACAAGAACAAAAAATAAAAATTGTCATTGCGGAAGACCAAATCATTCTGTTGGATGGACTGGCAGAGATTCTCAACAAGGAGGCCAACTTGAAAGTTGTAGGGCTGGCACAAAACGGCAAGCAGGCCTTGACAATGATCGAGAAAGAAAAGCCTGATCTTGCTATTCTGGATATCAGAATGCCTGTCATGAATGGCATTGAGTTGACAGAAAAACTGAGAAGCACCTATCCCGAGATCAAAATCCTGATTTTGAGCTTGTACAAGGAAGATGACTCAATCAAAAAATTGATGAGCCTGGGGATAGATGGCTATATTCTCAAAGAGAGAGGAAAAATCGAATTGGTAACTGCTGTGAACAAAATTATGGGAGGAGAAAAATACCTTGGAGGCGCAGTGGTACAAGTATTAATGGACAATATGCATAAACCACAACCCAAAAATGAAACACATCTAACCAATCGAGAAAAAGAGGTCCTTGTCCTGGTGGCAAAGGGATATTCCGCCGCTCAAATTGCAGAGGAATTATTCATTGGTGTAGTTACAGTCAATACGCACAAGAGAAATATCCGAGAAAAACTCCAAATCAGAGGAGCCGCCAATTATCTCCGCTATGCCATCAAAAACAAAATTATAGACATTGATGACCTGGATGATTTTCCATCAAGCAATTGACATGATCTTCCATACAATAAATTTCTGGATTTTTTCTACACATAAATAGGGATTTTTGGGCAAAAAAAATTCATGGATTAGCTGATACAAGATTTATCCTTGGCATGTACATTTGTCATATAGTCAGTTGTACTATATGACAACCATGAAACATATATTTTTTACTTGAAACCTTCAAACTATCATTATGCCTCTTTCAAACCTAACCTTTCAAGTAACGACGGTCTCGAGCCAGTATCACTTTTCTGCAACCACGACCTGGAATGGAGAAAATATCTATTTCAATAGTGGGCATGTGGTTCCAACAGAGGTAAATGGCCAGGGCGTATATGAAATTGTCCTTCTGGTTGAAATTTCTCAACCTGGACAGCCTGATCCTGTCAACCACGATTTCAGTCTTGAGCCCATGGGTGTTGAGCCTGACAATGATGCTGACATTGAAATAGTTGTCAAGGAAGGCAGTATTGAACATAGCAGAGTTGCGACAACCCTGGCTATGGCCAAAGAACCCAAACGTCCCATCATTGATCCTGACGATGTAGCAGACAGAACAACCGGTGCGAGCGAAGTTAAGCGTCCCATCATTGATCCTGACGATGTAGCAGACAGAACAACCGGTGCGAGCGAAGTCAAGCGTCCCATTGTTGTTCCTGATGACACATCTGTAGATGAAATCACTCGTTAAGAGCAGCAGGACCAATTCATGCAAGAGAGCAACCCATGTGTCTCTCAGCAGCCCTCAACCCTATCGCTCATAGAGCTTCATCCGGTAAACATCAAATAATTCTCCCTGGGTTTTCTTTGGACTTGTGTCAAAGATAAACCCAGGGAATTTTTCGTCTTGTCACACAGACGATCTGTTCAAGCGAAAAAACACTGTCGCTTTCCCCTCCACCTCCGTTTCCAGTCGCTTGTCCATCCCCAACCGCTCTGCCACCTTCTGAGAATTCAGATGAGGCGCATCACATGCTGCATCCAGATAGGCAAATTCCAATTCATCGAACGCATATTGAACAATCCGCTTCGCAGCCTCTGTGGCAAATCCTTGTCCACAAAAGCGTTCAAACAAGGCATAAATCAGTTGAGGTTGCGCTTCTTCAAAAAAGTACCACAATCCTACAATGCCCATTGTCACCCTATCCATGGCATGGACGACTTTCCACAAACCGCAGCGTTCTTTGTCAAACTGGACCGCATTTTGCTCAATGATGTCATGTGTCAATGATCTTTCGATGATTGTATCATCCCAAAGATATTTTCGCACAAAGGGATCGGTGAAACACTGATGAAGGAAGGCTGCATCTGATGAGGCTACAACTGGAAGGTGGAGACGTGGACTGTGAAGGGTAAAATTAGCCATTTACGCAGTTAACAATTTATGCAATTTATCCATCGTTCCCTTTATAATTAGCGAAAAAAGCGCTATTTTGCCTATAGAAACTCATTTTTTCGGAAGACGTTCCGACATGAATACGGCCCGAATTTTACAACGCGTTCTCTTACTTGGCATGATTTGCCTATTGCCAGTTTCCTGCAGCCACCACCCTTTCCGGCTGCAAGCAGAACGCCTGTCTATCTCGGCGACCTCCCTGAGTTTTGCAGATATTTTTGCAGAACAACCCTCCACTTCTTCTGAACGAAATCAAGCCTATATTGATCCATATTTGGATGATTTTTTCCTTCGGGCTCAAGAAAAGCAAGGATTCAACGGAGTAGTTCTTGTGGCAGAGCAGGGAAGTATTCGTCATGCCGGTGCCTATGGATATGCCAACTTTAAGAAAAAAGACAGCCTACATCTTGGCTCGGTCTTCCAATTGGCTTCTGTTTCCAAGATTTTCACATCCACAGCGATCCTGATGCTGTATGAAGAAGGCTCTCTGTTGTTCGATGATCCGGTAGTTCAGCATATCCCGGAGTTTCCCTATCCCGACATTACCATCCGACATTTGCTTACCCACAGATCAGGTTTATGCCGCTATATGGGATTGGGGGATCAGTATTGGGATAAAAAGAAAGTCATGAGTAATGAAGACATGCTCAATCTTCTCATTGCCCATCAACCAAAACTCTGGTTCGAACCTGGAAGTCGCTATCTGTACATCAATACCAATTATGCAGTGCTTGGATTGATCATCGAGCGAATCACGCATCAGCCCTTTGCTGAATTCATCCAGCACCGCATCTTTGAGCCGCTTGACATGCAGGAATCCTATGTAGCCACGCATATCCAACGAAGGAAGATTCCACATATCGTCACTGGATACAAACGAATACGAAGACGCAATCGTGATGCCGGAGGAGATTATGTAGATGGGGTCTTTGGGGACAAAGGGATTTATGCCAGTGCTCGGGATCTCCTAAAATTTGATGATGCCTTGTATCATGAGAGGCTGGTCTCCAGCAGTACTCTCCTGTACGCCTATCAACCAAGCAGTTCCAGTAAGAGACGCAACAATCACTATGGATTTGGATGGAGGATGCGAAGAGACATTCCAGACCTGGTATACCATTTCGGATGGTGGAGAGGTTTTCGCACCTGCCTGATCCGGGATCTTCAAGCAGAGCGTACCGTGATTATTTTGAGCAATCAGGACCATCAGAGATTCTCTGTTCCTTATTGGGAGGTCTATCATTCCTTGAACAGAATGCCGAGTTAATATTTCCTTCCCCTCCCAATATTCAGATTATTCACCCCCTCGGATGTAATATATTTGCATGAATTGTCAAGATTTTTGTGAGAAAATCGGAAGATGTATTTTTTGCGAAAAATTTCTATTGAAAACTGGTTTTTTCCACCAAGCCCGGAGGCAGTTGGCACGTATGTTTCATCGGCTGACGTATATGAAACAGACAATCTGTTTTGTGCCAAAAACTTCAATAGTCAAATTATCCAAAAATGAAGTTTTGTAAGATTTCTCAACAAACCTATATCAACAAAGCGAACAAAAGGATAGACTTTTGTAATGCGTACTGTCTAATATAGTGATTTGGGAATACTCGATAGTCAATCGAACAAAACTCTCTGATGTCCATTACCAAATTCATTGATGTAATTCTACGCTGTTTACCTTTCTATTAGCATCCACCTAAAGACTACCCTACTCATGATCTGACTGTTAGCCTTTTACTACTAAATCCTATTTGCCATTTATGCCTATTTCCATTTGCAGAAAAAAACTCAACCGATTCAGCCAAGCAATTCGGTATGAGTGGTTAGAAACCAACGGTCTGGGTGGATATGCCAGCTCCACCGTTATCGGCGCTAATACACGACGATATCATGGCTTATTGGTCGCTGCACTTGCTCCTCCTGTGAATCGAGTTGTTCTCCTGTCCAAGTTTGAAGAAACCCTGATACTTGGTGGACATCGATACGAACTTAGTTCCAACAAATATCAAGGAGCCGTTTATCCAAACGGTTATATTTTTCAACAGTCATTTGAAAAGGATTTATTTCCTACTTTCCGGTATCAGGTCAATGGAATCACCTTGACTAAAACAATCGCAGCACTACATGAAGAAAATACTACTCTTATATTATTTGAAGTAGAGGAAGCGCCGGAAGACTTCACCCTTGAACTGGTTCCTCAGGGCGCATTCAGGGATTTCCATTACCTCAGCTCAGCCAATGATCAGGTTCAACAACTCGCCTTTTTTGAGGAAGGAATCCTGAGAATGAAATATTATGAGGATCAACCTGAAGTGTTCATCTCTGCTCCCTCTTCCTCCTATGCTCCACAGGCAGACTGGTATTTCAATTTTGAATATCAGGAGGAACTACATAGAGGAATGGATGCGTACGAAGACTTGTACTCACCAGGCAAATTGTATGTCCCCCTTCATGCGGGCCAGAAGTTCGGCATGATTCTCTCCACTGATAATCCAACAGGGCGTGATGCCTGGCAATTGTTTGAGCAAGAAAAGCAGCGCAGGTTGGGCCTTATCCGTGAGACCTCACAGAATCATCCACTTCTTCGACATCTGACCCTTTCGGCAGACCAGTTTTTGGTTCGTCGGGGCAAAGATCTACACTCAATCATTGCTGGCTACCCCTGGTTTTCGGATTGGGGCCGAGATAGTATGATAGCCTTGCCTGGCATTTGTTTGGCCAGGGGAAAACATCAGGAGGCCAAATCAATCTTGCAGGCCTTTGCCCTGCATGTATCTGAGGGCATGCTCCCCAATCGGTTTCCTGACAGAGGCGAACCTCCGCTCTACAACAATATTGATGCAACCCTCTGGTTCTTCATTGCAGCATACAAATACATGCTAGCTAGCGGGGATGAGGCTTTTCTTGCCAAAACGCTTCTTCCTGTCATGCACGACATCCTTCATTGGCATGATGAAGGAACACGCTACAATATTCAGACGGCAGAAGATGGTCTGCTTCAAGGCGGAGAAGAAGGAGTGCAGCTTACGTGGATGGATGCCAAAGCAGATGATTGGGTGGTAACCCCCCGAATAGGAAAACCGGTAGAGGTCAATGCGCTTTGGTACAATGCATGGCGAATCTTTGCACACTTTCACGAACTTCTTGGGCTGGACACAGAAGCGGAAGTGCATCAGATTCGAGCAGATAAGATTCAGACAAGATTTTTGGAGGTGTTTTGGAACGAAGAAACGAATTGTCTTTATGATTGTGTCAACGGTTCGTTCAAGGATGCTGCCATTCGCCCCAATCAAATATTCGCCTTATCTCTTCCCTTCCCACTGCTCGATCCTGTGCAAGGGAGCTTGATTCTCCATACAGTTGAAGAATCTCTGCTGACTCCTCGTGGCCTTCGCAGTCTGGCCCCCTCGGATCCTGCTTATCAAGACATATATGGTGGAGATGTCTTTCAGCGTGATGGAGCATACCATCAAGGGACAGTCTGGGGATGGCTCATTGGTCCCTATATTGACGCGCTGATCTATGTGAAGGGCAGCTGGGGAAAACGCATGGCTCGACGCCTTCTCACGCAGTATTTCCCCCACTTCCAGGAGCATACACTCGGTTCTGCAGCTGAAATCTTCGATGGGGCACCTCCGCATACGCCAAGAGGCTGTGGGGCACAAGCCTGGACCATCTCAGAATTGCTCAGGGTATCAATGGAATACCAATTGTTTACAGATTTCCATCTGACACCTTCCAGGATGAGGGAAAAAATCCTTGACCGAAAGAATCCTATCCTGGCGACGGACATATAGGAAGCTGCCAAGAATTACACCCTAAATACAAAGACGCTTGGGAATTTCAGCCTATATCAGGGCAATCCCAAGCGTCTTTCATTGTTTTAGTCTGAATGAATCAATTACCTGATCCAGATTTTCTCACTGTGCGACCAATCCTTTCCTTGTCTTAATCGAAGCAGATACACACCCGAGGAGAGTCCATTCTGAGGAATTGCCAGGGTATGCGTGCCGGGAGCAATAGAGAGTTTCCTGACTACCCGTCCCGTCAAATCGAATATCTCTGCCTCGGCTCCTTCCGATGGTCTTGGAAGCGTAATGAGCAGCTCCAAACTTGTTGATTGTTGTATGTGCTCAATAAATGAGGATGGAGACTGGGTCGATTTTGGATGAGATTTGGGTCCCGGAATATAGGCGCAATAATTCCATACCGGGTAGAGAGATTCCATGGTGTAACTAAATGATTGGGCAGGACCAACGGGCACTGATGTCCCGATAGCCGTGTGAGTAATTGAGTTGGAGGAAACATATGAGGTCATCGGTGCATAACACATGAATGGCTCTGTCCCAATATTTCCCTGATCTATACCTGCTTTCACTAGAAAAATCATTCGTCTATCCAGATCTCCATGTTCATAGCGGGAATACTCGCCTACCACAGAAAATTGCTGAGATATCGGAAAGTAAATGATGTCTTTGGCCAATTCGTCCTGATCATATTCTGTCACAGGAAAATTACTATAACTGCTCGTCCACACTGGCTTGCCATTGTCCTTGACTTTCATGGCGAAGGCTCTGCGGTTTGTCGTCGACATACTTCCTTCTGACCAGGCTCCGGCCAACAACCATCCACGGATGCCGGGTTCATCAGGATCGAACCAGGCAGCCAATCCATAGCCCTTTGCCTCCTGTGCCCCTTGTATTGAATATTCATGATAAGAAATAGGTTCACCATTGTCGATATGAATGGTCATCAATACTGGATGCCAGGAATTCGTCTTTGCAGAAAATACTGAACCCGAAATTCCTATGGGACCATTTGGCAATATGTCCAGATCCTTAAGCTCCCATTCCACCCCGTTCACCTGATATGCATATGACCAGAGGATGTTCAAGTCAGCATCCAACTTCACAACAATGGGACGTTTTTCCGTGGCTGTATCTTGTATTCCTATGGCTATATATCCTTCTCCTCCCGGAATCACCTTCAGTCCGACAGGCTGATCTGCGGTTTTGGTTGAGATCCTTATTCCACTGAAGAGAGAACCGTTGGTAGCAAACTTCTGGATCACCAGATCTGGCGGCGTCAGGATATCGCCAGGGCCAGAGATGGTCAGCAATTTATTGTCAACGGGATCATACGCTACTGCATCAAAGTTGTAAAACCCCTGCATGGTACTCCAATTGAGTTTGCCATCTGGTTGAATCGAGCTTAATGTTCTTTCCGCAGCGAATGAGTTCTGCGAAAGATTTTGGACACTGGCACCTGCCAGATAGTATCGATGAAGTTTATCCATCGTCAGACCCGTGGTTCGTATTCCATTCAGACCATTAGGGAAATTGGTTTTCTGAGCATGCATATCCACTACTTCCCCATTCTGATCTGCATGAAGGACATATCCATACGTAGAATAAGCAGGTGCTGGTGTTTTCAGTTCTCCAGCAAATGCCACTTCCAGAGTCCCAGGCACACGGATCAGTTTATTCACCGTAAAGACCGGAGCATCCAGAAAGGCTTTGCTATGATAAAATGTTTTGAAAGTTTGGGCCGGCAAATGAAGAATTCCCGTTCCCAGCAGAATGAACAACAAGAGTCGGATGTGAAGAAGTGTATTTCCTTTAAGATTCATATTCTGATGACTAAGCTCAGAGATCCCCATCTCTCAGCAGTCAACAAGATCAGAAAATTACACAAGGTAAAAAATTCGAGTTTTTACACAAAATTACATCCATCTCTAACGCTCCTCAGACGATTCTCGAATTTGAGCCAACAGATCGTGAATCTGCGCGCATACCAAGTCGTGTTGGGTCCAGACTATGAAGTGATTTTCTTCGGGCAGCCGAATATGGGTTGCTGGAATATGCGCCAGGCGCTGTTCTGCAAATTCGGCATGTGGGACGCTGACCAGCATATCTTTGGCCCCCTGGATGATGGTGGTGGGCATTTGTATCTGATCCCAAAAGGATTGTGCCTCAATCATTGCCAATTCTTCTTTCAGGGGCACAATCTCTCGATTGGAGACATCCAGATCTGGCGGGAGCAACCAACGTAGCCATCTGCTTCGAAAAGGGCGCTGAATCCACACACGACTCTCGTGTTCGGGATCTGCCAAGCCTGCCAGCACCAATAAGGCATCAATTTGCTTGGGATATTCCATCCCCATTCGATAGATGACCGGACCGCCAAATGAATGTCCGACCAGAATCACGGGTACTCCTTCTGGCACAAGATCCAGCAAGGGCCGGATCAGTTGGCCTTGTTTCAAAAGCGAGGATTCGGCTTGTCCTTTGGAGGATTTGCCATAGCCAACTCTGTCCACGGAGATCATGCGAAATTCTCCAGCGAGACTACTATCTGCAAAGTATGACATATAGGCATCCCAGGAGCCAGGAGAGCCATGAACAAATACAATCGTTGGTAAGGTATCTACTCCCATATCTGCATAATGCATCTCTATTCCCTCCACTTCATAGGTCTTGAAGCTTGGCCGATTGATCGCATTGGCAAATGATTCCTCAATCTTTTCTTCAGAGCTGGACATTCCAGTGATTGCGCCCATTCCGAATCGGAAAACCAGGTAAAGGAGTAAAATCAGTCCACCGAGGATGTAAAGCACGTAGCGTAAGAGTTTGTTCATCTAATAGAAATCTGCGTTCTTTCCACATAAACGAATTTCAGACCATGACTGTTTCTCCTCAACGAAGACTTTTTTTGGGAATCCCCCTCCCATCGGAGATTTTGTATCCTCTACATGACTTCAGATATGCGCATGATGATCTGTCGGGCGTCAAATGGGTGCAGGAAGATCTCTTGCATATCACTATGTACTTTTTTGGAGAAATCCCTGGCGAAATCGTCGATAATTTGCTGAATTTAATCTATTTGGGGGTAAAAGGGCGCTCTTCTTTTTCATTGACCTTCGACAAGTACAGTTTTGCTCCGCCTGGTCAGGAAGCCAGGATGATTTGGGCGCGATATCAAAAACATCCTATGTTCCGAGAGATGGCCATTCGGTTACATGAGTTATTTCTCCAGATTCGTCCTGAGCAACAATTCCGAAAGAGTCCTATTCCCCATATTACGCTTGCAAGACTCCGAAACTTTCAGCAGACAGAGATGCTCACCTTTCCTCCACAAGGGCTCCCAAGGCTTGAAGTCGATCAACTCATTTTATGGGAATCACAACTGTCTCCACAAGGGCCTGAATATGAAGAAATTCATCGATTTAGGCTTATGGAATCAGAATAATAGGTCGTGAACGCTGACTGGATCTTTTCTAGTGGACCTTCCATGCTCAATTCACCAACAGCCCCACGAAATGTGAGATCTCCTGGCCTGATTCACAACAAGACCTCTGTCTCACAATTTATCTTCTTATTTCTCTCTATTCTTCAGAAAAAAAAAATCAGCTTTCCTGATGATATAGGCGAATTTTTCGGGACTGTATCTATTAACTGACTACTTGGTTTCGATGAAAACTTTCCTTTTTCCCTCCCTTTTCCTCCTATTATGGATGGGCTTGATGTTCTTCCCATGTTTGCTTATTGGGCAAGAGACCTCCTCCGAACCTCCCACAACTCTCTCTCAGAAATGGTTCAAAGAAGCGCTCGAACTTCGAGACGATGAACAAGTAGACAGTTCGATACATTATTCCAGCAAGGCCATCAAAGAGGGAAAAAAAAATCAGGAATGGGTGATCGTGATTCGCAGTCTTTACCTGCGGGGAAGTGGTCTGATGAAAAATCAGAAAGTCCAGGAAGCCGCTCGTGATTTTGAGGAAGCGGACGATTTTCTCAATCAGTATTTTCCAGACAATGATTCCCTTATTGGAGAAGGTCAATATTTTAGGGGGGTATATTTTTCTGGTATAAAACAATACTCAGAGGCAATCAGGTATCTTCTACATGCCAAGCGATCTTACTCAACAGCCTATGGAACAACTCACTGGAAGGTAGGAAAAACCGATGGATTCATTGGTATGAATTACTTTTTCGGCCAGGAATATGATTCAGCCCTCTACTTTGCCTTGCTTAGTCTTGCGGCCATAGATACCACTTCTGAATGGAATCTGAAGAAATTCGAGCTGAACAATCTGGATATCATTGTGAGAATCTATGGGATGAAAATGGATCATAAGACTCAATTGCCTTATTTGGTCCGACAAAAAGTCGCTGCTGAGAAAGAGGGCATGGATAACTTTGTGGTGTTTGTGTCTTATCCCCGTATTGCCCAGAATTATATGGACCAATACGATTTCAGTCAGGCCCTTATTTACTATCAAAAAACAAGAACCAATGCCAGGAGCTTGCTTGGCACAGGGCATTGTCATAAATATCTTGGAGAGATTGACCTGGCCCTTTCTTACTACCAACAAGCATTGGATTTTTGCAATAGATGGAAAGGAGGCAATCTGGCGTATATCCCTTCTATTCTACATAGTATTGCTCTGCTGTATATGGAGCAAGACATGTGGGAATCAGCCATTCCCTACTTTCAACGTGTCCTTCACACATCGAAAGACAGTCCACTGCCCCCTCTGGAACAGGGTATGTTGTACGGAAATTTGGGGATTCTCTTGATTCAAACAGCGGAGCTGAGTCAGGCTGACAGCATGCTGCGAGAAGGGGAAAGGGTCATGAAACAATATTTTGGCTTTCAGCATCCCACACTTGCCAACATATATGCAACCCAGGCACAGAGATTTGCTCATCTATCAGAATGGGATTCCTGTTTTTCCTACATCCAAAGAAGTCTACAATCTGTCACAACTGGATTTACTCCTGAAGACCTCTATCAAAATCCTTCCATCGAACAGATCAGTTCAAAGGAGTCGACCTTCGAACTCCTAACCTCCAAGGCAGCCTATATTTATCAATTGTATTCCGATTCTTCAGCTGATTCAATGCTTCTCCAACGTGCGTTTGACACCTACCTTCTCTCCTTTGATCTTGCAGACAGCATACGGTTGCGATTTCAGTATACTGGTTCCAAAGAAGCCATCTTTCAGGCAATGTTGCCTGCCTTTGAACAAGCTCTTCATATTGCTTCTTCTCTTTACCAGCAAAGTGGGAATGACCATTATCTCCGAAAGATGTTCGAGCTAATGGAACGGTCAAAAGCATTTTCTTTATATGAGAACTTACAGCATACCCAGGCCATACAGTTTGCAGCGATCCCCGATTCGATTCAAAGAAAAGAACGTCAGTTCAAGATTGACATCGCCTATTATGAGAAACAATTGGAGGATGGCCTCATCCAACCCAATCCATCAGATCCCAGGGAAAACAGCCAAATCAAATATACGGGCAAACTCTATGATGTCCGGGAGGCCTACCGCCAATTTCTTGCCCAATTAAAACAGCAATATCCTCATTACCATCAACTCAAGTATGAATTCGCAGTTGCCAGTCTTCAGGAAGCCAGAGAGATTCTCCCCTCTTCCAACAGTTTGTTGATCGAGTATTTTCTGGGGGATAGCAGTTGTTATATCATCGGGATTGATGAACATCACATCAGAACTCACCAAATCTCTATCGACAGCCTGTGGCTCGACTCATTGGATCTTTTTATTAGTCTGATGCATGGGGGGGCCTTGGAAATGAGGGATGATGCGTATCGGAATCTGTCTTCGAACTTATATGCTCAGCTCATTCAACCCATTTTGGGAGATCAGTCTTATGAACATTTGATTATTATTCCGGATGGGAAACTGGGTTATCTTCCTTTTGCGAGTCTGACGACAGAGATCAATCCTGACCATGCACCAGATAGATATGGCCAATTTCCCTACCTCTTCCGTCAAAGCAGCCTTCAGTATGCCAATTCTGCAACAATCCTGACCCATACCCTCTCCTCATCTTTGCATCCATTTGGTTATTCCTCCCAGATAGGAGGATTTGCTCCATCCTATCCGGATTCTCTTCATCTGAGTTTCAATCAGCGAGAGGTCAATGAGGCGCAAGCCACTTTGGGTGGGCAGACCTTCCTGGCAGAAAAAGCAACAGAGGCACAGTTCAAGTCCAAGGCTTCTAACTTTCCCATCCTTCATTTTGCTATGCATGGCTATCCGAATGATGAGCATCCCATGCTTGCCTATTTGGCATTTACAGAGACAGAGGATACCCTTGAGGATGACAAACTCTACGCATATGAAATCTTCCAACTGAAGCTATCAGCCCAACTAGCGGTATTAAGTGCCTGTCACACGGGCTATGGTCCTTTGTCTAAAGGAGATGGAATCAAGAGTTTGGGGAGAGCCTTTCATTTCGCTGGTTGTCCCAGCATTTTGATTAGTCAGTGGGAGGCTACAGGCGCTTCTGCACGCCTGCTCATGAAGCACTTTTATGCCAATTTGGCCAGGGGAACAAGCAAGAGTGAGGCCCTGCGGCAGGCCCAACTGAGTTATCTGGAAGAAGCCCCTCCTTATTTGAGACATCCCAGATACTGGGCCAATTTTGCCTTGATTGGTGCTGATGAGCCAGTGATAAGAAGTTGGTCTGTGTTATGGATTTTGGTTGTGGTACTGGTAGGACTTCTGGGGGTCATAGTAGTCAAAACTCAACAAATGTGAGCATGCGAATGGACGATTTCTTCTGTCAACAAAGCTGTTGTTTCGGTCCTACTTGCAGAGAAACAACAGGGCTTAGCCCCCTGATTGGGAGACTAAGCGCCTTCAGCTACTTGGTTAATTTGTATATGCCAAAAAACCTGACAAAGGAATCTGACAAAAGAATCTGACAATTGATCTCAAATCAGCTATATCTACATTAGTCCCAAAAGAATTTGCGATATCATTGATTCCATGAAATTTTATTTTTTTTCTCTATTCTACCTCTCTACTCACTTGTTAATGAACCGTTATATTCACGTATTGATCTCATTGTTTCCCCTCTTCATTTTGGGCAGTTCAACATTTTCTCAAAGTCACCTGGACCTTGCAGCCAATCTCGCTGACAGAGGAACTTTTTTTGATCAATCCTTCCAAAAAGATAGTGCTGCACACTATTTCATACTCGCTGGAGATGAATATGTATTGGCTGAGGACTGGGAATCTGCAATATTTGAGTACATCAAGGCTGCATCCCGATACCAAATGCTCAAGGACCTTGAGTCAACGGAAGCTATTTTTCCTCTGATCAAAGAGGTATTAGATAGCCATCTTCCCACTGAGAAGTATTACTCAGCGCTCTACCATTCCATATCCTTTGGTCATTATTCCAACAAAGGAGAGGCAAAAAAGATGAAATTTCATGCACGAAAAGCAAGGGAAATCATCTTGTCTGATAGCTCAGAAATCAATTCTGACCAGTATTATCAATTGGCACTCACCTCAAGTACCTTAGGAGAATTCAAAGATGCCATCAAATACAGCAAAAAGGTTCTGTCGATTGTAGAGGGACATGAAGATTCTTATGCGCTTACCATGACTTTTTTGAACAGGCGGAATCTGATTAACATCTATAACAAGAAAGGCGATGTCCAGCAATTGGAAGCTGCCTTGGAAGGAATGCCTGATTTAGCCTTGAAGATTAACAGATCAAGCTATCCCTCCGAATGGAATAACTATATGGGCATTTTGTACCAATATAAGGGAGACTGGCAAAGAGCAATTTCCTATTACAAAAAGGCTTCTTCAAGCGCAAGAGTCTTCGATAACATCAGTACTGTCTTTGAGAAAATGGGGGAGTTGGATTCGGCAAAATACTATTTAGAAAAGGGCTTACACTTAACAGAAGGAGACCCCACCGCCTATCCAAGCAGATTGAGAATTCTCATAAAAATGGGAAGTCTACTTGGAAAATTGCCTGATGTGAGTTCCAGACAGATTGTGCAGTTATTCGAACAGGCAGAAGATCTTGGCAAAAAAAAGGAACTCCCTATCTTATTGGCTTCTCTGTATTTCAAATGGGGCTCATACTTACTGGATCAAGACAGAATTGAGGAGGCATCGATCTTTGCCAAACAATCCTTGCATCAGTATCGGGAAGTCAATATCCCCAAAAGTTCTTTTAAAGCAGCGAGTTATTATCTTCTTGGGAGAATCGCACTGGCCAAAACACAAGGCGATTCAGCACGCTATTGGTTTGCACAAGGAATTCTCTCTTTAGCTGATATTGATTCAACCTCCCTGAAGGATAGATTTCCGACTTCCTCAGAAGTGTTGGACCTGCCTACCTATCTCGGAATTCTTGAGAAGTACATTTCATCTCTGCAATTGACATTCCAGCACAGTCAGGATACGGCATACCTGAGACGTGCGATGGACTTGTCTCTTTTTGCCATTGACATTCACGATTCCATGCAAATGACCATCAAACATTTGGATTCCAAAGATAGTTGGGCACCAGAAATTGGGGCCTTGTTGTCGGTTGCGATGGATATTGCCTTCGAATTACACAGCATGACAGCGAATCCCCTGCATATCCAACAAGCCTATCAAATTATGGAGAGTGGAAAAAATCGCAAACTCCTCGAAGTTCTTCAGACGACAACTGCACGACAATTCGCCAATCTCCCGGACTCCATCCTGAATCGCGAGCAACACCTCAGGAATGATCTCATCTTCTACAAAGAACTCTTGCTCAAACATGCAAGTGAAGAGCATCCAGATACCATAACTCTCAATTACTACCAAGAGCAAGTCTCTCAGCTCACAGAGGCCTATACCCAGTATCAGGAATGGCTGGAATCAGTCTATCCACGGTACTACCAGCTTAAGTATAATTGGAAACCCTACCCTTTTGAGGACCTCAAAAAAGATCTGTCTGCAACTGGGGCAAGCCTCATTGAATATCACTTTGGGGAGGGAGCCCTGTATATGATTGTCATAGATGGCCATCACCAATCTTTCCACAAAATCCCCTGGGATGCCCCTCAGAAAAGCGTTCTTGAGGAGGTTTTGGGAGCCTTACATTTTTCGGGAATTCCTCTGGATGAAACCGCCTACTCCCAAGGGACTCATCTTCTCTTCAAATGGTTGATCAATCCCATTTTTGCTACTCATCCCTTGCAGGATAGACTCATTCTTGTCCCAGATGGTCCGCTAGGCTACCTTCCATTCGAAATTCTGAACAGGGAAGCTGGTAGCCCTCAGTCAGCCTATTTATTAAATTTGCATTCCATTCACTATGCCCATACAGCCACCTTGCTGTTGCGCCAAGGCCAGCCTTCAGTTGCTCCCAATCATTTTGCCGGATTTGCCCCTACGTATGAAGGGGCATTGCAACTCAGGTATAATCAGGCAGAGGTTCACAAGTTACAACAATTGATGGGCGGAGAGGAATATCTTGCAGATCAGGCAACAGAAAAACAATTTAGACAAACTGCGGAACAGAGCCAGATCCTGCATCTTGCTATGCACGGCTATCCTGATGAAGGGAATCCTCTTTATTCATTTCTCCAATTCTCGCCAACACATTCGGAGGAAGATGGAAAACTCCATGCTTACGAATTGTACAATATGCACCTCCCGGCTTCCATGGTCGTACTCAGTGCCTGTCATACGGGCTACGGTCCTATTGCAAAAGGGGAAGGGATTCAATCGCTTGCCAGGGCATTTGCCTATGCAGGAAGTCAGAGTGTGGTGATGAGTTTATGGGAGGCTGATGGAAGTGCTGCACATGAGTTGATGCAATCCTTTTACGGATATCTGGCACAAAATTATACCAAGGATGAAGCGCTTCGGCTTGCCAAACTGGATTTTATCGCCTCTGCTTCCCCTCATCAGAAACATCCAAGACACTGGGCCAATTTTGTAGTGATGGGGGATGCAAGTCCTTTGAAGGAGGATCAATCGGACACGAAATGGTGGTGGATTGTCCTTGTCTTGCTTGGCCTAGGCATAATCAGCCGACACTTTTGGTCAGATCGAAGTCCGACTATTCAAAACAGCTAGAAGATTATATCGTGAGGATCTTCTCGCCCTCTCTATTTGCACTTTTCAGCAGATCATAGTTTATGAAATCTCAATCCGTCTTCTCAGCTTTTTATTGCTTACTCAGCCTCGTTCCGATTCTTTCATCCGCTCAATCCTCCGTCGATATCGCGGCTGGTCTGCATGAGAGAGGGATATATTTTGATCAACAATTTGAACGGGACAGTGCAGCCTACTATTTCCAACAAGCTGCTGAATGGTATGCAAAAGGAGAGGATTGGGAATCCTGCATTCACAATTATGTCGTTGCGATGGCAAGATATCACTCGGGCAGGAATGCTGAGTCAAGTTATGCCTTGATCTCTGTCGTCGAGCCATTATTGAACACTCATCTTCCCAATGACTTGGAGAAATTGGCCAATTTTCATGCGATCTGTTTTACCATATATTTGACTCAAGGAGAAATGGATAAAATGAAGCATCATGCCAGACTTGCTCAGGACTATTTTCTGGCCATCCCTTCTGATTTGAGCGCCTCTCAGAGTCATCAACTAGCCATCAGTTATCGTGTATTAGAAGAATATGAAGAAGCCATCCGACATTGTCTCAAAACCCTTGAACTTGTAGGATCTGATAGTACAAGCACGGCACTCACCCTGCAGTTTCTTGCAAAGCAAACCTTGTACAGTATCTATTTGGAGAAAGGAAATGTCAGAATGATGGAATGGGCAATGGAAGGTCTGAAGGAGTTAGCCATTCTGACCAATAGACCTCAATTTGTGGAGGAATGGGAGCTAGATCTAGGCTTGGTGCATCAATATAAGGGCGATTGGCAACGAGCATTGGAGCATTTTCGCTTGGCTCCCAAAATCCCAACTACTTGTAGCAATATGTGCCGGGTTTTCCAAAAAATGGGGCAATACGATTCAGCGGAATTGTATTTATTACAAGGGTTGACACTGACAAAGGATAAGCCAAGGTATATTGACCAAAGAGCTGTCATGGTATTGCAAGCGGTCAATTTCTATTTTTTCGGACCAAAGAAAGATGAAAACAAAGTCTCTGCTAATTTAAGAGAAGCAAAACGTATCAGCCAACAGCTTGGTTCCGCCATCTATCAAGCCAATCTAGATTATATTGAAGGGAACATTGCTTTTGAACAAAAAAATGTGGGAAAGGCCACTACCCTCGCCCAAAAATCCCTAGGTGCTTACACATTCCTGCATCTTGGGGAGGAAGTTCATCAATCCTTTGTCCTTGATCTGCTTGGCAAGATCGCACTTCACCACCAACGTCTTGACTCTGCGGAATATTGGTTGCTCCGCGGTATCTCGACCTTGACGCCTAATTCGCAGAACTTATCCGTGGATCGATTGCCGGGCTTCTCCGAAAGTCTTGCTCCTGGCAATTATTTGGGGATTCTTATGAAGCTAAGACATGTGTACCAAAAACGGTTTGAGACCTCCCAGCTCCCACAAGACCTAAAAACCGCATTGAGGCTGTCTCTGAAAGGCCATGCGATCTTTGATACCCTGCAAATCCAAATCAAAAGGACTGCATCCAGAGAGCTTTGGACGGAGGAATCAGCTGACTATTTTTCGACTTCCATCGACTTGGCCTATCAGCTTTACAGCTTGACAAAAGAGACGCAATATATCGACATGGCTTTCCAGTTGGCAGAAAAAAGTAAAAATCAATTGCTCAGAGAATCCATACAGCAAGAACAGGCCTTGGTGGTTGGAAATTTGCCTGATTCAATTAGACAAAAAGAAGCCTCTCTGCTGTCAGATCTGATATATGCAAGGGAAATTTATCTCACAAAACAGGGAGACAAGCAGATCGATGAACAAGATCTTGCTTATTCATCCTCTTTGCATACCCAGGCCAATGAAGTGTATGTTCAGTTTCAGGAATATCTCGATCAGCAGTATCCTGCCTATTTTTCTCTCAAATATCAGAACAAGCTTAGCTCGATCACAGAGGTACAACGGTTTCTCCAACAGAATTCTTCTACGCTCCTGGAGTATCATCAGGCCAAGGAGGCCATCTATCTGATTTGTATAGATGCGAAGGACAAATCCTTCTATAAAATCCCCTGGGGAGCTGACCAAAGTCGCCCCTTGTCTGAGTTCCTTCATTCCTTGCACTTCACTCCTAAGTCTTTAGCAGAAAAGGAATTGGTCTCGTTGGCTTATCCCTTGTATTCCTCTTTGTTTTCGCCTATTCTGTCTCAGCATCCACATCCGACTAAACTGCTCATCATCCCGGATGGTCAATTGGGATTTTTGCCTTTCGAACTGCTCAGTCGGGAGCCTGTTATCTCTCCTTCCTCTTATTTGCTATCTCACTATCCAATTCAGTACGCGACAACAGCCCATCACCTCTTACAGGCCAAAAATAAATCCTCTACCCTCTCCTTTGCCGGATTTGCCCCAACTTATGCTACTTCCCAGAAATTGTTGTTCAACCAACCGGAAGTCCAGGCCATACAAACTCTCATAGGCGGAAAGGTCTATCTTGGACAAGCAGCCACAGAACACCATTTTCGACAAATCAGCTCATCTAACAAAGTCCTGCATCTGGCTATGCATGGATATCCAAACGAGACTGATCCCTTCTATTCTTATCTTCTTTTCTCTCCCGACCATGCCGAAGATGATGGAAAACTTCATGCCTATGAAATCTACAACATGGACATCCCGGCTTCTATGGTAGTCCTGAGTGCCTGTCACACTGGCTACGGCCCCATCGCCAAAGGAGAAGGAATTCGCTCCCTCTCCAGAGCATTTGCCTATGCAGGCTGTCATAGTGTTGTGATGAGCTTGTGGGAGGCGGATGGACGTGCAGCAAATGAGTTGATGCAGTACTTCTATAGCTATTTGGGTCAGAATTATCCCAAGGATGAAGCCTTGCGTCAGGCCAAATTGGACTTTATTGCCTCTGCCCCACCCGATCAGCAACACCCAAGACATTGGGCCAACTTTGTGGTGATGGGGGATGTGAGTCCATTGGAGAAGGATGGTCCTGTCTCAACATGCTTATGGATAAGTATTCTTTTGATTGGGCTAATTGGATTCATTGGCCTCAGAAAAATAGCTTTGCGAAAGGATGAACCTTTCGCAAAGCTAAACTGAATCAATGTTTCAACTGATCAATCCATCACAATAAATGTAGGAATTTGACTCACATTGATATTCACTTGTCCATTGCTGACATTGATCGAGCTGGAAGATCCCTGTGTACTTCCGATCACCAGATCTTTCTTCTGCGCTGAATTCCCCTGAACCGAGAAGCTATAGTTATTCACATTGCCATCTCCTCTTGTAGGTGTCCAGACCACATAAATCTTCTTCCCAGCGTCATTGCTGTACCGATAGCGGTAGACATTGGCTGATTCTTCTTCAACGGCTTCGAATGTATAGCCTGTCAGGATGTTTTTCATCGTGATGACATACCACCAGGAAGGCATCGCAATCGTATTGTCTCCATCAAACATCCCAGAAGAGCCAAATAACCATCCGCCACCGCCGCCATAGGTATGATCCCATGTATAGAGATAAGCCGCTTCCAGACCAGCAACTGCTGAGTATGCCAGATAAGATCGCACAATCCATTCCGCCTGAGTCTGTCTCGTGTCTTTTCCTGGTACATAAGCCAAATTGGGAGATCCATCACTTTGGTTGTCAATCGGTGATTGCCAATTCCCAACATCATAGCCAAATTCGCCGATTCTTACTGGCACACTGGGATCAAAATTATGAATGTGATCCACCATATTTTGCGCAAATTGACGTAGGCCACCATTGTCTTCAGGATGATCAGGCCCATTGCTGAAGTCTATCCCCTGGGTGTAATTGTTATTGGTCGCATGGCTGGTATTCCAATAGATATGCACTTGATACCAGTCATAAGGAATATAATTGTACCCCAATGACTGAAGATGATTGGTCAGGCGATCAAAATGATGGGTATCCCAGGCAACATCACCAGATGGTCCGACTTTGATATTGCGTGTACTTTTGGGATAGACATTTTCAATCTCTGCCATCAAGGCTGCGCGATCTTCGGGGGACCATTCTTCATGATCATCCTTCCAATGTTCATAGAATTCATTTCCTACGGCAATGGATTCTACGCCATGTGGTTCCAATTGCTGGCCCATGTTCTTCATGAAATTGGCGAAGTCATTGTAGCTTCCGGGCTGCTCCGAATTTCCACCTGTATTACAAGGCCCATCTGGATATTGTCCCCCATTTCCACAGAACTCAGGATTGTCTCGCAAACTGGCTTGCAACAATACTCCCTTAGAGGCCAGATAATCTCCCAAATCCTTGATACTGTAGGTGCCTCCAAATCCCTGTGTGGGATCAAGATATATATTATTGGGATTGCCATCGGAGACATCCCCCCCAAACATATACAGGCGCAGGCGCTTGATTTGTTCCAAATTGGGACGGTCATAAATTCCTCCATTGGGTTGATCATTGTCCAGAACAAAGTTAGAACCAACCAACAAGTCCATTCGCGGATAATCACCGCTTGAAGGAGGAGGAGGGGGTGGTGGTGGAGGATTCCCATTGTCATCAGTTGTTCCTGAAGTGGTATTGGAGATGTTGGACACATTGCCTGCCTCATCAATCGCCTTGATGGCAAAGTAATAGGTTGTATTGTCCTGCAAATTGGCAAGGGTAGTAGATTGAGAGGTTCCCGAAGAGGCAGGACTAGGAGTCGAAGCCTGGCTCGCTTGCCCAAAATTCCCTGAGTGAATTGGCGAAGTACTGTATCGCAGGTCATAACTGCTCGCTGTTCCTGATGATCCATCGTCTCCAGTTGCTGTCCATGAGAGAGAGATTGTACTTTCACTCACACCGCTGACTGTCAAATTATTGATGGCTGAAGGAGCTGTGGCATCTGACCCACCAGATCCGCCGGAGCCGTAGACCACGACCTCACTGACTTTGGGAAAACTTCCCGCTTTGACAAATCGAAGGTATTCGGTTGTTACATTCAGATTGGCATGTTCATTCCAGGTCAGATAGCCTGTCATGCCATCTGTGAACAGGAGGTTCCAGTTGCCAGGAGAGCCCGTATATACTTCAAAGTTGCCTGCTCCCTGGAAATCATAGAGATAGATGCTACCAATGCTGGTAGATTGTCCCAGGTGAATGTATCCGTCTGCAGTTGCACCCCAGCTTTCATTCCAACTTTTGTTATCCGAAGTTGCTGGTGCTGTGGAAGAACTGGCAGGGTCTACATTGGCCTGATCGTCAAAGAGTTTGGAGATATCGCCTACACCAGAAGTCGTAACAGCATTGGCTGGATTCAGGCTAATCTTGCCAGAGGATGGCGGAGGCGGTGGTGGAGGTGGAGGAGGTGGAGGCGGGGGGGTAGAGCCTGTAGAGCCATAGAAAACAAATTCAAAAGCCCGACAATCTCCGCTATAGCTTTCGATCTTCAGATAGCGAGAGGTCGCATTGACAGAATGTCCTACCCAGCTGTTCCATTGGGTGCAATGATCCACAATTAGGGGATTGCTATTCCAATTGCCAGGACTTCCGACATAGACACGTACCTCACCGCTTCCGTGTAGGTCAAACAGATAGATGTCTGTCAATGTATAGTCAGCTTGCAAATCCAGTACGGCATTGTGTGGCAAATTGGCCCATTGCGGGCTCCAATCTGAAGAACAGTTGCCACCGCTTCCGCTGCGAGGATCTCCAGCCAGACTTTGTTCATCTATCAGTGCATCTGCCCCGCCGGCTCCGGTTTGGGAGATGATCATGCTGCTATTCACAGAGATTTTCTGAGAATTCTGTGCTTTCAGGCTCAGATTCGGTGCCAGGATACACAGGCAGGTCAGCAAGGTGAGCCAATATTTGTGGTATATAGTTTTCATGATTTTGAGATGTAAAAAAATGTGGGGTGTTAGATTGAAGGATTAGGGAAAAATGATCAGTTTGGTGCTTTGGCTTTGATTCTGCCCATTAAGTTGGAGGAAATAGATTCCAGGGGTCAAGTGGCTTACATCCAGGTCGATATTTTCGCCAGCTGGGCTTGTGATGCCTTTCTGCATCATCACTTGTCCTGTTGTGGAGATCAGTTGAAGCTGTTTGGCTTCCCAGTCATTCAGATCGATGGTCACCCGATGTTTGCCAGGATTTGGGAAAACCGTGACTTCTGGTTTCAGATTGCGAAGATTGGCTTTGATTCTCAGTTGAGAGAGCGTTAGCATTCCAGCAAAGGATTCTCCAGGGGCAGGATAAAATAGTAAGGTTGGAGCACTTGCCGTTTTGCTGGAAGGAAGTTGAAATCGGAAGCTCAATTCCTGTCCATTCGGCTCTGCATCCAGCTGTTGGGTCTGCGAGATGCTTTCTCCATTGATCAGCAAATCAAGCCTTAGATTCATTCTTTGGCTGGTTTTGGCAGTGAAACTGAGTTGTAGGTCTTGCGCTGCCTCATTGGCGCCCAGTTCCAGGCTCATGGCTTCAAAGCTGCCTTTGTCCATGATGACATCCAGTTCACTGCCAGTCTCCTGAAGAAGAAAGTGACTGTTGGCATGCCAGCCTTTGATGGCGAATGCTTGTTCTGGTGCATCGAAGGTGCGCAGCGATTGAGCGAAGGTGGCGGCACAGCAGATCAGTGCCAGCCACATGCTGATGCAGTGTTTCATGATTGATAAAATGTTAAAGTTGAAAAATTACAATAAAAAAGAATTGTGGTTCATGGTTGCTTACTTATATGGTCCCGGATGTGGGAGGCATATCATCGGGGATTGGATTTTTCCTTAAACGGAAGACGTTAGCCTATGCACAACCCGACGCGCAAACGTCTCCCGTTTTTGTCGAAGACATATACTTGATACGTTTGCCGGGTAGGAATGAGGCGGCGGGAGAACGTATTAAGTATCAGGAAAACTCCACCGATTTCCCTATCTTCTGGCCCATGGCCAAAAATGAATCCACAAAACATTTCGCCCGCTTTGAAGCAAACAGGATCTACCACATCTACAATCGCGGCAACAATGGCAGGTCCATCTTTTCCTCTGACCGCAACAGAGATTTCTTTCTGCAACGCATGCGGAAGTATATACACCCTTACATCGACCTCCTCGCCTGGGTATTGATGGGCAATCACTTTCACTTACTGATCAGAGTCAAAGAAATAGACGAAGCATTCTTCGAATCTGCCAAACAGGAAGGCACCATCAAGGCCACCACATTCCTCGAAGATCTGAACATCCACGACTTCCTCATCGACCAATTCAAACGATGGTTCAATAGCTATGTCAAAGCTTATAACAAAGAACAAGGACATACAGGGAGTTTGTTCGAGAAGCGGTTTCGGCGCATCCTTGTGAGGAATAATTTCTACACCAAAACCTGCATCCACTACATCAACAACAATCCGGTTCACCATGGCTTTGTAGACCATCCCAGAGATTGGGGCTATTCTTCATATGGTGAGGTGCTTTCAGGGAATGATTTCCGGGTAAATGTGGAGGCGGTTCTGGCTTTTTTCGAGGAGGATGTGGCGGTGTTTCGGGTGTATCATGAGGAGCGTATTGGTTTTGAGGGGTATGAGGGGGAGGTTGATCAGTAGACGGAAGACTTTCCCCTGCCCAAAATCCAACCCGCAAGCGTCTCCCGTCTTTTGTCCAGGACAACTACTTGATACGTTTGCAGCATAGGATGTGGGGATGGGAGAACGTATTAAGTTTGAGGAGTAAATGAAAAGACACGGCAGCTACTAACTGCCGTGTACAGAAAATGATGAATAAAGGTTAAATCGACGCAAATTCCTATGGAACTGGATAACCAATGGATTTGAGAATTTCAAGTCCTCTCAGAAGTTGTTGTTTAAATATTTTCCGCTTCGGAGAGATGCTATTTATTTTATTCAATAAGGTTCCACCATTTTTACCAAGGCCATGAATTTCAATCAGGGCTTGTTCAACTGCTCGCGCATCTGCTCTTGACAGACCTTTCAAAAGTGGTTGAATGCTAATTCCTTTTGTAGCCAAATGTTGGGCAGCGCGCCTCGACAAATTGCCAGTGATACCAACATATTGAGTTGTACCAACTAAAAAGGATTGATAAACGAAGTTGGCACCACTTTTTGAGAATGGAAGAATCACTACTTTTCTAGTAGCAATGGAAGTCAAAGGTAGTCTAGTTGCACCTCGTGCTATGGCTCCACCACTTCCGGTCCCTGGAATCATGAAGTATGCTGTAACCTCTAACATGGTTGCAGAAGCTTCTAAAAGTGGGGCCATTTCATTTATCCCTTCTTGAAGTCCATATTGCCAGTTTCTTTGGTGAGATGCCTGCCAACGACCATTTCCACCTGTATATGGCAAGAAGACCTGCCATCTTCCAAGTCCCTCGTCATAATACATCCAACTGGAACCTTCATCCGTATTGTATCTGGCAACATAATATGTCCGTGATCTTGCAGGATCATAAATCGTAGAAACATTCGCAGGATTTTCTCCATTCGGATCACTAAAAGATCCATGATTCTCACCTGACCATTCATTTGGGTTCGAAAGAGGAGGGCCAGAAGCACCTTCAGTTTGATACACATTCACTACATCATCATCATCTATTTCATGCCAGTTACCATCAAAGTCTTGTATTCGCTGAGTTTGCATGCCATCTGGATCAATCGAAGCCAAGGGATTGCCCATGACATAATTATAAGGACTCCAGTCTCCGTACATTTCAGCTAATGGATCATTGGCATTCCATCTCCCTATCGCAGGATCATACATCCGCGCACCATAATCATACCATCCCAAACCATATTCTTGATGCAGCTCCTTACCATTGTATTTAAACCGCTGTACTTCCCCTGCAGTCTCTGACAAGAAAGGCATCTGCAAACCAAATGGATAGTAATGGTCCTCACTCAGCACTACAGGCCCTTCACAAGCCTCGCTGGTATCAGAAAAAGTTACTCGAACATTGCCCAAGTGATCGACAAGATTATACTCTAGGCGAAGGTTCCCCTCATCAGTTTTGACAGCACGTCCCTCATCATGTGAGAAGAATCGCAAGTCATTCTCCTCATAGAAAAATCCACTGATGTAATCGTTGGTCTTTTCAGAGGTACCACTGACAATCTGTTGTAACTTGGTCCCAATGGCATCATAGATAAAGGCAATCTTATTCGCCGTCCCATCAAAATTGATTTCAACAGGTTTGTTGAGATGATTGTAGACAACTGTGATTCCTTTGTTGGCATCAGTGATGATATTCCCGCTGGCATCATAGGTATAATCATTGTAGCTGCCATCATCCTCAAAGCCTTCAGGGATATTGCTCCAATCCTTGACTCCTGTCAGACGATTCTGATTGGCAGGATCATAGGCATAGGCCAGATCATCAATCTGATGGATCACGCCGATCTGATCAAAGGCTTTTCTGCGCAGGGAATCAATATTCCCATTCAGGTCGTAGCGATACTCCGTGGAATAAGCATTCAAGTCTGTATTCCAATCTCCGTTTTTGTTGGATCTGTAATTCGCTGCTTTAACGCGATTGAGCAGATCATATTCATAAGTGTAGGCTCTCTCAAGAGGTTCCGTGGAAAACAAAGGCGGAGTAGCTGTGGTCCATCTCCATTCAGATATATTGCCATTGTAGAGAGGGGTTGCTCCACCCGTAGTAGATGGCTTATTGTAAGCCAAATCCATTCCGAAGAGATCTTCATATTGATCATTGTCATTTCCGGACCAATTCGATTCTTCCAGGCCATTGATGGCAGTGATCCAGCCTCGGATATTGTATTGATGATCGACGGACTGCCAGAAACTCAAGCCACCATCTTCAGAATGAAGGTTTTTCTCCACCATTTGTCCGAGGTCATCATATTCATAGGTGGCACAAAGGGTCTCAGAGATCACTTCAACTCCAGCTTCCTCAGCTTGTAAAGTCGTCTGGAGGAGTCTGCCAGTATGATCATAAGCCATTCGCTTGATCAAACGAATATCATTCACAGGCCCCTGATGCCGAAGAACAGAAAGCTCAGTTTCACCAGCAAAGTTGATCAAAGAAGTTGAAATATCTGTCCCATGCAGATGCTTGGAATGCGTCTGTAATTCCCTACCATATGCATCAAAGTAGGTAATTGTCCGTAGTCTTTCGGTAATGGAAGCATCAAGCACAGAAAGCTCAACGCCAGTTACCTGACCTTGTAGATGTAATAGTTCGGGTTCAACTACACTCACTTCGGATTCTGGCGCATAGGCTGGAATATTTGCACCATCCATCTCATAACTATCAAACCAGCTAATGGAATGTAAATTTTCACTATTTGCATCTGGTGTTAGAGGATAGGCGATATTGGTATAGCCTGCAACCCCAGGACCAGGATTTTCAAATAAAGGATTATTGGTCAAGCCTGTTTCTAAGGTAGCTCGATCTCCTGTGTGAATTCCTGTAAGGATTGGCCGCCCTATTGCATCATATTTGTTAAACAACCAACTGTTTGCAACCCCATTGGCATATGTACCATCTCGCAGATTGCCATCCTGGGTGAATACAAGCTGATCCAGCTCATTGTAGATGAAATGTACCCAATCGGCACCGGGGACTTTCTTCTCCATTATACGATGTCGAGCATCATATGTGTACTGGAAGCAAAGAGAATTCAAGACATCCGTGCTCAATACCCCAATCTTGCTCGCTTCCGGCGGAACAACATACCTTACATTTCCATAGACATCATAAATGAAATAGGTATTGGCATAAGTGTTCCCTTCAACCTGTACACTGTTGAGAATGGTTCGACCCAACTTATCCGTATAGGTTTTGGTGATGCCTCCATTTTCATCAGTCGTTTGGCTGAGATACAATTCTCCTGCATCATAATAGCCTGGAGCAAAAGGAGGGGTTCCATCCAGGGGATATTGATACACTTCATTGGCTCCATTTGTAAGGTATTGGGTTGAAGCAGGATGCAAATGAAAATCCGCCCCAGGACCACTTTGAGCAAGCACCCGATTGAGAGGCGACGGCTCGAAGTCAGTCAATGTGTATGCCTCTCCTCCACTATTTTGAAACAGCCCTATAAAAAATCCATCCTGATTCCCGCTTTGGTCTCCAGCTCTGAAAGCACCTCCTACCCCTTGATCAACGAATGGTAAGAAGACCTTAGGTTGTCTTCCGAAATGATCATACTTGCTGAAGCTGATCAAATCCTGACAATTGGGTGTTGCTTGTACAGCAATGGATTGTAAAGGCCTGCCAAGTCCATCAAAGTAGGCAATCTGAGTTGTCAAATCTCCAGCCATTAAGAGGGAACCAGGATCAGCTGTAATCGCTTCTCGCATGCTTCTGGAAATGATCCGGTTCATTCCGGGAGTAGCTGATCCATGGTTCGCTGCACATTCTTCTGGTGTAGGAATATCCCCAATTTCGCCGCAACAAGTAACAGAGGCCAGACATCCCCTAGACTTGTCGAATTCATTCATTTCTACATCTGTGTACTGAAATCCCAGACTCCCCCCATGATAGGTTGCTTCATCTACCCAGCCAATTCCGGCATCAGAAGTAGTCAATTGAAAGGAATGATCGTCGCTTAGACAGTTGAACCCCACTGCTGGAAGGCCATTGGCATCGACTGTGAGTTTGCGAATCCCGCCTTCATTACCTTTGGAGAAGATGACTATTTTCCCGCTTGGAAAGCTTTTCAAATCTTCTGGTCGCGGATTGATGGGCGTCTCATCCGTATAAATCTGGTGCCACATTTGTGTCCCATCGACCTCACTGACCTTCATCAGAAAGGTATTCCAGTAGGAGTGTCCTGCAGCTAATATTTCTCCTGAGGCATCAAAATCAATTCGATTCAACCGAATATTGGTGCTGATGCTTGGGGCGTACAGCTTCGACCACAGCAATTGCCCACTGGCATCCAGCCGAATGATGAAGGCATGTTCCAGGCTCCCATTGGCTTTGGCAAATCCCACCCCTGCATAGCCGCCATTGGGATGCGTTTTCAGTTGCATGATTCTTATATAGCTGCTCGGATCGGCATGGGTACTACGACGACTCCAGACCGCATCTTTGAGAGATGGACGATAGGCCACAACTTTGGCATATGTTGCTGATCCTTCTACGGAATAGCCATTTTGGATATAATCTCCATTGGCGTCTTCAAAGATATTATGCCCACGGAATAGAGGGGTGCCATAGCTCCCTACATTCAGATCATTTTCTATATCTTCCTCATTGGCAGTGTTGATTTCCAAAAGAAAAGCGGTCCAGCCTCCTCCATTGGATGGTCCTGTGGCAATGATTTTCCCCGTTGAGGTGGCTGCAAGTGAACTCAGCCGGATATCGCCGCCATGATTGGTCGGATGGAGATAATCTGAAGAGACCAAATCGCCATTGGCAGGATCAATCCTATGCATCATGACATCCAGGGGCTGGGTATAAATTCGGGAATAGGTCATGCTGACATGCAATAGCCCATCTGGCCCCATCACGATGTTCTCGTTCTGGCTTCCCTGCCAAAAATCGAAGCCCATAGAACCATAACTCCTGCTCCACTCTATCTCATTTTGATCATTGATCTTGGAGACCAGCATGTCATAGTCCTGCACATCATTGTTGAGGGTCTCAGTGATTTGGCTTTGATAATCGTCTATATCGAAACTGCTACAGTCAACAAAACCATTGGGCAGCCCTGCCACATTGTAGATCCTGCATACATCTGTGGTGGTAGTTGTCGGTGGGGGACCAGGAAGCGTTTCTTCGATTTGATTAATCCAGATGAAGGAATTGGTATTATTCAGGCGATAACGAACCTGATGATGAACCCGATCACTCAGATTACTTTTGCCCACTACATAGCTATTTCCATCGTCCAGCGTGGTAACAGAAAAACTCTGATCGGTACCCGCAGAAGTCAGACAGGTCATTGGAGGCAGGATTTCTCCTGATGCCAAGTCGGGGAGTATCGGAACAAGCTGGTCAATGGTGAAAGTTGTGCCACTAGCCGTTGTAATGGTCAGGCTTACTGTATAGCTTCCTGCTTGCTGATAGACATGAGACACCAGAATTCCCTGAGCTGATTGCCCGTCTCCAAAGTCCCAAACATAACTGACAATGGGTTCACTCAGGGTATTCGCCCCAGCAGCATTGAAAGTGATGGGTTGGCCAGGAATGGAGGACACACTGCTTACCTGAAAGTCTATCACCGGAGGAATGACCGGATCAATGGCCCAGATCATTGCATTCTCCAGCAGATCCCAACCGGTAGAAGTCAGCTGATTGGCATTAGAAAAATCGACAAAGAAGCCGACTCGACGCTCGGGAGCAACAGAACCATTGTACATGGCCTCGCCAGTTTCATAGACATAAATGGTTGCCTTGTCTGGATCACTGTCAGTTGAGGCGAGTTTGGTAGAAGTGCTCACATCCGACCAGACCAGAGTATTGGAACCGTTGTACACATCTACCAGGCCTGTCAAGCCGTCCATGATCTGGTGTGAATCATCCAATACCGAAATCTGTGTTTCTCCATAATCCTGACCAAAGGTGGTGTTCCAGGGATCACCAGTCAGTCCTAGACCTTTTTGTCCATCAGGCCCCATGGCTATCGCAGGCACATCCGTGTTGATAAAGTGCGAACCCGCTGTGGTACCGCAAGCTCCTGAAATCACAATCAAGGATTTGCCTACAGCACTGGCAGAGGAAGTTGCGTTTTGAGATTCACTGAGAACTGTGTAGCCCCTGTTTTGAAGTTCGGTGATGACCGCCGTTTCATGGGGAGCTTGTGGTGTGCTACCATTGGTAATGAATAATATCTCACCATCGACTGGATAGCTGACCTGAATCGCTATCTGGGCAGATGAGCTATTTCCCTCATCGTCTGTAACCGTCAAGGTCGCATCAAAGCTTCCAACAGTCGCATATATATGACTTACAGCCGAACCGCTTGCCAGATTTCCATCGCCAAAATCCCAATCATACTGTACAATGGTCCCATCATCTGATGAGCCTGCGCCATCGAAACTGACACTCAAAGGAGCTGTTCCGCTTGAAGGTGTCGCAACAATATCTGCAATAGGATCTCCGCTTGCAGTTGTTACCCAAGCGATGGCCGCATCAAACAAAATCCAGCCATTGGCATTGAGTTTTTCCCCAGAATCCTCGTACAGAAAGAAGCCTACTCGCTTTGCTGGAGCTACAAGCCCATCCATCTGTACACCGGCCTCATACGCAAAGATGACAGCCTTATTTTGATTCGGGTCTTCGGCAATGATGCTCGCCGAGCCAGTTGGATTCCCAAATGAAAAAGAAGTCGTATACCAGCTATTCATCGTACTCACAGCGCCAGTTAGTCCGCCTGCAAGTGGATGGCTGGGATCTTCGATGTCCAGATCATCCTGGTTCCCCCATATGCCGCCAAAATCAGATCCATTGGCATTCCCGGTCATGTCCATATCATCATAGATGTATGGCTCATAAACAATCACCGGTGTCGCGACATCTCTAAATTTGGAATTGACATTGCCAGAATTACAACTGGCAGATATCACAACAGCATCCTGTCCGCTAGCATCAGCAGCAGAACTTGCCCCATCATCTACCACAGTTATGGTATGTCCTGATCCGACCAACTGTTGGTAGACAGCATCATCGGCATTGGACAGGTTCACATCGCCTACGACAAAGAGGATATTGGAGGCAAAAGATGCGACGCTCAAGAACAGAGCCATTCCCAGGGCGAGCAGTCGCCTATGAAGATTCTGAAACAAGAATCTTCTATATGAAATACATATGATGTGTTTCATGATAAAATGAATGAAATATGTGTTACAAAG
The DNA here is from genome assembly GCA_039029315.1 of Bacteroidota bacterium. Lineage (GTDB taxonomy): Bacteria > Bacteroidota > Bacteroidia > J057 > J057 > JBCCCJ01. The sequence goes on along the minus strand of JBCCGK010000027.1, from coordinate 48,354 downwards.
GGTGTTTGGGTTGTGCTATTGGTTATAGTATTTGTACTCGGTGGTGTTCAGGAGTTCTTTTTTGTGATTGAGGACCTTTACGAGTCGCCCTAAATCGTCAAATTTATACTCTGTTGGGGCACCATTTGGACCAGTTACAGCACCTACCTGCAATTGCTTATCATAGCAATAGGATGTCATATGTGAATGTTTAGGGTATAGTCTCACCTCATCTATTCTCTGTCCAAATCCAAGCCCGCTAAGACTAACGAACTGGGGATTCCCAATCGTCAGTTCATGTTCATGATAAGTCCAAGCATCAGCATCTGAGTAGGTCTGGATTTTTTGTGTTCCTGTAGGGCTTACCACAATGCTCCCCCCCTTCAGCCAGTAAGAAAGAATATAATCTCCTGCACTGGCTACGTAGGTGATCATTTGTCTATCCTGAGATAGATTGAAGCTATTATCACAAGTTTTGCTTGTTTGGCTATCCCATCCTCCTGGTGTGGTGCCATTCAAAAAGGAGATCAACCAAAACCCATCAGCAGCTTCCCCAGGATTTTCAAAGCTTGTATAGGCCACAGTTCCTACAGGGGCATTGAGAATCTGAGCAGCTGGTCTTCGATGCTTATGTCCATACACATAGGAAGTGGCAGATCCTCCCGGCCTGATGTGAGTTGATATATTATCATACTGATCAAAGGATACTTCTACATCCAGTTCCCAGTTACCAGCGGTCAATCGATAGTATTCAGATGGCACTACATGTAGCGGGATCGATGCTGCACCATAATTTTGATTCTTATAAGCAAGCTTTGTCCCCAGGGTTTCTTGCCCATTGACCTTTTGAACAACTTCCAGAGGAGTAATCAAGTTGCGCCTGATCATTTCAGGGAGGGCATCAAAGCTTGCGTCCATTGGAACAAAATTGTTCAATTCATTCTCTCTGCAAATATCAACCGATTGCCATTCTGCATGCACACAATTCCAATAATCTATCTGCGCCTGTGCGTATTCATTGAAATAAGCCTGCACATCAGCACCGGAAATACTGGGAGAAGTTGGGCCTGTATAATTGACATACTGATTCCTGATATCTGAAATCGTCGTATGAAAGGTAGTAAAACAAGCGGAAGCGTCTCCTTCACAATTCGTGGCTAACCAATGATCGAAGAATCTTGATTCTGTCTCGTGCAGGCTATTGTCACTATTCTGCATCGAGGTCTTCACTGGGGAATTGTGTTCATCTGAATATTCGTACTCTTCAATGGTAGTTACCCCATCCCGGAAGGAAGTCGTTTTGATCAGTTTGGCTCGACCGATTTCTGCAATATATTCGTTATAAATAGGCACTGCTGATGGCTCTCCACTCCCATCAAGAGGTGCTCCAACAAGTGTTGTAACAACTCTAAGAGGAAAGCTTTGGTCAAGGTCTACTACATACTCATATTGAGTCGAACTAAGGAGTGTTCCTCCTTCATCAAACTGTTCTTCTTTGAACAATTTTCCGCCCAATGGGTCGGCCTGAACCGGAACCTCCGGAAAGCCTCCTGAAGGATTCTGATAGGTTGGAGAGGTATTGTAATATTGATAAACAGTCTTACCCTGACCGGGCAGAATCCTGCTTACCATGGAATATCCTATATGGTATCCTTGTGAATTCCTAGAAGGACTTGGTGGCTTGGCTTCCAAAATATAATCTGCGTCAACCTGCACCGTCGAATTTCCCAGGTGGGGCGTTTTTGAGAAAGAATTGGCATCGGGATACCCGCCATACAAAACCCCGGCACTATATACAAAAGTTTGGACCATTGGGGGATCGGATGATCCTGCACCTGGGGTAGTGCTAATGGATTGAATTCGTAAGCCGCCTACGATATTGGTGCCATCATCATGCGCTTCGTATTCAAATGAGGTCGTTCCTCCGGTCGGGAATTGAATATCGGTCAGAATCCAGGCCTGCATATGTGTTTCATTTGGATTCCGGTTAGCCATTCCTCCCAAAACAATTCCTGAGCATGGATGAAGCAAGCCATTAGGGAATAAACCTGTGTTGTTATCAGCTCCATTATAATAGCCCCAAAAATCCCTTCCCAGTGATAATCTTCTACCCATATTGTCGGAATTGTAGCTAAATGTATGAGCGAAATTTGGATTTGCGCTGCTTGTTCCGGTAACCTCTTGAAGGGCATTCAGACGTAATCTTTTCGCATCATTGTGATTGCCACTTGTCCAACCCCAATCAGCTGGATCGTAGTTTGAGCTAAAATAATCTATATCCAAATGGAATGTCCTCGTATGGCTACCAATTGTGATTTGGATCTCTTCCAAACTTTTGGCTTCGGTATTATTTACCCAGGCTTGGGCAAATTTTGTAACATCTGATCTGACTGGTCCTGGAAGAAAATCGACAACAGTCTGCCCAGAACTGGTTGTAATTTGGGAAATTCTGCATCCATCAATACTTGTCAGATTGGGAATGAGTGAGAGATTTTCTAAAGTGCCTGGAGGATTTAGACAGTCGAACTGTACTGTATGGCCTTGTCTATTTGTAAAACTGTAAGATTCTTTTTCATAACTAAATTCCATCCAATTTTCCCCGTTCATCGACTCTATTCTAGTCAGAAACCAGCTAGTTGTATTTTGATTTGTACTTCCCGGGGTATATCCTGCCAGTCCACTATAGCCATACTCTATAGCATTAGCATCTGTGCCAAAGAAATATTTCGTTCCATTAGGAGCAATTATTTGCCAGGAAAGAAAAACCTGATTGGCTTCATCATATTCTGGAATGATCTGAATATCCTGCCTGGGAATGATATGTGCTTTTCGGGCTTTATCAAAGAAAAATTTTCCACTGAAGCCACCAAAGTTAAAATTGAATAAATCAGGTTGGGTGTCGAGAAATCCGTTGGCTGCATCAACATACATTTCCTGACAATTTTGCACATTGGTATTTCCATAATGCAAGCTTGGCATGATCCAGCATACAGGATCTGATAGGCCAGAATGGGTGCCATAGTTTTGATACCAACCTTTTCGCAGATAGCTTTCGTTGGGGGTTCCAGATGACAATGCCCCTCCTTCATCAGGGGTGCCAACAACCGTTCGAGAAATCACCCCTCCTGCATTTAGACTCCATCCCAATCCGACCCAGCTTGCCAGTTCATCTACCCGAATTCCTGAACTATGATAGCTCATCGAGATGGGAAGGCTCAAATTGCCCTCGCTGATATTGAAGATAGGAATGTCAATATTGGGGACTCCAGTATGATGACTAATCGGAATATCTCCATATTTCCCCAATCCAGCAGCTGTCGGACTAGAGATAGAAGGGGTCTCAAATCCGATTTGTGCATATAGACAATGATGACTCAGAAAGCATAGAACAACAATCGAAATGAATACCTTGGAAAAAGAGATTGTTGTCTCTTTTTCCCTAGGAAATCCAGCAATAGGGCTTGTTGAATACCTGTTCATCACAGCTTCGCATCCCCTTTTTTCAAGTAAAGCTAAAATTATTTGCTTCATGGTTAAACGTATTTTGATGAATGGATAAAAGAAAGGTGTGTGTATTCACTTATCTCTCGTCCCCAGCTTTCCCAACATATCATCAGCAGGGGGCATTTTTATTTTTTTTTCCACTCCGATGATATGCCTCCACAATCCGGGACCAAATAGGTGTATGCCCAGAATACGTGAATGAGTCCGGTAACAAAACCTATCAATTTGTATCTTTACCATGGGAGGCCAACATTTATACTCTACCATTGTCCGACGTTCGATCAAAGCATTCATGACCGACGAACAACTCATCGAATCCATCCGAGCCGGAGGAGCGGAACGAGAAAGATCCATCAACCGGCTATTTGACTATTATGCATCCTGGGTGTTGGGTGGAAAAAAAACCTACCGACTGAGCCTGGAAGAAGCAAAGGATGCATATTCCGATGCCATCATCTCTGTCAGCCTACACATACAGAGTGGGCAGTTTCGGGGCGAGAGTAGCATCAAAACCTACCTTTGGCGAATTTTTCAAAACAGATGCAAAAACAAAATTCGAGACAGAAAAAGAACCCCTGATCACTGGTTGGAAGAAATGCCCAATCTGGCTGAAGAGCATCATTCTTTTCTCCGGGAGCTGGAATCCAGAGAAGAACTGGAAGAAATCCAGGGCTTTATGCACCAACTGGGAGAAACCTGCCGCAAAATCCTCTGGATGCGCGATTATGAAGGCTATGGGATGGATGAAATCGCCCAGGAAGTAGGGTTTTCCTCTGGCAAAAGTGTTTCGTCCAAACGCCATAAATGTCTATCTGCACTACGATCATTGATCGCTCGACGAAAAAAGAAGTCGACCATTTTATAAAAAAACAATCAGAAGGAATACAATGAATTCGAATCAACACATCATCGAAACCATCGATCGATATTTGGAAGGCACTCTTCCTCAAGAAGAAGCAGTAGGATTTCGAGAACAAATTGAAGCTGACCCCAAACTGAAGGAAGAGGTGGAGGAGTTTTTGATGGCAAAATACAGTGTATACAAGTCTGCACGAATCGAACAATTGAAGGATTTGTCGAAACGATTTGATGAATTGGGACTGTCCAAACCCAGTTCATGGAACAACAAATTCGGTCTGTTGTCGATTGCGGCTTTGCTTGCCATCATGATGGCGATTTTTCTGCCGGGGAGATTGGCCAGCCCAGATCTGTATACCAAGTTTCACATAACACCAGATGCGCGTGAAGTAAGAGGAGAAAGCAATCTTCAGGCGCTCTTGATGGCGCATATCGAATACAATCAAAAGGAATATTTGACGGCTATTCAATCATATGAAAACATATTACAACTCCCTGATTTTGAGCATCAGGAAGAAGCGAGGTTTTTCCTTGCAATGGCGCATCTTGAACTTGGCCAATCGCAATCTGCCATCGAACACTTGCAACTCATTCAGCAGGGAGAATTTGCTGAAATGGCCGATTGGTATCAAGCCCTTGCCTGGATCAAGGTAGAGAAACCCGAATCGGCAAAAGATATCCTTCAGACCATCCGAAAACGTTCCTCCCACTTTTACTTCAAGCAAGCGGGAGAGTTATTGAAGGAGTTGCCAAAGAAGGAATAAACACCATTTATTCCACCCGAACCTTCAAGGTTCCACAATTTCGAAGAGTAGATCGCAATTCCAGCGTCTGTTTCCTGATGCCATCATCCACCATGATAGAAGCGGTGTTTGGAGGCGTTGTTCCTAAATTATGGGCGTATAGGATGATGAAATTATCTCCCTGTCGGAAGGTATGGTTGAGAACCAATTTCTTTTTGACCAATTCATATTTTTGGATCAACCATTCCCCGTTGACATTGATAGAAATGGTATCATGGTCTGCAGCAGCATGGTCCCAAATGGTGATCACGGCTTCCTGGCTCCGTACCCGAATCTCCCGTTGACTGACTACTTTTCGCTTTTTGATTCTCCGCGGGCTTCCATCAGGATGATAGGTAATCTCTTGTTCGATTCTTGGATTACTAAGCACAGGTTCTGGTGCCAACACTTCAGGAGCAGGGTCTCGGTCTCCTCTTTCAGGACGCTCGACCACGGCAATTGCAGGGACAGCAGGCGGATCTTCTCCACATGCTGTCAGGGAAAGTGGGTCTGACATACGTTCGCAGTCTTCTGTATACATCAGCACCTGATATGTTCCCCCTTCATACGCATCATAAGCGGGAGAATTTGCCCCCTGGATTTCTTCTCCATCCACCAACCACTGATAAGATACACCATCGATGTCTCGGGTATATAGACTGATCACATCCTTCCCACACATGCTGATTGGTTCTCGCCGAAACTCCACATCTTTTTCTCCATACTTCATCAGATAAGCAATGGAGCCACTGGTAAGATCAAATTGCGCTCCGGCAAAGTCATTTCCCCGACTAATTCCACTGACAATGACATTCCCTTCTGTATCTGCCGTAATAGCCGGGACATCCAAATCTGAAGTATTGGCTCCATTGTTTTGCCACAGGATCACCTGACGATCAAGACGGTTCAGTTTGGTAACAAACACATGCCCCCGATCCGAAATCCCGTGGATATATACATCCTTTTTGACACTCTGAATTCGCGTCTTAAAGGCAGTCGCTCCATGTGGTTGAAGCAAGTCCCCTGACCATTTTTTTCTTCCATGTGTATCCAGACGGTACAACATCCTGTTCAACGTCAGATAAATATTCCCTTCACAATCTACATCCATATCACTGGTTCGGATTCGGGTAGAGGGAGTAGAAAAACGTTGGCCCCAAATGACCTCTCCTTCCGGCGTCATTTTGATCACAAAAAAACTGTCTCCCTTCAAGCCAGCTCTCAAAACCGGATCGCGGAAATTGGCGATCAATCGAAATCCACCTGCAACATAAACATTGCCCATACAATCTGTATGGATAGCATTGCCAAAATCATATTTGTATCTGTCTACCGGGAAGGTCTTGACCCATAGCATCTCCCCAACAGAACTATGTTTGGCCACAAAATAACCATCTCTTTCCGGTGCCGGGATATTCTCTCTTCCTATGAATAAGGTATCTGTGAATCTCCCACTTGTATAGATATGCCCCAATGGATCGGTGGTAATGCCTTCTATGCCATTCCGTCGCTGGTTTTTGGACCACATGAGTTGGCCATCCGCCCGATATTTACTCAAATAGTGGGTGTTGTCGGCAAGTAAAATTTTCCCGTCAGGATCAATCGCCAGGAAGCGTTTTCCTCCATCTTCCTGCTCAATTTCAGGGAAAGAAAATCGAAACAAGCCCTGCTTTCGAAACACACTGATTTGATCCAAAAATCTATTCCGTCTGGCTACTGTACTCAGGACAAATATTCCGCCGTCTGGCGCAATCTCCACATCCCGTATCATCGGATCTCCTCTTCGCTCGCGCGGAAGTTTGTTGGTCCATTGCCATTGCGGGATGGTCGGCAGAATACCATTTACTGTGTCGTCGGCAGAAAAAATCACTGGCGTTGCAAATCGTCTGAGATTGATGGTTGGGGAAGAACTGGCACAACTCCCATTAGAAATTCTGACCCCATACATTCCTGCTGTCTTGGCCCAATAACTACCGCCAGTTGCCGCCGGAATGTCCAGCTGATTCAATTGCCATTGATAGATATTGCCATTGGAACTCCTGGCTTGTAGCAGGACAGAATCTTCCAAACAGAATCCTTGAACTGCATCAATTCCCGCTGTAGGTGGGGAGATGAAGCGCACGGTTTTCTCTTCAGAGGTTGCTTCACATCCACGCTGAATGCGCACCACTTGATAGGTTCCCGGACTGCTGACCCGTAGCTGACGCGTGCTGGCCTGAGAGATTCTCCTCCCATCTCGATACCATTGATATTCATCGACATCCTCGATGGTAAAACCCGCCTCTAATGTGATACTTTGGCCTTCACACACTTGCTGATCTCCTTCGGGATACAAGACTACTTCACATGGCTTCAGATCCAGATAGAAAATATCATTACTGCCATAGCTGTTATGATCCGAGCACCAAAAAGCAGTTTTTCCGTCTGGTGTGATGCGAAAATCGAATTCATATCCCTCTGAGTTGATCGGCAATCCGACACTTGTCGGAACCGACCAATTGCGCCAACTATCATCCAGTCTTTTGGAAACGAATATGTCGTGATCTCCCTCTCCTCCAAGACCATTGCTATTGAAATAGAGAGTTCTCCCATCTGCAGCCAGAAAGGGCGCATCTTCATCACCAGAAGTATTGATCATAGACCCCAGATTCATCGGTCTTCCCCAAGCGGTATCATTGAGGGGAAAGGCCACAAACAAATCTGAGCCACCAAAGCCCGAAGGATCGGTATTCGGAATGAGCATGATTCGTTCGGGAGTCAGAAAAAAATCTTTGTACTGCCCCTTGTAGGAAATATCTCGAATGTTGATGCGCTGAGGAACAGACCACCGCCCATCCCAGTTGCGGACCACATAGGCCGGATCAATATCATTGACCCCAGGCGGATTCTGATTGATCCAGAGGGTATCATGATTGGCTGATACATGCCAGACAAAATCATGGCCAGTCCCATTCAATGGACGTCCAAGATGTTCGGCCTCCTGCCAGATTCCCCGACTATCCCTTCGACTCATCCATATATCTCCAGGATCATAGAATCCACCAATATTGACAGGGGATTCTCTCCGCCAAAAGTACATCGTTCTGCCATCCTGAGAAAAAATGGGTTCTCGTTCTTCAAATTCAGTATTGACGCGATAATCCAGATGAACAACCTCCTGGCCCAGACCAGGGATCAACAAACAAACTCCTATGAGCAAGAACAATCCACGAAAATGTATCACTATAGATGAGATTTGATGACAATTCTGAAACAAGTTACAACAGGGAGTTCGAAAATCGGAATTTCCCTTATACCCTACACGTGAAAAGCAGGATTTTATTCGGTTTGGGATTTCGGTCTGGCTCCCGTATCTTCCAGGCTATACTTTTTCTGACCTCAGCCTACTTGAATGAATCTTTCTTCTACTCTCCTGCCTGTTATTATTTACAGTTTATTTTCCTTCCCCCTCTACAGTCAAATCAACGAAGCGCATGTTCCGGGTCAGCTGATCGTCATGCTAGAACCGGGATTTGAGCATGCTGACCCCAAACTTCCTCCCATAGTGATAGAAGGGAAGTCTGTTATTTTTGAGGAAAAACAGACATTATCCAATAGAATCAGGATTTTTCTTTTTGAATTTGACGCAACTCACATATCAGAGGGAGTAGTCCTGGAGTCAGTACGTGCCTTGCCCCAGGTTCAGTTGGCTCAATACAATCACTATGTAGCCCAAAGGGGAATTCAGACCACTTTTCCAAACGATAGTCTGTTCAACAACCAGTGGGACATGCACAATACAGGGCAAACCAATGGGACAATTGATGCAGATATCGATGCACCTGAAGCCTGGGACATTAGCAAAGGAGGAATTACTGCCTTGGGAGATACCATTGTGGTGGCAGTGATTGACGGTGGGTGTGATCTCTCCCATCAGGATTTGAATCTATGGAAAAATCATGGAGAAATCCCCAACAATGGCCTGGATGATGACAACAATGGCTTCATCGATGATTATGATGGCTGGAATGCCTACAGCAATACTGGAAATATTCCAAATGACAGCCACGGCACACATGTGTCAGGAACAGTATCGGCCAAAGGCAACAATACTCTTGGCGTCAGCGGAGTCAACTGGCATGCCCAAATCATGCCCATAGCTGGCTCATCAGGCAATGAGGCCATCGTAGTTACAGCCTATGATTATGCCCTGAGTATGCGAGCTTTGTACAATCAAACCAATGGCAAAGAAGGGGCCTTTGTCGTGGCGACCAACTCATCTTTTGGTGTGGACTTTGGAAATCCGGCCAACTTCCCTATCTGGTGTGCCATGTATGACTCTATGGGAATGGAAGGCATCCTGAGTGCAGCTGCAACCATGAACAACAATTCTGATGTGGATCAGACGGGAGATGTTCCTACAGCCTGTGCCAGTCCCTGGATGATTGCTGTAACCAATACAACCCATCATGACAACAAAAACAATGGAGCGGCATTTGGCTTGACTACCATCGATATCGGAGCTCCCGGGACCAATATTCTCAGCACGACCCCCAACAACAATTATTCGTCCTTTACCGGCACCTCTATGGCGTCTCCACATATCGCAGGGGCAGTTGCATTTCTGTTATCTGCGCCTTGTCCGGGTTTCATTTCTCAATACAAACTAGACCCGGCTAATATGGCTCTCACGGTTAGAGATTATCTATTTCAAGGAGTGGATAGCATTCAGGCACTTAGCGGGATCACGGTTACCGATGGCCGGCTGAACCTGTTCAACAGTATTGAAATGGTGCAAACAGACTGTTCCACCTTTTCAGAATGTATTGCAGTCTCAAACATAAACACGTCCCAGCTTACAGATAGTTCTGTTTGGATTGATTGGCTGGCTGTTGATTCTTCTGTTTTTTCCTATAGCCTATCCTATAAAGAAGCCGATTCAAGCAGTTGGATCGTGGCCTCCACACAGGATTCTATGACGCAATTTTCGCTCATTGGCCTGGAAGCTTGCACGAGTTATGATCTCCGTTTTCGATCTTTTTGTGCTATAGACAGTAGTCAATGGTCCAATAGTTTCCAATTCACAACAGAGGGCTGCTGCGAAGCTCCAGAGGAATTTCTGACCGCATCAGTTGGGGACAGCATGAATGCCCTTTCCTGGAATGCCATATACGGGGCTACTGCTTATCAGATCCGATACCGATTGATCGAGGACTCTTTGTGGCAGCATCACATCGCTAGTGATACCAATATTGTGCTTTCTTTTCTGACTCCTTGTGCCAATTATGAATTGCAGGTGGCAACGATCTGCGAGCAGGAACTCCATGATTTTTCTTCTTCCATCTTCCTCACAACTCTTGGATGTGAGATTTGTGCAGAAGCTGATTACTGCATAGATGCTCCCGATACACAGTTTGGATACATTGATTCTGTGGTGCTTGGTCCTTTGGTTGCGGCCTCTGGCGACAACAATGGATTCGCGGAATGGGTGAGCTCTGACCTTGCCTTTGATCCATTTGCTACCTACCCCATCCGATTGGTACCGGGCTCCAACGCAGCTCCACCTGTCATCTTATGGCGGATCTGGATTGATATCAATCAAGACAGTGTCTTTTCTGACAGCACTGAGGTGGTCTATCAATCACCTCCAAGCCAGGGAGTAGTCAATGGTACCCTTGCCCTCCCTTCCTATGTTCCACTCGGACGGACACGGATGAGGATAGGAGCAAAAATTCTCACCGTAGATGGTGCTTATCCAGAAGCGTGTGGTGGGTATGAGTTGGGAGAAATAGAAGATTATTGCATCCGCTTCGTTGCTCCTTGTGGTCCGATCAATCAGATAGAGCTAAGTCGGAGACAAGACAGCTCCGGAATGGTCGATGTCAGTTGGACTTCTGGGCATCCTGATCATCAATACCTTCTGGAATACCGTCCAATCGGAGGAAGTTGGACTCAAACAATGGTGGATTCTCATTCAGTTTCTCTTGGCCCGTTGACAGCATGCGAGCAATATCAATTCAGGGTTCAGCCAATCTGTGAGGAAGACACAGGTGAAATGGTTTCCTCAACTCCTATTTGGACATTGGGTTGTGGCGATTGCCGGGATACAGAGTACTGTCAGACAACAGGCATGGACGCCAGTGCCAGCTGGATTGAACAGATCGATATTGGGGCCTTTTCCAATCTCTCTGGCAATGATCAGGGATATGGGGACTATCTCTCCCAATCCATCGATTTGAGAATCGGAGACCAGATTGGATTCACGCTGCAAGCTGGTCTTGACAGCAGTCAGCAAGCTCAGTTCTGGCGAATCTGGCTTGACCTCAATCAGGATGGTGACTTTGAGGATTCAGCAGAGCTCATGTACGATGGATTACTGGCCTCGATTGCTTCACAGATAGATAGTTTCATGATTCCAGCAACCGCTACTCCCGGGATTTCTCGCATGCGTGTCCAGATACAACCCATTCCCGTCAATGAGGCTTGCGGCACATTCGCTTTGGGAGAGGTAGAAGAGTATTGTGCCAACATTCTCCCTGAAGGAAGTAGTTCAGTTGAGAATAGCTGGGTCAATTCTGTTCGCCTATATCCTAATCCTGCGGGCGATGTTCTCTCTGTTCAGGCAGATTTTCCCATCTATCGGATTCAGATATGGGATGTGACTGGTCAACTGATTTGGCACACCAACACACCTCAGAATCAAACCACACAGATTCCAATGGATGGCCTCTCTGCCGGGATGTACCAAATTGTCCTGTATACCTCTGTTGGTCGAATTATCAGAAAGGTTGTGAAGGCAGATAACTAGGGTGAATTCCTAGTTACTTCAATTGATTTGTAGAATTTTCTCGTAGCTGAACTAAAAATTTTGCTACCTTTCCTTTTGACCTCAACAAATTCTTATGTGCCGCCCAATTCTTATCTTTTGGAGCTTTGTGCTCCTGAACCTGCCTCTTTTTGCTCAACAAGCTAGCTGGATTCCAGGAGATCTGATCATTCAATTTCAGGCAGGCGAGACCCCCTCCCTCCTCCAAAGAGAGATGGCATCTACTGACCGTCCATTTATTCTGCGAACAAATCGAGTACTGTCCAAACGCATGAACCTGTATCTGATGCAGTTTGACCCTACAGCTGTGTCAGAAAAGGAAGTTCTACAGATCGTCAGACATCATCCATCTGTTCAACTCGCTCAATTCAATCATCTGGTATCTTCCAGACATCTCCCCCTATTTGATCCGTGGAAGATGGCTACGACTCTTCCCAACGATGCCAATTTTGACCAGCAATGGGCCCTGGACAATACTGGCCAAACAGGCGGAACATCAGATGCAGATATTGACGCCACAGATGCCTGGGATGTGGTTTCCGGTGGATTAAGTGCATTGGGGGATACCATTGTAGTGGCAGTTATCGATGAAGGCATAGATTTTCCGCATGAAGATTTGACCCTTTGGACAAATCATAGCGAAATCCCAGGAGATGGCCTCGACAATGATGGCAATGGATATATAGACGATGTCAATGGATGGAATGCCTATAATCAAAGTGGGAATTTGCCAGGAAGTGTACATGGGACGCATGTGTCCGGGATCGCAGCTGCACGCGGAGACAATATGATTGGGGTTAGTGGCGTCAATTGGAACAGTCAGGTCATGTTTATTGCCGGGTCTTCTGGTGATGAGGCCACTGTCCTCGAAGCATATGGGTATGTGCTCGAACAAAGGGCCCGGTATAATGCTTCCAACGGAGCAGAGGGCGCTTTTGTCGTGGCAAGCAATTCTTCTTTTGGCGTAAATTTTGGCCAGGCAAGTAATTTTCCAGCCTGGTGTGCCATGTATGATTCTCTGGGTGCACAAGGCGTCATGAATGCAGTCGCGACCATGAATATTGGTCAGGATGTAGATCAGGTTGGAGATATGCCCGCCACTTGTCTGAGCGATTGGGTGATCGCCATTACCAATACAGATCATCTGGATCAAAGAAATTCTGGCGCTGCCTTTGGCCTCACGCATATTGATTTGGGTGCGCCTGGCACGAACATCCTCAGTACCTTTCCCAACAATACCTATGGGTTTATTTCCGGCACCTCCATGGCTACCCCACATGTAACGGGCAGTCTGGCCCTTTTGGTCGCGGGAGCATGTCCTGCCTTGATGATTCAGTATCGCAATGACCCTGCTCAGACAGCCTTGCTTTTTCGTGAGTTTATCCTGACAGGCGTGGATGCAAACACCTCGCTTCAATCTTCTGTGGCTACTGGCGGGAGATTGAATGTCAACAATAGTCTGACACACCTGCTTGATAGTTGTGCCAATCTCCCTGTGGATTGTCTTCCTCCTTTTCAATTGTCAGCAGTGAGTCACAATGATACTTCTGCCATAGTCAGTTGGACCCAATGGCAAACGGCGCAAAGCTTTACGCTAAGGTATCGCCTACTCGGACAAACCCAATGGATCGATAGTATCAGTGTTACGGCCACTCAATCGACGATCTCGGGACTTTCTGGCTGCCAGCAATATGAATTTCAGGTTCAGGCATACTGTACGGCAGGCAACAGTGGCTACTTTTCCACCAGTAGTTTTCAAACACTGGGATGCTGCGAAGCCCCCCAAGGCATCTCCATTAGCACCATGACAGATACGACCGCAAACATCAAATGGAATCCTGTATTTGGTAGCACCGATTATCTCCTGGAGTATCGCCCGGTTGGCACCACCAATTGGACCATGATCAGCAGTACCGACACCACAGAATTGTTACCCAATCTCTCTGCATGTACGAGTTATGAGATCCGGATTGCCACTCAATGTGGCTCCATTCAGCTGGATTATTCTCCCATCAAGACATTTACCACACGTGGCTGCGGGGCCTGTCTGGATCTGAGTTATTGTGAGTTATCCGGGACAGTAGACTTTGAATGGATCAGAGCAGTCAAAATTGGTCCGGTAGATACCTATACAGATGCTGATGGAGGGTATGGGGATTACACCGGCACATCTTTTCAGTTTTCCGTAGATTCCTCCTATGATATTTCGCTTACCCCAGGCTTCAATGGACCGGCTTTCGATGAGGACTGGAGGATCTGGATCGACCTGGACCAAAATGGGACATTTGATTCAGCAGAATTGCTCTTTGATCCCCCTTTGACCATCGGAGAAGTTACAGGTACCCTTGTATTTCCGCCAGGGACACCGACAGGCTCAACCCGCATGCGTGTCTCCATGAAATTTCCGGGCTTTGGTTCTCCTGAGCCTAGCCCGCCTTGTGGAGAATATGAAGGTGGAGAAGTAGAAGATTATTGCATCACCCTAACGGCTGGAGACACGGTCTTTTGTACCACTCCATCTCAGGTAGCCGTGGATGTAGTCGCGAATTCTGACAGCATGCTGGTGAGTTGGGACCCTGTAGCAGGAGGGCAGATGTACGACATTCGACTGGAACAGAGCGGAACAGCTATAGTGGAACATTTTTCTACCTCCTCCACCTCAATCAACATAGGCGGCCTCGCTTCCTGCACAGATTATCTGATCCAGATACAATCTCTCTGCACGCCATTTGGGAGTGGGTTTTCTTCTCCATTGTCCTTCAAAAGTCAGGGGTGTGGAGTGTGTCTGGATCTTCCTTATTGCCCTTCAGTGGCATTGAATGCCAACAATGAATGGATCGCAGGCATTTCTATCGGGAGCTTTGACTTTAGCAGTGGGCCAGACCAGGGCTATGGTTCTTATACCAATTTTTCGATTTTGTTTCCAAGAGGAGATACACTTCCTATTTCCCTCCGGCCGGGATTTGCCACCACGGACAAAGAGGAATTTTGGCAGCTATGGGCGGACTGGGATCAAAATGGCCAATTTGATGCCCCTTCTGAACTTATTTTTCAGGCAAAAGGAATCGATGGAGATACTCTCCGTGATTCTATCGTTGTGCCCTTGGGTGTGCCAACTGGAACGACCAGATTGCGGATTCTCATGAATCGGGATTCGACGACTCTTCCATGTGATAGTCCCGACTTTGGCGAAACAGAGGATTATTGTATCAATATCATGCCGCCCGTTTCTGTGCAGTCCTCTCATGCTCTTCCACGGCTACGCATGTATCCCAACCCGACCTCTGAACATGTCCTGATTGAAAGCTCACGCTTGATTGATGCGATTGAACTTTTCTCCTCTCAGGGACAGTTGGTGTTTCGTCACAAGAAGCTAAGCCAGCAAAAAATTCAGCTGTCAGTTGCCGCCTATCCTCCGGGGATATATTTCGTCCGGCTTCACACGACTGCCGGCCACTGGATGGGGAAATTGATAGTAGCTCCATAGCCAAAAAAGCGAAGATCCCGGAAAGGATTTTCGCTCAAAAAGAAGATAGAACTTTAAACTGGTTCCTCAAAGAAGAGGAGATGAATCTTCAGGACTCCTGAGAAGCAGCAACAGCCTTTTGGTCTGCTTCTTTTATTTTTGCTTCCAAAGACGCAATGATGGGATGGTTTTTCTGTTGTTGACTGGCAACCACCCCTTTTGTAACAGGATTTGTCTTCAGGCTGAATCTTCTTCTTTTTGCTCGTGCGCGGAGTCTATGTTTTTTTATAGAGAATTTTTTTGCCATGACTTCAATGCTTCAATTATCTTGGGGGGCAAAGGTAAGGAAATTTTGGGCAATGGCAAAGAGGGTTTTGAAGTGTTTCGGCAAGAAATCATGAACTGGTTTTGTGTTAGTTCCTCCTAAATACATATGTACGCAAATAAGATCTATTTGAATTATAAATAATCAATGTACTTTTTCCTTGATGAAAAAGTACCAAAAAATCAAGCCCCGATTCTCGGGATTTCGTTTCACTCAACACAACCAACCAAGGCCACTTCACAAGCCATCCTCCCCGTCCCGATGTATCGGGATGCACCCAGCCGCACCTAATTGAACTGTATTTTTCTACATTTCCCCTATCTTATTCCAATTCCTCATTGAAATAGACCTTGTAGAAGTACATTTCTCTGTCATCATCCCAATGGCGCTCAACGAAATCACCTGCTTCTTCGATTTTCTTTGGGTCTAGTCGGATTTGGATATGTGTGTCCAGTTTGAGAAGACTTTTGAATTGCTTGCGCATGTTGCGAACGGCATACTTGGAGATGGGAAACCCTTCCTCTGAAGGAACAAGCCCTTGTTGTTCTTCGTAGTCTTTGCGATAGGCATCAAAGTTTTCCCGTACCGTAGAATTCGGGATTACCTCATCCTTGAAACCATCTATATCAAACTCTTTGTTCTGGGTAAAATAATTCAGAGACTTGTTCATGAATACCACCTGATCTTTCAGATCTGCCTCCTGGGCGACTACTTCTTCGCAAAAGTCTCTGGCCATCCCAATAAAAGCTTCTGTCTGGAAACTGTGGTCCAGAATTCGCTCCACATTCAAGAAATCATCCCGCCAGTACTGTGCATCTTCACTGCTTCTGTCCACCATCAGGACACTGTATCCATCATCGGCCAGGGTATTGAAGATCAGACAACCTTTGTCAAGTTTTTTGATGGGAATGCCTTCTTCTGCCTTGACGCCCATTTCTTCTTCTTTTTCTTCTACCTGCAAGAAGAGGTCTTTGTTTTCTGACTTGAACAATCCAATCGCCTCCAGATCAGCCCCATCGATCACACATTCGCGAAAATGCGCCACGAAGAACTCTCCACTCTTGATGTTGGGATGATTGGATTGGTTGTAGAGATGCTGAAGCAATTGCACAGATTCTTCCAGAAAGTTGTCTCGGCTTGGGCCAAACAATTTGTTACACGAAGCCCATACCTGATTATGACTCAACTCCTCTTCATGGGTAAAGCGGAAGAAAGCATCTGACTTGAATGAGGACAAAAAGAAGTCCTGCAAAATCATGGACAAGGGTTCGGCCAGGGGAAAGGTATCCTTGGCAGCAAGCACACCTTCGACCTGTGATTTGTTTCCGACTTTGTGTACTGCGAGAGTGGTGATTCTGGCTTCTGAAAGGTCAATCATGAGGGGAATTTGGAGGTGATAGAGTTGTTGAACGCTTTGGATAGGGTTCTTGAATTGAGCAGATATACTAGCAGCGCAAAAGTAAAGATTTTACCCCAAACTCCTATCAAACTCTGATTGTAAAATCTTCCATTCCACTGTATATTTGATAAAAGTCAAAAGATGACCATTCCCCTGAGAAAAAGATTGATCACTGTAGCCGAGTACTACAAAATGCTGGAAGTGGGAATCCTCAAAGAGGAGGATCGGGTGGAACTCATCCGTGGAGAAATCATTAGCATAAGTCCAATCAGCAGCAATCATTCGAGCAAAGTCAACAGAATTGTACACTTTCTGAACCCAATCCTCCAAGGTCAGGCAATCTTAGGTGTGCAAAATCCTGTAAGCCTTGGGAAATACTCTGAACCGGAACCTGATATCGCTGTTCTGAAACCTTCCCCCGACTTTTATCAACAAGAGCATCCAAAATCAGAAGATATTTTCCTGCTCATCGAAGTCGCTCAATCCAGTTTAAATTTTGATCGACATGTCAAGATTCCACTTTATGCCTCAAATCAAATCCCGGAAGTCTGGATCGTAGATGTCAACAATCATCAAATTGAAGTTTATCGAGAACCCAGTGGTGATTTTTATGCGGAACAGATGATCGTGGTTCCTGGAGAAAATCTTGAGATCCAGGCATTAGGATTGGAGATTCAGGTAAGAGATTTGTTGGGATAGTATCATACTCCTTTTTTTCACCGTTTGGAAAAAAATATAATCGTAAATTATCTTTTCATAGCTCTTTTTATATAAAGTCAATCAGATGACCATTCCCCTGAGAAAAAGATTGATCACTGTAGCCGAGTACTACAAAATGCTGGAAGTGGGAATCCTCAAAGAAGAGGATCGGGTGGAACTCATCCGTGGAGAAATCATTAGCATGAGTCCAATCAGTAGCAACCATTCGAGCATTGTTAAGCGCATTAATCGCGTTTTGAGTAAATCTATTGGAGATCTTGGAGTTATAGGTATTCAGGATCCCATTCATCTGGGAAAATTCTCCGAACCTGAACCAGACATATCACTTCTGAAACCTTCCCCCGATTTGTATCAACATGAGCATCCAAGGTCAGAAGATGTTTTCCTGCTCATCGAAGTCGCTCAATCCAGTTTGAATTTTGATCGACATGTCAAGATTCCACTTTATGCCTCACATCAGATCCCAGAAGTCTGGATCGTAGATGTCAACAATCATCAAATTGAAGTTTATCGAGAACCCAATGGTGATTTTTATGCAGAACAGATGCTTGTGGTTCCTGGAGAGAGTATTGACATCCAGGCATTAGGATTGGAGATTCAGGTAAGAGATTTGTTGGGATAAAAGTCAGATTCTCAAGTAGGGGAACATATTTACAAATTCTTATGCTTATTCTATTCCTCCCCCTCCAAAGTGGGAAATCATTGATTCCTGGCCTTGTGGGTTGATGTCTCCCGCTAGCGGGAGAGCGAGAGGGTGGAAGATGATTGCCAAATATACATTTGTCCACTTATTGACTTTTGGCTCAATGTGTGATCCACAGCACTTCACCATCCTGGTCTACATAGGCAAACTTGCCATCATAATCATTGTGAAGGGGTCCGAGTTGTACGACCGCCATGCCTCTGTAGAAATAATCCACCCACCGAAATTCGAAGCCAGTGATCATGCTGCCATTGGTGTCCATGAATCCCCATAAGCCGCCTCCCTTTACGGCGGCGATCCCTTCGCTGAAGCCTCGTGCATCCTCAAATACCGGATTCAAGACAAATTCTCCATACATATTGACAAACCCCCATTTCCCTCCTGGACTTTCTGTAGGTTGGACAGGTTCTGGATGCATCAAGGGATCGCCTGCGCGACTTCCTACCAATGCTGGACACATGCCACTACCAAACCGCCCCAATCTGTCAAATTGAGGTTCGAATAATAGACGCCCAGCAGTATCTACCAGACTATACATTCTTTTCTGCGCTTCGGTCAATGGCTCTCCCTTAAATCCTGCCTTGATGACAGCAACGCCTTCATAAAACTGTGTCTCCAGCTTATATTGAGGCAAGTGCCGTTTCCCTTTACGATCTATCAATACTTTTTGGCCTTTTTCATCCATCACGACAGCCATCCCATTTCTAAAGTCAATGGGATACAGAAATCGAGGTGGAATCACCAATTCGCCCTGATGATCCATATAGCCCCACAAGCCCTCAATATAGACATTGGCCAAGCCCTCTTCGAATCGTCGGGCAGATTGAATGCGAGGGTTGCGAATCTGAATCTGTCCAATAGTATCAATGAACACCCACTCTTTTTCCAGTCGTACAGCAGCCAAGCCCTCGGAGAATACATAGCCTTCATGTTGGACTCTGGCCAATTGGGTGGGATCATAGGGCGCTCCCATTTCTTCAGGAGAATAAAATTGTGGATTGATCACAAACCTCCCTTGTCGATCAACAAAGCCCCACTTTCCATCGATAGGCATATCATCTCCCCTCGGTTTTCCGCCAATGTTGACGCCTCCTAATCCTTCAGAAAACTCGATTGCATAGGCGAATTGTGGCTGAATAGCTATATCTCCGTTCTGGTTGATATAGCCATACTTCCCATTTTTTCGAATCACTTTATAAATCTCTCCATATTCATTGTTTCCTCCACAACTTCCAAAGAGAAGGAGAACCAGAAGAGCCAGCAGCCAAATTGACGAGTAAAATCTTGCCATAGAGCGAATTGTCAGTAATATGGATGTGTGTCTGTCTAGTCAAAGATACAAGAAATCAAGCATAAGTTGTAAATTTCCCCTCATGATCGTATTGCAGCACATCTGGAAACAGTTTCACGAGAAGGTTGTCCTGAAAGATCTTTCACTAGACATCCCGGATGAAAGTCGGATGTGTATAGTCGGAGGGAGTGGTGCAGGAAAATCTGTCTTGGCAAAATTGATCCTGGGTCTCATTCCCCTGGATCGAGGTCAGATCTTGATCGATGGACAATCCATCCAGAAGTTTGGCAAGGAGGAATGGGAAGTAATACTGGATCAATTCGGGGTAGTTTTTCAGGGAGCGGCCCTTTTTGATTCCTTAACCATCCGGGAGAATGTGGGCATCAAATTATATGAAAAAAGGCAATTCCCCCCGGATATCATTCGCGCCAAGGTCATCGAATCCCTACAACGAGTTCGCCTTGGTGAGGAGATTCTGGACAAGTTTCCCTCCGAATTGTCGGGCGGGATGCGCAAACGAGTCGGGATTTCGCGGGCCATCATTCATGGTCCCAGATATCTGATTTATGATGAACCCACCACTGGACTAGATCCGGTCAGTGCGGGGGCTATAGATGAATTGATACTGGAGTTGTCTCAGGAAGCAGGCAGGACCTCTTTGATCATCACGCATGATTTGGAGACTGTCCGAACAATTGCGACAGCGGTAGCGATGATTCATCAAGGGCAAGTGGGCTTTCAGGGAAGTGCTTCAGATTTTTTCAGTACAAATCTCCCAATGGTTCAGGCGTTTTTGGCAAGAGGCTAACACGCAGATGGGTCAGAAGGAGTCGGATGGATCAGGTGATTCCAAATTCCTTCTGCTTGCTTCTCAGACCTTTCAGGACATCCCTACATTCTTTTTCCTTGACAAATTCTACCATCAATTTTCCCCCAATCAGAATTTTGGGATTGATAGCCAGCCGAAATATTTCCCCATACACCTCTTTTTTGGTGAGATCATCGTATTCCTTGTTTTTTCGCAGGTTCTTCCGATAGGTGATCCAGTTGGAGAGCAGGATAAACGGATAGAATAGTGGAAACAGCAGAATAGAAGTAGATTTTGCCCGGGTAAAATGCAGCTTCTCGATCCGAAAACCGGATAATTTTGCCAATACCCTCAACTTCTGAATGCCAATTAAGAAAATATGTCCGAAATAGACTTCATCTGTAATGTCTTGCTGAGACATCCAAATACTGTCCAGCTCATTCGGTGCCATGATAGAATTAAATCGCTCGCTTTCGGAGAGCAGATAGCTCAATTTTGCTCGAAGATTGGAATAGTTGGGGGTGGTGATCAACAAACTTCCTCCAGGCTTGAGGACCCGATTGAATTCCTGCAAGGCGGAAAACTGATCGCTGAAGTGTTCGATCCCTTCCTGGCAAATCAAGGCGTCGGCTATCTGCTTCTCAACAGGCAGTCCATCCCGAATATTGGCGCGCACACAGCTCAAGCCCTCGATATCAAAATATTCAGGAAACAAATCCATCGCCAGAGGGTTGGCCCCAACTTCCCTTAGCAGTCTGGAGGTAATGCCATTCCCGGCAGGGAAATCAATCACGGTTTTCCCCCGATAAAACGCATCATTGGCCAACAGATGTCGTTTCACATAATACTTGATACTACGGGGATTGTCTTCGTACTTCATGCCGGTTACTTTTGAAGCCTTTTTCCTCTGTTCAGGTGTTGGGCATGAAGGCAAAGATAGGTGGCGAAATGGACTTTGAGAAAAGATTGCTCACTCTCCTGTTTGGCCTCAATAATTAAACTGCTCTTCAGGAGGGAAGTTTGCCTCTTTGTCTACCTCAATCGTTTCTGAGTCTTCTTCAGCGTATATAAGTTGCCATCGGTCGCCATAAATGGATTCATAGATAATTTCAATCCTGATTTTGTCTGATTCCCGAAAATACACCTGTGCCAGCGGCAAATTGTGCTTCAGGCCCAACACTTGCCGCTCTTCTCCGATTTTGACAATGGTATTGTTGATGGAGGCATTGCTGATATACAGCTCGACTGAATCATCCATTGGAAACAACTTGAACATCTCCCACCAATGCTCTACTGGCTGATCGTCATAGGTGATTCTCACGCCTTTGATGATGGCTGGCCCTACCCCATCATTGGCCAACACCAAATGATAATCCGTGAGGCTGTAATCTACCTCTGAATGTGATTTCCCTCTCATCAGAGAAACCCGAGGCCAAACAGAAGCCTTGGCCTGTTCATGCATGAGGATTCTTTGTTCGACCATAATTCTGGTTTGAAAAATCGACACCACCAAGGCGCAAGCACTGATGATCGTGACGCCCAAGGCAATGATGGTTTGAGGTTGTTTGATGATCGTACGGAAGGATTGGTATTGCATGATTGTTGCAGAATTGGAGGAAGGATCTTCCAGATGAGATACCTAAATATGGCTATCGTTTTTCAGAATAGAAAATGAGGAGAGTTAAGAGACTGTTTGAAAATCTGTTACTTATTTTTTGTAAGTGTCTTTTTTCCTCATCCTACAGCTTTTTTTGTTCTCATAGCCCCACTATGAGAACAAAAAAGAGCCTTGTCTGAGAAAAAAATACATCATAAAAATTCTCAGTACAAATTTCAAAACAGTCTCTAAGTATTAGAGCAAAATGAATACGGTATTTTTGTCTTGAATCAATTCACTGACAACCAATGCCTTATTCCCCTATACCTCTATACCCCATACCTTCACCATTCTGCTTGACTACTTAATAGGGCAGTTCATATCGTAATTTTCGTGCCCAAAAATCTTTTTTGTTCTTAAAAAACTGTATGTCTGTTTCTGCCAGATTTTCTTTGGGAAATGGGATCACCGCGATTCCACGATGTTCCAATTGAAGTGCATATTCATTCTTTTCAACGTTTTTGGCAAGCACATGCAACATATGTCCATAAAAGCGAGGGAAAGCACCAATGATCCCAAACAGCGTTCGTTCCACTTTCCGGGTTTCATCGAACTCATAGGAATCAATCCAGGGATAAGCATATTTCAATCGAAAAACAGAAGGATTTAACATCCGATCCAGATCCCCTTCCCGCATCAGGGCAAGGATGGTTTCTTCCAGACATTCACGGGTCAATGTTTGCACAAATAAGTCTGGCGGGACAACAAATAGTCCTTTTCCTCCTTCCTGCTCTGCAATATCATACTTCACGACTTCCTGAAGAAATGCATAGGTCCACACCGTGATCCAATACGTTCTTCCATCGAGCATATCTACAACAATATCTGCGTAGTCATCCTCAATTTGTCTATGTGGCATATTTTCTTCCCATTCCAGCCATAGGAGAAAGCGAAAGTCATCTGTCTGCACAATTTGCTGACTCAAGGGAGATCCTGAAAGGCGAGGCTGCTGATGGTCCATGAATACCTACAAAAAATACAAATTATTTTTGTGATTGGAAGATACGAAATTCCCAGCGCAATGAACAGAAAAAGAAGTCCCATTTTTTCTACCTACAACTCATTGATGCTGTCGGGTTCCTATGGTTCTGGACAAGGCAATTTCTCATCAGACAGCCAGAGTAGACCTGTTTGGACAGGATACCCATTTCCAGATGAGGGGATCAAGCTTGAATTGCCTCCTATTCTCTTCTCTCATCATTCTTGTTGAGGTTCTCTTTGCGAAATCACTCACTACCATGCAGCAACTTTTTTCCCCAGACTGACCCATACCCCCAACAACAAGGCTGGAGTCGATCCCACTTCGCCATATGTCCGATCAATTTCTACAAAGCCTACAACATATGGGTCAATGATGGGAGTGGTGATCCCTACTCCATAAAATCCCTGATCAGCATTCAGGGCATCATCTATGATCAGATAGGTACTGAGATCCTTGCTGATGGCATAGGTTACAAACATTCCTACACTGTGTCCACCAATGTTGTAAAATGGAGAGACAGCCAGATTATTTCTGATCCAGGTCGGTCCTACATAGAGTGGAGTCTGAACGTCAAAAGGAGGACTTTGTTGAAAATCTGTCAGGCCATACATGCCTGCAGTAAATCCAAGGTACAGTTGATTGTTGGGTTGCTTGTCTGTTTTTGTCTGGGCGTGGATGATGTTGGTGGTAACAAAAAATATAATACAAAGAGAGAAAATACTACGCGTCATTGTGAATGGAGATGAATGATTGGTATTCGATGGTTATGAGCATTGTATCGAAGGAAAGAATTTGATGATGAAATACTGGCCTGCTGTCAGTAGCCCCTGAGCATCACGATCTATGTGGTCTAGATCTGTTGTACGCGAAACAATAATTTGTACATCACTGGCACAAACAACAAGGTGATTACAGTTGCAAAGAGTAAGCCCACCATGATCGACACTGCCATGGGTTCCCACATCAAGCCTCCTCCAAGATATAGAGGGATCAATCCAAGTGTGGTTGTAAAAGTTGTCAACAAAATCGGGCGGAATCGCTGCTGAGAAGCATCGACTATGGCATCGAAAGCTTGTTTTCCTCCTTCTTCTATCTCAATCTTGATACGGTCGATCAGGACGATGGCATTGTTGATCACAATTCCTGCTAGAGAAATCACTCCCAAAAATGCCATGAAGCCAAAGTATGACTGGAACAGCAATAGGCCAAAAATGACGCCAATCACTCCCAAAGGAATCGTGCTGAGCACCATCGTTGTTTTCCGAAAAGAATTGAATTGCAGCACCAGAAGAAGAATGATGATGAAGCCCGCAAGCGGCAATTTGGAGACAACAGCACCCATCGCTTCTGCACTCTGCTCTGATTCTCCTCCCAGCGAGTAGCGATAGCCTGATCCCCATTCCGTAGATTCTTCTTCCAGCCAGGGTGTCAGAATGTCTGTGATATTGGAAGCAGTGAAACCATCGGCAGCATCACATTCTATGGTCATAGTCCGATAGAGATCCCGGCGGAGGATTTTGGCAAATTGCCAATCGGGTTCTATGCTAGCCACTTGTACGAGGGGGACGTTTCTTCCACTACTTTGCGAAAAAATGTTAAGGCCATTCAATTGGCGGACATCCAGTTCTTCACTGCCTTCTATTCGCATCGTAATGGGAATATTGTCTTCATTTTCTCGAAAAGAGCCTGAGTTGAATCCGTCGAGTGCTGTCTGAAGAGAAATGGCAATGTCCTGGTTGGTCAACCCAGCTCGATTGGCGTTGTCCTGATTGATATCAATGACAAGCTTCTTGATTTTTGGTCCCCAATTGTCTGAGATATTTTTGGCCCCAGGAATCTGAACCATCTTTTGCTTGATGTTTTCGGAGATTCGCATCAACTCTTCAGGAGAATTGCCCGAAATACGAATGGCGACATCGGAGCCTCCCCCTCCACCGCCAGCCAATGGAGAAACTGTCACCTCTGCATTGGGAAAAGACTGAAAACAAAACTGGTCCAACTTGCGAATGACCGAATTGTTGGCCTCAAAACTCGAAGTATTGAGCAACATATGCGCATAGCCAGAGTTGGCCTCTCCCGGTTGGTAGCCCAAATCGTAGGAGGCTGGCCCTTGTCCGATGAAAGCTGTCCAGTCTACTATGCCAGCCTCTCTGGTATCATTGACCAATAGCTCAGACTGAATATAGGTTTCAATGTCGGAGACCACTTCTTCTGTTCGCTCGATTTTGGTCCCAAGCGGCAGATTGAGATTGACCGTAACCAAATTTCTGTCGCTATCCGGGAAGAAAATAAATGGGAGCTGCCCAAACAACATCAGGGAGCCGACAAACATCGCCACAATCAAGGCCACAAACGTGAGGGGGCGTTTGAGTACCCACAATAAGATGATTTTGTACCAATGATTCAGGCGATCGAATAGGTCCTGTTTTTTCTCTCCTCCTTTTTCCTTTTTGTCTACGCGAATAAAGGCTGCTCCTAACAAAGGAATCAAGGTCATCGCCAAAATCCAGGAGGACAATAGCGCCAAGCTAATCACCACAAAGAGCACGCCCATCATCTCACCCATCGTATTCGGAGCCAAATAAAAGGCCAAAAAGGCAGCGGAAGTGGTCAGGGAAGAAACCAGCAGTGGAGCCAGCAGTTCTTGACAAGCGCTAATCGCAGCCGCTCTGGGTTTCATGCCTTCTTCCATCTTGACCATCATGGATTCAGAGACCACAATGGCATTGTCCACCAACAATCCCAGGGCCATGATCAAGGCTGCCAGAGAGACCTGCGTAAGACCGACCTCTACCAACTCCATCAACCAAAGGGTCATCACCATGGCTGTCGGTATCAGGCTCGCAACGACAAAGCCCGTTCTCAATCCCAAAAACAGCAGCATAACCACCAGAACGATCCCAACTGATTGAAAGACATTGTTGATAAAATCCGACACCTTGGTGTCTACATAATAGTCCTGAGCAGCCGTCCGAGTCACCTCAATGCCTATGGGGAGTTGCTGGTTGTATTGTGTGACCTTTTCATCAATCGCTTGTCCCAGACGAATGAGATTGGCCCCTTCTTTCAACGCAACCGAGATTGCCAGACCGGGTGTCCCATTGATTCGGACAAGCCCGTCAGGCGGACTTTTGTACCTTCTTGTAATGTGAGTAATATCTCCTAACTCCAATGCCTGTCCGGTATTGCCCAGGGTGATCAGTGTTTTTTTCAAATCGTCCACTGTCTCAAAATTCCCTGTTGGTTCAAGGACAATCCGTTCATCTTCCAGACTGACCTGCCCGCCCGAATACACAATATTGGTAGTGGCGATGATTTGCTGTAGTTGATTGGCAGAGAGTCCAATATCGGCCAAGCTTGCATTGTCAAATTCCACATAGATTTGCTCTGCCTGAATTCCCTTGATTTCTACCTCAGAGGCATCATCCAGTTTGACCAACTCATCGCGGATATCTTCTGCATAATCTTCCAGTTCGGCATTGGAAAATCCATCTCCAAGCATCCCAAGCATGACCCCGTACACAACACCGATGCCATCGTCCTGTACATTGGGTGGGCGACTGCCGTCTGGTAATTGTTGTTGAATCGATTCAATTTTCCTTCGCAAGCGATCCCAAATCGATTGCAGTTGGTCGGGGGGCGTATCGTCTGCCAGACTGATAGAGACCACAGACAAGCCTGTCCTCGACTCACTGGTGACGGTCTTTAATTCAGGTAACTCCTGCGCAACTTCTTCTATCTTCTCCGTGATCAGCTTCTCTACTCGTTCAGGAGAAGCTCCAGGGAAACGGGTCACCACATTGCAGAACCTCAAGGTGTAGGGAGGCATGGAATCCCGCGACAAATTGTTGTAAGCAGAGATACCCATCACGATGATCACGATCAACACCATGATCGTCACGCGATTGTTGTCTAATGAAATTTTGGTAAAATTCATGAAGCACTGCTTATTTCTCAGTCAGACTTACTTTCATTCCATCTAACAGGGAATTCAATCCGGCTGTTGCGACCAGATCTCCTTCAGATAAGCCTTCTGTGATTTCAAATCCATTGCTGAGCAATTGTCCGATGGTGATGGATTGTTTTTTGACGACATAGGCCTTGTCCATTTTTTTCAAGAGAAAAACGAAATGACCGTTGGCTCCTTCTCCTACTGACTGAACAGGGGCAACCAGGGAAGATTTTCCGGCTGTTCCATCTTCTCCAAAACTGACTGTTGCAGCCATTCCTGGTCTGATTGCATCCCCAGCTTCATCGATTTGAATAATGACTGGATACGTTGAGCCACTGTTGTTGCTAAATCCGACTTCACTGACGGTTCCGGGAAAGAGCTGATCTGTCAAGACCGAAAAGCGAATATTGACTTTTTGTCCTTTTTTGATTTTGCTAATATAAACTTCAGGTACTCCTACCCTGACTTCAGGTTTCGTGGTGGCTGTCAGGGAAGCGATAATCATGCCCGATCCGACCAATTCGTTGGCTTCTACATTGACCGAACTGATCACTCCTGCAAAAGGAGCCACCAAACGAGAATAGTCCACCTGATTGGTAGCGGAAGCCACCTGGGCCTGTGATACCGATGCCTGGGCCTTTGCAGCTTCAAAGCTCGCCTGAGAAGCTTCAAGCGCAGTTTTGGCTTGCTCAAACTCACTCAGAGACACACTATTATTTTCATACAACTTCTCAATTCGATCATAGGTGGATTTGCTGTTGAGCAGTTGGGCTTCGGCACTTTTGATCTGGGTCTCTGCACTTTTGAGTTGCGCTTTTGCCTGCTCCTGCTGTACGGAATAATCACGCGCATCCAGACTGGCGATTACCTGTCCTTTGCGGACGACATCTCCCACTTTGACAGACAAGCGATTGATGGTTCCGCCAACTTTGAAGCTTAACTTGGCTTCAATGCTTGCCTGGGTAGTTCCTGAAAAACTCTGTCCCCCGACACCGCTGGATGGCATCACTGTTCCATACCGGACCGGTCGAAGCACTTCTTCCGAAGCGATCTTATTGTCCTCGCCGCAGGCAGATATTAGACAAGCAATCACCAACACAGCTAGCTTCATGATTCTCCTTCCATGCGGCTGAAAGGATGAATAGTCAAGGTTCATATTATTCATTGATAAATTGGTTCATGCGATCAAAAAAAGCATCCCGCTCCTCCTGGGACAAGGCAAAGAAATAAAAGCCCATTGAGCGTTCGAGTGTCAGAAAATCCATGATGAAGGTATACACCGCATTGATAGAGGCAAGCTCCACTTGCAAGGCGTTATTTTGTGCATCGATCAGGGTGGTGATATTGGCTTGTCCTTCAGAATAGGCATTCTGGACAATCTGGAAGTTTTTGCTAGAAGCTTCCGCGGCTCCTCCGTACAATCGCACCCGCGAGAAGGAGGCTCCAAGGGTTTCGATATTGGAGCGAATGGCCAGTTCAAACTGATTCTGGGCATTGGATTTCTGATTTTCCAACTGCGCCAGACTCAATTGGGTTTGCTGTAATTGCTGTCTTCGGCTATCTCCTTTCAGGATAGGAAAGGACAATGCCAGACCAAGGTTCCAGGTCGTAATTCCATTCTCTGTCGGCATCAGTGGCTCTGGCACATTGTATTTATCGAAGATGCGATTCCCAGAACCTGATAAGGCAAGAGATGGCAGATAAAAAGCGCGCTGTCGCGATTGTTTCAGGCGTTCCTGTACGCGGATACCAGCCTGAATTTGCTTCAATTCAGGCAAGCGTCTCATACCTTCCTCTACTACAAAATCTGCGAATTTCTCCAAATCTCCATAATTATCGATCAATTCCAGGCGCCTGCCTGCAATCAGAATCATCTGATTTTCAAGACTGACATCCTGCAAATTGAAGGCCTCATCTATGGGGCGATTCAACAATTGATTCAATCGGAATCTGGCTTGCTGGAGTCCTGCATAAGCGTCATTCAGGTCAATATTCCTGACATCCAATTCTGATTCCCATCGATTGATATCTGTCGCGCCGGAATATCCGACCGCTTCCTTGGCCTTGGCGATGTCATAGTTCTCCTTGGTAACAGCTACGTTTTCCTGCTGGATTTTCAAATTCGAACTGGCTTGCAAGACCACGAGATAAGCGTTTGCGACATTCAGAATAGCGTCAAGTCTGCTTTGTTCCAATTCGAAGTTTGCACTTTCTTGCAGAATCTTCTGGACGGCAATATTGGCAAAGGCGGGTTCTGCAAAAAAGACCTGGGATACACTGGCGCTTCCGATCCAGTTGACCCTCCCTTGTGCACCATTCTGAATAAAGGTGGACAGTTCATCCTGGGCAGAAAGAATGGTGGAGACATCCAGTTTGGGTAACAAGTCAGCTCTGGCCAGTGCAATATCTTTGCCTACAATTTGAGGTTCTATCTCGGCAATCTTCACATCCAGATTGTTGATCAGGGCTTCGGCAATGACCCCCTGCAAACTTATCACACGCCCTTCAGGCACCACATTCATATTGATCAAGGTCCCTTCCGCCATGACTTCAAAAGTGGGATAAATTCCGATCTCTCTAGCGGTGGACATATTGATCAGGAGATTTTCATTATAGGTTTCCATCTCCACAGGAATCCTGGCTGCGGGAACGCCTTCGAGGATTTTCATCACATTCAGGGCAATCCTTCTAGGCATCCGTCGAATATTGGCGTCAGCTTCATAAGCGAGCAAGGCCCCACTTTCAATATAACTCTCTCCCAAGAGCGCAGCAGTAGGGATGCCTCGCTTATTGATAGAAGAGAAAAACTGGATTCTACTGCTATCACTGAAATCAAAGAGCGGCATTGCATAAATGGCATCTACCGTTTCGGGAATTGACTCCAAGGCTTTCTCCACATCATCTTCTACCAGAATCAATGTAGTCTTTACCTGCAACTGATCTGTATGAATTTTCATGATAGACTCCAACACATCCAGATCTCCCAACAGATTTTTTCCCCCAACAACTGCAAGTTCTTTGAATGGGTGGACTTCATGGAGTTTGAGAATATCTCGTTGAAAATCAAAGGGGGATTCGAGATAAACAAGATTGTGAATTCCTGAAGCTTTCTCCTCATTGAGTGGGAGTCCCTGCAAGCTCTTGTCCAGACCAAGGGTTGCGATACTGGGTTTGGGGAATTGTGCTTGTCGCACCAGCTCCGAACTGCTTAACGGGCCGACAGCAATCACAACATCCACTTCCTGATCCGCAAAGGCCAATTGCAATTGCTCCCGAATCGTCTCTCTGTCATGCTCACCATGAAATTCCCGGAATTCAACTTTCCAGCGATTTTTGAGTAGAGTTTGAATTTCAGATCGAATGAGCTCCTGGAAAAAATCCGTTTCTCCGTCTTTCACTTCATTAACAAAAGCAATCTGGACTCCTACTTGTCCTATGGCTTGAATTGAGAAAATTGTCAGACATAGAAGAGAGAGAATGAAGCACTTCATGTAGCAGAGTTATTGAAGATTTGCACAGGCAAGTTAGTGGACTTTGCTCATTTTTCAGAATCTTCAAGCAAGGGATTTGCTACGCATGGTCTTTTTCCGTTCCTGTTTTGAGATCTGTTCTGAGAATTTTTTACCATGCTTTTTTTCTCAGACAAAGCACTTTTTTGTTGTCATCGTGGTGCTATGACAACAACAAATTCACACTGTACACTTTTATCAGTTCAGACGGGTAGGCCGCCAAAAAGTCGAGAAGAATTCTAACAACAAATGATGAAAAAGTGCCCAGTAGAGAGACCAAAAGACCAATAGGATGAGGAAAAAAGACCCAAACAAAAAATAAGAATCAGATTTTCACCCAGTCTCCAAGAGACTGTTTTGACATATATGCTGAGAATTTTTATTGCATATTTTTTTACCAGCCAAAGCTCTTTTTGCTTTGCATAGCTGCGCTATGGACAGAAAAAAAGCTGAAAGATGGTGAAAAAAGACACATACAAAAAATTAGCGATAGATGTTCAAACAGCCTCTAAGACAAGTCTTTTCCCAGAATCGAATAGGCAGCCACTCTTCCTGTGATCACACAGCCTCCCAGGAAGGTTCCTTCCAGAGATCGAAGGCCATGCATGCCTCCACCGCCAAAGCCAGCCGCTTCTCCGACCGCGTATAAACCAGAAATTGCCTGTTGTTGGCCGTTGATATCGACCTGGCTTAGCACTCTCCCTTGCAAGTCTGTTTGAATTCCTCCCAGACTTTTGCGAGAAAGAATGAAATCCCGAATCGCAATAAATGGGCCTGATTTCGGGTCAGCGATCTTGGCCATGTTCATGGTCCGCACGCGATCTCCCCTGTATTTTCGCGCATTGTAGATCAAGCGATGTTGTTCGTCTTCGTAGGGAGGTCCCTTCTCAATGCCTCGATCATAGGTCTCTATGGCGGCCGCCACATGTTCAAGTTTCACATCATTGTCGCCTGTAAGGGCATTCATTTTTTCCACCAGTTCTTCCAAGGTATCTGCCATGATCATGTCCTCACATTTGTCCAGGATTTGATTGAGCAGGGCTTTGTTGCCGAAGAGAATATTTTTCAGGAATTGAAACAGCTTCTTCTCCCGGATGGCTGCATTGTGTTCTGATCCAGAAATCGCAAACTCTTTCAAAGCGATTTTTCGATTGAGGACCTGCCAGGAATATTTTTTCCGTTCCTGACAGATCCGCTCCACCAGATAGCGGGTATCATAGGCAGTAACCAATGGGGTTGGCCCCATTCGTTTGCCTTCATAATTGAGCCAGACGGATGTCTTACAGGGAACCAGACTCAGGCCATGATCAGGTTTTCTGGGTTGGTAGTGGCGAATCCCTGCGGCATAATTCCATTGTTTATCCAGATTCACTACGCTTCCCTCGATTGCTTCTGTTGCATCGTGCAGATCTCCCAAAGCAAATTTATGCGCACCATTCAGCAAGACTTCCGGCGGTTCTCCCCAAGGCTTATACCAGTTCTCTTTGACTTTCTCAATATTTCCATTGATCCCCCCGGTAGCGACTACCACCACATCTGCTTTTGCCTCAAATGCTTGATCGCTTGACTCGATGATTCCCTTTGCTCCCTGAACCCCGGATCGATTTCCAATCAGATCTGTAACCCTGTGTTGAAAATGAAGCGTGAGATTGTGTCGATTTTTGTGATTCAGCAAACATTGCCTGATCACCATCGCCAATTCCCAACCTGTCCCCCAAATCATATGAAATCGCGGAACGGTATTCCCATCTCCTTTCAACCCTCTTTCAGCCCAATTCAGCACACGAAAGAACTTCACCCCTTGCTCCTGCAACCAATGATATCCATGATCGGTGCACAGATGCACATATTTTTCCGCCCATTTTTTTCCCCACACCTCTCCTTCATCAAAGGATGCATAGCTAAACCAGTCTTTCAATGCCAGATCTATGCTGTCCTTGACCCCATTTCTTTGTTGGTGTTTGGTATTCACAAAAAACATCCCCCCGAAAGACCATTTGGCAAGACCTCCCAACTCACTCTTGATGTCTCTGTCGAGGATCATCACCTTTTTGTTGGCATTCAACAATTCGAGGGCCGTTACCATTCCGGCAAGACCTCCGCCAATGATGAGGATATCTGATTGATATGTGTGCATGTATGAACCCCCTATTTTCGTATGAAGTCGCGCTTTTTGCTCTCTTGTGCATTCGGAAAGTCTTCGGGCAAAGTGGTTTGGGTCACCTTGCCTGTAGCTGCCCATTCTGTTCCGCGCAAGAGTGTTACAATGAATCCGACACACTCCATAGAATAATCTGCATGCCCCATGGGGGTATGAAAAACGCGCCCTTGTCCATAGTTCAACACCATCATCATCGGTTCGTGTCGTCCTGTTCCTTTTTTCTTGAGAGAGGAATAAGCTGTCGCCAATACGGTCATATTTTCAGCAGGTCCACGCAAGCGGTCATATAATTCATCCTCTGTATGCATCCACTGCTCTGGCATTCCCTGGGTAATGGGATGCGTTTGGTCTCGAATCTGAATCTGAAATTCATGTTGTGGCCCATGAGAGCCTCCTCTTCCTTCCGAATCGTCTCGCATGAGCTCTCCATTATTGGAATAATAGATATAGGGGCCACTCTTCTCTGTCCGGCCTCCCCAGCCTCCAATTCCAATCATTTTGTTGAACTCCAACCATTCTGGAAAGGAATTGTCCGCTGCATGAACAATCACCAATCCACCGCCTCCCCCTACAAATTCTTCCAACGCCCTTTGGGTCGCTTGTGGCCAGTCTGCGGCATTCCATCCAAAATTGGAAATGACCACATCGTAAGCAGAAAAATCAGGAGAATAGTTTGGATCTGCCATTGGTTTTTCCTGCGCCTCGGTTTTCTTTCCTAAAGAATATTCCGGAAAATATACATCCCCTTTCCAGGTAAATGCTGTTCGCTCGACGTCCACCGAAAACATTCCTGACTCCTCCAGATATTGTTTCATCATCACAGTAGTTTTGGGCCACATGTCATGATTGTTCTGTCCATCGATGATCAATGCCTTCATGGTAACTGAAGAGATCAGTTCTGAAGAAGCGGTCATAGTGTCCTTTTGACCCGTTTGACTAGATTTACAGGCTCCCATCAAACAGACAAGGGGAATCAAGAGTAGGTAGTTTATTAGTTTTTTCATAATCAAGAGGGTTTTTGACAATAATAGGAATTATTCAAGACCTCTGAGGATATTTTGCTTAATTTTGTCCCTTTGTCCAATACGATTTCTCAATCACAAGAGCAAAAACGATTCATTTCTGTTTTCAACTTTCTTACTATGCAGTCCCTTCGATCCAAGATCAATCCCAATAGTCCATCCTTCCAACAGAACCGCGAAGAGATGATGGGCTTGTTAGAGAAATTGGACAAACACATGGAGGAAAGTCGATTCCAGGGAAAGGACAAACACATTGCCAGAGCCAGACAGCGCGGAAAAATGCTTGCTAGAGAACGCTTGGAAT
The DNA here is from genome assembly GCA_039029315.1 of Bacteroidota bacterium. Taxonomy (GTDB): domain Bacteria; phylum Bacteroidota; class Bacteroidia; order J057; family J057; genus JBCCCJ01. Next base: position 14,127 of record JBCCGK010000027.1, on the reverse strand, counting down.
TGGTATTGGACAAAGACAGTCCCTTCCTGGAATTACTGCCGCTGGCTGGCATGCGCCGCAAAGGCGGCTTTGGCGCTGGCGGCACAAATGTGGCAGGCATTGGTCTGGTTCAGGGAAAATTATGCCTGATCAGTTCCAATGTAGGGTCCCGCAAAGGAGGGTCTGTAGATTATGCCACAGCCTTCAAAGGCTTGCGACTTGGACAGATTGCCAGAGAGAACCGGCTTCCCAGCATCAATCTGGTGGAAAGCGGAGGGGCCAATCTTCCGGATCAGGCCAAGATTTTCAATTATGGAGGGGAATCCTTCCGCGAAATTACCCGACGATCCAAAATGGGAATTAGCACCATCTCAGTGGTATTTGGGAATGCTACAGCAGGCGGTGCCTATGTTCCAGGGATGTCTGACTTTTCGGTCTTCCAAAAGCAAGCTGCCAAAGTATTTCTGGCAGGACCACCGCTTGTCAAGATGGCAACCAATGAAGTGTCTACAGATGAAGAATTGGGGGGAGCAGAGATGCACAGCAGGATCTCAGGTGTTTCTGATTATTTGGCTGAGGATGAATTGGATGGGATCAGAATTGCCCGAGAGTTGATGCAATTTGTGCATGTAGGCAGTCCGCATTTTGTTCCAAGTGGGCCTATCGAGCCTCCCATATACGCGCCAGAGGAATTGTTGGGAGTCATTCCTGCCAATCCCAAAACCCCCTTTGATGCCCGTGAGTTGATTATGCGGATTACGGACGGCTCGCGATTTTCTGAGTTCAAACCAGAATATGGCAATACCCTTATCACAGGATGGACCAAGATTCATGGGTATCCGGTCGGCATATTGGCCAATAATGGGGTCATCTTTTCAGAATCTGCGAATAAAGGGGCTCAATTCATCCAGTTGTCCAATAAAAATCACATTCCGCTGCTATTCCTGCAAAATACCACAGGCTATATGGTAGGGAAAGCCTATGAAGAAGGGGGAATCATCAAGAATGGAGCAAAATTGATCAATGCTGTATCCAATAGCGAGGTTCCTTCTCTCACCTTGATGATTGGTTCTTCTTATGGCGCAGGGAATTATGGAATGAATGGGCGGTCCTATGATCCGAGATTTTTGTTTGCTTATCCCAACTCCAAAATAGGTGTCATGGGGTCCGAACAATTGGCGGGAGTGATGGAAATCATCCAGCGAGCCTCTGCCAAGTCTCTCGGGAAAGAATTCGATGAGAAAAAAGCCAGCATGCTGAAGCAAATGTTGATCCATGAAGCGGAAGACAAAGCTTCTGCCTGGTATTCTACCTCAGAAATGTGGGACGATGGTTTGCTTGATCCAAGAGAGACACGCAACTATCTGGGCTTTGTGTTGGCAGTGCTGTACAATCAACCCATCAAGGGGGCAGATGCTTTCGGGGTTTGGCGACACTGAATGCTTTTTTGTCCCTCTCTAAGAGACTGTTTGAAAATCTGTTACTTATTTTTTGTATGCGTCTTTTTTCCTCATCCGGCGGCTTTTTTTGTTCCCATAGCACCACTATGAGAACAAAAAAGGGCCTTGTCTGAGAAAAAAATACACCCTAAACATCCTCAGCACAGATTCCCAAACAGTCTCTAAGGCATTGTGCGTTCTTTCTTTGTGCCTTTGTGTTTCAATCAATATGTTCTTCATGTTCTCCAACACACTCTTCAAAGACAAAATCGTGCTCGTAACAGGCGGCCGCAGTGGGATTGGCTATGGGATAGCCAAACAGATGCTGCAACTTGGGGCAACTGTGAGCATTGCTTCGCGCAAGGAGGAGCCGCTAAAAAAGGCTGCCGAAGAACTTTCTGCCTATGGATCAGTGGACTACAAAGCCTGCGACATTCGACAGACCGATCAAATACAAGCATTGGCAGCTCAGATCAAGGACAGACATGGCCGATTGGATATCCTTGTCAACAATGCAGGGGGACAATTCCCAGCCCTCGCTGAATACATCAATGACAAAGGCTGGAATGCTGTGATCAATAACAATCTCAACGGCACCTTCTATATGACCAGAGAGATGGGAACCAGTTTTTTTCTCCCCCAGAAATCCGGAGTCATTATTAATATCATTGCTGATATTTTTCGTGGATTTCCGGGCATGATACACACTGGAGCTGCTAGAGCAGGCGTTGAAAATCTCTCAAAAACCCTTGCCTTGGAATGGTGCCAATACAATGTTCGAATCAATTGTATCGCTCCCGGCACCATCGAATCTTCTGGCCTGTCCACTTATCCGCAAGCCGTGCAGGAGATGTTCCAGGAAGCCCGAAATGCAGTCCCTATGGGCAGGTTTGGAGAAGTTGAAGATGTCGCCAATGCTACTTGTTTTCTAGCAAGTCCCTTGGCATCTTACATCAGTGGGATCACCCTGTATGTAGATGGTGCCCAACACCTGAATTCCGACAAAATGGGACTTCCAACTGTATTGCGATCCTTTCTTTCCCCACAAAAAAAATAACTCACAAATTGCCTCCTTATGAATTCCTACTATTTCACTGAAGAGCATACCCTATTTAGACAAAGTTTGAGAAGCTTTCTGCAACAGGAGGCCATTCCTTATATCGATGAGTGGGAGGAACAAAGAAGAATTCCTAGATCTATCTGGAAGAAAATGGGAGAAATGGGATTTTTGGGGCTTTCCTATCCTGAAAAATATGGCGGCATGAACCTGGACTTTTTCTATGATGTGGTTTTCAATGAAGAAGTGGCTAGAACCAATTCCGGTGGCTTTGCCATCACCCAACAAGTAACCCAATACATGGCCTCTCCCTATATTCTCAAATATGGATCAGAGCGCTTGAAGGAAAAATATCTACCAGGCATCATTTCAGGTGATCTCATTTGTTCTATCGGAATCACCGAACCAGGTGCAGGCTCCGATGCACAAAACATTCAGACCAGAGCCGAAAGACAGGGAGATTACTATATCGTCAATGGGTCCAAAACATTCATCACCAATGCTGTATATGGAGACTTCATCGTAACGGTGGTCAAAACCAATCCAGAAGCCGGGGCAGCAGGGGTCAGTCTCCTTGTAATCGACAGACAAAGTGAAGGGGTATCCGCCCGCAAGCTCAAAAAACTCGGCTGGCATGCCTCAGACACAGCAGAATTGAGCTTCGATGATGTCAAAGTCCCAGCAGAAAACCTGATCGGGGATGAAGGCAAAGGATTCTATTATCTCATGAATGGCCTCCAACTAGAACGGCTTGTGGCTGTGCCGTCTTGTGTCTCAGGGATGGAATGGGCCATTGAGACAACCCTTCAGTACATGTCAGAGCGTCAGGCGTTTGGCCGTCCGATCAACAAATTCCAGGTTCTTCGGCACCGGATCGCACAGATGGCCAGTGAAGTGGAAGCCCTCAAAGCTTTTAGCTACCACTGTTGCAAGCTATACGATGACAAAATCTATGATGTAAAACTCTGCTCCATGGCCAAGATGCTTGCCACCGAAAAGGCTGAAGAGATTGCAACCAAATGTCTCCAAATGTTTGGTGGCTATGGGTTTATGGAAGATTATCCACTGGCCAGAATGTATCGGGATGTTCGTGTCGGAACCATTGGAGGCGGCTCATCCGAAATCATGCGGGAAATCATTGCAAAGATTGTCATCGATGATGTGGACTATCAGGCCGCTAGCCCCACACCACAAAAGAAGCACCTCAGCAACAATGGTTCTCAAGGGGCAATCACCAGCCCTCCTCCTACTTTTGAGCAATTCATGGCGACGATTCAAGAAAAAGCGAGCAAAACGCCTCCTTTGGGAAAAACCCTCGCATTTGACTTTGGCGAAACGCACTTATTCATTGATGGGACGGGAGAGACCAATGAAGTAACAAAACATGATCAACAAGCAGATTGCACAGTGAGCATTTCTATGGAAGATCTGATGGCCATTTCTTCGGGCAAACTCAATCCAATGGGGGCTATGATGAGTGGCAAACTTCAGATTGAGGGAGATATGAGTGTGGCCATGAAGCTACAATCTTTGCTTGCTTAACGTTATCCAAAGAAACCACAACATTTTGCTCATGCGCGATCGAAATCCTGAAGATCTTCCAATCTACCAGAAGGCCACAGAAATTTTTGAGCTCGTAAACGCTCTCACTGCCCTGATTCCAGATGACAATAAGATGCTTGTGCATAGCAGGGATTTTATGCTGGCTGATGCTGGGACCATCAAAGCAAAGATTGCCGGTGCAGAGGGTGGAGATTTATACTCTATCCGAATGGAGAATGCCACCTTGATTCGCAAAGCTGCCCGAGAATTGGTAACACAATTGCAAGGCTTGCGCATGTATGGCTTTGATGCGCCTGAGTACTTTCAATTGTTGCGAGATGAGATGGAAGAATTTCGAGTCCTGTTTGTTGAGTGGGTCGAATCTTTTGATCCCTGGAATTATATTTTGGATCGGTGGGGATTGTTCAATCCTCCAGGCAAATCTGCCAATGATGAAGATTGGGATGAAAATACAGGAAGAGGGTTTGAGAATATTTGATCGACAACATGCCATCTCCTTGCATTCTAATGCCATTTTTTACACCTTGGCGATCAAGATTGAACATTTCTAAACAATTTGAGTCTAAGTTAGTTGAAAAGATAACTTAGAATGTGTAATCAATTAATTGAATACCGTGGGAAGATATTCTATCAAAGATTTAGAGAAACTTTCAGGCATCAAAGCCCACACCTTGAGGATTTGGGAACAACGGTATGGGGTCATTCAACCCAAACGGACAGCTACGAATATTCGATACTATAATGATGAAGACCTACGGTTGATCTTGAATATTTCTTTCTTGAACAGAAACGGGAAAAAGATTTCGAAGATTTCACAAATGGATCGACGACAAATCGCTGAAACGGTTAGACATATCTCGGATTCCAATCTTGAATTTCCCAATCAAATCAATGCCATGGTCATCGCCATGGTCAATTTGGATGAAGCGCGATTCGAAAAAATCATTTCTACCAATACCTTACAATTTGGTTTTGAGCAAACCATGCTCAACATCGTCTTCCCATTTCTCAAACAAATTGGTATCCTTTGGCAAACTGGCAGCATCAATCCTGCGCATGAGCACTTCATTTCCAATTTGATTCGGCAAAAACTCATAGTCGCCATCGATGGTCATGTAGGGCCAGTCAATCCACATGCCAAGAAATATGCGCTCTTTCTTCCTGAGGGGGAACTACATGAGTTGACCCTGCTGTTTAGTGCATTCTTGATCAAATCAAGACATAATAGAATCATCTATTTGGGTCAGAGCCTCCCCATGCAGGATCTGGAAACCATTGTGGAGCATTATCAACCTGATTTTCTGTTCACCATCATCACCAATGTTCCTTCCAGAGATTCTGTTGTTCCCTATATTCAGAAGTTGAATCGCAAATTTCCGAATCAAGGCATCCTTCTTTCTGGCTATCAAGCCTTGCTGAACAAGGATGAATTGGCAGAAGTATCTCATGTCTTGTCTGATTTTCACGAATTGATCAGCTATGTTGACCAACGGAGTACACGTCCCTTCTCGATGTCTGACAATTTACATAAAACTGCCTGATCAGCTTTTGTGAATGGGGTAGACATATCATAAGTTTGTAGCTCCATGCACAAAACGATATGTCTATAGAGAAAGGTCCTGTTTCGAAGCTGTCCACCTATCCTTCCCTGGAGCTTCTGAGCCTGATATATCTATTGCTTCCACATCTCCTCTTTTGCTTGGGTTGGTTACGCCTATATGTCGGACTCCCAATGACTCTCCTATGGATCTGGGGTAGTTGGTGTATGTTTGGGAAGACTCAAGATGGGCTACCGTGGCACAACAAACTGCCTTCAAGCCGCATTCTCTCCTCGGTCCTTATCTTATCATTGCTATTAAGCATTTGCTCAGGTATTGGGGGATTGTCCTATCAGCGGGAAGATTATCAAAAACATAACCTGATTTATCACGACCTGCTGCATCAATCATGGCCGGTGGTAGACGAGGATTGTAATGAAGAGCCCTATTTCCTCTCTTACTATTTGGGATATTATCTGGTAGCTGCAGGTCTTGCATCCATTGTCAATCCTGCAGGTCTGGAAGTATGTTCATTTCTATGGGGCTGGTTGGGGATCGCACTCGCCTTGCTATGGATCTGTCGTCTGCTTCCTGCGCGTCCGATATTGGCCATGGGCTTATTCATTTGTTTTGGTGGCCTCGATGTGATCGAAAATCTTTTTAGAGCATGGGATGTCGGATTCTTCGGTACGGCCCTCCCCTATCCGATGGCACTGACCGTAGATTGCCAACTTCCTGAGCAATGGGGGTTGGGACACAATTATCCGGGGCATATGAGTCAGTTGGGCTGGGCACCCCAACACGCGATCAGCGGATGGCTGGCCGCTGCATGGTGTATGCACGAGATCCTGAATCGACAATGCCTCAAACATGTGGGATTCATCCTTGCCTTGACCCTCTTCTGGTCTCCCTTTATTTTTTTGGGTCTGGCCGGATTGGTTGGGATTGCTGTGATCAAGGCCGGGATTCGACCTGCAATCAGTTGGCACAACCTCCTCCCGCCCTTGCTATGGGTGGGCATAATGGCTGCTTACTATGGGGCACATCCACCTTTGGCTTACAATGGCTTCGTGTGGGAATATGCTGCCAAACCGGGCTGGGGGGTCAGTCTTCTTTATTTTGGGCTGGGAGAATTTGGAATATTCGGGCTGTTGCTTCTCCTTCTCAACAAACAAAACGGAGGATCGAAGGAAGACCGTTTTTGGATGTGGGCAGTGCTTGGATTGCTTACAGTGATTCTTTTCTATCGAATCGGACGCTACAATGATGTCTCTTTGCGGGTGAGTGGACCGCCAGTATTGTGGATGTGCATCCTTATTGGCAGGAGCTTGACTGCCATTCCCAGAACAAGCACACTAAGACTGGTCTTGCTGGTCTGTCTTGGGATCGGGTCTCTGGTCCCACTTCAGGAAATCGTCAAAAATCTTGCTTACCCAGTCGTACAAATGGCTCCTTCCCTTGTTGAAGCGATTCCACCTTCCCTGCCCGGCTATGTCTTTATTCGGCATACCTTGCTGAGAGAAGGGGCTTCCTATTCTTCCCTCACAGCGACAAACAGTATCCGGGACATAGAAGCTCCTTGTGAGGCAGGTGTCCACCTCCCGGAAGATGCCTTGTTTTGGCAATATGTCGGAAAGCTGGATGCATGGTATTATCGGGTGTTGAGTCGATGAGGGCAAGTTCATGCGAGTCTGAGTTGGACGGCTGTATACCAAATCCATAAGGCTGCCTTCCTCCAAGCATTATCCACCGATACGGATACGAACATCATCAGATAAGGGATGACATTGGCACACCAACACCTTGCCCATCTCAATCTCAAATGGCAACAAGGATTCAGGATTGTCCATCTCCACTTTGCCATCTTCCAAATCAGCCATGCAGGTGGAACAAATTCCCCGTTTGCAGGAATAGGGAAGATCCTGCCCTTGTGCAAGTGCTGCTTCCAGGACAGTAGTTCCATAGGGGACTTGAATTTCTATGGTTTTGTCGGCGCGAATCAATCGAACCATTCGGGTAGGGCCATGGCCAGCGGTCTGTTTTTTTTGCATCTCCTCATCCGCCACAAATCGCTCTTGATGAATGTCTGAGGAAGACATTCCTAGCTGTTGAAGTCCTTGTCGAACGGTCTCCATCAGACCATTCGGGCCACACAGCCAGAAAGAAGCAGGGAGAGCTGAGCGCTCTACTATTGGCGTTAGGATTGATCCAACATTCGTGGGATTTATTCTTCCAGTCAAGCTGTTGCCAGAGGGGGGCGATTCCGGTTGACTCAAAATTTGCTGCACAAATAAGCGATCCGGGAACTTGACAGAGAGAGCAGTCAATCGTTCCCGAAAAATAATGTCCTCTTCCTTCCGATTCGCATAAATCAGGGAAACCGTGCTTTGGGGTTCGTGAAACAATACCCCTCTGATCATCGACATCAAAGGTGTGATACCACTTCCTGCTCCGATCAAAACAACATGACGTTGATTTTTGGTCACTGTTTCCAGATAAAAATTCCCTGCCGGCGCCAGAAACTCCACCAGTCTTCCTGCCTGAAAGTGATCCAGCACATAATTGGAAACCATTCCTCCTTTTACCCGCTTGATGGTAATCGCCAAAAATCTATCTAATCGAGGGGTGCTACTCAAGGAATAGGAGCGATAAAACGTTTCTCCATCAATCATCACTTTGAGGGTGATGTATTGGCCGGAGTAATAGGAAATTCGATCAACGAGGCCTTGTTCAAAGACAAGGGTTGCAGCATCTTCGGTTTCGTGAATCAGTTCGGTCAGGGGAAGAATATACGTTTTCAACATTTTTTACTGTTCATAATCATCCAAAGGTACAGGGAAGATGGGAGTTTTTTTTGAGTGATGTAATATTTTTGCTTGCTTCTGCGAATCACTAGGTGAATGGAACAGGAGTTTTTGGCACGAATCGATCAACATCAGGGAATCATACACAAAGTATGTCGCATGTATGTGCGTCTGGAGGAAGATCGGGAAGACCTGTTTCAGGAGATCGTGTTGCAATTGTGGCGCTCCTATGCTCGCTTTGATCAGACCTTGACCTTCTCTACCTGGATGTATCGCGTGGCCCTCAATACTGCCATCACCCAGCTTCGGCGAAGCAAAAGAAGGCCTGTCTTCCAATCCCTTAGTAAAAAAGATGAACATATTCCAGAGACAAATGCCTCACATGAAGACGAATTGTACGAAGCAATTTCTCATCTAGACAAGATTGACAAGGCGATCCTTCTGCTTCAGTTGGACAACCACAGCTATCAGGAAATCGCTGAAATCATGCAAGTATCTTCCTCCAATGTGGGAGTAAGACTGAATAGAATCAAGAAAAAATTAAAATCCATCCTAATAAAACAAACCCATGAGCCTCGATGAACTATCTCATTTATGGAAACAATCCGATCCAAAGCATGCTCCGATTAAATCAAGGGAAGAACTACAGAAAGTCTTGACAACCAATATCCAATATATTGATTCCTTCATTCATCGCAACAATCGGGAGATATTGTTCTATGCCTTGTTTGAATTGGTACTTGGCGCAGGATTATGGTGGATGATCCTGGAGGCAATCTCCTATCCGAACAAGTGGATAGCTGGGTTGGAGCTTTTTCTGATATATGCTGTCATCATCGGGTTCGTGTTTTTGCTCAAGTATAGACTAAGGTTTGACACGGCCGGGACTCCTTTGAGGGCGCGACTTCTCCAGATGATCAGGCAAATAAAAAGACGGATGAGGGTCGAACTGATTGGCTTGATGATCTTCCTGCCACTTGCTTTGTTGGGCATATCATTGATCAACCCACCGGACTTGAGTTTGATGATTGGCCTCACAGGCTGGGGACTCTTATATGTTTGTCTCATTGCATACCTCATCATGGGAGGCTTGATTTGGAGTGGATATCAACGGCCCTTGCATGAACTCAGGCAATGTCTGGACAGTTGGGAAGAAATGTCTGAGTAGGAGGATTATATTTCATTTTCCCGAAAACTGCTGGGATATAAGACGTGCTTGGGAATGATTTTCAGCAGGAGTGGCAAGGTCAAAGAACCAAAAGGGAGCAGAAAGATGGCGAAAGTTGGAATCGTCCTGAGAATATCCAGCAGTTGATCCCTGACTTTTTCCTTTTCGTTGGGAGACAGATTCTGTGTGCGGGATTTCCGCAATAAGGTCACCAATTCTTTACTCTCCTGGATTTCCTGGCTGACCAATCGTTGATTCTTTTTGACAATGGTCCGCATTCGCCCCAACATGCGCTCACTGACAATCCGATAGTTTTGCTTGATTTGCAGATAATGCACCTGATCCCAGCAAGCCATCACAAATTTTCTCACAGAGAGTGTACTTTGTTCGAGATCATCCAGTGTCAGATCTAGTTGATGGGCCAGTTTTCGAATAAAAATCTCTTCCTTGTCTGACACAGATCGGTTCGACCAGGTTGTCAGAATCGCCAATTCCAAAAAATATTTCTTCAAAATCCAGCTATGAAGATCCTGTAAGTCAAGATCGTCCAATTTGATTCCTTCCACAATAAAATTAGCCGCACGCTTCTTCTCACTTTGCGGGAGGTTGGCCGAATGAAGAAAGTAGTTAAACAATTCTTTTTCTTCCGTTTGGACTTCCGAATCCGCATGAGCTGCTGCAGCGATGACCCGAAGCAAGTTCAGCCGCAGATTATGGCGCCTCACTTTTTGTGTTTCGCCAGGAATAGCTACAGGATGCTCCATCCATTGCACAAACAGGATGAGATCGAAGAAGAGTAGACTGTTGTGAAAAAAACTTGTCCAAAAATTTCGCCAGTCATATCGAATACTGATCCTACGGTCAAGAATGTATTCGATCTGATCTATGGTATCTGTTCGTTTGCCAAATAGGCTTCGGGATGAGGAGGCAAAGAGGGGATAATTGTGCTGATAAAAATTCCGAATGTCCGTCAGTACATCTTCCATAGTCTGAATCACTTCCTTGTCAGAATCGTAATGGAAGTACATACCACTCATAATATAGCCCTCAGCAAGCAGGACCTTGATTTTATCCTTTTCAGACCATTCAAGATTGAGAGGGTGTGGAGTGCCAATGAAAGAAATAGGATGCCCATACATCAAGCCAGTCGGCTGAATGAGTTTGTAAAGAAACTCATAGCTATCACTCACCTTGCGAATCAAACGGAGAGAAGGGTCTGCCGCAGGAATTCTTAAGGCGTGCTTTTTGTGAGCTATGAAGGGTTTGAGCCATCCTCTTTCTCCAGGGTTCATATAGGAACTCTTTCAATCGGCAAGGTAGGAATTTTCAAATTATGGAATAGAGTTTTTTGCATAAAAAAACCATATACTTTAGGGCAACATTCCTAACAGAAACAAATTACCTGCCAGCTTGACCATTCCTGATCTAATTCCTGCAATTTTCTTCCCGGTTTTTTCTGAACCAATTATGGCGCCAGATGTTCAGACAACCCCAGACCTTCTACCATATCCAGGCGGGCAATAATGCCCCAGCCATAGAAAAAATTCCCTACCCCAATCAAAAGTTCATTTTTCCCCTCTTGCAATGGCAATTCAAACATCGTATTCTCCACTGAGCATCGCCCTCCCGGCTGTTTCATGATGAAATTAGCGTAATAGTTTTTGTCAACATACAACAACTGACCATTGAGAATCACCCAGACTTCATCACTGAAGCCCAAATTCAGTTGTCGTGTTTGTGTTCTGTTGGATTGAATAGAAGTCTTGAGCCAGCACAATCGGCGACTGTCCCGGCTCTTACTACCACCAAATATCCTAGTCAGGTTGATCAAGCCCAATCTTTCAGCTGTAATCCTGGACCATCGACTGCTATCATTCGGCAGATCCTTGTTCAGGATCTCCTGACCGAAATCAAATTCGACAGGCTCACTCACCATCCAATCTCGCAGATATCGTGCATCATTGTTTGTCAGATCCAAGCCTTCTTTGGGCGACAATCCTTCGACAGCATCAGCGTGAATGCGCATATTGGCAAAAATGGCATTGCCTTCTACGGCCAGATGTCCACTGGAACTATTGCCCTCTAGCTTGGGAATGACCAAAGCAGGTTCGCTTAGATCATTGACATAGGCCAACATCTGATCGCCTGAGATGACCAATTTGATGTGATTCCATCCTTCGTTGTGGAGTGTGGCGTTGCTTTGATAGTGCCCTTGCAGATCCCATAAGGTAATGCCTTTGATGATAGAGGCATATTGGACAGCATCCCATCCCTGTGCATTTCCTGCTCGATAAGTTCGCAGATAAAAACACTCTGATTCCTCAGCGTCCTCCCGACGGAAATAGAGGGTCACAAATATTCCTTCCAATAATGCAACATCGAATTCAATTGTGCCATCTTTAAATGTATGGTTTTTCAGAATGACGGGCGTCTCTCCAGTTGAGGTTTTCATGGCTTGTACTCCCATATGCTGGATGAATTCTACCTGCTCGCTCTCATAGCTCCAGTGGCCAGCTTGCATAGGAATTTCCATGGCACTGGAGAGCTTTGTTTGATTTTTTTGACCATAGCTGAGCACATTCAGCAAGAGTAACAGGCTTACAAATAATGCTTCTTTTTTCATGATTTTCATCTTTTTTCCGAAACCTAACTCCTTGATTGAAGGAGGACAAATTGTATCTTGTTCAAGATTTGTTCATTCCTATTCATATTCATAACCCACTGATAACAAACCACTTAAATTGCCTTTATGCATAACTCACTGGAACACCTTACCCATACCATTGACAGCCAACTGGATTGGGGAGATCGAAGCAATTGGACAAACAGAGATTTTCAGGAACTGAGTGAACTGATTTTTACCAATACAAAAAAACAGTTGAGTGTTACCACTCTGAAACGACTGTGGGGCAGAGCAAAATTGAGCTCACAACCAAGTGTCAGCACTTTGGATATTTTGTCTGAATTTGCCGGATACGACAGTTGGCGTGTATTTACCAAAACAGATCAGCAGCCCAAAGAGGTCAAATCCCCTCCCTCAGAAGCAGTCCATCTTGTCCAGTCCCCCTGGTTGAGATGGAGTCTTCTTGGGATCGGCCTGATCAGCATCTTCTGGGTGTCCCAACTTCAGTTGGTAGATGTTCCCTACGAATTGACCGAAGCGGAAAGAGAGACGATTCAATTTGAGTTCGAAAAAGTAACAAGCGGCTATCCCAATACGGTAATCTTCCGGTATGATCTTGGAGATGTGCCTTTTGACACCCTGGAGATCCAGCAGTCCTGGGACAGAAGTCACAGAATTCCCCTGAACAAATCCAAGGGTCTGGTAACGGCTACTTACTATGAGTCAGGCTATTTTACGACGAAACTGGTGAGGAATGAGCAGATCATCAAAACCAAAGATTTGTACATACCGACAAAAGGCTGGCAAGGAATTATTGGAGGAAATGTACCGGATCTGATGTATGTACAGGAAGATCAATTGAGAATTGATGAGGCTGTCTATGCAGGAGAAAAAACGCTGGAGGAAATGAATAAACATCCCTTTGCCATCCTACTTCTTTCCCACCTCAGCCCCAATCCTCACATAGATAGTCGAGATGCTGTTGTCGAAGCAGAATTTCGACTGTCTACCCCCACCCAGAACAGCAAGTGTCAGAGTGCCTGGATGACCATCATTGGGTCCAAAGAGGTGTATCGGTTTCAGTTTAGCATTCCCGGTTGCGTAGGAGATTTGAATTTTTTTCTGAATATGGAGAGGATATCAGGAAAACATAATGATTTGTCTGCGTTTGGGCTGGACCTCAAGGAATGGACCCAGGTTAAAGTTGTGAGCAAAGACTCAACAGTTCACACCTATATCAATGGAGAATCTGTCTTTGAGCGTCGCCTTCATTCAGATATAGGACAAATTGGTGGGGTGCAATTCGGATTTGAAGGTCTTGGAGAGATTCGGTCTCTGGTCCTTCGGGATCAAGAGGAAGAGGATCGATTGATTGGGCAATAAAGCAATGCCTGAACAAGCATCAGGATCAATGGCAATATCCAGGTTAAGTACAGTGTAACAAAAAAATTTTGTGATTCCTTCGAGACCCCCTTCCGATACATCGGAATCTTCGACAAGGGGACTTCGCACAAGGCCTTTTCTGCTGAAAAGAAGGAAAATTCTTGCCAGTCCCACCTCTTGAGGGGGGATATTAGGCGAAAAGGGGGGTTCAGGGAAAACCATAAGAAACTTATGTTCCACCGTACTAAGTACATTGTAACCGAAGTTTTTTGATGTTTTATTGAACCCCTTCGCACTGACCAGTCCCCTTACAAATGGGACTTCGCACAAGGCCTTTTCTGCTGAAAAGCAGGAAAATTCTTGCCAGTCCCACCTCTTGAGGGGGGACGTAAAGGCGAAAAGGGGGGTTCATGAACAACCATAAGAAACTTATGTTCCACTGTACTAAGTACATCGTAACATAAGTTTATTTACATTCCACATTTAGATTATTCACCTTTTGGTATTTTTTAATGAGTTTAGTTCTCGCGGTTTTGATAGAAAATTGCCAGTTGATTTTGATTTGTTTTTCAT
>JBCCGK010000026.1:0-115426 GCA_039029315.1 Bacteroidota bacterium | reverse complement strand
TTTTAGGTGATGTTGATTAATTCTCATTGAAAATTTATTCACAACTGTACACTTTTTATTTTCCTTTGTTTTTAGATTTCTTTGCAACTTTTTGGCGGCAAAAAGTTGCGTAAAAACCGCCAAAATTCTAAGCCCAACTCACAAATCCACCCCAGTTTACCGAAATTTGGGGGCCAGCTCGCCTAAACTGGTAAAAGTGTACGGTAAAGAGATTTGAATTTCCATTTTGGCCAAAGTCAAACTTAGAGACTGTTTGAATATTATCCTATGGTTTTGTTATGCCCCTTTTTTCGCCCTTCTGCGTTGAAAAAATCCTCATGTAGCTCTGCTACATTCCGGTTTTTCCGCCTTAAAGGTCAAAAAAAAAACCTAGTAACAAATTCCATAAACAAAACTCAAACAGTCTCTTAAAGGTTTGCGTCCAATATGGCGAAAACAAGCCTGAAAGAACTGACAAGAGTAGGTCTCGAAAATTCAGGAGAATGATAGGGTCAAACTGTTGCCTGCTCTCCTAAAGATGATGTACCTTGTCTGGGCAATAAGGTAGAGAGGATTCCTGAATTGATCAAGCCAAAACGCTTTCCCTTCTGTTGATTCTTCCCTCGTGAGAAAAATGATGGAGTGAAAAGGAGTGAACAACAGCTTCCCTAATACTACTTGGGCACTTCTAAGTATTTGATTATCAATTATTAGTGTAATAACTCTGATTTTTATCCCATGCTCCCGCTCAAGTTCATTTGAAAATGTCCAAGACTGAATATCAGGTGATTGCATTTCAATGTGGTTGATGGATCGAGCTATACATTGACTTGTTTCCAAGATGTTAGAAATGATGTATGCCTCTGATTTTCAGCCATTTTAAAGTGACCAAGTGGGTGGGCAATATTAGTTTTGATTTTGGGTATAAGGGAAATAGGGGATATACTGGCTTGATTGGTAAGATTTCTCCCTTATTTCCTCTATGCCCACTATATCCCTCACAATTTAATTGTGTCCCCCTACTTACCTCAGATATTTTGATTTTTTCATTTTTTACTTGAACTTATTTGGGACCGGATTCTCTTTTACCTAATCAATAATAGCCTTCTGATGAAAACATTTTTTTCAATCATTTGCCTGTCAATATGTATCCCCTTTGGTGTGTGGGCACAATCTGAGCCAATGGATATTCAGGGTAGATTTACGGGATTTGAAGACAGTGCCTACCTCTTTTTGTATGTCAGTGCTGGAGGAGTAGGAACCAAAACGGATTCCGCTATGATAGTGAATGGCCAGTTTCACATTTCTCACCACTTGCCAGAAACCCCCAATGTCATCTATCTGGCGGGTGAAAATTTCGATCCATTTCTGAAAATTTGGGCAGAAAACCTTCCAATATCAATCATCGGAAATAAAAACAACTTCCGCCATTGCAAAGTTACAGGGGCTCCCATCAATGATGTCGCTATCCAGTTTCTCGATGCTGGAACCAATCGAAAGAAACAACTGAAACTCATTCACCAACACATCGATACTGAGCCAGCCATTCACAGTCTATTTTTCTTGAAAGATAAACTCTCTCTTGTCAAATTGGAAGAACTGTACCATCAGATCCCCGAACGTCTGGCTGACTACAGATTCACCAAAAGAATCAAGAGTTTTTTGGAAGCCTCAGAGGTGAAGCCTCCCAAAGTCGGTGATCAGATGATAGACTTTGAAGCCTTCGATGGAGAAGGCAAAACCTATACACTCTCTGAACTTAATGATCGCTACATGATTCTGGAATTTGGCTCCTCTTTTTGCGGGCCCTGCTTCAAGGCTGCCCCGGAATTGTCAGAGCTCCAAGAGACAGAAGCCGCCCAACTCAAGGTTATTTCTTTCTCGATTGACTCAAGAGAGGATAATTGGCGGAAAAGCCTCAAAAGGTTGGCTGGACAGGAAGGGCATGCACACATTCTACACTTATGGGATGGAGAAGGGGAAAATGGTAAGATCCCGTTCTGGTATGATGTGAAGGGAGTTCCCGTTTTTTTTATCATCAATCCAGAAGGAGTCGTCGTAGACAAATGGGTTGGCTACAAGACAGGCATTGTCAAAAGACATTGGGAGAAGGTAATCAGCAGCAAGTGAATGACTAGAAACATTCCCTTTGCCATTATTTGATTGACCGAGTTTCACTTCTCTGAAGGAGGGGAACCGAGCTCAGATGCTGTCTTTGTTCACCTGATCTTTCAAAAGAAGTGGATGCTCGCTTTGCTAATTCCCCGGAATGGGAACGAAATCGTTTCTCATATCATGCTATCCTTTATGAAAAATCAGGATTTAATGCGTGATTCGACCTTCAGATGGATGTACGCCAGCTGTTACATTCCTGATGACTCAATGGTAACGGATTGCCGTTGCGTCGGAGAAGCAGAGAAAATGAGACAATTGGCGCCCCATTTCGAACTCATGTCAAATCCAGAAGTATGCGAAGACTCTTCCAATCCTTTACTTTGTTCTCTCTCATTTCCCTGATTCTGATTGGCTTTTCCTGCAAATCAGACCAGGAGTTCGTACAACAACCTCCCGTCAAGCTGATTGAGTTGGATGCGGCGGAAGCAGCCCAACAAGCCAAAGACATTCGACAGCAAATCTCTGCTGAGCTTGCCGATGGCCTGGAACTCAACCTATGGGCTTCTGATTCATTAGCGCCAGATCCGATTGCCATGAGTATTGATGAGCAAGGGAAGGTGTATTTGACGCGAACCAATCGACAGAAACATTGTGAGTTCGACATTCGAGGCCATCGGGATTGGATGACCCAGTCTATTTCGTTTCAGTCAGTAGAAGATCGGCGACAGTTTTTGCGTCAGGAATTCTCTCCCTTGCATTCGGAAGAAAATAGCTGGTTGCCAGATATGAATGAAGATGGGGTGCATGACTGGATGGATTTACGGGTGGTCAAAGAAGATGTGTATTGTTTGCAAGATGTATCTGGAGATGGGGTCGCGGATCAAGCGCATATCTATACCAGCGATTTTTCAGAAGAAATCACAGATTGTGCTGGGGCCATCCTGGCATACAATGATGAAGTATTTGTTGGAGTGGGGCCTGATTTATGGCGTTTGCAGGATCAGAATCAGGATGGGATGGCAGATACCAAAACCTCCATCAGTCATGGATATGCCGTTCATATTGGATTTGGTGCGCATGGCATGTCAGGGCTGACAGTTGGACCCGATGGCAAAATCTATTGGTCGATAGGGGATATTGGCATGAATGTGGTCGATCAAACGGGCAAAAGATGGGCCTATCCCAATCAAGGCGTCATTGTGCGGGCCAATCCAGACGGAAGTGATTTTGAAGTATTTGCAGCCGGACTTCGCAACACCCATGAATTTGTATTTGACAAGTATGGCAACCTGATCAGTGTGGACAATGATGGCGATCATCCGGGAGAAAAGGAACGAATCGTCTATGTAGTGGAAGGCTCAGACAGTGGATGGCGAACCAATTGGCAGTTTGGAAAATATACCGATCCGGATAACAATCTGTACAAAGTCTGGATGGATGAGGAATTTTACAAGCCTCGATTCGCTGGACAGGCTGCGCATATAACCCCCTGTATTCTCAACTATCATAGCGGACCCACAGGCATGTTGTATAATCCCGGAACAGCATTGGGGGAAAAATGGAAAGACAAATTCTTTGTAGTAGAGTTTACCGGAACCGCTGCGCGCTCATTTGTTCATGCGTTTGAGCTTAGTCCGAAAGGGGCAAGCTTTGAATTTGCAGGAGAAGAAAAAGTCCTGGGAGGCGTTCTGCCTACAGGAATCGAATTTGGTCCAGATGGCGCGATGTATGTGGCGGATTGGATCGATGGATGGGGCGTAAAAAAGTATGGCAGGGTATGGAAACTGGACTCACAGGAAAAAAGCGCCATTCGGGAAGAAACAGAAAGCTTGATACGAACCGCATTCGCCGACAAACAAGCCTCGGACTTATCCCAGCTGCTACATCATGCGGACATGCGCGTCCGGCAGAAAGCCCAATTTGAATTGGCCAAGCGAGGGGACAATTCGCCTCTGCTTGCTGCGATCAAACAAACCGAACATCAGTTGGCACGAGTTCATGGGATTTGGGGAATTGCTCAATTGGCCAGAAAACGAGCAAGTGAGGCAGAGGCCTTGATCCCCTTGCTGAAAGATCCAGATCCTGAAATTCGCGCACAAGCAGCCAAGTGGTTGGGAGATGTCAGATACCAGCAGGCAGGGGCAGCCTTGGTTCCGGTTTTGGCAGATCAGGAGGCGAGAGTCCGCTTTTTTGCAGCCGAAGCCTTGGGACGAATCGCCTATGTACCTGCGACCCAGGCATTGATTGGTATGTTGGAATCCAATGACGATCAGGATGCCTATCTTAGACATGCAGGCGCACTTGCCCTGGCCCGGATGGGAGACCCTGCCCCCTTGACAGCACTGGCCTCGCATCCCTCGCGCGCACTGCGTATTGCTGCTGTCGTGGCTTTGAGGCGTTTAAGAGACCCTGGCGTTGCGATTTTTCTTCAGGACAAGGATGAATATATCGTTACAGAAGCCGCGAGAGCGATTAATGATGATTATTCCATTGAGGAAGCCTTGCCCGCCTTGGCAAGGGTATTGGCCGACACCCGCTTTACCTCCGAACCTCTCTTGAGAAGAGCCATCAATGCCTGCTTGCGTGTGGGTGGCAAAGAGCAGATAGAACTGTTGACCAATTTTATTGACAGAACATCTGCCTCCAATGACATGCGGGTGGATGCAATCGGGGTGCTGGCAACCTGGGCAAACCCCTCCGTCCTGGATAGAGTCGATGGCAGATATCGTGGGCCTGTTCGCCGGAGAGCAACAGAAGCTCGCAGGAGCTTGTTGCCTGTATTTTCCTCCCTCATTGAAACAGATGTGGACACCATCCGCTTTGCACTTGCAAAGGCTGCTGGCAGACTCAATATGCGAGAAACTTCTCCAGATCTTTTGAGTTTGATGAAAAATAATCAAAATCGCAGTAGCGGATCTGCGGCCTTTGAAGCCTTGGCGCAACTGGCCACTCCCGAGCTCAGTGAAGCTCTTGAGCTGGCCATGAAGGGAAAAAATCCCAATATCCGAATGAAAGCATTGGAGCTAATGCCAGAGTTGGATTTGGAGTCAGGACAGCAAGGAGAACTGCTCGCTTATGTCCTGGATCGGGGAAGCATGGAAGAACAACAGATTGCCTTGCAAACCCTGGGCAAAATACCTCCTTCTATCAGCGGAACCTTGATGGAGAGAAGTTTAGCACGTCTAAAATCTGGCCGATTAAAAGCAGCCTTGCGCTTAGACCTGGTAGAAGCCATCGAATCCGCAGGTTCTGATGAATTGAAAACAGAACTCAAGGCCTATCAGGATGCGCTGGCAGCTACGGACCCCCTGGCTCCTTATCGCGATGCCTTGAATGGAGGAGACGCGCGAGTTGGTGGCCAAATATTTTACCAAAACTCTGCTGCCCAATGTGTCCGATGTCATAGCCTGAATGGATATGGCGGAGATACCGGTCCCGTACTGGATGGAGTGGGGAAGGCGATGAATCGAGAAAAAATTCTGGAATCCCTGGTTGAGCCCAATGCACAAATCGCCACAGGGTTTGGCGTTGTAACCCTGACGTTGAAGGATGGTGAAAAGCATGTGGGAATCCTCAGAGAAGAAACCCCAAATATGATGATTCTCAAGACAGAAGAAGCCGAACCACTCAAGATTCCAAAAGCCAAAATAGCCAGAACCCAGTATGCCCCTTCTGCCATGCCGCCGATGGGATTGGTCCTCAGCAAGAGAGAATTGAGAGATGTCATAGAATTTCTGGCAAATATGTAGGATGTAAGCTAATTTCGTGGGTTGATTCATCCATATTTTCTGAAACAAGCTGACAGAAGGAAATATCGATAGAAACAGCAGAAGAAAAAAAGGTAAGCCTGCATCTATTCACAGACCAAAACGAATGATCCATATGTCAACAGAAATTCAACAGCTGGAACCACAATCCCTTTGGGGGAATTTTGCTGATCTCAATGCTGTCCCTCGTCCCTCCAAGAAGGAAGAACGGGTGATTGCTTTTGCGAGAGGGTTTGGCGAAAAGCTTGGCCTGGAAACCATTGTAGATGAGATCGGGAATGTCATCATCCGCAAAGCTGCTTCTCCAGGGATGGAGGATCGCACACCCGTGGTATTACAAAGCCATCTTGACATGGTGCACCAGAAGAATGCTGGGACAGAGTTCGATTTTGAGGCAGAGGGAATACAGATGTTTATAGAGGAAGACTGGGTCAAGGCAAAAGGGACCACATTGGGAGCAGATAACGGCATAGGCGTCGCTGCGATCATGGCGATTCTTGAGTCTTCCGACATCGCCCATCCTCCTTTGGAGGCCTTGTTTACAATCGATGAAGAGACTGGTATGACAGGAGCAATGGGGTTGAAAGGAGGCCTGTTGAACGGAAAAATCATGTTGAATCTGGATACTGAAGAAGATCATGAATTGACCATCGGATGTGCAGGAGGAGTGGATGTAAGTGCCAGTGGTACCTACACAGAAATTCCAGTAGGAGAAGATAGGCTTGCTTATCAGCTTCAGGCAAAAGGAATGACAGGTGGACATTCGGGCATGGATATCCATCGAGGGCGTGGGAATGCCAACAAGTTGATGAACAGATTTCTCTTTGACACGAGCAAAAAGCTGGATCTGGGAATTCACGCTATTGATGGAGGAGGGCTTAGAAATGCCATCCCGAGAGAATCTTCTGCCATTGTTTCCATTCCTGAAGGAAGTCTGGCTTCTCTCCAACAAGCCGTCGAAGCCTACTCTGCTGTCCTCAAGGCCGAGTATGGCACAACAGATCCTGATATCCTGTTTAGTATGGAGCCAATTGCAGCTGATTCCAGCGGGATCAATCTTTCTCTGCGAATGGAGCCAGCATTTCAGCAGCAGTTCTTGCGATCGATCTATGCCTGTCCCAATGGCATCTATCGCATGAGCCCGGATATAGAGGACTTGGTGCAGACTTCGAACAACCTTGCCAGAGTAGAAGTCAAGGATGGACAATACCAGATTCTTTGCCTGACTCGAAGCTCGGTAGACAGCGAAAAAATGGATGAAGCCAATGCCATTGCCAGCACATTTGAGTTGATCGGTGCGCGTGTGAATGCAGATGGAGGATATCCCGGCTGGACGCCCAATCCTGGTGCGACCATCGTCAGCCTGATGAGCAATCTGTATCGAGAGCTGTTTGATGGAGAACCCAATGTCAATGCCTGTCACGCAGGTTTGGAATGTGGGATTCTCGGGACCAATTATCCTGAGATGGAGATGATTTCCTTCGGTCCCAACATTCGAGGCGCACATTCCCCTGATGAAAAAGTACAAATCAGTTCTGTGCAAAAATTCTGGGGATTCCTGATCGAAACGTTGAAGCGAATTCCCTGATTGATGGAATGACCATTAGGGGATAGGGAGATCGAATGTTGCAAGACTGTGGGGAGCACATATATGCTTTGTCTCCGGCAAAATTGCGGAATTGATCCACAGAATCCATTGGAAGCATAGGGACATGTACCTTTAGGGAAACTCATTCATTCCCTTAGTTATGAAATGTCTACCAACCTTTCTCCTATTGGCAAGTCTATTCTGTTCAATGGAGAGTATGTCTACGCATCTTCAGATTGAGAATATCCGTCCTGTCCTTCGCCCCGGAGTGGCTTCAAGTCAAGCTTCTGTTATCCTGGACGTGAGTTGGGACAATGCCTGGAACAATCAAAAAAACCATGATGCTGTTTGGCTTTTTGTAAAAGCTAGCGGGGGCTATGCGCATTTGAATCTTGCATCGGAGGGCCATCTATTGTTGCAAAACAGGGTAAATGACTGCCCAGCACCTGTTATCAAACCCTCTAAGGATGGCGTGGGTGTCTACCTCTTTGTGGAGGAAACATATCGTGGCAAGGTAGATGTAAAACTCCAGCTGATATTTGCCCAAGACAAGCAGAACATCAATGCCCGTATGGTGAGGGGAAATTTTTCAGTTCATGGCCTGGAGATGGTCTACATTCCTCAGGGTCCATTTAGCCTTGGGACGCCCGATACTTCAGGCATCAAGATGGCCGCATTTTATCGTTCCAATGATAAGGGAGAACCCGATGGATTGATCAGAATCGATTCTGAATCATCGATTGAGGTTGGTCAGAAGAAAGGGGCGCTGTACTATTGGAGTGAACGAGCTTTGTATAACGGAGATCAACAAGGACCTGTGCCGGAAGCATTTCCCAAAGGCTTCAACGCATTTTATATCATGAAATATGAAATCACACAAGGGCAATATGCTGCCTTTTTGAATGCCTTGCCTTCTTCCTGGACATATACGCGTTCGCCCATAGGTGGCAAAGATTATTACACAAGCAAAGGCAGTATTCGATTGCTGGATGGGAAATATGTGGCAGATTCTCCAGATCGACCCATGAATTTTATTAGCTTTACAGATGGTTTGGCCTTTGCCGATTGGGCGGGGTTGCGCCCAATGACTGAACTGGAATTTACCAAGGCAGCCAGAGGTCCCGGAACACCCATTCCCTATGAGTTTGTTTGGGGAACTGATACATATGATCAGCTGGAACGATATGTCAGCCAGGACGAGCTCCAGATGATGCACAACTGGACAGAAGATCAGCTCTCAGATGATACGCGGGCCGTTTTTGGTGCCTCCTATTATTGGGTAATGGATTTAAGCGGCAGTGTCTGGGAAAAGGTTATTACCATTGGGAACGAGATCGGACGGTCCTTTCGGGGAACTCACGGTGATGGCGTCCTGGCTTTTGGAGATGCGACCAATGAGGATTGGCCAACTAGCGATGATGAGGTGGGAGGCTTTGGGTATAGGGGCGGAGGCTACTATACACCGGACACACAATATTCAGATTTCAATCCGCATTCTCCTGTTGGCTACCGATATTATGGCTCCTGGTCTGGTGGCCCTCGATCTATCGCTTATGGATTTCGGGCAGGAAGAACAGCGAAGGAGTAAGAGGGGTATAGGACAAATGGCAGATTTAGCCCTGGATAGTGGGGTTGTTTCTCATTGAAGTCGAAGATTCCGCATGTCGGAAGAGAGACGGGGAAAGTGCGGAAGAGGTCAGGAGTAGCAAAATCTGATTGGTTCTGCAATTTGTCGTACACCCAGCAAGAGGATATAACACACTTTATGCATATACAATGTTATTTAGTTGACCTTAATTCTTCGATTACTGATGCCTGGAATCAGGTGTTTGCAGAAATCGAATCAGTAAGCATCCACAATGATTCGATTTTTAACCATCCTTGTGATGCCATTGTCAGCCCAGCCAATAGCTTCGGGTATATGAATGGTGGCATTGACTTTGTCATTTCGAAAAATCTTGGCTGGCACATTGAGAAGCGACTCCAGCAAAAGATTCGGGACAAACATTATGGCGAATTATTGATTGGGCAAGCAGAGATTGTGGAAACCGATCATGTAGATTTTCCTTATTTGATTTCAGCGCCAACCATGCGGACACCCATGACGATCAGCCGGACTCCGAATGTATATTTGGCGATGAAGGCCATCCTGATCTTGCTCAAGGATGGACGACTGGATGATGGCAGCCCAGTCAAAGACAAGGTGAAGCGGGTTGCCATGTCGGGTTTGGGAACAGGGGTAGGGCAGGTGCCTCCGCTGATTTGTGCCAGACAGATGCGGATTGCCTGGGAGGATGTGATGCATGAAAAATATACCAGCAAGGAAGGGTGGAAAGAACTTCGATCCAATTATGCCTATTTTTTTACACACAATAAGTCTGACTTAACTTATGATATCCCCTAATCGTGCAGCGCATGTCCTGATTCTTGGTTGCGGCAGAAGTGGAACCTCCATTTTTGGCGAATTGTTTGAGCACCTTCCTTCCTATTCCTACCTCAGCGAACCAGCTTATGAGGAGATAAAACAATTGGATTACTCAACTCCTCAAGCATTCAAGGTTCCCAGAGAAAGCCCTGCTTATCCTCCCTCCCCTGGCTTATCTTTTCCGTTGGAGGATCTGTTGGTCAGCATTCCCAGGCCTTTGAAGATTTTCTGGCAATTGAGACATCCCCTGGATACCATTTGTTCTTTGCGAGTGGGGATTTCCCGAAACTGGGGACATCATCCGAGACCACATGACTGGCAATCATGGTTGTCCAGACCTCTGTTGGAGCAGTGTGCGCATCACTGGAATTATTTGAATACCGTCGGGTATCAGCAGATTGCACCCCTGGCCACTGTCTGTACATTTGAACAGATGATTGCTGATCCGATGGCCTTTGCAACAGAGATTTGTGCTAAGATCGGTTTGGCAGCGGATAGCTGTCAAGAGGAACTTGCCAGCTGGAGTAAGCGCGTTCAGAATACAAACAATCAGCAGTTTGTCGAAGCAGAAACTTCCAAAGCCTATTCTACCAGGGACCATAAGGTTCGGGTAGAAAGGTGGAAAGAAAACCTGAGCCCGGAACAGGTTCGCCAAATCAGCCCCATGATTGAAGAAACCGCTAGGTCTTTTGGATATGAGTGGCAGGCAATGATTTGAGCGCTTTGTCTAGCAATTTGTGGTATTGATCATATTGGAGGTAATGATGATGGCGTTGGCTATCCACATAGCTGTGCTTGCCATGCAAATTCGGATAGGAATTGGCTTTCTTGCTCGTAAATCTCTTGAAAAAATCAGGATTGAGTTTTTTGCTTGCCAAATATCCTGCAATCAATCGCCCTTGCTTACCAAACATGCCGTAGGCCGCTCCATCGGATTCAAATCCCCCCATAAAGAACATATTGTTGTATCGCCGATGGAAGACTTCCAGATACAAGTCAAGTTTTTCTCCTGAATAATCCAGATCAGCCAGGTCCAAAAATGGATACTCCCGTTTGTAGCCAGTGGCCAAAATGATTAGATCTACTTCTTCTTTGCTGCCATCCTCAAACAGAACCTGTTTCCCCTGAAATTCTGTAACAGCTTTTTTTGCAACCATATCTCCATGTCCGAGGTGATGCAGGATGCGTGTATTCATAATTGGATGCGACTCCAAAAGGTGATGATCTGGCTTGGGGAGACCATATTTTTCCAAATTCCCGACCAATAGCTTATTGATGAGAAATTCATTGATGCGCAACTCCATCCAATAGGGAAGTTTGGGACCTTTTTGCGCAAATACATCCGAGGGAATCCCAAAAACATATTTCGGCAAAAAATAGTATCCTCTACGCATACTGAGAAAGGTAGCCTCTGCCACTCTTGCGGCATCACAAGCGATATCGCAGCCAGAATTTCCAGCACCTATGATCAGGACTCGCTTCCCTTTTAGACTGTCCAACGTCCGATAATGCAGGCTGTGAAACATCTCTCCTTCAAACGTTCCTGCATACGTCGGCATATTGGGAATCCATGTCAATCCACTGGCACATATGACCCCCTGATATTCCTGGGTAGTGCCAGTGCTGAGGTGAGCGCGCCATCTTTTGCCCTCTTCCAGACGCTCCAATTGAGAGACTGTAGTTCCGAAGAGAATGTGTTGTTCCAGCTCATGTACCCGTGCATAGGATTGAATATAAGCAAGAATCTTGTCATGCCTCGGATAATCAGGATAGTCCTCCGGCATTGGAAAATCCAGAAATCCAGACATACTTTTGGAAGAAATGAAATGGGCAGATTCATACATGGGGCCATCTTCTCGGTCGATATCCCAAATTCCTCCCACTTGCTTGCCGCTATCTATGATTTGAAAAGAAAGTCCTTGAGTCTTCAAGGCGACTGCGGCACTCAGACCTGCAGGCCCTGCACCGATGATGAGAAATCGTGAACTATCCATAAATGAGCGCTAAATCGTTAAGGAGAATAGCAAAAATGAAAGAAAATTCTCTATTTTCTAGTTCAATTGAAACATTTGATCATGAGCGATCTTCCCATCCTTCTTCTTCATGGCGCCCTAGGAAGTGCCGACCAACTCAGTCCTCTTGAGGAAAGCCTTGCAAATCAATTCCTTGTGTACAGATTGGGCTTTTCTGGTCATGCAGGGAAACCGCTTCCTGACGTGCCATTTGGGAATGAAATATTTGCGCAGGATGTCGTGAAATTCCTGGATCAACAGCAGATCAAAAAGGCTCATATTTTTGGACACAGCATGGGCGGTTACGTTGGCCTGTATGTAGCACATCATTTTTCGGATCGTATCGCGAGCGTTTTTACCCTTGGGACCAAATGGGACTGGACGCCAGAGGTAGTTGCACGTGAAGTCAAGATGCTCAATCCAGAAAAAATGGAGGAAAAAGTCCCACGCTTTGCGGACCTTCTGGCAAGTAGACATGCACCTGTTGACTGGAAAGAGATTGTCAGACGCACCGCCAGGATGATGCAGGAGTTCGGAAATGGGGCTGGATTGACAGAAGCAGACTTTCGCTCACTTCACATACCTGTTTCCATTGGCATTGGAGAGTTGGACAATATGGTCAGTCTGGAAGAATCCCGACGCATTGCTGAATGGCTTCCCAAGGGAAAGTTGGCCTATTTCGAGGGAGTCAAACACCCCATAGAGAAGATGGATGTGCAGAGATTGGCAAGATCGATTTCTGAGTCGATTCAATCAGGAAGATGAGTTTTTGAAAAACAGAAAATACGATCTTTAGTAGGCAAATATCTTGTCCAGGAATTGTGTTCAAAAAACACACAAAGCTGTAGGTGGGAGAAAAAAGACACATTCAAAAAATAAGCGGTAGGCTTTCAAACAGTCTCCTAGCATAAAAAAACGGAAAAACACTGAAATTGATCAGCGTTTTTCCGACTATTTAATTAATTGATTGAAACATAACCTATTCCTTCATCAGGCGCACAACTTGCATGTTTGACTCTGTTGCGGCTCTGATATAATACATGCCATTGGCAAGTTTAGGGTCAATTGGAACCATGATATCAGATTCGAAGGTCTCTTTGCTCCAAATCGTCTGCCCCAATTGATTGTAGATGCTGACCTTCACTTCTTCATCAGTCGCTTTTGCAATCTCTAAAGTCACATAATTGTGGAATGGATTGGGGAAAGCTTCCACAAACCTGTCTTCAGGATTGGCTCTCCTGGCAGCGGGTGTACTTTCGAAGACAACATATGGTAAGGACTCTGTAGAATGGCCTCTTTCAGTACTGACAGTCTGGTCTTCATCTATGATCAAGGTGATGCCACTGCTGCTCACGGGAGTCGGACCGAACAGGACAGGCCATCCCCCGTCACTTGCATCCATTCCGCCACTCATGGTAGTGATCGCCACGGAAGGATTACTCAAGCTCAACCCACCAGGAGGATAGACGGTTCCATTTGGTGTCTGGGCAAGCCCTTTCACTTTGTCCCCCCCAAATCCTGCTTCAAATCCATAGCCATCCAGGGTGCCAATGCCTTCTTCAAAGACGATATACCCAATGGTTTCATTGGCTCGACTTGTATTGGGATCTTCTCCGACATTTTTCCCTGCATTAAATACAGAAGCAGTTGGACTCGACTGACGACTTGAGCCATTTGCCCAGAAAACTGACCAGTTGGGATCATTGTAACTCATCACCTGTCCCAGGATGATCGGATTGCTATAAGATTGCTGATAGGTACGTGCCTCGGTAACCCAATTGCTCGCACTAGCGGTTTGTGTACTACTGAAAGTTCCAGCCTCCATTTTGATACCGTCTTCCGTCTCAGTATATGTTCCAGCCTCAACGACAAGATAATGAACTGTATAGCCGCTTGGGGTATTTCCATTAAATCCTTGAAGTCGAATGTCAAAAGAATTTCCTGATGTATTGGTCAATCGGGTAACTACAGGCAACTGAGCGCCCGAAGCCAATTCTGGTGTAGTAACCACAACCATATTTGTATAGCTATATGCGAGGCTGACTGTTTGCCAATTGTCCCCAACATTGGTCAGAATTCCCATTTCACCCTTGATTCCTGTAGAGGCAGCGGCTGTGTCGATATCGACTACCTGGCTTATCAGGTGGGTTGCGCCATCGTCATCTGTTACCGTTAACTCCACCGTATAGGACCCTGTGTCTGCAAATGTATGACCGGGGGTTGCTCCGCTCCCATTATTTCCATCCCCAAAGTCCCATGCATAGCTGGCAATGAAGCCATCTGGATCTGAGGAAGCGCTGCCATCAAAACTGACAGCTTGACCTACAATTCCGGGAGAAGGAGCATAAACGAAACTGGCTGTTGGTGCCTGATTTGGGGCAGTTACCGCTATTTGTACGGTATCACTATCTGTTCCTCCCAAATCATCTATCACTGTTAGGACAACATCGAATGTGCCCGGACCAAAGGTATGATTGGCTGTTGGGCCACTTGCAGCATTTCCATCTCCAAAATCCCAATCGTATGAGACAATCGTTCCATCGGCATCAGAAGATCCACTTCCATCGAAATTGACTGTCAATGTGATATCTCCCTGGAATGTGTCTGCAGTTGCCACGGCTGTTGGATCTATATTTCCAGTTGGTTCGAAAATCACATATGGAAGAGATTCCGTTGAATGTTTTCTTTCGGTACTGTTGACATGATCTTCATCAATGGCAAGCATCACGCCAGCTGTGGTTACAGGAACAAGTCCCATCATGACAGGCCATCCACCATCTGTAGCATCCATGCCTCCAGCCATGGAGGAAATGGCTACTTCTGGATTTGATAGACTTAGTCCGCCAATCGGATAAGCAGTTCCGGAAGGAGTATTGGTGATTCCTTTCACTTTGTCTCCGCCAATTCCCGCTTCAAATGCAGATCCATTGATCGATCCGGTTCCTTCTTCGAAGACAATGTAGCCAAGAACTTCATTGGCACGAGTCGTATTGGCATCTTCCCCGACATTTTTGCCAGCATTGAATACAGAAGCACTTGGACTGGATTGGCGACTCGATCCGTTTGCCCAGAAGACCGACCAATTGGGATCATTGTAACTCATCACCTGGCCCAAAACAACAGGATTAGAATAACTTTGCTGATATGTTCTCGCTTCAGTTGCCCAGTTATTATCATCCGCAGTAATGGTACTGAGGAAAGTTCCTGCTTCCATTTTGACCCCATCCTCCTCCAGGGTGTAGGTTCCTGCCTCTACGACCAGATAGTGGACATAATAGCCAGAAACAGGATTCCCAGCAAAGCCTTGCAGGCGGATGTCAAAAGAGTTGCCAGAGGCATTGGTGATTCGGCTTACCACTGGTTGAAGCGCATTGCTACCCAGCCCTACAGTGGTTACGACGACCATATTGGTATAATTGTGTGATAGGGTGACGGTCTGCCAATTGTCATCAACATTATACAGAATTCCTTTCTCTACCATCAGTCCAGCTGGTGGGGGTGGGATTGTATCAATTCGAATCAATTGAGAGCTTTGGCCACTCGCCCCATCATCATCGATGACCGTTAGCTGAACAGTATACCATCCTGTGTCAGCATAGGAATGATTGGCTGAGCTGCCTGTTCCATTGTTGCTATCTCCAAAATCCCAGGCATAGCTGACGATATTTCCATCGACATCGGAAGAGTTTGTTCCATCAAACTGGACATTTTGTCCCACAATGCCAGGAGAGGGATTCATTGTGAATGTGGCCACTGGATGCTGATTGGGGCCATCAACCTGAATGCTAATCTGATCCGTTCCGGTTGCTCCCTGATTGTCTGTAACAGTCAGATCTACCTGGAAGGTGCCAACTCCGAAGGTATGAGATGGAGTCGGTCCACCAGCAGTTGCTCCATCGCCAAATTCCCAGAGGTAACTGGCGATGCTCCCATCAGGATCGACAGAAGCTGTTCCGTCAAAATTGACAAGCAATGAGCCTGTTCCCTGGAGTACATCTGCTTGCGCATCCGCAATGGGAGGAAGGTTATTGTTCCCGCAATTGGGATAGATGTCTTTGTAGTAATGTGTCGACAGGCCTGCAGGATCGGACACGGTCAGTTCAATCCGATAAAAATAGAGATTCCCATCGCAGCCAATCGGATCAAGTACTGTATTGATCACATCATCGTGAGCGGCATTGACAATCGGCTCGGGGTGGTTGTGGTCATTGTGATACAAAAATACCTGCCACTGAAGCGCCAGAGAGGATTGGGAATGTTCTGCATCAGTAACAGTAGTGGAGAGTTGTAACTGAGTTTGTGATCCCAACTGAAAGAAATCAATGTTGTCAACGCTCGTGGACTGGATGACAGGCGGAGTATTGTTGACCGATATGATGAGAGTCGTTTCATCCGTATTATTGGCATTATCCGTTACCGTCAACTCAACATTGTACTGGGTTGGATTGTTGTTGCCAGGATTGAAAATATGTGTTGGATTTTGCTGGTTACTGGTATTGCCATCATCAAAATCCCATGAATATGACAAGTTTTGCCCCTCAGGATCTGAGGAACCGCTGCCATCAAAATTCACGGACAATGGCCCTGGACCATGATTGATATCAGAGGTGGCAACGGCAGTTGGATTTTGATTGCCGGAAGGATTGAAAATGAATTGTTTCAATTGTCCTCCATACCGAACGTAGTACAGGCCTCCATGGATTGGATGAGAAGCCATACAGACAACCGGCCCTTTGTTCACGAGATCTGTATCGAATTCTCTCACCCATGTAGGTTCGTCATTTCCATCAAAGCCATAGTTGCGAATCCACTTTTCACTATAATCACCATGAAAATAAGTGTTCTGATACTCTACTGGAAGGTCAGTACCTACATACCAGGTTCCTCCTACAGAAGCATTGCCGGGATACATATTTCCCTGAACGGAATTGGCATTGCCATTACCGACATTCTGGACATGCCCATTGATACTGACTTTGGTTAGATTTTGTTGATGTCTTGAAGCGTATGCGGGTTTTTGGTGGACAAACAGATCATATTGATTGCTGTTGATGGTTCCCCCTCCACATGGATTGTTAAATGGACCTGAACCACCACCATTATTGGATTGCTTGATCAGATCAGTGAATTCATAATGTGATTGACTACATCCATTTGGGGTTGGGGCATCCTGGTTTTCTGGAGAGTTGTTGACATATGAATTGACATCATCCATCCCCTCAAAGACGGGCCAACCAAAATTCATTCCCCCAGTAGGAGCAACATCAAGTTCGTCCCATACCTGCCAGCCTACATCCCCAACATAGAGGGTACCTGGATCTCCATCTGCTGCATAATGGCTGCCAGTGTTGGGACGGAGGGTCATCCTAAATGGATTTCTGAAGCCTAGTAACCAAACCCGTGACCTGTGCGAATCGGGATTGTTCGAATCGTAAAAAGGGTTGCTGGGAATGCCATCTCCAGTTGAAGGATCTATTCGAATCACCTTTCCATTCAGGGAACTGAGCATTTGAGATCTATATGCGCCAACATCCTGCGAACTTGGGATTATCCCATCTGCCAAGGCCTGGGTAGTATAGGTTCCCCCAACAGGCCCACCAGTATCTGTTGTAAAATAGCTTGCTCCATCTCCACATGATGCCAGCAGCGTACCATCTTCTCCAAACAGAAGGGTACCTATACCATGCGATTGATGTAGAATTGGAAAACCATTGCTGATTTGATCACCAATCAAGATGTGGCGCGTGTTTTCGTCAGCCAGAGAATTCGCTGGATCGGAAGGATTGTTGACAGTATACCGGGTAATTCGGCCTATGGTCGCATTGAAGTATTCATCCGAATTAGCATTGTAATTGTTGCCGGGAGGATTGTTCTCATTATAATTCAACAAAAAATGCCGATCTACCACATACAAGCAATAGATATAGCCATTGTTGAGGTAATTGGGATCAAAGGCTACGCCCAAAAGACCAAAATCTCGCCAGTTGCCAACTTCATCACTGATATCTAATAGGGGCGTTCCACGTTTGTTGCCATTGTGAATCACGTGAATAACTCCTCCTTTTTCCCATACATAGACCACGCCAGATTCATCGAAGGTTACACCTACAGCGGCATTGAATCCATCTTCAACCAACACATTATCCAAATCCGGGGCAGAGGGTTGAGCAAGAAGGAGGAAGGGGAAGAGCAATAGGAGTAGTAGATAAAGGCCTGAATGATAATAAGTAAGAGAACGAGTAAAGGTTGTTAAACTCATAACAATGGGGAATAAAGGTGAGAAAAGGTTAATCCTGAATTGATCAGTTACAAGACGTAAAAGGA
This sequence comes from Bacteroidota bacterium, assembly GCA_039029315.1. GTDB lineage: Bacteria > Bacteroidota > Bacteroidia > J057 > J057 > JBCCCJ01. The sequence goes on along the minus strand of JBCCGK010000026.1, from coordinate 97,216 downwards.
AGAGGAATTACACGGAGTAAGAGCCAGATATTGTTAGAGCAGGGTAGGAAAGTAGTAGTAGAATGCTGTATAGGCAGGGGATGTAATGAGATACCACTGGTACAGAGAGCACCAAAAGAATAAAGAGAAAAACGGGAAAATGTAGGTATACAATTACATTAGCAGCAGGTGAGCAATTTCTAAAAAATGGACTAGAAAAAAAAGGAATTAGAGAAAATATATTTTTTCGTAAAAAATTTGATTTTTGGCGCAAAAAATCTCGGAGGCAAATTTTTTATCTATTCAGATCCCGCAGGGCTTGAAATTTAGATCCTGAAAGCTTTTGATTATATTAGTTGTTTCATTTTTTCACCCCTTGAATAGTACTTGCTATGACAAACCAAACTCGACCCTTTTTTCCCCTCCTTATCTGGATGTTGGGATCATGCTTTCTCTGTTTTTCTCAAGGCTTTGAAGGCTATTATCAATTTCCAGATATCCAGGGAGAAACCATCGTATTTGCCGCAGAAGGTGATATTTGGTCAGTCTCCACCTCTGGGGGACTTGCCAGGCGGCTGACTACACATCCCGGAGAAGAACAACATCCGATTATCTCTCCTGATGGTCAGACTCTGGCCTTTACAGCCCGCTATGAAGGTCCGGCAGAATTGTATACCATGCCTCTGAATGGGGGGATTCCTACCCGATGGACCTATGAATCCGAATCTTCTATAGCCACATGCTGGACGCCAGGGGGCAGTCTGGTCTATGCGACTTATCATTATGCAACTTTGCCTGATTACCAACTCGTAAGTATTGATTTGGCTTCCAGGCAAAAAACTCGCGTGCCGCTCGCAGGAGCAAGTGAAGCGAGTTATGATGCGAGTGGGAAAACGCTTTATTTTGTGCGTCCAGGCTTTCATGGCAATGTGACCAAAAGATATGAAGGAGGCACTGCACGAAAAATCTGGAAATTCACTGAGGGAACCGAAGAAGCCATTCCACTGACCCAGGAGTATAAAGGAGAGAGCCATCATCCAATGTGGTGGAAGGATCGTGTCTACTTCATTTCTGATCGAGATGGGATTATGAACGTCTGGTCAATGAATGAATCGGGAGGGGATCTTCAAAAACACTCTCAACAGACCTCTTTTGATGTTAGAGATGCCGATGTGTCGGATGGTCGTATTGTCTATCATGCAGGAGCCGATCTATGGTTGTTGGATATCGAATCTGGGAAGGAAGAAAGATTGGAAATTCGTTTGGCGTCGGATTTGGATCAGTTGAGAGAAAAATGGGTAAAGAATCCCCAACAATATATTACCTCTGTTCAGCTTCATCCAACTGGGGAACAACTCGTGATCACTGCAAGGGGAAGGGTCTTTGTTGCGCCGGTGAAAGATGGGAGGCTGGTCCAGCTGTCCCGAAAAGAAGGAGTGAGGTACAGAGATGCGGTTTTCTCAGCCGATGGCGAAGATATTCTGGTACTTTCTGATGAATCTGGCGAATTTGAGTTTGTGAAAATCGCCGCTAGTGGAATAGGAGAACATCAGGAATTAACGGATGATGGCAAGATTCTGAGATTTCGCGGAGTCCCTTCTCCTGATGAAAAATGGTTGGCCTATTATGACCTGAACCGGGATCTTTGGCTCCTGAATCTGGAAAATGGGAAACAGGAAACCATCTCCACCAATCGTGAAGGAATTTTCTCCCTTCGTTGGTCTCCCGATAGCAAATGGCTGTGTTTTGGTCAGGCTGCCATGAATAGCTTTGGCCAATTACATCTTTATCAGGTTGATACCCAGCGATTAATTCCATTGACAAGTGATCGTGCCAACAGCTCTGATCCCTGTTGGAGTCCAGATGGAAAGTGGTTATACTATCTGTCTGATCGCAATTTCCAATCCCTGGTAGGCAGTCCCTGGGGCAGTAGACAGCCAGAACCGTATTTTGACCGGAAGATGAAACTCTACGAAGTCGCCCTTCAACAAGGAAACCGATCGCCCTTCCAGCCTGATGATGAATTGCACGAAAAGGAAGAAGAGCCAGAAGAAAAAGATAAACAATCTGATGAGAAGGCTGATAAGAAAGCAGAGAAGGAAGTTGTTGCAGTAAATATTGATGTGGAAGGCCTGCAAGAACGAATCCGGGAAGTGCCCCTCAAGCCAGGAAATTATCGCAGCCTGCAAGTCAACAAAAAAGCCATATACTGGGTCGAATCCGGGACAGGTCTGGGAGCCAAAAGCCAGTTGATGAAACTCAAAATTGACAACAAAGACCCCAAACCCAAAATGTTCGCAGAAGGGATGCGTGGGATCGATCTTTCTGCTGATGGCAAAAAAATCTTTTTTCGCAAAGGATCAGATTTGTATGTCGTAGATGCTGACAAACAGGAATTGAAAGATTTGTCTTCATTTAAGGTAGAGTTGAAAGGCTGGACATTTTCTCTGAATCCCAAAGAAGACTGGCGTCAAATCTATACAGATGCCTGGCGGATGGAGCGCGATTATTTTTATGATCCCAATATGCATGGAGTCGATTGGGATGGCATGTATGAAAAATATCTCCCCCTGGTAGATCGTGTGACGACCAGAGCAGAATTGTCTGATGTAATTGGGCGCTTTGTCGGAGAGTTGTCCGCCCTTCATACAAGTGTCAGAGGAGGGGATCTCAGAAATGGCCCGGAGCGGGTCGGTGTTGCCAACCTTGGAGCCGTTTGTATGCGAGATGAATCCATGGGAGGATTTCGGATAGATCATATCTACCGCACAGATCCAGATTACCCCAATGAGCGATCTCCACTTGCCGATCCCAATCTGAATATCTCCGTCGGAGATGTGATTACGCAAGTCAATGGTGTTCCGGCCCTGTCAGCCATAGATATCGGTGCCTTGATCCGAAATCAGGCGGACAAACAGGTTCGAATTAGTGTCAAATCAGCTACAGACAAGCGCGAAAAAGAAGTGGTGGTAACCCCCATTAGCAATGGATTTAATCTCCGCTATCGGGATTGGGAATACAGCCGAAGACTGGAAGTTGAATCCAAAAGCGAAAACAAAATTGGCTATGTGCACCTTCGCGCGATGGGAAGCAGAGACCTTGCCCAGTGGTACAGAGAATTTTATCCTGTATTCAATCGACAAGGATTGATTGTGGATGTGCGCCACAACAATGGGGGCAATATAGAGAGCTTTATTCTCGAAAAACTCATGCGCAAAGACTGGATGTACTGGGCCAATCGTGCAGGTCAAAATACATGGAATATGCAATATGCCTTCCGCGGCCATATCGTGGTTCTTTGTGATGAAAATACTGCTTCCGATGGGGAGGCATTTGCAGATGGATTCCGTCGCCTGGGATTGGGAAAAACCATCGGTGCCCGAACCTGGGGAGGAGAAATCTGGCTGAGTGGGGTGAACCGTCTCAGCGATGGGGGGATTGCACGTGCGCCTATGTTTGGTGTTTATGGCCCGGAGGGAGAATGGTTGATTGAAGGGCACGGCTTTGTGCCTGACATAGAGGTTCTCAATCTCCCTCACACCACCTTCAATGGAAATGACGCCCAATTAGAAGCTGCGATCAAGTATCTGTTAGAGGAGATCAACAAAGACCCAAGGCCTGTTCCGAAAGCTCCTCCTTTCCCGGATAAGTCATTCAGGAAATAACCTCCTTCACCACTCGACCATGAACATCTGTCAGACGAAACCGCCTTCCCTGGTATTTGTAGGTCAGCTGTTCATGGTCGATGCCCATGAGGTAGAGAAGGGTGGCGTGAAAATCATGAACGTGCACCCCGTCCCGGATAACATTGTAGCTGAATTCGTCTGTTTCTCCATGACTGATCCCGGCTTTGATGCCGCCACCTGCCATCCACATACTGAAACAACCCGGATGATGGTCTCGGCCATAGTTCTCGCGGGTCAGGCGTCCTTGTGAGAAGCTGGTTCGTCCAAATTCGCCGCCCCAGATGACAAGCGTATCCTCCAGCAAGCCACGCTGTTTGAGATCCTTGATCAAGGCAGCGGTGGCCTGATCAGTATCTTTGGCTTGCTTGCGAATGCCCTTGGGGAGGTTGCCATGCTGGTCCCAACCCATATGATACAATTGGATGAAACGCACATCTAGCTCCGCCAGCCTCCTGGCAAGCAGGCAGTTGGCTGCGTAAGTGCCAGGAATGCGAGCATCCTCTCCATACATCTCATAGATATGGTCAGGTTCTCCTGAAAGGTCCACCACATCTGGCACAGATGTTTGCATCTTGAACGCCATCTCATATTGTTGGATGCGTGAGTGAATCTCGGGATCTCCCCAGCGATCATATTGCTGTTCATTCAAATCAGAGATCAGATCCAATGCCCGTCTGCGATTGGGGGGATGAATACCATAGGGATTGTTGAGATACAATACAGGGTCTTTGCCCGAACGAAACTGTACCCCCTGATGATGAGATTCCAAAAACCCATTGCTCCATGAATTGGCGTTCAGGGGTTGGGCACCACCTCCTTTGGAGATGAGTACTACAAAATTGGGAAGATTTTCATTGAGACTTCCCAGCCCATAACTGAGCCATGATCCAATGGAAGGCCGGCCGGTGAGTTGAGAACCTGTTTGTGCAAACATCACAGCAGGTTCGTGATTGATGGCCTCTGTATACATGGACTTGATGATGCACAAATCATCAGCAATGCCTGAAGTATGTGGAAGCAACTCGCTCATCCACTGACCGGACTCCCCATATTGCTGAAAGTCATAAATAGACCGGACCAAAGGGAAGGTAGATTGACTGGCCACCATACCAGAGCTTCGTTGGGTAGCGCGCAAGGAGTCTGGAATTTCCTGACCATGCCATTTGTCCAAACCGGGTTTGTAGTCAAACAATTCTATCTGGGAAGGACCACCACTTTGAAAGAGGTAGATGACGCGTTTGGCTTTGGCTGGAAACAAACCTACGCCTTTGTTGCGTTCTGACATTTTGCTCCCACTTAACAGTCCTCCAAGGGCGATGCCTCCCAGGCCCATCGCTGAGGAGCGAAGGAAGCTGCGGCGGTTGGTGCGATCTTGTATCATAGCAATGATTGATTCGTTTTTGTAAGTGGTATAGGATACATGCCTGGCTGTAAGAAGAAGATAAAGGGAATTGTGGTCTAAGTATTGTCTCTCGATGAATGAAGTTGCCCGCCTTCCCAGGACTGTTTAACGAAGCATATAGCCTTCATCAGTATTCATCAGACCGTTGATAGCGACTCCCAGACTGGCCAATTCTGCTGCTGCAAAGGTCTTGTCCCAGGCTTTTTCTCCTACCTGCAAATAAGCCATTGCGTCCTCTGGATGCTGTTCATAATAGGTTTTTTCTTTCTCCCAAAACGCATTCAGTCGTTGCAGTTCTCTATTGTTGGCCTGCCTCCCTGTGACCAGCCTGAAGGCCAACGCAAGTCGGGCGGTCTCTTCTGTTTCAAGTGTGAGAATGAGTTCGGCTGTAACTCTTGCAGCCTCCTGGTATTGTGGATCATTGAGTAACACCAATGCCTGAAGCGGGGTGCTCGTTTGTTTCCTTCTCACTGTACAATTGTCTCGGTCAGCAATATCAAAAATCTGCATGGCGGGTGGAGGAGAGCTCCGTTTCCAAATGGTATAAATGCTTCTTCTATATAATCCCGGACCTGCCTCTTGCAAATAGGGATAGCGCCAGGACTTGTTGCTGATTTCGTCCCAAAGACCTTCTGGTTGATATGGATATTCGCTTTTTCCCCCAACCTGCCTCACCAGCAGCTGGCTCATAGCGAGTGCATTGTCTCGAACCATCTCAGCCGACATGCGGAAACTCGGCCCTCTTGCGAGCAAGACATTCTCTGGATCGATTTCATACAATTGAGGAGAAATCTCAGAAGATTGCTGATAAGTATCCGATAAGAGAATGAACTTATGAAGCGCTTTCACATCCCAATTCGATTGTACAAACCAGTCAGCAAGATAATCCAGCAATTCGGGATGGGAAGGAAGAGAAGCCTGATTGCCAAAATCTTCTGAAGTCTCAACAATTCCTCGCCCAAAATGTAGGTGCCAGATTCGATTAACAAATACACGAGCCGTGAGCGGATGGTTGGGATGAAATATCCATTGTGCCAAACCCAGCCGATTTCTCGGGGAGGAATCTGGAAATGCCATCAGAAATTCTGGTACTCCTGCTTGTACGATTTCTCCAGGCTGCTCATAACTTCCGCGCTCAAGCACATGGGTTGGGCGCTCGTAGGCTGTATCCCCCATCACCATGATTTCGGGGATTTGATTCATCAATGAGGTGAGATCCTGTCTGGTCTGATGCAGCCGGTTGCGTTTTTCTCTGCTCCCCTTTTGATGGTAGGCTAGATGTTGTTGTACCATAGCAGGAGTAGCTTGAGGGAATCCAGACTTGCCCAAGGTTTGTTGGTGCAGGAAGGCAACTTCAAGCGCAGTCAGTGCCCGATTATATACACTGATCTCATCCAGCCCACCTTTCTTGAAGGGAATCAACTTGTTGCGATAGCCGAACTGCAAACCTTTAAATCCATAGGTGTGAATGTTGTATTCAAACAGAATGCCTTTGTATAGATGATCGACTTCCGTTTCCACTTCCATTTCTTGTCCATTGAGGTAGAATGTCCAAGCAGCTGCCTTACTAGAACCATCGTACGTTATACTTACCTCGCTCCATTGCTTGACCGCAAGAGGGCTTTTTGAGACAAGTTGGATGGCATTCTGTGGCCAGGAATGAGCCATGATCAGAAGGAGATGATTGTCTCGAAGGTGAAGAGAATAGCCTTTGAACCCCAATCGTCTATCTTCACAATGCGTGAAAATACTGGCTTGCTCATAGATCGTATCCGGATACAGCCAGAGATCAATGCTGAAAGGGTCAGTCCGATCAAACCAACCTACTTCTTTTGGAAATTTTCCCGAATTGTAGTCCGTAACAAAAAAAGCATCTCCTTTTATCCCTGGCTGAATCAATGGCCGATTGAGAGCTGCCTGCTTCCCGATTTGTTGAAGATCTGGAGTGAAAAATGTTCCGTCTTTCTCTTGAACTTGATCAAAGGCAAGATGAGATACCCTCGCTTGCCTGATAGTGGAGGCAATCTGCTCAGGAGAAGGAACTTCCTGATTTGAGTATGCGGTCAGCCAGGAATCCAGAGAATCTTGCCTTCGTGTTTCAAGTTCCTGGAGAAAGGAAATTTGCTTGTCTGTTTCTTCATCACTCAACAGCAAGGCCGGTCCGGGGGTTTGATCCGGACCGTATACGGCATGTCCCCACTCTTCAGTTTGGTTGAAAAATGCGAACAATTGATAGTATTCTTTTTGGCTCACAGGATCAAATTTGTGATCATGACAGCGAGCGCATTCCAGGGAGAGTCCCAAAAACGCTTTCCCCATGGTATTGGTTCGATCAGCTACATATTCCAGCCGATATTCATCAAACACAATCCCTGCTTCTGAATTCTTTTTGTGGAGGCGATTAAAGGCAGTTGCGAGAATTTGTTCCTTACGGGCATTGGGCAACAGATCGCCTGCCAACTGCCATGTGCCAAATACATCATAGGGCAGATTGTCATTAAAAGCCTGAATCACCCAATCTCGCCAGGGTGTGAAATTCCGATGTTTGTCATCCAAATAGCCGTCGCTGTCAGCATATCTGGCGACATCCAGCCAATGAGCTGCCATTCGCTCTCCATAGGCATCAGAAGCCAACAAACGATCTATGACTTTTTCATAAGCATCCTCTGAAGAATCTGCCAGGAAAGCATCAATCTCTTGCAGACTTGGCGGCAATCCGCTTACATCAAAAGAGACACGTCGAATGAGGGTTTGCTTATCAGCTGCTGGGGCGGCTTTGAGGGGAGAAGCTGTCAATTTTTTTTGAATAAAATAATCAATGGGATGCTTATCCGATGGAAGGGAGGCGGACGCCTTGACAGGCAAGAATGCCCAATGTGGCTGATAGGGAGCTCCCTGTTCGATCCATCGGCTAAGGATCGCTTTTTCCTGATTGGTGAGGCTCAATTTTGAACTCGGAGGAGGCATGAGTTGCTCTGGATCGGAAGAGACAATTCTGTGGAAGAGTTGACTATTTCTCAGACTACCTGGCGAAATGGCGTAGGCTCCCTTGGATTCAGGCAACTCCGCCCTAGCAGCAGTGGCAAGATCCAATCGCAAACCTGCTTCCCGCTTCTGCTGGTCTGGTCCATGGCAGGCGAAACATCGGTCGGCCAGGATAGGCTTTACATGAAAATTGTAATCTATGGTCTCCGGAATATGTACTTCAGCTTCCAGAATGTTGGGAGGTTTGGGATCCGCACATCCCAAGGTTAGCAGTATACATACAAAACCTGGCCAAAAAAGGCGATGGTGATTCTGTGGAGAGAGGGACAGCATGAATCTTGTTCGCTTCATACAGCAAATGGGTAAGACATAGAAGGTAGAAGGATTTTTGCAAAATGAAAAATGAAATGGATTGTAGATGTGTATTCGATATCTTTGTCTCTACGCTGCCCATATGCATGTTTGAAACACACAACAAATTTATCTTATGACCCGTATTTCATCCTTTCTCCTCTTTTTACTCCTGTGTTTGAGTGCTCACATCCTTTGTGCAAGCAATTATTATGTCTCCAATTCAGGAAGTGATAGCAACTCTGGAGCCTCTCTTCAGGATGCCTTTGCCAGTCTTCAACATGCCTCGGATCAGCTCGCTGCTGGAGGAGATACGGTTTTTGTTGAGAATGGAGTGTATGTGGGCTTTGATCACAGGAACACTAGTGGAACAGCCAATGCGCCTATTGTCTTTCAGGCATTGGGAGACAGTGCACTGATCAATCAGTCCGGCCCCATTCGAAGTGATGGGATCAATATAGAAAATGCTGATTTCATCATCGTTGATGGATTCATCGTCAATGGAATGAAAGGCAATGGAAATGGGATTCGAGTGGTGGTTGCGGACAATTGTGTTGTGAGGAACTGCTCTTGCGACAACAATGCGGAGCGTGGGATTTTCACTGCCTTTACTGATGATATCCTCATCGAACACAATATCTGCACCAATTCTGTAGACGAACATGGCATTTATGTCTCCAATAGCTCGGACAGGCCCATTGTGCGCTATAATGAGTGTTATGGCAACAATAATATTGGCATTCACTTTAATGGGGACCTATCTGCCGGCGGAGATGGGATCATCTCAGATCCACAGGTGTATGGAAACATTCTGCATGACAACAATCTAGCGGCTGGGATCAATATGGATGGGGTAGAAAATCCGCTAATCTACAACAACCTGATCTACAACAATCACACCGGACAAGGAATCGCTTTATTTCAGCAGGATGGAGCAATTCCTACACAGGGCGCAAAAATCTTCAACAATACCATCATTGTACCTGCAGATGGCCGATGGGGAATCCTGGTCAAAAGTGGCTCGAATGTGAATACAGAAATTTATAACAACATCATCCTCAATGAACATGCCTGGAGAGGTTGCATTGTGGTTGAAGATACGGCTCAGTTCAAGAGTGACTACAATCTTCTCAATGATAAAATGAGCAACACAGATGACGGCTCGGCCATCAGTCTGGCGAACTGGCAAAATCTTGGGTTTGATGCCCATTCACAATTGGCTGGTGCAATGAGTAGCATATTTGTTGATCCTGCTGGGGGAGATTATCATCTGATCTCCTCCTCATCAGTCATTGATGCGGGTACGGATCTGGTGAGTCCCTGGGTGATGAATGATTTGGATCTGAATCCAAGGCCATCAGGAAGCACGTTTGACATAGGTGCGTATGAGTTCCAGGAGAGCATGCATCTGGAGGAACATGACGCCTTTCAGTGGACTGCTTACCCGAACCCTGCAAAGGACATGCTGTCTCTAGCCCTTGATCCATCTCTCGTTATAGAAAAGCTTGAATTGTTTAGCATAGAAGGACAATTGATCTATCGTTCCACTGAAGCGAATCGTCCTCTGGAAGTCAGTGGGTTTGCTACAGGATTCTATTTTCTGAAGCTATCTGTTCGAGGAAAACCCTCACTTACAAAAAAGATACGTATCGAATGAATCTGCCGAATCACCGCATGGGGCTGGGACTTGCTGCCCTTGGACGTCCGGGTTATATCAACCTTGGGCATGCTGAAGACCTGAATCACACCTATGAGAAGGAAACAATGGAAGCAGCTGCACATCGGGTGTTGGATTGCGCATGGGCAGCAGGAGTTAGATATTTTGACACCGCAAGATCTTATGGATTGGGTGAATTGTTTTTGGGCAATTGGCTTCGTTCCAGAAATATTTCTCCTCAAGCGGTGGTAATTGGCTCAAAGTGGGGCTATACCTACACTGCCAACTGGCAAATACAGGCGACACATCATGAGGTCAAGGAACATAGTCTTGCAGTTCTGGATCGACAGTGGAAGGAAAGTCAGGAAACCTTGGGGGCGCAACTGGATTTGTACCAGATTCATTCTGCAACCCTTGATAGTGGTGTCCTGGAGAATACAGCCGTACTGAACCGCCTGGCAGGGATCAAGGCAGAAGGATTTGCGATAGGATTGTCGGTAAGCGGTGCCAAACAAGCAGAGGTCATTGCTCGTGCAATGGAGGTCGAGATCGATGGCAATCGGCTGTTTGATGCGGTTCAGGCCACGTACAATTTGTTAGAGACTTCGGTTTCGGGCATCCTTCAGCAAGCCCACGAGACAGGTGTACAAACCATCATTAAGGAAGCACTTGCCAATGGGAGATTGACATCCCGGAATGATTTTTCCACCTTTCGTGATCAACGATTGCTACTTGACCAATTGGCAAACAGATATTCTGTCGGGATAGATGCCATTGCTCTGGCAGGTGTGCTGGCTCAGCCGTGGGTGGACACGGTTTTGAGTGGGGCTGCTACAGAAGATCACCTTTTGTCCAATCTTCAGGCATTGACCCTGAGGTGGGATGAAGAGTTGGCGGATCAGCTAATCGCTTTGGCCGAACCTTCTCAAAAGTACTGGACGATCCGAAAAGGATTGTACTGGAATTGAGATTGTCGACCCCTTGCCTCACGACTGATGAATGTGCAGGGACGTGTTGGTTTGTGATTTGACTCAAAGCAAATAAGTGGGTGGACAATATTAGGGTTGATTTTGGGTATAAGGGAAATAGAGGATATAATGGCTTGATTGGTAAGAGTTCTCCCTTTTTTCCCCTATGCCCACTATATCCCTCACAAATAATTGTGTCCCCTTACTTATGATGGGAATAATTATTAAATAGGAGGGGATTATAAGCCATCCTGAAGAAATCGCCATTTGTCCAATTCCCGACCATCTTGTACCTTAAAGCCACTGATTTTGTGGATGAATTGGACAACTGCTTATTCATTAACTTAGATGACGCCTACCCTCCGCAGACGACACCAACAAATCTGGATGATCCTGGCGATTCTCCTTCCGCTTGGATTTATAGCTTCCTGGATGTCCATACCTGCCCCCTCACTCCCAGACCAACTGACAAGAACTAATCCTCCTTTGTTACAGAATGCGATACAAATTGCAGATGGCACAGGAGAGGGCATTCAAGTTGGACTATTTGCTGCTCCAGGACAGAAAGAGAAACAAATTCTGATTGAGGTCCAACAGGAGCTTCAGTCCGCTTCCACATGGGTCTACAGCACCCCTGCCCAAGATGCGTCCGGAACCAAAAAGTGGACAATACTTGGCTTGTTGGAGCATACAGGTCAATATCGATTTAATCTACCATCAGATCAGGCTACTGCCGGGATTGTCCTATATGATGGCATCAAACAGGAGGTCTTACAAACAATTTTTTTTGAATAAACAATCCCTCCCCTTTGAGGATCACTTTCTAGTACGTATCACATATGGGACTTCAATATCAAGCAATTGGCTGGAACCACCACAAGAAGCGATATGATCGAATCATGGGCCTACTGATGGGGATCTATATTCTGGTCTTTATCCTGGGACACTTCATTCTTCATCCAAACATCAGCCCGGAAACCCTGATTATTCGAATGACAGGGACACTTGCCATCCTGATGTTGCATGTTATTTTGATGATCGGTCCTCTTTGTAGACTGAATCATCGCTTCCTTCCATTGCTGTACAACCGTCGACATTTGGGGGTAAGTATGTTTTTGATTGCGGCCATTCACGGGATTTTTAGCATCATTCAATTTCATACCCTGGGAGATACCAATGCTTTTCTTTCTCTGTTTCTGTCCAATACCCATTATGATTCGCTGACCAATTTTCCCTTTCAGGTCTTGGGTTTTTTTGCATTATTGATCCTCTTTTTGATGGCGGCTAGCAGTCATGATTTCTGGCTGAACCATTTGAGTCCAAAAGTTTGGAAGACCCTGCATATGTTGGTCTATGTAAGTTATGCGATGCTGATCATGCATATCATGTTAGGGGTCGTGCAGTTAGAGAAATCATTTTTGATGGTTGGGCTATTGGGGATTGGAATGGTTGCGATCATCGGTTTGCATGTCTTTGCATCCTTGAAAGGCAAGACAGAAATAGAAGCTGGAACCTTGTCCGAAGAGGGATTTGTGCGGGTATGTGCAGTTGAGGACATCCCGGATAGACGAGCCAAGGTGCTGTTGGTGGGGAGGGAAAACATCGCAGTCTTCCGATATGGAGACAAAATTTCTGCCGTAAACAATGTCTGCAAGCATCAGAATGGGCCCTTGGGTGAAGGGAAGATCGTGGATAGCTGTATAGTCTGTCCCTGGCATGGATATGAGTATCGGCCGGAAGATGGTTGCGCACCGCCTCCATTTCACGAGAAGGTCAGTACCTATGAAGTCAAGCTTGAAAATGGGATGATTTGGGTACATCCTGAGCCCAGGCCAGAAGGTACATATATCGAACCCTTGAAGTATCAGAAATAAACTGACAATTGTCAATGCTTTGCTTGTTGGACATGAACATGTATGGGTCAGCACTGAAGAAGCAAGAAGATATGCAACAAAGGTCGCCATTATCAACAATAGCCATAAAGAGTAGTCATGAAAGATGAATTTTTTGTCGGGTATACCGAAGACATGCCACCCACTTTCAGGAAGAATGTGAGTCGGTTTGTGTGGATAGTGGGGATCGCCCTTCCTGTAATTGGGGCACTGGTTGTTCTGAGTCAGCGAGGATTTTCTACGGGGACCTATGAATTGGGATCTCTGACCAAGCTTCAAGGAGTCGTATTCATGGACCCTGTACCCAGTATGCGGATATTGGGTACACCGGATGCACAAGGCGTGATCCCCAGCCAAACAGTATTATTAATGAGTTTTGGCAAGTTTGGAGCAGAAAAAGATCTGGAAGCCATTGCTGAACGAGTTAAGACTCAACATGGAAAAGGTCTGAGCGAAGTGCTATTGACGCTGGAAGGAACCCTTGATTATCGCGATGGCAAGACGATGTTTGAGTTGAGTAAGAATGAAGCCTCTCTGCTAGATATACAAGCGATGATTCCCAATGATGATCCGAATCATGTTACCCCCAAACTCCACTCCAAAGGGGAGGTATCTCTCACTGGCGAAATTGTAGATTCCAAATGCTATTTTGGAACGATGAAACCTGGAGAAGGAAAGCCTCACCGCTCTTGTGCGATTCGATGTATCTCTGGTGGGATTCCGCCTATTTTAATGGTAACAAATGAAGTGGGTCAAAAAGAAGCTTATCTGCTCCGAGGTCCAAAAGGTGAGGCTATTGGAAAAGAGGTGTTGGATGTTGTGGCAGATCCAGTTGAGGTAAGTGGAATTCTGTTAGGGTTTGATCACTGGAATATTCTTCAAGTAGATCCCAAAACGGGAATCAGGCGGATAGAGTAAACAGAGAAATAGGAATGAATCGTATACCACTATGAGAACAAAAAAAGCTGTACGATAAGGAAAAAAGACGCATACAAAAAATAAGTGACAGATGTTCAAACAATCTCTTACCGTTTCCAGAGCATATGGGAGGATTTTTCTCCTATAAATAATGGACAAAGTCAAACTTACAGCCTGAGGTGAGAAGCAAAATTCCTCATTTCCTCTTTCCAAATGCTCTGTTAATCCTGACGATTCTACGATCCCCTCTGATATCCATTTTTAGCTACATTTCAGGGACGAATCATACATTCTGGTTGCAGGAGATTTTCACAACTGACAGATAGATACAAAAAAAGGCCTCTCCCAAGTTGGAAGAGACCATGTGTATATGGTTGAATATACTGTGCTTAGTTGACTTCGAGAGGTTCTACCATGACTCGCTCATCCTGTACCAGCATGATATAGTATGTGCCAGGAGAAATTCTGCGTGTCATATCGATATCGCTATCGTATCGACCGAGGAAATTCACCAGGACTTCCTGATAGACCTGCTCTCCTTTGTTGTTGAGGATATAGATGCGAATCTCTCCACGCTCCTCTGTCTCAAATGCCAGTCTGAATCGTCCCTGATTAGGGTTAGGGAATACTTCAAAGTCCCGGATATTGAGAGTAGGATTCTCGATATAGCTACGAAGAACGTTGTCATCCGTTCTGCGGCCTTCGATTTCCTGGATCAAGCGATCTGCAACACCAAGTTCGTCATTTCCGCGTGTAGGTCTGGGAGCAAAAGCGAGATCTCTGCTGTCATCCCGACGAGGAGCACGTGTGTATTCTCGGTCGCGATTGTAGTCTCTGTCTCTGTAGTCGCGATTGTCGCGGCTTTCTCTTTCCATTCTTTCCCGCTCTCTGGAGAGTCTTTCCTGCTCTTCACGGAGACGTTCCTGCTCCATTTGAAGACGCTCTCTTTCCGCTTCAATTCTTGCTCTTTCGACTTCCATTCTTTCACGCTCAGCACGCTCAGCCAGCTGCTCTCTTTCTCTGTTGGCACGTTCTCTCGCTCTTGCAGCCTCTTCTCTGGCTCGGTTGGCTTCTTCTCTGGCTCGTTCCTGTAGCTCACGTGCATCAGTCCATTCCCTTTCTTGTGCTTGATCAGCATACATTGGAACACCTTTTTCGCCGAGAGTTACCAGGACTCTTGAAGGTTTATCATTTCGAATATATCCTATCCAGATTCTATCGCCAGCACGATGAGACTGCATGACATCCCGGAGATCATCATAATCGTCAATCTCTTCATTGTCCATCAAGATAATAACATCCCCGCTTCGAAGACCAGCAACCGACGCAGCAGTATTGCTAGAGACATTGCTGATTTCAACACCTGTTCCGCGAACATCATCCAGAGTTACGCCCAAATATGCTTTTGCATCACGGCTGTAAGCTCTTGGGGCACGTGGAGCGCGAGGAGCCTGTGGAGCTCTTGGAGACTGGACAAATCCAGCAATTCCATTTTTATTTCCAAGTGTTACAGTCGTAGTTCTCCAATTTCCATCTCTGAAATATCGAACACTGATCCTGTCTCCTGCGCTGTATCGAGCCAGAGCTCTTGTCAGATCAGAAGTTCCACTCAATCGTTCTCCATTCAGTTCCCCAACAACATCGCCTTTTTGCAAGCCGGCAGCTTTGGCACCTCCATGAGAAGTTACACCATTGAGGTATACCCCATCTTTGGTAGAGATTCCCATGCAACTGGCTTTAGAAGAAGAAATACTTGCTGGATAGACACCTAGGTATGCTTTCCCGCCAGACACTCTGGGAGAAGGAGAGGGAGATGGAGAGGGCGAAGGACTTGGAGAAGGAGAGGGGCGAACAGCAACTCTTTTTTCTCCCTGGAAGGTTAGATTGGTTACATACATCTGACCACCTCTCAGATAATCAACTCTGACGCGATCACCAGGCTTATAGTTTCGCTTAACGCGAACAAGATCATCTTCGCTATTGATTTCATAATCATCAATGAAGGTGATACGGTCTCCTGAACGGATTCCTGCTTGCTCTGCGCCACCACCACGGGTAACTTTGCTGACTCGGACGCCACAGGCACAGTCATTGCGATCATTCGGGCCATCTCCTCCGAGATATACCCCCATCAATGGGCGACCTGTCCAATTATTGTTTTGGTTCCCTTGATTCCAATTGTAATTGAACCCGTTGCGTTCATAGGTCTCAGGTTCTTCACCTTCATATGTGATGACGATTTTGTCCTTGAGGTTTCGTGGGAGAGCATCTTGTACTTCTTCCATGATTTCCTGAAGGTTGACACCATCTACAAAGATTTCATTGTCATCAATGACGATAGAAGAGCCATTGCCATCCTTGTTGATATGAATCTGAACGGAATTCCGATCTGATTGTGCGTGGAGACAGCCTACAAGGAGGAAAAGACTGACGAAAAGGGTGTACATACATCTCATAGTAGCGGGGATCTTTTCTCGTGATGCTAGAAGTGAAAAGAAAATTTTATCAAATTTGCCTTATGTGGCTTACTTATTCATTCGAAGGACTAATATAATAAACTGAGGGTTGCATTCCGAAGTGAAAAGAACCCCTGATTTTTTCATAGGTTAAAATTGCTAATTGTTTAATTTAGTTTGATGTTGTGAAGGAACCCTTGCCAATCGAATCTATGAGTGAGTGGATTTCCCGATTAGCTCCGACTCCCAGTGGTTTTTTGCACCTGGGAAATGCGTGCAATTTTGTCCTCTGCTGGGCCATCATTCGATCAAAAAGAGGACGATTAAGGCTTCGAATTGATGATCTGGACGCCCAACGGCTTCGGCCTGAGTATCTGGATGATATCTTCTTTACCCTGGATTGGCTAGGCCTGGATTGGGACGATGGACCAACTTCTGTTGGTGAGCATCAGCACATGTTTTCCCAACAACTCAGAATTCCTCTATATAAGCAAGTTGTCCAACAATTGTGGGAGTCGGGACTGGCGTTTGGCTGTAGGTGCTCCCGAAAGGAAATTGCTGCCAATAGCCTTGATGGGCAATATCCAGGAAGTTGCCGGTCCCTGGGATTGGCTTCAGATGCCGAAGGAACAGCCACCAGAATCAAGATTCCTGAAGGTCATCGAATATCCTGGAATGATCAACTATCCGGTGCCGTGGATGTTTCTCTATATCAAAGGATGAGAGATTTTGTGATTAACAGAAAAGATGGACTTCCTGCCTACCAGATTGCCTCTTTGGTAGATGATCTGGCGTTCGGAACCAACCTGATTGTCCGTGGAGAGGATTTGATGGACAGCACAGCTGCACAGTTATTTTTGGCCAGACAACTGAATGCGTCTGCTTTCCTCCAAATCCAATGGCACCATCACCCCCTTTTGCTCACCTCGGCGGGACACAAACTGTCTAAATCAAAAGGGGCGATGGCAGTTCGAACCTATAGACAAAACAAGCAGTCATCGGCTTTGGTGTATCGACAAGTGGGTCAATGGTTGGGACTATCCCCGGTAGAAAGTCCCTCCCAGTTGCTTGAGCAACTCACGGACAACAAGAGATTTTCTTAGAAACTGTCTTGATTTTGGCCTTCGCCGGGAGAAGACAGGATTTTTGGGTTCTGAGAAGGAATTTTTTTGAGGAATACTGACGTATTTCAAGAAAAAATGACGCCCTCAGATTCCCAAAATCCAAAAATCTCAAGGTGAAAGAAAAATCAAGCCAGATTTCTTAATCTTCTTGCTGTCCCTAAGCTGATGGAATCTGATGATCAGTGTTGGATCACGAGTTTCTGACTTCCCCATTCACCTATCTGGATCAGGTATATTCCATTGGGCAAGAAGGACAAATCCCACTCAATCCGTTGCGCTTCAGATGTAATCAGAACCTGCCTTGTGGTGCATAGGATTCCTTTTGAATCATACACCCTCCATGCCTGTTCTGCTTGTATGGGAGAAAACGTCTGGATCTGGAACAGGCCAGAACTTGGATTGGGATAGATCTCAAATCGTGTCTGGGAGAATTCTGAATTCCCCATGAGTTGGAATAAATAAGAGCCAGACAGTGCTGATTCACATGGACCATTGATGACCCTGACCTGATACTCCCCCTGCTGACTTGCAACAATGGTCTGGCTACTATCTGACAATAGGACCCCATTGAGGTACCATTCATAGCTGGTCCCTGTTTCGCTGGCGTGAAGACTGTCAGTTCCGCTGAGTGAAATGACTGGGATGTCAGGTTGTGCAAATCGATACAGAGTCAGACTGTCTCTGCTGGATTGTTCGCACAATTGGACTACCCAACTCAATTCAGTCAGACCATAATCAAGGGAACGAATCAATGTTTGAGGCAAGGCAACATCAGTGAGCGAGCCTGTCCCACTCACAAATTGCCAGGTGCCGATCCCATGTGTCGGTTTTGTCGCCCATAAATGGACAGAGTCCAGTTCACAGAAGCTGCTATCTACTCCTGCAATCGCTTGAGAGGGATTTCCCGTACAAAATTCTACCTGTGTGGGATCGATCTGACTGAAAGTTGTATCCCAGAAGGTATGAAAAACTGTGTTGGTATGAATCGGAGGATTAAAGTCAAAATAGATATCTGCTGAATTGTAAACGATAGTTGGTTCTGGATTGCTTGAAAAGGGACTCACCGTAAAAGAAACAAATCCCTGGCTGCCAAGGGGATCTGTAGTAGAATCCGGCAAGAGAATATTGTCAAAAGTAAATGTCAGAACAGCGCTTCCCTGACCTGAGACGGAATATTGGACGGGATGAGAACTTGCGCCAAAAACGAGGCTGGCTGGGTCCAAAAAGGGAGATAAGCTGTCAACCAGGACCACCTTGAATGCTGTGTCATTGCCTGTATTCTGAAAGCGAATTCGGTAATGGATGGGCGTGTGAGTAGGCACGATATGAAGGAGAGTCCGCCCGATTGGCGTGGCCAATTTGTCATTGGGATCATAGGACCCTGTGATGATCATACAATCAATCCTTCGCTCTGGTTCTCTGTCATTCTGAGTATTCAAAAGAGCCATAGAGGAGGGGGGAGGAGCTGATGGATCACTTGGCCCGGTAGGAATATAGCATCCCTGGAGATCTACACTTTCCTGCGTAGATGTTGGATGGAGAGGAACCTGATCCACTTCTACCCGAAGAAATGCGCCATGTGCTGCTAGCTGAAAACTGAGACTGTCCCCGGCATTGAGTTTGAGCTTGTCCTGAAAAAGCAGCAATGTGTTCTTGTAAACCCGGTACGCCACAGAATCATTCATATCTCCACTTCCCTGATTGACAATATGAAAACTTCCTACCCCATAATGGCAGGTGGCAGATACAGCAAGATCTGCTCCGCTCCAGGCAGAATCTGGCTCAATGCATGTCCCAACAGGAGTAGCCCAAACTTCCGTACACTGAGCCAAGCCAATCAAATCCACGGGATTGCCGCACACAACGGAATCGATGATGGATATGTGTCCCTGAAAACCAGGAGGGAGATCTCCCAATGGAAACACATATGTACTATCTGGCAACTGCTGATAAGTGGAATCTGATTGCAGGAGGATCACATGAGCAGGCAGCTTCAGATGAATAATGGCATTGGGCGCATGTCCGAATCCGAGGTTGCGGTAAAGAATGGTCGTCAGATTTTGGAAACATAACCTTCTTGAGGTAGAAGCAACATCCACTTCAATAGCATAACAGGTGTCAGCCTGATTGGCAAAATCAAGACTCATAGTTGTGTCCATGAATCCTGAAAATGAGGCCATATGATAGGGCGGATTCGTCGGGCAGAGTGGAGTAATGAATTGATCTAGGTAAGGACCCAGTTGCTGTCGTACCTGGAAGTTTCCTGGTCCAGTCTGGATCTCATAATATCCACTATTATCTGTTACCCCCCAATGAGGGCCTGGATCTGCTCGTACCAATCTGTTTTTGAGGGCTAAATCTTCTGGATCTATGGAGCAATTTTGATTGCCGTCCAGAAATACCCGGCCGCGGATGATGTTGGAGCCTTGAGGAGGAACAGTGGTGTCTGAAATGGCGGCCAACATGATGTCGTAATCTCCATTGTTGGTGACTTTGAGGAAGTTGGAACTCAAGGAATCTCCAAAGACTGTTGTGGTTTCCGAATACCCAGCGATATAGATATTGCCATCTGGCCGACTGACAAAGCCGAGAATTTCATGTGCCAATACGCCAAAGGTCGCATTGATCATCAGCAGGCTATCTGTGGGATCCAGTTTTAGGATAAACCCATCTTCGGAATCCAGATTGGTGAGGATGACTTGATTGTTCAGGAGAAAATCCCATCCAAAACTTCCACAGATATACAGATTGCCAGCTTCATCATATTCCATTCTGGAGGGATAGGCATGTTCAGATCCAAACAGCAAATGGTCTATGAGGGTTCCGGTCGAATCATAGGTGAGCAGCAAAAGTTCCGGCGCATTGTTGACGCCTTGACTCCCTATTTGTACCCCATCGAATGTTCCATAGCCATGAACCAGACTTGCAATGAGCTGTGGCTGATTTTGTGGATTGATGACAACATCAAATCCGAAACTGCCGTTGGGACCGCCTCCCCCACTTAGCCATTCAAGCTGGCCATCATTGCTGATCTTGCTGATAAAGGTCCCCGTGTTCCAGGGGGGAACAATGCTGTCGGTATCCCACACCAATTTTGTCCCATAACCGCCCGTAGCATAGATATTTCCAGCTGAATCACAGGTAACAGATCTGATCTGGCCCGCTCCTGCTGATACACCATATTCCGCCCAAATGATGTTGCCTTGAGGGCTGTACTTCGTCACGATCGGAAAACGAACTGTATTTCCTGGATTGTCATTGATCGTTAAGGTGTCAAAGCTTGCACCCGAACTCCCTTCGGTAAAAAATCCCCCCATGATCAGATTGCTATCAGGGCTTATCTCAATATTATAGAAGGAATCATCACCACTTCCCCCACCACTAAAGGCTTGAACAAAATTGCCTGCTGTATCATACACCGCTACAAAGGCATCTGATCCACCAGTAGAACTCAGGGATTGTGTGCCGATTTGGGCAGTACCCTGAAAAAAGCCAGCGATATACACCTGTCCGTTGGGGTGCAGGGTGATGGAATGCGCAATGTCTACAGAACTGCCACCTTCTGTGACAATCCATTGAGGATTCCCGAGAGGGTCTAGTTTGGCGAGAAAAAAATCGAAACTCCCGCTACTGACCAGAGTCACATTTCCCCATTGAAAGCTGTTGTCGAAATACCCGATCACATACAGGTTTCCCAAACTATCTGCAGTAATATCTACCGCTCTTTCCTGATTCGCACTTCCTTCCAACTTCGCCCAGTTCCAGATCCCGCTGGGGGCCTGTCCAAGGGTTAGAGAAGAAGAACAACAGAAAAAAAGAAAACAAAGGATTTGGAGAGAAAACAAATGTTTCATGTTAGATGTATTCAAGGTTGTGAAAAAAGAAAGGTATGTGAAAATACCATTTACAGCCCAAATTTATGATTTTTTTTTTTTGAATGAAGTCTGCTATTGTTATAAGTCGCTATCTTTACCCGAAAACTAATCGCTTCTCATCATGATCTCTCGACGTCACTTCCTACACCAGGCCTCTATGACAAGCCTGGGGTTTATGGGGCTACATCTGTTTGCCTGTAAAGAACCTGTATCTACATCCATCATGGCTCCAGGCTATGGACCCCTGCTGGAAGATCCTGCCAAGTTGTTCTCTCTTCCAGCAGGTTTTTCCTACAAGGTGATTTCCACATGGGGCGACCCAATGAGTGATGGCCTGCTGACACCCAATCGAGGAGATGGGATGGCCGCATTTGAAGGGGCTGATGGAAAAGTGATCATTGTTCGCAATCACGAAGTCAGTACCGGTGATGTGAACAGCGGCGCACTGGGCAAGGAAAGAGAATTATTGGACAAGATTGCTGCTGAATCCTTCTATGATTATGGAAAGGGAGAAACACCCTGTCTGGGAGGCACTACCACATTGGTATACAATGAAGCTACGGGAGAGGTAGAGCGCTCCTATATGAGTCTGGCCGGGACCATCCGCAACTGTGCAGGTGGACCAACTCCCTGGGGGAGCTGGATTACGTGTGAAGAAACCACCGAAAGAGCTGGACAGGGAAACAATGAAAGAGATCACGGCTTCAATTTCGAAGTGCCTGCTTCAGCCGATATCCAGCGAGCCGAACCCATTCCTCTAAAGGAAATGGGGCGTTTCAATCATGAAGCAGTCTGCGTAGATCCACGAACCGGGATTGTCTACCAAACAGAAGATCAGGGAGATGGGATGATTTATCGGTTTATCCCTAAAGAAAAAGGCAAACTCCATATGGGAGGGAAGTTGCAAGCGCTGAAAATCAAAGAACAAACCTCCTGTGATACCAGAAATTGGCCCATCGTTTCTGGATATGATTTTCCGCATCAGCAATGGATGGAGGTTGAGTGGATCGACCTGGATAATGTTGAGTCTCCAGATGATGATTTGAGACATCGGGGATTTGATCTGGGAGCTGCCAAGTTTGCGCGTGGAGAAGGCATGTGG
The DNA here is from genome assembly GCA_039029315.1 of Bacteroidota bacterium. GTDB lineage: Bacteria > Bacteroidota > Bacteroidia > J057 > J057 > JBCCCJ01. The sequence continues at coordinate 74,821 of JBCCGK010000026.1, read as the reverse complement.
TTTGGCGACAATGAAGCCTATTTTGCTTGCACCAATGGAGGAGCCAAGAAGCATGGACAAGTATTCCGCTATGTTCCCAGCGAACATGAAGGGACAGCTCGTGAATCCGAGGCACCCGGACGCTTACAATTATTTGCAGAGCCCAATAATTCTGACTTGTTAAGTAGTTGTGATAATTTGACAGTTGCACCCTGGGGAGGGGTATTCCTGTGTGAAGATAAAAGCGATCCGCGAATATTGGGGCTGACTGCTGAAGGGGATGTCTTTCATTTTGGACTCAATACAGGTCATGCCGATTCTGAATTGACAGGTGTCTGCTTTTCGCCATCAGGGAAGACCATGTTTGTGAATATCCAGCATGTTGGCCTGACCTTTGCCATTCAGGGACCCTGGGACCAATCTCATGTATAGGAGACCGTTTGAATTTTTTGTTATCCTTCTATTTTGGTCCTTATTCATTGCAAACCTCCTCATTTAGTGCTGCTATATTTCTGATCGGATGGTCTGGTGCGATGCGGGTTTCGCGCCTTGAATGTCCAAAAAAGATCTATAACCATTTTCATCAACAATTCCCAAACAGTCTCTAAAGAGGAAAAATATGCCAACCAAGGCAGAAAAGGTACACAGCCCCTTTCTGCCTTGGTCTTTTTTGCCTGGAGGAATTAGTATTCTTCCTGGATTCCAATAACCCCCCGCTCTTCATCAACTTCCTGATCGCCATGACCATGGCCTCGGAGCAAATATCCGTCTCGATCGAACTCTCCTGCTAACAGAAATTCTGGGGTGATATGAATCTCTGATTGCGGGCCAGATCTGACAGGATATTTGCGAAGAATATCCAGGTATTTGTAATAGAGATCCCTGCTAAGGTTGATGCGATTGACAATGATGTCATCATGGGCATAACTCAATTTAACCGGAGAAGAGACACGAGAAATCAAGCCGTCAGCGAGTAGATTTTCCAACAACTCTGCTTTGAGTTGAGCCCAAATATTTCCTTCTATGGATCGAATGGGTGGGATGCGAGGCAGATCATTCCGTCCCTCTCCCTGGACGGTGACTGTCCCATGTATGTGCGTAATTTCCCTGGAAGATGGAGTCGCCACCACCACAGATTGATGATCATTCTCCAGGAGTGCTCCAGAGGGAATTACCACTGTTTCACTGTCGATAAACAAGGGCTCTGAACCAGAGAGGTGACCCTGTATATCTATTTCTGGTAGGAGAACAGAGACGGGTTCTGTCTCTATCGGAGCGACAACTTGAACAATTGGCTCCAAGAGCTGTCCTTGAACGTGCACTGGCATGGACATGACAGGCTCGATTGTCGTGCTGGAAGGTGTTGCCAACACTGAGATTACTTCTTCCTGTCCTTCTGTTGGGAACAAAATCGAAGTGCGGGGGGACTGTGATTGGAGAGGTGTGATTCTGTCCAGATATTCCTGGATTTCATCATCGATTGTTCCGTGAGCCATTCCATGAAAGCCATTCCCGCTAAAATTCCCTATCATGATACATTTTGGATGGAGAATCACATATCTGCCTGGGGATGGATATATGTCATGCTGATCAAAAAATCGGAGATACTTCTGTTGGATTCTGCCCGCGAGGATGAGTTCCTTGACACGTGTCATATTGGGAAATAACTCTATTTTGACAAATTCCCGCCTGGACCGGATCAGCCCATCTTCTTTGAGCATGATCAGTAATTTGCGCTTGAGTCGTTTTGCCTGAAGGCTGCTGAAAGGAGGAAGATCCTCGATCATATGTTGAGCTGTGGGTACACGCAAGCTACGGACAGCTGGCATTGTCTGAATATGAGGGAAGGAAAAAGGTGCCACTGCAAGAACAGAGGCCGCTATATGCTTGGTGTCTGGAGGGGGAACCAAAGAGTCGGAAGCTTTGATTGTCAGAGGAGAAGGGGGATGTGAAAAGGCAGGTTTTTCTGCAGGGATATGCTTGGTATGTTGAGTGTCTATCGTTTTGGGAGGAAGAAGGGGGAGAATAGGACGAGTGGCGGCTATTTGCTGTGGTGCAAAGACTTGTTCTTGTACTTGAGTGGGTTGAATGTCAGGTTCCTGAGCAATTGTTGGTTGATCTTTTTGGGGAAGCAATACGGCGACACCAACGACCAGAGATATAATGATGGAATTCATAATCAGTGGATTGAACGTGAAAAACTGAGTCCAACTACCTCCTGAAATGGGCAAGGAAGGGACAGGCAGAGCAGGGAGACCGATGATGATCTTTGCGACTTGTTCCCGACTGAGTTCAGGAGGGAGTTTTCGAACAGCTTCAAACAATTCCTCTGGTTTTCTGGTCATAACAAGATCATTTGAGCGGTGGCCAATAAACTTGATACAGAGCGAGGGACAGATTGATCCTGCAGCAGCTTGCGCAAGCGCTTACGCCCTCTACTGATTTTGGTTTTGACCGCTCCTTCAGTACTATTCTGGATATCAGCAATTTCTTTCATGCTGAAGCCCGAGACCTCATACAATACCAGGGCGTCTCTCTGTTTGTCTGGCAAAAGGTCAAGGGTCCTGTACAGAACTTCGATGTCGAGCGCCAGCTCAGGAGATACACCATGAGATCGAATCCTTTCTGCATGCTTGTCCAGGATTTCTGTCTTGTAGCGTTTTTTCCTGCGGAGATTGAGAGATCTGTTTCTGGCTGCACGGATGAGATAGTGAAGGAATTGATCTTTTCGCTCGACACCATCGAAATGATGATAAGCCGACAGCAGGACATCCTGAACCAGATCCTCTGTATCCATTTTGCCGTAGGCGAGTGCTGAACAATATCGGACAAAAGCCTCATGGCAGGCTTGATATGCCTTCATAAATGCCTGCTGCTTGTTGTCTTTCATGATCAGATTGCCAATGAATGATAAAGCGTGTTCAGGAAGATAGTCACACAACCAACGAAAAGGTTACATCCCGCAGAAGAAAAATAATAAAAATTATCTGACAATAGCAGCCGTATCCCTTTGATGACGGTCAGGGCAGCCAATTGGTGAATCACGAAAGTACAACAACGTGCAGGTATGAACATGAATGTACTGCCTGATGAGATGGCATCAACTCGAATCAGGCAAGATGTTCTTAGAGACTATTTGAACATCTGTCACTTATTTTTTGTATGCGTCTTTTTTCCTCATTCTGCGGCTTTTTTTGTTCTCATAGCACCACTATGAGAACAAAAAAGAGCCTTGCCTGAGAAAAAAATACACGATAAAAATTCTCAGAACAGATTCCTAAACAGTCTCTTATTCCTTTTTTTCTGAATTCAGGGAAATTCCTCTAGGCATAAGAGAGATAAGTTGCTGCTTATACAGAGATCCAATGGCCTTTTTGAAGAGCTTTTTACTCATCCCAAACTGCTCGCGAATATCCTGAGGATCACTTTTGTCGGTAAAGGGCAAAAATCCCGACTCTTGCTGAAGCATTTCCAGAATTTTTTGCGCACCTGGCTCAATGGAAGCAAAGCCGATAGGTTGAAGACTGATATCAATTTTGTGATCCTCTCTCACCAACTTGACATAGCCAGGCCTTCGCTCACCTGGGTGAAGAGATTCGAATACTTCATTTCGATAGATCAAGCCATGATAGGCATGATTGATGATCACATTGACACCGATCTCACTGTTGCCCCGAATCAATAAGTCAACCTTATCTCCTCTTTGTAGATCCGGTGGAGAGTCAGAGCTGAGAAAATGATCTACTTTGCTCGACCCAACCAGTCGATTGGTCTGGGTATCTTCATAGAGGTATACAACATACCATCTCCCTTCTTCCATCCTGCGGGCTTGATTCTTGAATGGCACCAACAGATTCTTTTCGACCAGGCCCCAATCCATGAATGCCCCAAACTGATTGACTTCACGGACTTTGAGGTAGCCAAATTCTCCCGCAATCAGGAGCGGCCTTTCAGTCGTTGCGACCATTCGATCTTCAGAGTCAGCATATACAAATACTTCCACCTCTCCGCCTTCTTCCATTCCTTCCTCTATATACTTCTGTGGCAGCAATACTTCTTGCTCACTCTCCTCTTCTTTCAAAAAGAAGCCTACACTGGTCAGCCTGTCAATGGTGAGGGTTTGATATTGGCCAAGTTGGATCATAATCAAGTATTTATCGGACAGGCAATTTGGGCAGAAAATCCCAGACTATTGCAAAATGACCCATAAAGAATCTTCGAATAAACCCCCTCGATCATCCCTGCTGCGATTCCCTTTCTCGATGAGGCAGGGAGGAGATCATTCGGAAGAAGCTTTTGCTTTCTGTTGGTTTTGCTGAGCCAGATCTTTGGCAAATTCCAGAACGGCATCTCTTCCCGACATCAGGTCGTCAATTGTTGCTACCACAGGATAGTCCGGTTGAACCCCATGTCCGGTATTCTCAAAGGTGACATTCATCTTCCATAATACAATTGGATTCACCACATTGAGACTCGTATGGGGCAATTGAAGGCGAAGCATCGCCCCACTTGTATTCTGGACAGGATTTCCCCCAATTTCTTCTCCAATAAAGACGCCTCTATTGTGCTCTTTGAGGATGGCAGACATTTCTCCTGTAGCCGAAAAGGATCGCCCATTTCCTAAAATGTACAGCTCTCCATCAAATCTGGGGCTGAGGGGAGGGGAGGGCTTGAGACCAGAAATGCCTTTCAAATGATACCTGTCTTCATCCTTTTTGGTGCGCAAGGAAATAAACAACTCCTGAAAGAACAGTTTGTCCTTGTACAGCCGGTTGTCGGGAACATTGCGCGTGATGATGCTGATCTCTTTGTAAAAGGTGAAAACCTGATCGTGAAGGTAGCCAAATAGTGCAATGGTGGGTTCTGGGTCTCCGCCTCCATTGTTGCGCATGTCCAGTATTAAGTGTTCAATCTTCTGATCCGCGATTTGCTGAAAGGCATCTTCAAGAAAGGCATCGAATTTTTGTCCCCTTTTCTTCAAATAGTTTGTTGAAAAACTCTTGATGGTCAGGATGGCAATTCCGTTCTCAATTCTGAATCGCAGTGGAGGAGCATCGTTCGCTTCGACGAGCTTTGCATAGCGTTTGTTGTAAGTGTCTAACAACGTTTGATATGGCTCTGCTGCCAGCTGAACCTCTTGAATGTCTCCATTGTTCAGTTGAAGGCGAAGGTGAAACGTGTCTGGTTGGCCAATCAGATAGGAGTAGTAATGCCGAAACCGCAAGGACAAATGGTCATTCGGATTAGAGAGATTAAATCCATCTCTGGTTGTATGATTGCGCATGGCCAAAAAGAGGGAGTCCGCCTTCATATTGTTGATTGTTAGGATTTTGGCTCCCAGTGGAGTAGTTTCTGTTGTGCCGAGATCGCGGAGGGTATACAGGCTCCCTTCAATCCATTTGATAGAGATCGGGAAGATGGAAAAATTGGTTCGATGCTGTGCCAAAAAACCGTCTGGGGGCTGGATATTGGTGTGTCCATTACCAATGGGGGTCAACAAGGGAGAAACCAATCGGTAGAACGCAATGTCTGTCATTGGCTGATCCAATTGTGATTCGATCGTGGCAAAATGCTTGTCTAGCTCTTCTTTAGGCGTGTAGGTGTACAAGCCAGCATGCACAGTTTCGAGATGTCGTTTCAGGATGGCAAGATCCTCTTTCAGCTGGGCAGGTGGATATTGTTTGTGTAAGTCATAGTCGGATTTTTGGCCAACAAGAGAACAAAAATTGGCAGCGAGGAACAGGAAGCAGAGGAGTGCATTGGAAATTTTCATATGTGATGGGTTTGTTGTCATTATGTCAACAAATGTAGAGATCTGTGAAAAAGGAGTCTTGTAAAATATTGCAGTTGGAAAAACGACTGACAAAATTCAATATCACTGTCGATGAGATGTTGTTTGATGCCATTCATTGTAAGTCCAATAGCGACTGTCCTCATCTCTGAGGATTGGAGGAGAATTGATTTGCGTATCTCTATTCGGAACAGCCCTTGTTTTCACTCAAGACATCTGTTTGCGGTAGGCCGAAGGTGTCAGACCACAAAGCTTGCGAAAGGCATGTGTAAAATGACTTTGATCATAAAAACCAACGGATAGGGCGGCATCAACGGCAGTATTTCCCCCTTTCAGTAGACGTTTGGCCGCTTCCACCCGCTTGATGGTGATATATTGACCTGGTGTAATGCCCTTGGCTTTTTTGAACCAGCGGATAAACTGGTAGGAGCTGCAATCTGCAATCAGCGCCAACTGCTCCAGCCGGATTCTGTCATCCATCTTTTCCTGTATATAGGCAAGTACCTCCGGCAAATTCCACTGTGGGATAGAAAAATCCTGATTGGCTTGTTCTGGACCAATGTATTCTTCTGCGAGGTAGTCGATCGCCTGTATGAAGGCTTGTTCTCCAACATCAGGAAGCTTTGCCATTTGGTAGAACATCTCAAATAGTGTGGGATCTTGCACCACCCGAGACTTGAAGCGAAACCTCTTCAAAGAGGAAATATGTCGAATGACATCCGGGCTTACATAAAATGTCAGAAAGGAATAGGCCTGCTCATTGAGGTTGGGATTGGCATGGGCTTCATCGGCATGTGTCAGCGATATCGAACCAAGAGGAGCCATAAAGCGTTGTCCATCAACTTCTGTGCATTCATATCCTTCGGTCACCAGCGTAATACATATCCGATCATGAAAATGAACAGGAAAATCCTGCTGATAGTGATGGGCTTCGAGCAGTTCGGTTTGATCAAAATGCTCAAATATCTTGAATTGGGTTTGCTGACGTTCTTGCACGGATAAGGGATCTTCTGCTTGATAGAGGAAATTTCCCCTCAAGAAGTTGCATGGCCCCCTCATAAGGAAATGACTTTTGAGGGTGAAGACCATGAGTAGGCGGTCGGAAAAGCAAGAAGGGCAAGGAGCAGCCCTGCTCCTTGCCCTTCCTTATTCCCTCTATGGGGTCAGCGTCGCTTTTGTCCAGAAAACTCCATGGCTTCTCCCTTGCCGAAACCATAGCTAAAGCCAAGGGTGACAAATCGCCCTCTCAAACTTCTTCGGTATAAGTAAAATCCTGGCTGGAAGGTCGTTGTCTCCCGAATGCGAGAAGCGAAAACATCTCTGACACTCAGGTTGAACACGCCTTTTCCGTTCATGATTTTCTTCCGGACCCCGAGATTGGCAAAAAGGATGCCTGAGACTTCACCCTGAACAGTCTTGAGCCGGGATTGATAATGACCGCTAACTTCCACATCCAATTTGGCAGGAAGCTTGAATTTGGATGTCACTTTTCCAGACCATTGATCACCAGTAAAATCAAAATTCTGATTGTTCAAAGATCCTTGTCGATTGAAATAGAGATAGTTGGCGTCTCCATTGATGGATAGCCACTTTGCTGGACTGATCTTGGCATTGAATTCTAGCCCAGTGGCTCGATTGGTCCCAATGTTGAAGGGTTTGACTGTATTGATGTCATTCTCAAAGATAGAAATGCGCTCCACAACATCGGTGGTATATCGATGAAACAGGCCGAAATTCATGGATATCTGTTCCAACAGCCAAATGCTGTTGATTTCATAGGAATCAGTAAATTCTGGTTGCAATTCAGGGTTTCCTGTGCGGATACTGAAGTTGTTTCTTACATTGAAAAACGGATTCAAATCCCACATTCTGGGTCTGCGAATTCTTCTCGAATAACCAGCCTGCAAGGAGAATTGATCGCTGAATTTGTAGGAGGAGTGGCCACTTGGAAAGAGATTGCTGAAATTTTGCTGATTGGACTCATTGGTTTGTGCAAGTAAGGTAGATAGATCTGTGTTTTCCAATCGTAGGCCCAATTTGATTCCCCATTTTTTCCCTTCATATGCGCCTGTTCCATAAGCTCCGAGAACCTTCTGGCTATATTGGAACAGATTGGTAAGTCCTTCATCTTGGACCCAGGCTTCATTGATCCATTCTTTGACTTCATAGTCATTGCTGACATCTGATAGAACGTATTGGGCGCCTGTCTCCATGCTCCACTCTTCTGAAAAGGGCTTGGTGTAATCCAGTTTGAAGGTATATCGCGCTTCCTTGAAGTCGTTCCTGGATTGTTGATCGCCGAAAGGTGTTTTGCCAGAAATGGCAACATTGGAAAATTCTGAAGATTGATCCTTGCCAAAGAAATTCCCCAAGGCGCTGAACAATAGGTGATGCTCCTTATGATCGGCAAAATCCTTTTTGTATTGCAGCTCATACTGATATTTGGGGTTGAGTGCTCTGGTAGATTCAGTTCGATTCCAGGCCGATGTTTGTGCGCCTGAATCGTCTACGATCCCAAAATCAGTATCAGAGAATTCGCTTTCCTTTTCCAGTGCAAAATGCCCGGTCAGGGAAAGGACATTGTATTTGTTGATGTGATAATCAGTTCCCAGAATCAGGTTATAGAAGGTCTCGTTCTTTTCGCTGCTGCCTTCGCTGTCAATGGTGGTATTGGTTTCGAGGTTTTGGTTGGTGGTTTCGCTTACTTCTGGAAAGGTTCTGTGTCCGACACCTACCTGTGTAAACAAATTGAACTTCTCCGTACGGCGGTTCAGACTCAACCCAAGACTGTGGTTGTTGGGATATCCTACATTGAGGGTCACGGATCCATTGATGCCTTTCTTCTCCTCTTTTTTGAGAACAATGTTGATAATGCCCGAGGTGCCTTCTGCTTCGTATTTGGCAGAAGGATTGGTAATTACTTCTACCTTTTCGATCATATCTGCCGTGATAGTTCCCAGGGCATTGCCTTCTTCACTGGCCAGGACAGAGGGCTTCCCATTGATCAGGACTTGAACCCCAGAACTCCCTCTGAGACTGATGACCCCTTCGATGTTCACATTGACGGAGGGAACATTGTTCAGAACTTCCAGGGCGCTGGCACCTGTACTGCTCAAGTCCTTGCCGACGTGAAAGACGCGTTTGTCCAGTTTGAATTCTGTTACAGATTTTTCTCCTCCAATCACCACTTCATCCAGCGTCTTAACCTCCTCCTTGAGGGCGATCGTTCCCAGATTGACTTTGCCTTGTTCGGGCTCGACCTTCTCTATGATCAATTGCTCAAAGCCCAGGAAGCTAACCTTTACGGAGAAGTTAGATGTTCCTACCAACGTTCTGAATCTTCCTTTGTCATCAGTGGTTGTCCCGGCTATCGCTTTTTGTGTCGCTGGATCTATGAGCATCACAGTGGCAAATTCGATGGGCTGTTGTCGTTGATTTTCGACAACCTTGCCACTGACTGTTATTTGGCCATTCTGCGCGTAGGTGAGAGGGAAAGAAGTGATCAATGCGAAAATGAGGAAGAAAAAAATATGGGTGATTCTCATGTGTAAGAATAATTTTCTGATTCGACATATACTCAAAGAGACCAATGTTCAGCACAAATGTGAGCACACCTCTGGTGGATGCAAAATTCTTTCTTTGAACAGCACAAAATAGCCGATCAACGACAAGGAGGATGTCGTTGATCAGAAGAAATGAGTTGTTGATCAGATTATTCTTTCTGATTGCTGCCAAAAAGTCTAGGTTTGATTCATGGCAACATCCATAAAATCGATTTTGCATGCTTACCGGGAACTATTGTTCCAATTCGCCCTGCATATATTGGTCTTTCTTTTTTATTCATTTGACAAAGACAATCCCCATATTCATACCTTCCACTATGTCTTTTTCCTCAATTATGCCCTGGCAGCCTTTATTATCAATTATTTGTTGCTTCCGCGCTTTTATTATCAAAAACTTCAGCTACAGTTTTTATGTTATTCCATTCTGGTTATAGGGGGCGTGATCCTGGTAGAAGAATTGATTCTTGAAAAAATCTATTTTCCAGACACCAAGGGACAAAGTTTCCCTGGTTTATTCTTTACTCTGTTGGAAATCCTGCCAGTGATTGTGATCCTATCAGGGGTTAAATTTGCCTGGGATGCTTTAGGCAAGCAGAGAGAAGTTGATCAACTCAAAGCAGCTATTAAGGAAAGTGAATTGCAGTTTTTGACCTCCCAGATCAATCCTCATTTTCTATTCAATAATCTGAACAATCTCTATTCCTATTCCATTGAGAATTCGCCCAAAACGCCTGCCATTATTCTTGAGCTAAGTTCTGTGCTTCGGTATATGCTGTATGAATGCAAGGAGAAATTTGTGCCTTTGAGCAAAGAATTGGAGCAGTTGGAGAACTTCACTCGCCTCAATCAATTGCAGATTGAAGAAAGAGGACAAGTCCATTTTCAGGCAGACAACATCCCCTCTGGCTATCAGATTGCGCCATTGATTCTGCTTGTCTTTATTGAGAATGCCTTCAAGCACAGCCAATCCAGCCAGACAGAAGATATTGAGATTGATATCCGAATAGAGGTGTCTACGGATGGGCAGTTGAATTTTTTCTGCAAAAACAGCTATTTTCCCCTAACAAATACAGACAATCTTCCCCATGGAATAGGATTGGCCAATGTCGTTAAGCGCCTCAATCTCCTGTATCCACAAGCGCATCAATTGGATATTCATGAAAAAGAGAATCGCTATGAGGTGCATTTGTCCATGGAGTTGAGCAAGGAATATTCAGCATGAACTGTATCATCATCGAAGACCAACCACCTGCACAGCGGATATTGAAAAAATATATCGAGGACATTGAGTATCTGACGCTGAAGGCTACCTTCTCAGATGCAATTCAGGCCATGGGATACTTGAAGACAGAATCAGTGGATCTTATGTTCCTGGATATTCATTTGCCCAAGTTGTCTGGCATAGATTTTTTGAAGACGGTCTCAGACCCGCCACATGTGATTTTAACGACAGCCTTTCCGGACTATGCCTTGGAGAGTTATGAGTTTGATGTAGTCGATTATCTCCTGAAGCCCTTCTCTTTTCAGCGATTTGTCAAGGCAATAGGAAAAATCCCCCGGAGGAATTCCTCCTCCTCCCTACAGCTTGAGGAATCCACACCAAGAAAGGAAATATTCATCAAATCCGGCTACGAACACATCAAGGTCAGAATTGATGACATTCTGTATATCAAATCGGATGCGGACTATACAGAAATCTGCATTCCTGGTAAGAAATATCTGTCTTCGGAATCCCTGCGGTATTGGGAAGAGAATCTGGGAAACGATCAGTTCGTACGGGTCCATAAATCCTATGTGATCCACAGCAACAAAATTGAGAAGATCTCGGGCAATCAAGTGTATTTGGCGAAGGAGGTGGTGGTTCCGATTGGAAGAGCGTACAAAGACAGATTTATTCAGAAATTTGTGAGGTAATTCAATGCAAGGAATCATTCATGGTAGCAGATGTTCTGTAGACTGATGGAAGCATTCTCTTCTTGATCAACAAGCCTTCATTTGTTCACCCCAAGGATATGGGAATGAATGACAAGCGGAGTAGGGCAATCTCAAAAAATAGGGACATATATGGTGTTTCCTGCCATTACTCTTATATTATTGAGAGTAAATGCCTGGATGAAGGTCAATGTCAATGAGAGCTCGCCTGATTTTTCATTGTGATTGCCATTGAAAATCTTACATTTTGGTCAGTGATTCCTTTTCATTCACCTTATCAATTAGCCATCATGAAACCATTCTTTTCCATTTGTATTGTTAGTTTCTCTATTTATCTGTTGAGTTGTAACAAAGATCCGCTGTCCCCTTCTACGATTTCCAATCCTTGTAAAAAAACTGTGGTTAGCATTTCCAAAATTGAAGGATATGGAAACATTACAATCAATTCCAAAGAAGGAAATGGAGCTGACACAGTCTTTGTCGATTATGTCGAGGAGCATTCACAAGCAGATGAATATCACGTATTTACCTATGATGAGGGACTTACCCGACAAATTGATCGATATGAGACTGCAACTTCCTCCTTGTTGATTCGCACAACATTGGAATGGTGGGAGAAGGGAAAAGAAAAATTGATTTCCCATTTTGACGAAAGCGGGCAAAAAAGAACAGAGTCAGAATATGATTCACATGGAAATATCATTCGATTCCAGGCCTTCGGATCTCAAGCCACTCTGGCACAACAGATCATGTATACCAATGTGTATCATCCAGATGGTCGTATCAAGCAAATCACAGCAATTGACCACTTGAAGAATGATACTGCGCATATTCGTTTGTTTGTCTATGATGCGAACAAGTTGTTGGTAACCGAAACCAGACAACAGTTCTTGCCTCATGAACAATCCTTGAGAACAGAGTATACCTACGATTCCGAAAACAGGCTGATAGAGGAAAATAAAATATTTGAGGACTCTGGAAGATTGCAGGAGAAAAAACAAACGGAATATATACAAGGAGAGTTAGAGAAAAGAATCAACTACATCTATCCTGATGTGGATTCAACGCTTGTCCTGTCAAGATATATCATCTACACACAGGATCAATACCAAAACCCCTTGTTAACCGAGGCATTTCATGGGAATACACATGAGCAATTGTACCGCATCGAATCTTTTTATGAATGCGATGAATGATGTTCAGGCGGGGATTCTGAAATGAATAAATCTGCCATGTTCTTCTCTGATAAGCCAGGTGGCCCAGTGAACAGGGCTTGCCGTAGATTTGATGGGAGGGACTGCATGTCATTTGACGCCTGAGCTTTTCATTCTTAGGTTTGCTTATTATTTTTACTAGGAAAAATTCATTTTCACCTTTAATTCCAACCAACCATGAAACCTTATTTCTTTATTCCATTTCTTGTGACTTTGATCTTCATTCTGTGTGCTTGTAAAGAACAAAGTCTTCCCCCAGCAGAATCAAAAAGCTCCTGTAGACCAACCCATGTCAACATTAGCCTTCAAGACAGCATGAGGTCAGGGAGGTTTATATTTATGTATGAAGGACATGGAACAGATACCTTATTTATCAATTATGAAGGATACCGGGCCTACACAAACCAATATCTTGAATTTGTCTACGATTCAGATGGGCTAACTCAACAAATTAATCGGCACATCCTGTCAACTCATGAACTATTTAGCAAGAAGGAGGTAACATGGTGGGACAGAGATCAGATTAAATCTGTAACTTCTTTTAAAGGAAGTGAGGCGAAATTAAATGTTCTTGAATTTGATAGAATGGGAAACTGGACTAGATGGACTGATTTCTCAGCAGATGGGATGATAACAAAGGGCAGTAGATTTGTGAATACCTATCGACCAGATGCACAAATCCAACAAAGGCTTGAGGTGGATCAAATTACTTCAGATTCCCTTACCCTGTGGAGGTATGTGTATAATGCTGATGGTCAACTCGCAACAATGTTTATTGAGAAATTCCAAACCGCTCAGGATAAGGTACGAGTGGAATATACGTATGATGCAGAAAATAGATTGGAGGAAGAGAAACGGTTCCCACATGATCTAGGCCGTTTATATCACCAAAAGACGTATGAGTATTTGAATGGAAAGTTGGAGCAAAAGTTAAGTTTTTACACCTGGTTTGAGAACCAGACGACTTCTTTTGAGGGCTATGAGATTCATCGCTATGACGAATATGAAAACCTCTTGTTCTCCGAGTATTATGGAAAAAACAATGAGTTATTGTACACAGAAGAGTTTGGGTTTCTATGTGAGAATTAGTGGACCACTAGCCTTAGCGACTCCCAGGGACGTCATTTATTTCAAGCTGGCTGTCAAACCAGCTTGAAACGACAAGCCTCTTCCATTGACGGGAGAGAGGAGGCCCATTGCGTTATCCATGGTGCCAAATATGCTGAGGTTCATCTTATCTGCAAAGCTTATATGGGTGCGTGCCAAGAGGCCGAATCCGTATTGGTCTAATCCTCCTCCATAAGCATTCAGGCCGAGGGTGAAGAAATTCCCCAGCTTCCTGTGATAAGCCAGGTTGACCAGCGGGGAAGGCTTGCTATAGGTTTGATCGGAGAGACCAATCAAGATGGTCGTGAACAACTGATTGGATTGGTTCCAGCTATAGGCACCACCAATACTTAGCTGTGTTGGAAGCTGTTGCGTCAGTTGACCACTGGCAGGATCGGGAATTAGCAGACTTCTCAGAGTATCAGAAGGAATGAAGCTACTTGGATTGGTAAAATCTGTGCTAAACAATTGAGTGATTTCTATTCCTTCATAGTCAAAATTGACGGTTTGCTCATAGCTGTCTCCTTGCCAGCGAATCGATCCGAGATCTTGGACCGCAAACTGTAGACTGAGGTTGGGACGAAGGGTGTATACGGCTCCCAGATCTATCCCGAACCCAATTCCCGGATTCCCTGTGTTTTGGGTGCGGAAAAAATTATACTCACTTTGCATGCTGACCTTGGCGCCAAATGCTTCTGTAAACAGGCTGTAATCGAGGTTTTGTAAGACAGTAGCTTGCTGGCCTAGCAGGGCTTTGAGGCGTATGCCTACAGCCCATTTGCCCGCAGACAATGCTGTTCCCGCCCCAATTTCCTGATATCTACTCAACCCAAAACTGATTCCCTCATCCGTCAAGGTTTCGCCTGCATATTTGGCATTCCCATAAAGCAAGAGGCCCAGACTTCTTGGATCATTGAACCCAACGAATGTTTGGGTATTCTGCCGGGTAAATACACTAATGGGGAGTTTTTTGAGTTGGACATTGACAGTAACATCCCACAAGAACCCCAATTGGATGCGATTGTCCGTCTTGAGTTGTCCAATGATGTCATCTTTGGTGGCATCAGACAGAAATCCTGCCTCCAGGTACAATTGGTCCATGCTCAGAACATTGCTCCCAGCGCCATAACCAAGGCCTCCACCAACACGAATGAGGGCCGAATCACTCTGCATCGCCAAATAAGCAGGCTGATAGGCCTGCGAGCTGATTTCATGTGTCAAGTGTCTCAGATGCAGAGCTGGTTGTGCAACAAGCATTCCTCCAGCCAACATCCCCCAAAAAAGGAATATAAATGTCCTGTACTGTATAGTCATAAAATTAAGTTCAATTTTTCTGATAAAAGTCGGTGGAGGCAGATGGTCTATAACCCATGAATTTCCTTTCACCACCAGGCTAAGCTCAACATCCTATCCTAATCCGTCCTCAATTCTCCAACCGTAGGGTAAACTCCCCAACCAAACGTGCAATGATGTCATAGTCAGCATAGATCTTTACATCTTCATTATCGGGCTGCGTATCTACCTGGAAGCTAAGGACCAGATGTTTGCCCAATTCTATGACCTCTTCCAGTTCCTCTATGGTCAGATCCTTCTCGACCATAGAGAGAAGTCCTTCCTCTACATATCCAATGGCGTTTCTTTCACCGGCTTCGATGACCGCAGCTTCTGCCAGGGTCGAAACCAGATCCCAATTGGCATCATATACATGTGCATCTACCGTAACTTGCAAGGGAAAGCGGTTTTCCAGCAAGAGTCTGAGCGTCCCATTATTGATGGTATTGAGGTCCGGTTGGGAATCAAAATTCAAGGCAGTGGTATCTCCCAATCTCAATCCTCCAATGACCCCTTCAAGCGGAAGGCTGAAATCCAGGACAGCTGAAATTTGACTATTTGCCGTCGCAAAATTGTCTTTCAGATCTGGATTGCCATTGTGATTGGTCAGGACTGTCATGTCATAGCGAATATTGTCCGCCAGCAAGTTGATGAAGGGGACAATGTTGCTGTTATCAGGAGTAAAACTCAAACTCGTCATCACCACACCACTGGTATCAGGAAGGTTTGGCCCTTCGATCAGAAATGGACCGGCCACAAGCGGTGTTCCGGTTAGTTTGAGTGTATTGCCAGTGTTAGAATTCCTGGCATCAAAGGCACGAACTTCCATTTGAGCGTCTACCCCCACAGAATTGCTAAAAAGAATCTCGGCAGAAGCACCAGCAAAGCGGATTTTCTCCACATCTATTTGTTCAAAAAAATCGAGCGCTTCTTCTCCTCTCAGGACAAACTCATTTTTTCCGATGTAGCCTTCCATATAAGTCGGTTCGATATCTACCAGCCCGAAGGAGACTGAGACACTGTCTTGTTGATCCAGTGTAACGACATTGCCAGAATAGAGAAGGTCTACCTTAATCTGCTCTTCTACCGCATTGACATGATCGCCTCCTGCTGTGAGATCAATGGTAAATCCATTCAGTAAGGCCTCCTCTGTTTGGTGTGCAACCCCTCCGGCAGGGGCAGGATTCAACTTGATATTTACACCGGGAATATCATTGTTGGCATTTTGGGCAGAAGGAAGGAAATAGCTAAAGAGGATCGTATCCTCCACTGTGCTGGTGGTTTCCGCCCGAATTTTCCCCGACTTTACTCCGAGTTTGGTGAGCTGTACATCATCAAACTCGCCTCCAAACAAATATTGAGTGGTTCTGGTAGTGTCGAGGATGGTTTGTTGTGGGAAAATCGCAGTTGCCGTTTTGGCACGCATATTTTCGGCCACCAATCGAATTTCGATAAAGTCTTCCAGATCGATCGGCACATTCAGGGCGGCAACAGTATTCATATTCACCAATTCAGCCTCCAATTGGCTTTCGACCTGTTTTCCAGCCAGGTCATAGGTGCGTATGACAATCTCAGAAGTATCGATGAAGGGAAAGGTATCTGCGACCAATGGGGGACCGGGAAGGTTCTTGTTTTGGACAAAAAAGATGACTTCTTCCAGTGCGACTGGAAAGGAATTCTCAATGGTCAGGACCAACTGCCCGCTTTCCAGTTCAGCAAACTCGAAGAATTCTGTAGCATCCACATCGATGGGGCCAGATCCCAGTGCCTCTATCGCAGGCACGAACGGCATGGTATTGCCATCATTGTTAATCAAAAAGGTGCCGATATTGTTGCCATCCGCCTGTAATTGTTCTGCAACTTCCAGCAGTGTCAATCTTTGGAAGATGGTATCAGAACTCAGTTCCAGGGTATCCAGAGAGATACTGACATCCAGCGTAGTATCGGGAATCTCCACAAAATCTACCAACTTGGCACTCCCTACTGTATCTCGAAATACCAGATGAAGCAGCTGGTCGGAGTCGGCGGTGAGCAAAGTCGTATCCTGAATCGCATCGAAGACATCCACACGCGTAAAGGCAATTGGTGCCAGAAGGTCCGTATCCCAACTCAGCCCTTCAGTAGGATTCAGTCTACACCCTCCTGCAGTGAATAAGAGCATGCAGGCCCATACGCTAGCACAAAGTCCACCAGCAAAAAGTATCTTGGGTTGTTTCATTGATTTGTTCCTTTTTCAAGTTTTTTGACAACTCTATCTCCTTAACGAACAAGCTGGCGTAAAAAGTAAAGTTGAGGCATTATAAAATGAAATTGTTGAAAAGTAGCTCTCCGACACTGTCTCCCTGAATATACACATCCACTGCTTTGGGTCGGATCAAAACATTGTCAACGGTTAATTTTGGATTGTCAGAATATATGAGAAGGCGGTGTTGTGAGTTGGGTAACAAAAATGGAATCTGAATTCGCACCCATTCTTCATAAACATCAGTGGCATGATACAAGGGAAATGTCAATCGCTTGATCTCCTCTTCTCCCCGATACAATCCCAGGTATATATATCCTTGATAGTTGGACACAAGCTCCTGTTTGACCCAACAGGAGAACTCCATCACGGTTTTTGGATATTCGACGCGCAAATTCCCTTCGAACAAAGTGACTGAATCCGACAAGGATGGTTGCCCTGAAGACTCCAGGATCACAGGATTGTCTGTTTGGGAAGAAAAAAAGATGGCTTGGGTTCGGTGGCTCATGTAGAATTTTCCATATGGAGTCCGAACCGGATGGTAGCGCGCTTTGTTGTGGTAGTACGCTTGTTTGACTTGATTTCCAATTCCCGTCAGTGAATCTACAGGAAGTCGATACAGTTGGATCTCCTGTATGCTGTCAATCCTCTGGGCTTGATCCAGCAGCCATTCTTCTCCTTCCGTTAGAAGACCAGGAACGGACATCAACAGGAGAGGCTTGGAATTGGGGAGCTGATCTGGAAGCAGGCTGCGTTCAAGCAAGGGATGGCTGATCAGTTGCATCGAGGCGAGGGTCGCGGAAAGAGACGCTCTGGCTGAGCGATTGTTACATAGGGGTAGGCCTGTCGAGAGAGATACTGCCATCGACAGCCGAGTGGATTCCCAATGCTCTTTGACCAGCTTTTGCGAACCAAAATGATAAAAGGGAAGGGCAAGAATAGCCTGAAACTCATCCGTTCTATGACCTTTTTCCTCCAGCCTTGCAGATACATCTATATCCCTTTCCCAGAACCGATCCACATGATTGGCCAGAAATTCTTTGCGCTGAGATTGTCCCTGAACCCATATGTTCAGACTCCAGGAACCCATACTGAGGACAATAAGGCTTGTCCCCAGGAGTCGCTTCCCTTTCATCCGAAGCAGTCTGTACCAGGCATAGAGATACCATACAGAGAGCGTCATGAACACAAAATAAAATGGCCATGTCAGTCGACCAATGGATCTGAATTGCCTCAGAGGACCGAGATAATCAAGACAGTCTGGGCAGGCCTGAATCAGATGGGACATGGCAGGGATCAGCAGAAGAGTTCCCGCCCATATGGCTGTTCGAAGGCTGTTCGGGAGCACTGGGCTGAGGACACGTCTGCCTTTCTTTTTGCGAAAATGCTGGATAATTCTCCAGACAAGACCGATCAGAACAATTAATCCTACCAATCCTACATAAGCATATCCTTCCCAACTTCTTGGTTTGATCCCGATAAACATATTCCATATCCCAAGGAATGGCTCATGCATAGGAAGGAAGATGGACTCGAAACCTGCGATATATTTCAGATATCCATATGGATAGGCAACAAAATCTGAAGGTCCATCTGTACTCATCCATTCCCAACCCTTGATGAGCAGGCCAGGAAGAACGGCGACGAGACTGCTGATTAGGTAGTGTTTGGTATATGTTCGCCAATTCGAGAGATGTTGAAGGAAATGGACAACGATCCAGGCCAGCAAAAAGGCAGCACCAATCAAGGCATAATACGGATGAATCAGGCTGAAGCCCAGGACAGATATGCCATACCAAAGCATGGAGGAGAACTCAAAAGAATGCTTGTTTCCTCTTAACAACACATACCACAGCAAAGGTACAAAACACACATAGGCCAGACCAAAGTAACCTGTGATGCGCATAATCTGTGGGGAGTGAAAGATGATCAGCAAGCTACACAGGATTGCCAGAGGAATCGGGAGGAGACTTTTTCTCAAGATTCTGAACATCAAGAATACCGCTGGAAAAAAAGAAAGAATGACACTGAGGTTGATCAAGGCTGTAATGGAATCCCCAAGTCCGATTCGTTCCATTACCCAGGCAATCCAGGCAATCAGTGGGCTGGATACATATAAGAGATGATTTCCAAAGGGATATTGGAACATCTCGTGCCAGGAACCCTCTCCGTATTTGGCATAGAACGGACTGACATAATAGGGCGTAAACCCATCCCCTCCATAGCTGAAGAAAAAGCTGTTGGGAGACAAAAGGAGCTCTCCAAAAAGCAAATACAGTCCCAACAGGGTCAACAAGGTCAACCAGATCATTGGGGGGATGCGACGGAGAACATTCAAGATGACATCAATTCCTACAACAATACAATTTTTTTGCTGAAGTGTCTCCCAGACATGCTGAAAGTTAACACATACACGCCCTTGGGCAAGTCATCCAGATGCAGCAGAATCAACCGAGAGTCTACTTGCTCCGAATGCCACACAGCGCCTTTGAGGTCCAGCACTTGCAGATGAACTGCTTGCGGAAGGTGTTGAAACCGGACATGTAGTATTCCTGTGCTGGGATTGGGAAATAATCTGACCTCAGGGATCAGACTTGCTTCTACAGAGGTAGCCGGATCAAATTCATAGGCCCCAATGTCGGCGGTTCCATTGAAGAGGCGGGCTAGCCCCCGCTGATCTTGTCCTGGAGCTCCATCATTGCTGCCTGCATCGATGGCAGGACTTCCCGCTGACAAGCGGTGGGTGAATGTTGGACCCCCATAATTGGCAAGACTGTCGAGATTGGCAGATTGATCCAGAAGATCTCCAGTAGCAGGACCAAAAACAGCATCCTGACTGTTCCCTATGAGATTGTGTCCCAATGAATGGTACGTCCCAAAAATATCTGGACCGGAAGCTGCCTGATTTCCATCTATCAAGGTGTTGCGTACAGACATATTTCCCCCATCCTCATTGTAGAGACCACCCCCTTTGTTGGTGGCTTGATTGTTGGCAATGGTACAGAATAGCAGGGTGGCACTGGCTCCAGATGAAAAGGGTCGGTTGTCGATGGCTCCTCCATCCAGGGAACTGGAAGAATTGCCAGATAGGGTACAATTGAGGAGTGTGAGACTGGCGCTGTCAAGGTTGCCATAGTTGGCAATGGCGCCTCCACTTTCAGCCACATTGTCTTGCAATGTCATATGGGACAATGTGAGATGGCCACGATTGAGAATGGCTCCTCCGCCGAACAAGCTTGGCTTGCCTCGAAAGAGGGTCATCCAGGACAAGGCTGCCTCAATGTTAGGAGCGATGGTGAATAAGCGGACTTTGTAGTCTCCACTCAGCAAAAGAGCTTGTTGAGGGTTGCCCTGTATAGTGATGGATTGTTCCAGGTCTATACTGGAACTTAGATGAATGGTTCCGTGAATTTGGTCTGCGTAGAGGGTGTCTCCTGGACAAGAAAGAAGGATCGCTTGTCGAAGAGACCCAAGCCCAAATTCATCTGTATGAGAGATCGCCAGGTCAAGGGCCTCATTTCTTTCATGCGCGCCTATATCAGAAATCCCAACCCTTGGCTGTCCACGGAGATCCTCCGGATTGGCTTCGGTATCGTCTCCAGAATCAATGGCTGGACTGCCACAAAGTAGAAAATGTGTCCGAAAGGCCGTACCGCTACTGGCGAGTGGGCCAAGACCTGGGTCGACATTCTTAATATCGGTAGCAGTAGGAGAGGGGTCCCAGAGAATGGATTGATCATTTCCGATCAGATTGTTTCCTCTGGATCTTAGGGTTCCATATAGATCTTCGAAGCCAGCGTTTCCATGATTATTGGCTACGATGCTGTTTTTTAAAAAACAAATTTCTGCAACAGAATTGTCGATTCCCCCACACAATCCACCTGTATTGTCAGCAATGGTGCAGTTTACGCCTTCAAATCTCGCTCCGCCGGAAGGATCAGCAATCAAAAAGACTGCCCCGCCAGTGTTCAAGGCTGTATTGCCTGAAAATGTCGAATTATAGGCCCAGAATTTGGCTTCGCCCCCTCCTCGACTATCACCTGCCAGGGCGCCGCCTGACTGTGGGATATAGGAACTCGCCTGATCAGCATGATTGTGATAAAATCCACAGTTTCTGATCCAGGTTCTGGTGGACAAACTATCTATGCTCGTATTGAAAATCGCTCCGCCAGTGATCGATCGATTGTTTTCAAAAATACAATTGACAACCTCAAGTTTTCCACGATTGAAAATTGATCCGCCAAATGGACTGTTGGGATCAGAGCCGGAATTTCCATTGATCAACTGTACTCCTTCGAGATACAAGGAATCAAATCTGACAACAAAAAAGTGCCGGACGCTGTTTTGTCCATCCAGAATCAACTGATCTACACCAGGACCCCAAATGACCATATCTTCATCGATGAGCAAGGTCGTGTCCAGAAGAATGGTTCCACTGATCCCTCTGGCGTCAATGGTGTCGCCTTCAAGGGCCAGGCCGACTGCCTCAGCCAAACTTCCTGCTCCACCAGTTTGGGTATTGCTGACTACATAGACAAGCGCGAATGAACAATATGGGAGAAAGCATAGACAGCTTACTAATAAGCTTAATAATAGAGGTCTCACAAGGGAATTAAATTGGGTTTGCATAGGTTCAATATTCTGACTTTCCTGCCTTTCAATCAAGTCAAGGACAAAAAAATCCGGCCAAAGTGGCCGGATGGATAGAATTGTGTATGGTCAGTTCCTTTATTTGTTGTCTGACAGATAAGACTTTACCATATCAGTAGGAACAATTTCTTCTTTGTATGTGTAAGCACCAGTTTCGGGATTTTTGATGGCGCGAACGACTTTAGTGAACTGCTTGGATTTGGATTTGTCCCGATATCCAGCGACAACTTTCTTTGCCATAGTGAGTCAGGAATTATTTATTTGATTTCTTTGTGAATCGTATGCTTTTTCAATATCGGATTGTATTTCTTCAATTCCAACCGGGAAGGCGAATTTTTTCGGTTTTTCATGGTCACATATCTGGAGGTGCCAGGAAGTCCAGAGTCCTTGTGTTCTGTGCATTCAAGGATTACCTGGAGTCGATTCGCTTTGTTTTTCTTTGCCATCTGTTACTGAGTTTGAAATGGTGAGCAAAGGTAGGGAATTTTTGGCGAAAGTCAAGGGAATGCTTTTGAGGATGTATCCAACAAATGGCATGTAATGCACCGAAAAGGGCAACTGATTCAGGGGGAGAGGAAAATAGCTGCCCTCTCGGCAGGAAGCACAGAATCGCATGAGGTGTGCATTTTTTTAAAAAGGGTAGATGTAATTTTTCATCCTCAGCCTTCTTCTTAGTAGAAGGGGAATAAATTGTGTATATTCATTCTGTATACGAAGCATTTCCCTCTCCTTTGTACGCTATCCTTGATTTGAACCTGCATTCAGCAGGTGAGCATTTTTGTGCGTTTTCCCTTTGGATTGATTGTTCACATCAAACCTGGCATCTCATGGTTGCATTAAGGACTGTTGTGGTTGAAGATCACAGGCATTCAGATCTTCAGCTCAGTGCATTGTTAGACCGTCATGCTCCACGCGTTTCTTTCTTGGGGAAATATCCTGCACAGGATCAAAGCCTGTCAGAAATCGATTCCTTAAAGCCTGATCTGGTATTTTGGGATGTTGGAGGGCGTGAGAGACAGACCATCCCTTTATTGAAGGAGTGGAATCATCAAGCCTCCTTCCAACTTGTCCTGACAAGTGATGAGGAAATGGAAACGCATCCTTCCTTGAACCAACCCATTCTCGAGTGTATTACCAAACCGATTTCATCCTATCGCTTGTTCCAAGTACTGGATAAGGCAAGCCATCTGTATCACATGCATCGGATTCGACAGGAATTGACTGCATTGAAATCTGAAATGAGCTTGCAGTATCGATCCAAATTAGCCATTCCAACTATGAACGGAATGGAATGTGTGAAACTGAATCAAGTGCGATTCTGCGAATCCGCTGACAGCTACTCCATCCTCCATTTGCCGAACAAGAAAACCCTGCTTGTCTCCAAATGTCTGAGTTTTCTGGAAAGAAGTTTGACGTGCAGAAACTTTGTCAGAATCCATCGAAAATATTTGCTCAACCTCCAATTCCTCCAAACCTACCAAAAAGGAGAAGGGGGACAGGTGGTGCTGGAAGATGGAACGATCCTCAGTGTAGCAAGAAATCGCAAAAAAGAACTAATTCAGGCGATTAAACTAAATTTTGGTTTGTAAAAAAGTCCTTCCCTGACCCAGACCTGACAGTCGTCCGGTTTTTTCTACCATTCCCGAATTCTAACTAGGCTTCATCGCTGATTAGCCAGAACTTGTTTCCAACACAAACAAAATCTGTATCTGATGATCAAAGACGCACTCAAATTTATCATTGATCAACTCAATGCCTTCATCCAACCTATAGATCCCGGAAATGCCGATGACATGGTAGTTCTGGGCAATATTGCATTGGTCGATGCATTCAATGATGATCAGGCCACTCCCCTCCAAAACAGAATTGTGGCCTCTGTGGTGAATGTCGAACAGGATACTGTCTTGCGCAATCTCCCCAGAACAACTGTCAGGCTGGAGAATGGAAATGCACAGGCGCGGACACAGGAATCTCCGGTCATGATCAATCTCTATGTAATGTTCTCCGCCAACAATACCAACTACGAGAACGCCCTCTACTACCTCTCAGCCATTGTTGCCTTTTTTCAACAGACACAAACTTTTAGGCCAAGCCCTCCAATCAGCAATCCTCCATTTCAATCCGTTCCTTCTTTTGAAAAAATGATTTTTGACCTCTACACCATGAGTTTTGAGGAACAAAATCATCTGTGGGGAACATTGGGAGGAAAATATATCCCTTCAGTCTTGTACAAAGTTCGATTGGTGGCCATTCAGACGGCACCAGTTACAGATAGCTCTACCGTGAGAAGAATCCGAACAGACGAAACAGGCTTGTAAGTCATGGAAAGATCATTTGATGTATTGTTTTCATTTCAGTTCGCCCATGATGTATATCATGATGCGGTCACCAGAGATTTTCGAATCTTGCCAACCAGCACATGCAGGGCGGCACTGGCCAGACATGGAATGGGCTTCAAATCGTTTGAGGAAGGGGGACAAGTGATCGTCGAAAAAATATCTGATGGCTTGTCGCCAGCGCAAGCCCTGCGCCCTTTGAGAGGCTTAACGGCCTTCCCTTTTATCATCCAGGCTGTCAACAAAAGCATCATCCCACAGACCAGACCCTATAGTGAGACTGGTTTGAGATCCTATACTGGGAAATCCCGGATTTTGTACCTGGACAACCTGAATAATGCCAACGTAATTGACACGAGTCCTCAGCTTTCTGTCGGTGCGCAGGTGGGGCAAGGAGATTTGGGTTCCCTCATTCCAAATGAATTTTCCTTTCAGGAAGATCCAGCTGACATTCAGCAAGTAAGAATCGAAGAAATCCAGCCTGGTGGCTCGATTGTTCAGACTGTTCCGATTACTCCCAATCAGACCCGGGTGGAGTTGGACCTGAAATCCGGAGCATATCGTCTCATCAAGCTCGGAATCGGCAGTGATATAGAAGTCATCTATGCCGAGAGTGGATTGTTGGGTGCGGATCTTATTGCCATTGTACAAATCTATAAAGATGAAACAGTTGATTACAACACCCCTGTTCCTTACACCATCTCATTTCAAAATTAGCAATCAACCAAATTATTATCATTCATGTTGAATCTCAATAATCTCAGAACTCCCGGTGTTTACATCGATGAAGTGCCTGTTCTCCCGCCTTCCGTAGCAGGTGTGGCAACGGGTGTTCCAGCCTTCATTGGCTATACCCAACAAGCCATTGGAGATGACGGAGAAGATCTCACACTTGTACCGACAAGGATCAGCTCAGTCCTGGAATATACCACCTATTTTGGCGGCCCCAACCCTGAGGACAATGGCATTTCTGTTTCGATCACAGATGTGTTTCCAGAGGATACCGCGGCAGCAGAGCCTGTCAGTCGGGTGATCAAGGCTGAGATTACAGAGGCGGACAGAACGCCTTACAATATGTACTATTCGATCCAGCTCTACTTCGCCAATGGAGGAGGCCCTTGCTATATTGTCTCTGTAGGCGGATATGTAGGCGCTGAAACCATTGCTGCCACGGCTTTGCAGGATGGAATTGATCGCCTTGAAAGTGAGGATGAACCCACGATTATCGTCATCCCTGAAAATATTCATCTGACAGGAGGAGATTATGCTGGATTGTACAAATCAAGCATGGATCAGGCCAACAAACTCAAGGACCGATTTGTATTGCTGGATGTGCTGATGACAGCTGCCAATACTTCTGCGGGCATCAATACAGATATCACGACCTTCAGAGATGCAACCACCACCAATCTGGGAGACAATCTCAGATTTGGGGCTGCTTATTATCCTTATCTTCAGACCACGATCGATTTCAACTATAGCGGAAATGAATCTACGATCATGATCAGCCACAGCAGGACACTGGCTGATGGGAGTGCTGTCACCAATCCGACCTCTCCTGACTACAACGGTCAGGCTTTGAGTGCCTTGAATGATGCTGCCAATCCCTTGTTCAACAATTTGGTGTATGAACAGATTAAGCAAGTCCTGACAAGAATTCCCCTCACCTTGCCTTCCAGCCCAGCTGTTGCAGGCATTTATTCGAAGGTCGATGCCGAAAGAGGTGTATTCAAAGCTCCTGCGAATGTGACGGTCGGTGCAGTCGTTGCGCCTGCAAGGAAGATCGACAACAGCATTCAGGACAACATGAACATTGATCCAACCGGAGGGAAATCCATCAATGCGATTCGTGCGATCACAGGACGAGGAATTTTGGTGTGGGGTGCCCGAACGCTGGCAGGGAATGACAATGAATGGCGATATATCTCCACAAGGAGGTTCTTCAATTTTGTGGAAGAATCTGTACAAAAGGCCACCATGCAGTTTGTATTTGAACCCAATGATGCCAATACCTGGGTGAGGATCAAGGCCATGATTGAGAATTTTCTGACCTCTCAGTGGAGTCAGGGAGCATTGCAAGGATCGAAACCGAATCAGGCCTTCTTTGTGAAAGTAGGATTGGGAGAAACCATGACTGCTCAGGATATCCTGGAAGGGCGCATGATTGTTGAGATTGGAATGGCAGTGGTACGTCCCGCCGAATTCATCGTGCTTCGTTTTATGCAAATGTTGCCACAGGCCTAATCCGTAAATTTTATCATAAAAAAGACAGATAACTCATGGAAAAATATCCCCTTCCCAAGTTTCACTATCGCGTTGATTTCGGTGGGACAGAAATTGGATTTACAGAAATCTCAGGTTTGGATGTCGAATCAGATCTGATCGAATACCGCGATGGCGCTAGCCCGGAATTTCACAAAATCAAGATGCCGGGTATGCAGAAGTTTAGCAATATTACCCTGAAACGCGGCACTTTCAAGGACAATATCGAATTCTACGAATGGTGGGATACCGTGCAGCTGAATAAAATCGAACGCCGGGATGTGACCATTACCCTCCTCAACGAAGATCACGAGCCTGTAGTCGTGTGGAAACTGACACAGGCCTGGCCGCTCAAGGTCCAATCAACAGATCTCAAATCAGATGGCAATGAGGTCGCAATTGAGACCATGGAACTGGCACATGAAAAACTGGAAGTAAGTCTCCCATAGCTCCTGTTGGACCTCAAGTTTTGAATCAATATGCCAAGTTATTATCCACCAGTCGGATTTCACTTTCGGGTCATCTTTGAAGGAATTGGAGGAACCACATCCACGGATGCTCTCTTTCAGGAAGTATCGGGATTGACCATGGAACTGGAAGAAGAAACCATCATAGCCGGAGGGGAAAACCGATTCAAGTTCAAAGTACCCAAGAGAGGAAACTATCCAGATCTTGTGTTGAAACGTGGATTATTGGTGGATACGGGGCTGATCCAGTGGGTAACCGACGCCATTTTGTCCCTGGAAATCCAGCCTGTAAACATTCTGGTCCAACTGCTCAATGAACAGGGTTCTCCACTGCAAACCTATCAGGTTGTCAATGCATGGCCCAAGAAGTGGTCCGTCAGTGATTTCAATGCAGAGGAGAGTCGCCTGGTCATTGAGACCATGGACCTGGCTTATCAATATTTTACCCTCGTCGGAGGAGCAAGCTAATTTCTGCAATATGCCTATCGAGATTTTCAACCTGATCATCAGTGCCAAAGTCCGGGAACGGAGTGAGCCTGAGCAAGAACAACAACAGCAGCCGCAGCGGCAAGTAACCCGGAGTCAGGGCCATGCTGAGCAGTTGTTGGAGCGTGTAGAAGATATGCTCAGACGGAGAAAGGAAAGATGACTTGACATGTCAATAAGGGAATAAGCATTCACTAGAGGAAAAGTATCCTGTAACCCACTCAATGCTGATTTATGTTCGATGTAAAAGGAGCATTAGATTCGCTCATCAATTTTGTTCCGGGAACAGATGAGCTCACATTCATGCCTTTCCAGGAAGTAAGCGTAGTGCCCATTCCTGTTGGCGCACCTTATGTAGTTCAGTTTAATCCTGAATCTTACAGTCTGTCGGATCGATTCAATTATGATTCCTCTCAGGCCATGGGAAGAACAGGAAGCTCCAATCGATTCAATAATATCGCTCCAAAGGAATTCAGTTTTGAATTCATGGTAGATGGAACCGGGGCAACGGGCGAGCGGATTAATGTGCAGGACAATATTGACCAATTCAAGAATACCATTGGCTTCAATGGAAGCATTCACCGTCCCAATATTTTGTTTGTGGTTTGGGGGACCTTCAAGGCCATTTGTGTGGCTACATCTGCCAATTACAATTTCACCCTGTTCAAATCTGATGGGACGCCTCTTCGGGCAAAAGTGAGTGTGCGACTGCGAGAATACACCCCTGCTGTAGTTGAATTGCTCCAAAACCAGTTACAGTCACCAGACCTGTCAGAGATCCGAACCATCAAGGAAGGAGACAAACTTCCTTTGATGTGCTTTCATGTATATGGAAATTCCAGACGCTATCTGGAAGTCGCCCGGGCCAATGGCTTGACGAGTTGTCGGAGACTTCAGGCTGGCGAAGAATTGGATTTTCCTCCTGAAGAAAAATAACTGAAGCCTGAAAATCGCTACCATGTTTGATGTAAATCTGAGCCAACTCTTACCCAACACTCCAGCGAATCCCGATGCTGTTACCACCACCATCAAGGTGAATGGAGATCAGATCAATTCAGCTTATGAGGTCAAATCTATTACCATCAACAAAAGTGTCCGGCGAATCCCTTTTGCGCTGATTACCCTGATTGATGGAAATGTAGCTGAACAAAGATTCGAAATCAGTGATACCAATGTATTCACGCCTGGAAATGAGATCGAAATCTCTGTGGGACACAGAAGCGAAGAGGAGACAATCTTCAAGGGATTGATCATCAAACATGCTGTCAAAGTCAAAAGCGGACGACCATCGGTTCTGGAAGTCGAATGCAAGGATTTGGCAGTGAAGATGACCATTGGCCGGAAAAATCAATACTTCCTGAACAAATCGGACACAGAAATCATCGAAGAAATTGCCACTCTTCACGGCATTGGGCAGGAAGTTGACTCGCCGGATATTCAAGTGAATCACACAGAGATGGTTCAGTATTATGTTACAGATTGGGACTTTGTGAACACACGGGCAGAAGCGAATGGATTGATGGTGATTGCAGACGACAATCTATTGAAAGTGAAGAAAATAGACCTCGAACAAAATCCCGCGATCGTGTTGAATTTTGGGACAAGTATCTATGAATTTGAGGCGGAAATGGATGCCAGGGATCAGTATCCGGCTGTCAAGACCACAGCCTGGGACCCTTCCTCTCAGGAGGTAAAAGAGGCAATTGCAGATGAAAATGGGGTAAGTTCAGGGAGTGCAACTGCTGGAGGCTTGTTGGGGGCAGCTGCTGGGGCCGCCGCAGCAGTTGGTGGATCTCTCTTGTCTGGAGGAGGGGTGTTGGGTGCAGGGGCCGCCGCTCTGCAATCTCTTGTTGGAGGACTGACGGGCGAAGATCCGGAGACAGATTTTACCCAAGTGATAGGGCTGGAAGAATTTGATCTGCAACATCCCGGAAAATTGACAGAGGAGGAATTGCAAGCCTGGGCAAAAGCACAATATACCAAAAGCCAGCTCTCCAAGCTGAAAGGCCGGGTGAAATTCGAAGGAGATCCATCTCTCCGCCCAGGCCAAATGATCCACCTTCAGGGAGTGGGGGCAAGACATGAAGGCAGCGTCTACGTCACCTCCGTAACCCAGCAAATCAACGACGGTTCGTGGTTTACCACTGCACAGTTTGGGCTGGACCAAAGATGGTTTGCCCAGGACTATGAAGACCTCTGTGATCAGGCTGCTTCCAGTCTTATCCCAGCAATCTCTGGTTTGCAAATTGGGATTGTGACCAATCTGGAAAACGACCCGGATAACAACCATCGGATTCAGGTCCGATTGCCCCTGATCGACAATCAGGGAGAAGGGATCTGGGCACGTGTGGCCACCCTGGATGCAGGGGAGGATAGGGGAAGCTTTTTTTTGCCAGAATTGGAAGATGAAGTGATCGTTGGTTTTCTCAATGATGATCCACGCGATCCCATCATTTTGGGGATGGTCAATAGCAGTGAGAAACCAGCTCCTCTGATCGCAGCGAATGCCAATCACGAAAAAGGCTTTGTGACAAGAAGCGGGATTAAAATGATCTTCAATGATGAGGATGTAAGCCTGACAATAGAAACACCCAATGGCAAGAAAATCACCATGGACGAGGCTGCAGATATGATTCAGTTGGAAGACAATTTTAGTAATAAAATCTTGATGGAACAGGCCGGAATCACCATTGAATCTGGGCAAGACCTGAATTTGAAAGCTGCCAATCAAATCACCATAGAAGGAGTGAATATCCAAAACGAAGCCAGTGCCGAATTCAAAGCCCAGAGTCAGGCCAAGTCTGAAATAGCCTCCTCCGGGGAAACCGTGATCCAGGGCAGCTTTGTTAGAATTAATTGAGAATGGGGGAATAGGGGAATAAGGGGAATAAGGCTAGATGTTGAATCTCCAGCAGAACCCAATAACCCAATAACCCAACAACCAACAACCAATAACCAATAACCCAACAACAAACATGCCCCTAGCAGCCAGAATCGGAGATATGCATACCTGCCCAATGGTCAATCCCGGAGGCGCTCCACATGTGGGAGGACCTGTTATACCAGCCGGAGTTCCTACAGTCTTGATTGGTGGAATGCCCGCCGCGACCCTCGGATCTATGTGCAGCTGTGCGGGCCCGCCTGATAGCATCATTGCGGGATCTGCAACCGTAACGATCGGTGGTCAACCAGCAGCCAGAATGGGCGATAGTACTGCGCATGGAGGAACCATCGTTCAAGGTGCGCCAACAGTCAGCATAGGGTAACTATTATTCAGAATTCACAACTCAACATTTATCATGGCCAAACGCAAATCTTTTCTCGGTACAGGTTGGGGATTTCCGATCACCTTTTCCAAGCAGCCACATTGTGCTGTTCGAATGGTCTCTGAAGAGGAAGATATCAAGGAGAGTCTCAGGATTCTGTTGTCTACCCATCCAGGCGAACGCATTCTTCGGGAGGATTATGGGATGAGCATGGAAGACCTGATTTTTGAGCCAGTAACCACCAACCTCCTTACCTATATAGAGGAATTGATTCGCCGGTCGATTCTCTTTTACGAACCCAGAATCAATCTAGAAAAAATCAACATCCTCCAGGACGAATTGTTGGAGGGCAAAGTGAAGATAGAGCTGCAATACACGGTGATCCGAACCAATTCCCGCTTCAATTTTGTGTTTCCTTATTACCAACCCGAAGCAACCATCATTAGATAATGAGCGCATCCTCTTCCATACCTCATCCTCTCCAGCATAATGGAACCAGCCAGCTGGACCGCTTGCTGGAAATCCTGCAACCAGACCAACTCAAACTGGATGACAGAAGCATCCAGGAGTTGATGGTCATCACCTATCGGTATGCAGAGTTGATACAATATTATGACGGACAATTGCAAAAAGAAGGCGATTGGCGCTGCTTTTGGGAAATAGAAGCCTTGACCTTTTTGGCCTATCTGGCAGCCCTCAACAAGGAAGAACTCCTGCAAGGATATATCTCCATTGATCTGGCATTGGCTGAGGCGATGGAAACATATACAGATCCCAAACAGCTAGGAGAACTCCCTGATCCAAGGCCAGCATTCCATCTCCAACTGATTGAATACATAGCTGAAGCAGCCGCAGAGATTGAACGCTACTATCAACGCCTGCCTGCCGATAGTCCAATGAAATCAGAAATTCTTTCCTTGATTCAGAAAGATGCTCTTCTGGATCAGGAACATTTGCAGAAAGCTCTGACCCAGCTCATTGGGTATCACAAATTTGCAGATGATGTCCTGGATCATTCCCGCTATCATCGATTTATCTCAACTAGATGGGGACTTTCCAATCAGGAAAGCTATGATTGTATTTTGCCAAATGGAGAATTTGACAGGGAGACGCTGGCAGAACTGTTTCAGGTATTCTACAAAGCTACGATCAAGATTTGTCAGCGAGCCCAATATTGGTTTGATAAGGAATTGGCCTCGCCAAGCTTGCATCAGCCACATGTCGCGCTGTATTTGTCCTTTCTGAATCTGTTCAGATTTGCTCAGGACAGTCTCAATGGCTTGACGGCCAAGCATCTGAACCATTATTATGAAGATGTCCTTTGTCTTCGGAAAGCCTCCGAAATTCCCGATGAAGTACATCTTGTCTTCGAATTGGCACAGAATGTTCATGAGCAACTGCTCGAAAAAGGAACAGAATTGATCGCAGGTAAAGATGGAAATGGCCGCCCCCTCATTTTTGAAATCGTCGAAGATTGGGTGGTGAACAAAGCGAAGGTGGCAGCATTGAAGAATACCTATTTTCAGTTTGAAGCGCCTGCTTCAAGCAGAATTGCTGCTGGTACTATTGCCAACTCTGTAGATGGAATCGGCGGTGCTTTTCCCGATCCTGAGAATCCTGTTTGGAGAGGAATGGGGGATGAGCCTTGCTTGCCCAATGGAAGCATTGGATTTGCCATTGCTTCTCCTCAGTTGATTTTGCGAGAAGGACAACGAATGCTGGCCTGTGCCGTGGTGTTTGAGCCTCAAAACATCAGACCTCTGCTAGGATTGAATTTGTCATACAGACTCAGACTCAGTGGAGCGGAAGAATGGGTAAGCCCGACTCAGATCACGGACCCGGCGCTTTCTCCCCCTGATGTTGGGCAACTGCTGCAAGACATCAACGATCTCAGTGAGTTGGCAGGAAATATGCAGATTCTGGACCCAAATGAAGTCTTTTGGACCGGATTTCTGACTGACGATCAAGGAATTATTTCTGATACACGAAGCCCCGTTCTGTTGGTGTTGGTTCATTTGCCGCATGATTCTTTGCCAATTGACTCCCCAACAGATGCCTTGATCCCTGATGCTGGCAAGCACATACAGTGGCCAGTGCTCCAAATTATGATCGATCCAGCCACTGCGACCCAAAGGCAATTTGATCTCTTAAGAAGTTTGAGAGTACAGGAATTTGTGTTGGGAGTAGAGGTAACAGGAATTCAGGAAAACCTCATCATCCAAAATGAGTTTGGAACCTTTAATGGAACCCAGCGATTCTTTCCCTTTGGCCCTCAACCCAAGACCGACGGGATATTTTATATTGGTAGCACGGAGATCTTTCAGAAATCCTTGAATTCGGTGAGTTTTGACTTCGATTGGGTCGATCCGCCGGCGAGTTTGTCAGATCATTATCGGGATTATCTGTTCAACCCTTTCGCAGAGAGGTTTGAGCTGGGAAGGAGCCCTAATGAAACCGGAGGACAAATAGGGATTCACTCCAATATAGCGATTCCAAGGTTGAATATTTCCTTGTTGGATAGAAGTCTATTTGTGGGATTGCTGCCTGAAAAAAGAACCAATGTCCGAGGCGTAATTGCTACCCCATCTGGCACATTACCACCGGCCTTTATCACTGTGATTGGAGGAAGAGGATTTACTGTAAGTGGTGATGCAGGCAGTTTTATGGCGTATGGGGTGAATGAACGGGATCGCTTATTGATCAGCGCAAATGGATATGAACCATTTGAGCTATCTCTCCTGACGATTGATACAAGCCAGGAAGAGGTTGATATTGGAACAATCACACTGGCGGAACTGGGAAGTTCTTCCGACTATGTCGAAATACAGGGAGATATCAGTCTGAGTGTGAATTTTCAAACTCCTCCTGCTACTGGACCGAATCCTCGTGTGTTCACAGACGCACAGGTTGATAGTGTCTTGCCAATTTTGATGGTGGATGGAACCAATATTATGATTCGGCCAGAGAATGGTCAATATCGGCTGGCAGTTCCTGCAGAGATGGATCTGACCTCAACTCACCTGCATTATTCCATTCAACTTTTTGGCGCAGGCACTCTTCCGATGAATCCGGTCGGAACTCCTACCCATGTACACTTGGAATTAAAGAATAGCCTGGGGGAAGACTATGTGAGTGAAGAAGATTTCTCAGCAGACATATTGTTTGTATTCGGAGCATGTACAGCTCTCACCGATGTTGGATTGGAGTCGAAAGAAAATCTGATTGATATACTGAGCTCTCTGGACGATATCACGGATCCAGAACAATTGTCCGCCCTTCTCGCTTTGCTGGATGTAGATTTATCCCAGAATATCTCCAATCCGGTACGACATGTCTCTATTGAGGACAAGCAGACGGGTGCCAGATATCATACGAGAGGAAATTCAAGTACCTTCGCGCTTTTGTTGCGGAGATCTCAGCTTATCCGTCTTGTGTTGGCAAGGAATGATATGGAGCTTCATGAACATGTCATTGCGCCACTGAGTGGTGATCGATTAGGTGTTGACAGTAGTGGGTTCATTTATTTTCTCTCTTCTATTTTCTTCCGTCCATTCAGTCAATCTCTGGTAGAAAATGACAGTTTGAAAACGGATTTTGAGATCGAATGTAGCAATGGCCTGATCGATCGAAGCTCAAAAAAATCACTGGATAAGATTCAGGAATTTTCACGCTACACCCCAACCTTGCAAAGAGGATTCACCAAATGGGAGTTGCAATGTCAGGATTTTTTGCATGAAATGTATGCACAGTCGCTGACCTACAGGACTCTCAATCCACCATCCAACATACCCATTGATGCGACCAATGTTGACTTTGCAAATATTCGGGCCATCACCATTCGGGGAAGTGAGCAAAATCAAGGCATTCCCAGTCCGCCATATACTCCCGCAGTCAATGGACTTCGGGTAGGGTATTCCTCCACGCAAAGGATCGTTCCCGGAGAAGACAATGACTGTATAGATCGATTTTATTATTTACTGGCCCTGGATGAGGGCTATCGGGAAGTTTCACTGATCCGGGAAGAAAGTGATGACTTACCACTGCTTGACCCTTATTATTATCCCTCTTTTCAGGAGGCCGAAACCTATCTTGCGCAAGGAAATCTCTACATTGGACTTTCTGATTTTAGCCCAGGTAGCAACATTTCTCTCCTGATTCAGGTGCAGGAAGGTTCAGAAAAAAATCCAGATCATCTGCCAGCAGAGGTGAGTTGGGCTTATCTGGGAGAAGGACAGGAGTGGATTCCCTTTCCGCCGCCAGCACTGTTATTAGATGAAACCCAAGCATTGACCCGGACAGGGATCGTCCAAATATCGACCTCGGAAGATATGGTCAATGAAAGCACGATATTCGAAGGGAATCTGCATTGGCTGCGAATTGCTGCACGAGAAGATATGAGTCATATCCCACCAAAGTCTGTTGCTGCACTTCCATCCATTGTAGACATTAAGGCACAGGTAGTCGTGGCGCGCTTTGACAATCGAGACAACGAATTGGCTCATCTTGCAGCTCCTCTTCCGGCCAAAACCATCTCCAAGTTGGTGTTCAGTCAATCGGCGATCAAAAGCATCGAGCAACCATTCGCTTCTTTCAATGGCAGACTTCCCGAAGTTGGTAATGAATTTTATCGCAGGGTCAGTGAACGATTAAGGCATAAAAATCGAGCTGTCAGTCTGTGGGACTATGAACGGCTTCTACTTCAGGCTTATCCCAAGGTCTATAGAGCCAAATGCATCCCCCATACACAGGGCGAAGCTGACCGGGAACTTAGTCCTGCTTATGTTTCGGTAGCTGTAATCCCAGATCTTCGTAAGCGGAATGGGGTTCTAAGATCTCAGCCTCGGTTTTCGAGAGGAGATCTAAATGAAATGCGGGAGTATCTCCGGAGCAAGGCCAACGGATTTGTGAGTCAACTGGACCAGGACGATCAGCCTTATCTTCAGCTAGTCAATCCTCGCTATGAAATGGTTCGTGTGCAGCTTCGAGTCGCCTTTTTCCCAGATAAGGACAAAACCTTCTTTAGATATCAATTGGATCGTGATATTCGGGCCTACCTTTCTCCCTGGTTGTACGATGAGAGCTCGGATATTCGTTTTGGTCTACCCTTGCATCAGTCGGATCTCCTACATTTTCTTGAAACAAGAGAGTATGTCGATGGTCTGGCAGATCTACAAACCATTCACTATGTGAAGGATCAGGCTGGAAACTGGCAATCCTCCTCGGTGAATACCAGGCAGATTTATCCCACTACTTCCAGATCGATCTTGACCACCTTTCAGATTGCAGAACTCAATCCTGATGACAACAAGCAGGGAAAAGATCCCAATCTGACCGATCACACAATTGTGGTAGTTGATCAAAAAGAAGACCTCTGTTTGCCCCTCAATCCAGTCGAATTTTCAATTGAAAGATCCTGATAAATAACACATTCACAGATGGAGACCATCTCAACGATATCTAAATCACCGCCGGAGGATCCGAGTATGGATTTTGATTTTCTTCTGGCAGAAGGCGTCAGGCAGTTGGAAGAATTGGCCACGCAGATCTGGACAGACTTCAATGCCCATGATCCTGGAATCACCATTTTGGAAGTCTTGTGCTATGCCCTTACCGATTTGTCCTATCGAACCAATTTGCCGATACAGGATTTGCTGGCTTCCGGCAAAACCAATGAACAGCCCTATTTCTCAGCACCAGAAATCCTGAGTAATGAACCTGTAAGCATATTGGACTATCGAAAACTGCTGATCGACATACCCGGAGTGAAAAACGCCTGGTTGGACAAGTATCAGCCCGATTCCACCCGACCAATATCTGAATTCGAATATGGGAGGTTGTTTTCCAAACTTCAGTTCAGACCCGAAGTAGTCAAGATCCTGATTGAGCAGTTGTTAGACAAACATGCCTCAATTCCTCCTCAACTGGCGAATGTCCTGAACACTTTCAGTCAAACGCCCGCGATCAATAATTTCCGCAGGATTGGACTCATCCTTGATCGACTCCATACAAACGGAAGAATCTCTCCCGATCTATTAAGAGATTTGCATGATTTGCTCAAAGACATTGGGTGTGAAGGCAGTTTTGTAGAGGTACAGCTGACTGGAACAGATCCTGGATTTGATTCTTTTGCCTTGAATGGACTCTATTGCGTATATCTCGAACTCGATCATGAGATAGATTCATCCGAAACAAAATTGGTTGAGTCTATTAGGCAGGCCGTGAGCCGACATCTTCATGATCACAGAGGATTGGCAGAAGATTTTGTTGAGATAAAAATAGTAGAGTCCATCGAATGGTGTGTCTGCCTCAATCTGGAGGTAAGCCCGCAGCTTGATGAACAAGAAGTCGTGGCAGCAGTGTTTGATCAATTGCAGGAATATCTCAGCCCCTCTATCCCGATTCACTCTTTGAGAAGTTTGCTGGAGCAAGGCTATGCGTGCGATGACATATATGATGGTCCTTTGCTGACACAAGGATTCTTGCTTGACGAAGAGGTTGAGCAGGCTATCTTGCCAGATCGGGTATATCGTTCTGATCTCCTTGGACGCATCATGGGGGTAGAAGGGGTAGTCAAGATTAATGAATTTGCGATCCAGAGAGAAGCTGGACATCCGAGACATGGAGAGTACAGTACTGCCTGGTGTGAAGAAGTCTTTGTGGGGGAGGAAGCAAGAAAAAAGGTGGTATTGAACCCTTGCTGCTCAACGATTCATGTACAGAAAGGCCAATTTAGGCAAACGCTCAAAGGAGAAGAACTGGAAAAACATCTGAATGCCTTCCAATTGGCCAGGACATGGATACCAGATACTTCTCTCACTTCCCCTTATCAGTCAGATGGTATTCCCAGAGAAGACCTGGCAAATTATCTCAGTACACAAATTGAGTTTCCACGGACCTATGGAATTGGGGAACATGGATTAGGGGGAAATGCAACTAGCCTTCGCAAAGCCCAATCTCGTCAAACACAAGCATTCTTACTCTTTTTCGACCAAATCCTTGCTGCCTATCTTGCCCAACTGGCACAGGTGCGAGAACTCCTTTCTGTCCATCAGGCAGCAGAAACGCCTACTTATTTTTTTCAGGCCTTGTATGAGGTACCTGGCATGCAGGAATTGATCAAAGACTTTCAGGCCAAACTAGAGGAGGAAGAAATTGACGATCCCGATCAGATTGAGCTGAGCTGGGAAGAATATCAGGAGAACGACAATGCCTATATCACCCAACTTCGGAGTATCATTGAAGGAGAGGATGCACAAAAAGTCCGAAAAAACCGTATTCTCGATCATCTGTTGGCACGTTTTGGAGAACAATTCTCAGAGTATGTGTTGCACCTCTTCCAGCCAGGGGTAGCACCAGAAGAAGATCCCTTCTTGCAACCATATGGCCAATACGTCCAGAACAAAGCTTCCTTCCTGCATCAACTTCCTGTCCTGGGCAGTCAAAGGGGCAAAGCCTACAACATCCACGCACAGGATCTGAATGGCGGACCGGACATCTGGAATACTGAGAATGTATCAGGTCTGAAAAAACGAGCCTATGCCCTGCTTGGTTTGGGGATAGCAAGACAGGAATCTCTCCTGTGTGAACCTGAATTCATCATTGAGATCGACCTGGAAGAAAGTCGTGATGGAATTCCCCGCTATCGGCTGATGCTCAAAGAAAAAGAATCAGGCAAGCTTCTCTTGTCCAGCCCCAAACGAAACAGACGACAAAAGGTGATGTTGAATCGAAGAGAGGAAGCCTATCATATCACTGCTGTGGAAGATGCCTACAGGGTATTTGAAGATCAAAAGCAGGAAGGATTTCGTGTGGGCTTGTATGGGGATTATGAGGCGCAGGAGCCGCATAGCCTGCTCTTACAAAGTGAGTTGATGCCTGAAGGACAGGCCCACACCTTGAAATCAAAACTCCTTCATCTGGCCATGCCGGAGGGCTGTGAGGAAGAAGGCTTTCACCTGGTAGAACATATTCTACTGAGGCCAGAAGACCCTTCTCATCCGAGCCTGAATTACTCGCTGAGTTGTGATCCCGAATGTCCTGTAGAGGATCCTTACTCCTTTTGGATTTCTGTTATTCTTCCCGGACAGTCTGAGCGTTTGGCAAATTCCGACTTTCGGGCATATGTCGAGTCAAGCATGAGAAGAGAAGCCCCTGCTCATATCGGTTTGCGATTTTGCTGGCTAGCTCCCAAAGAGCTGACTGTATTTGAAGCGGTCTTTCGGCGGTGGCGATTGGAACTGGCACGTCCCAAACGTGAGCTTGCGGCCTATGGCTCGGCATTGTCAGCCTTGATTGATTGTATGAATCTCCTGCCCTGCACCTGCCATTGTAGCCATGATGTAGATCCCGCTCCTCTCTGCGTTGAACCTTCTCAATCTTCTATCGAATGAAGTCATCATCCATCAGTTCATATAACAATTCCGGCCATCTGATCGCCTGGACAGATGATCAGGACCCCTTGACCAGAAGAAGTATGGTCGGAACAGGCATCCTCTGCGGCTTGACTATTCATACAGATGAACACTGCTACGTGCATCTCAGTCCTGGAGTGGCCATCACCTCGAGTGGGAAGATGATTCAAATTGCTTCTCCACTTACCTTCAAATACTATCGCCCATTTACAGCTCCGGAGCCATATCCATTCCTGACCCATAATCAAAGTGGGAAAGCCTATCCCGTTTGGGAACTATTTTCTTCTCCCGAATCTGATTGTACGCCTATTGCCCCACAGAGTCGAGAAGAAGTCCAGCATCCATTTGTGAAAAACAAGGTAGCTGTCCTGTTCATTTCCTCACCTAAGGATGTCCTGGATGGTATGGGCGAAGTCGAAGATCAGGAAAAAATTCATGTACTGCTATTGGAGAAAACCTCCATGATTCAGGAGCATGAGCTACAAAAACAATTGCTTCGTGCGCAAATAAAGGAAAACTCCCTGGACCCAGACTTTATTTGGGAAGAAGACTTCAGTCTGGAAGATAATCTCCCACAGCAAGCAGATATTGATCGGGCCATGGACCCTCGCCTGTTGTTGAAAGAAATTCCTTTGCGTCGGTTTGGATTTGGACCTGAGCCGCATACTTATGGACTCCTGACAGCAGTCAATGGGTTGGATGATGTGTACCAATTGTACCGGGTGATCATTGATGAAGCCATCGGGCAACTGGATCGTGAACTTCGGCGAGTGACGGATCTGCTGCAACACCTCCTGGGATATCCCAAAGATGCAGAAACCTACCGGATGATAGATGAACTCTGCAAAAAATGGGAAACCTACCTGAAAAAAAACACCATAGATGAACATGCCAAAAAGGAATATGTGCAATATTTCTATGGCTGGATGCGAGATCTGCTGCAAGCGTATCATGAATTGAGACATGATTTTCTCTCACTTGTAGACAATTGTGGAGCTGATCCAGATCGTTATCCCCGACATATAATACTTGGATGGGTCATGGGACACAATCCTGCTTTGGTTGTCCCTGAGTTCAGGCAGGGATTTGAGCAACCCCCGATTGTCAATGGGAATAAAGACAGGATTCAGCGAATCCGACTGTATTATTGGCGAATTCTTATGATGATACGAGGATTTTATTTGCCAGATTATGTTGACGATGCCGATCTGAATCCGTATTGTATCACCTCTGAGGATGAAGACGAGGAACCCGCACCAGAGTTCGATGAATTGAAGGTTACACCTGGGAGGTGGCTTGATCAACCAATCGGAAGACAAAGCATTCCTTATTACTATCTGCTTTCTCAAAGCAAATATTCCGTGCATCGATACTGGGAATATTCAAGGGCAAAAACACATACTTCAGATCATCATCTGTCCTACCACGCCAATGAAGTCGTCGAAGATATGGCACCTTACGGGCTGGAGAGTTATTCAGATCTTCCGCAAGTGATTGACCCTTTGAGATTTTATCTGGGAGAATACTCCTTCTTTAGAATAGAAGGACATATCGGTCGATTGAGGGAGGAGGTAGGGATGGACCTACAATCCATTCGCAGGAGCCACCATTTGCCATTTGATTTTACCTTTATTCAGGTAGACAGTTTGGTGACAAATGGGGATGGCTATGCCTTTTCTGAAGAATTCTGGGGGATGGAGCACATTGGTGGAGTGAAAGAAGGAGGAACCTTTGTCTTGCTGTTCGAACCCACAGATGAAGGAGACAGGGTAATCGCTGACTTTGCGCTTCCATATAGATGCTGTCCCAGCAAAAGTCCACTTTCACAGATTGGCATTCATCCACCACCGCAAGAGGGGGTACAAAATAATCCTCCTTCAAAGACGCAGAAACTATCCGGCAGCTCCCCTCCATCACCTACAGAAGGCCCAAACGCTCCCTCTCCCTTCTCCGGATTGGGTACAGCCTCTGAAGCCACCAAAGACGACTTGAGCAAAATCAGTGGAATCGGTAAAAAGATGGTTCAAACCCTGAATGGATTGGGCATTTATACATTCAAACAAGTGAGCAATATGAAAGCGAAGGAATATCGCCTGCTGGATGAGTACATGAGTGGTCCCAACAAGGGCAAAGCCAAACGGGATGACTGGGCCGGACAAGCGAAAAAGTTGCTGTGATCAAACAGAATCGACATATCATCAAACGCCAGATTCTGGATCTGGAACTGCCCTCAGAACGTGGAGCACACCAGCTTCAGCGGAAACTCAGCCGCTTGTATCAGGAGGAAGTTCTGCCGAAACTGGAAGAAGTCCTGCAAAGCTTGTCTTTAGAGGGCAGGGTATTCCAAATTCCTGAATTGCGGATCGATCTTGGAACCCTTGACTTGAGCCAATTGGACAAAGAATTTACGCGTAGATGTGTAGAGGCCTTGAGCAGGGAACTCAAACGCAGGTATGAACAGGCCAACATGGCTGAGGGGGATGATCGTTTTCTTTCCTCGACAGAACATGGACTCCAATCACTGATACACTTTTTGGAGAAGGGGTATCTGTCCCCAAGGGCGATCCCTGTTCAATGGGAAGAGATGGAAACACACCTTTCTACTGCTCTGAAAGAAGGGGATGCGCAAGGGATAAAACAATTTCGTTCGAGTGTGCGGGACAATCCGCTTGCCTTTACCAGAGCGATTCATCACCTGTCGGAAGAGGGCATAGCGGAACTCCGAAGGCATTCGATGGTACATGTTCGACAGATTCGCACCCACCTCCTGAAGAAGATTCAAGATGTAAGTCCGAGAAAGGTACCCAGGGTGATTCTTCGTGCTTTGGATATTCATCTGTTTTTAATCCAGAAAGAAATTCTGGCATCACCTATTCCTGTCATTCTTTCGGCTTGTCTGGATCAGTGGGCGTCTCTGAGGTTAGGAACTCCCATTCTGAAATATGTGCGGGAGTTGCAATCCCGCTTTTCTCCAACAGCAAAAGGAGAATCCGTGGGTGTTGTGCGCACCCATGCAAGCTTTGAGAGAAAAGGAATTCCAAAAACGAAACAGAACCAGGGCATCGGGGGAGTGCCAATTGCATCCCCCTTACAGCCTTTGCTCTTTCAACCGAAAGAGCCTGGTGCTGTGCAACAGCTCTTAGAGCAAGCTGTGGGTATGCAGATTCAACTGGCAGGTATTCCCATTGTTGCACCATATTTACCTGCTTTTTTTACGGCAGTTGGGTTGATAAAAGAAAAAGAATGGGTATCAGATGAAGCAAAAATTCATGGGATGCATCTCCTGTATTTTTTGGTAACGGGAAAACAACAAGCCGAAGAATACCACTTGCCACTGGCAAAAGTGTTGTGTGCATGGCCCTTGGAGATGCCTGTGCCACAGAACATTCAATTATCTCCATCGCTCATTCAGGAGGCAGAAGAGGTATTACAAGCCATCATTACCCATTGGACGGCCTTAAAGGCAACGACCATTGATGGCTTGCGCGAAACCTTTTTGCAACGCATGGGGCGGCTGGTGCGAATGGAACAACCTTCCGGATGGCTGCTACAGGTAGAACGGAAGTCCTATGATATTCTTCTGGATCGCCTTCCCTGGACCATTTCTTCCATCAAACTTCCCTGGATGGAGGAGATATTACGAGTGGAATGGTAAAACCGAGACACATCCCGATGGGCCTATAACAAATAGAATGAACAGCAATTATGAGAAGAGCCAATCATCTTCAGAAAACATCAAGCTCCACACAAAATCATGGAGGCAGCCTGATCCAACCAAAGCTGAGTATCAACCAGCCGGGAGACAAATATGAACAAGAAGCCGATACCATGGCTGACAGAGTGATGCGGATGGAGAAAAGTGGACCCATTCATCATGCACCACTTCCGATTCAGAGGAAGTGTGCGGCATGCGAACAGGAGGAGAAAGTCATGCCCAAAGCACAAGGAGGAGAGACAGTTGCTTCTGAGAGATTCAGTCGCCAGCTGCAAACGGCTAATGGCAGTGGAAGACCGCTCTCCCCGGAAACACAGATGGACATGGGCCGATCATTTGGGACAGACTTTGGTTCTGTACGGATTCATACTGGAAGTCAGGCGGCTGAGATGAATCAGCAAATACAGGCCAAAGCCTTTACACATGGCTCACATATTTATTTCAACCAGGGACAATATAATCCCCAGTCCTCTCAAGGAAAGCGATTGTTGGCTCATGAGCTGACCCATGTGGTACAGCAAGGAGGGGGCAATCAACATATTCAGCGCGATTTTGATGGAGATCGGGCAGCCGAGGGTGCTGGTTGGGGGGCATTGGGAGGGGGAGCGTTAGGAGCAATTATTGGAGGGGTGGCTGGGAGTGAAACAGGTTTTGGCGGGGGATGGGGTGCGTTGCTAGGAGCTGGCATAGGGGTGGGTGTTGGGGCCTTGGTAGGGCTGCTTGGAGGGGGATTTTCAGGAGCGAGCGCCTATTCGATGGATTGCACAACAACCCCGATGATGGACTTTCCCGTAACCTTTTACTATGGTCGCCGACGAGATGCTGCTACCAGACGCAAAGTCAATCAGGAGATCTCTCAGGCACGATCTGTTCTGCGCAATTGCTGTCTGAACCTGGTCGTCTTTCATGAGACCGGAGTCGTACCGGGTGTAGCAAACTTCCCAAGCGGAACGAATAGAGCCGATGGAAGCTGGGATTATCCCAATCAAGCGACAACCCTTGGAACTGGACCAACATTTTCTGGAAGTAGAGGACTGCCAGTTTTGGTTGTTGATTCGGTACCAGGCTCTGGAGGAGGAGTAACTGTTTCCAGTCAGGCAGACCCTCAATATGCGGGCAGATTGTACGCAGTGCTGGGGGTAAATCATCCCAATGCCAATGCTTCATGCAATCACCTGGCCCATGAGCTCTGGCATGTCGCAGGCAACTTTAATCATGATCCAGCACAGGGAGGACCAATTGCAGCATGTACAAGCAATATTGTCAATGAGCGATTCTGCCTGGATCTTCGACGATATGCAGCGACGATTCAGCTTCCACCACCTGTCCCTTCATCTGCTCCCGGAGATTATCCGTTGCCGAGTCGGGAAACTGCTGTGGTATGAGTGCTGTCGAGCACATAAATCCAATATGATGAAACAGCCCCCCCAAAAACATGGAACTCCGCCTAAGACTTCGGCCATTCTTCCAATTCAGCCGAAACTCAGTATCAATCAGCCAGGAGACCCATATGAACAAGAAGCCGATGCGATGGCGGATCAGGTGATGCGGATGGAGCAGCAAGCATCCATCCATCCTTCTCCATTGCCGATCCAACGAATGTGTGCCGAATGTGAAGAGGAGCATACGCTTCAGAAAACACCGATGGATATCCAACGAGAGGATGACCAAACAAGTGTTTCTGCTCCTGAACCAGAATCTACTCCTGTCCCTCAGGCGCAAAGTAGTCGTTTAGGGGTAGACTGGTTTGAGATGACCAGACCCTTTCATACCAGAGGGGTGTCCTATCTTTTGTATACAGACACCTATCATCGTACAGTCTCTAGTTTGTGGAGTAACAATTTTCGGATGTTTAGCCTGATGGGGGTTGGGAGTG
Organism: Bacteroidota bacterium; assembly: GCA_039029315.1. Taxonomy (GTDB): domain Bacteria; phylum Bacteroidota; class Bacteroidia; order J057; family J057; genus JBCCCJ01. The sequence continues at coordinate 30,192 of JBCCGK010000026.1, read as the reverse complement.
AGGCTGCTTCTTCGGCTGCAAACTTTTTTACACCATTCGCCATAGATGCAGCCTTGAGCACTGACTACCCCACTCAATGGGAAATAATGGACCGACGGGCAGGGGTAAGTACCATTAGTGCTAGTCCAACGCTCCTAACCTTTGATCTGAGTAATCTGGGCAGGACACTTCAATTTGCGCCCTTGAAGCTTTTTGGAGACCAACCCAATCCTTATACCCAACGAAAAGAACAAAGCGGGACTGGATTTTCACTTGCCCAACACAGCCCGGATTTTGGTGCCAAACTCAATAGGCGAAAGGGACATGGACAAGCCTTGAATCCAGAAACACAGAGCCAAATGGGAGTGGCTTTTGGGCAGGATTTCAGGGATGTTCGGATTCACAACGACCATGAAGCGGCTGGGATGAGTCAGCAGATTCATGCCAAAGCGTTTACCCATGGGGCAGATATCTACTTCAATCACGGACAATATCAACCCGAATCCTCTCATGGGAAGCATTTGCTGGCTCATGAACTTACGCATGTAGTCCAGCAAGGGGGGACGCCTCAAGCCATCCAGAGATCTACGGGGGGAGCTGTAGCAGGCGGCATAATTGGAGGCTTGGTAGGAGGAGGAATAGGCGCTGGGCTGGGAAGCCTTCTTGGAGTAGGAGGAGCCATTGGGTTTGGGATACTGGGAGCCGCTGTAGGCGGCTTGTTGGGAACTATTCTGGGAGACATCGCATCTGCAGATGAAAGACCATTGGATACAGAAGAACAGGCTGCAGCAAGGTTGGTGTTTGGGAATAGCCTGAATATAGGGGTGATCAGAATTGCAACCAATGCGCCTGTGATGTCATCAGGACAAGAGGCCAGAGCTCCTGGAAATACGATTTATGCTTCAGATGGCTTGATGCAGAGACGAGTAAATGATTCGCAGACCTATATGGCAATTATCATCCATGAGCTCACGCATTCATGGCAAATGCAACATGGATTGCCATTGCTGACGCTGATTGGAGGGGCCTTGAGAGGTGAATACCTGGAAGACATGCGGAATGCGTACAATGACTATGATAATGTGGAAACAAAATTGAGAGCTGCGACAAGGGCGGGGAAATGCTTCAATGATTTCAATCCTGAAGAACAAGGCGATTTGACCATGTATTACTATCTCAGTAAGAAGGAAGGAAGAGATCTGTCGCCTTACCAACCATTTATTGACCAAGTCAGAAATCATGGGGTGTGCAATGGAGAGCCATATTATTCCCCACCAGAATATCCTTCAGTATTGATGTAAAGAAAGTGAAAAAGACACGATCAACATACCCGGTCTCTGTTTCAAGGCAAGCCCCTCCACCACATCTGTTTCAACCCAGATTGGCAGTGGAACCTGAAGCAGTCCCCTCAATTCAAAGAAGCCTGTTTGTCTCTCCGACCCATGTCTCTCCCCCTCTTCCTCCCGGAGATTCTGCTGCAGGACTGAATAGACAGCAAAGATTCCGTTCCGCCAATCGACTGGTCACAGGCTTGTGTAATGACTTTCATGTCAATCATTCAGGTCAGGTTGTCGAGAGGCGGCCCGGAAGAAGAACGGCTGCCCAGTATGCATCTGGAAGCAATCCAGTTGGGTGTTGTTGTTTGAACCTCATCACTCAATCCCCCAATCGCTGGGATATTCTGGTGACGGAACATGATGGGCCGCATACCCGAGGAGGCACGAATCAACTTGTCATCTCATCTGATCGGGCTCCTATTGCATTCGGTTCATTTACTTCAGGAGGCGCGCTTACCTTTCAAGGAGCTGTATCAGTATTTGGTCATGAGTTGTGTGGGCATGCTGTGCTGATGGACCAGGGAATTCATCCTCCAAATGCAGATAGAATCCGAACAGATGTCCACGATCCGACCGTCAGGATTGAAAATCAGATTTCTACCGAACGTGGAGTGAATCCATCGAATCTAAGGGGACTGGCAAGTTCTGGAGTACATCGAGGAGAATCTGTTGCAAAGGTTGAGATACTGTTTGGATTAGGAGCTACAACAGTTCCTTCTTTATCCACCAATGAAAGGAAAAAACTTACGTTTGCACAAGAATTTATTAGAAACAATAATACCTGGGTAGATATTCTGGGACATAGTGACAATAGTGGGAACGCTGCTGCTCGCAACACAGCAAGTTTGAATAGAGCGCAGAAAGTCAAGGATTTTTTGCTTGCCGGAGGAATTTCACCTACCATCACAAAACATGGACTGAGAGCTGTAAAGCGGTTCACCAGAGTAGAAGGCCTGGGGAATACTGTGCCTCCTACTGGTAGATCGAGAAGGAATCAAAGAAATTGGAGAAGGGTCGAGATCCTGATGGCAGGATTTCCTGCAGGTGCGCAGCGACCAGTTAGCGGGACTCCCTCTGGGGTGGCAAGTGTTGCGACGCCTGCCGGAGTAGGAGCCGCACGAGGGTCTGCGAATGCCTGTTTGTCCCTGATCGCCAATACTGCTTACCCCGTCAGCCCCCCATCAAGCTCCCCTGCTTCCAGGCCTACATCCAGACCTGCTGTTACCCCCCCAATCCCTTAGCAGTATGAAAAGAAAAAGCCTCCCGACATCCTCTTCCTCTCAGACGAGACCCTCTCACTCGGTCCAGCCCCAACTTCCCATCTCGCCTGCTGCAAATTCGACCGAGGTCCAACGACAGACTATGGACCAAGAACAGGCATCTCAAAGCCCTGACTCGGTTTGTTCGGTGTCGGAGCGGCACAGCATGGAAGCTCCCACCCCTTCTTGTTGTACCGAGTCCATGTTGGGAGAACTATATGCTTTGCGCGATCAAGCAAAACCGATGTTGGACAGAAGCATTCAACAATTGCAGCATCCCGATCAACTCAGCGCCCCGCTTATGGCTCATTTCAGAGTAGAATCGGATGATGAGCAGAGAATTGCTGTCATCAGACAGCAAGTATCCGGGATGCGGGCTTCTATGGATGCAACTGATATTATCTATTGGTGCAGGGATTCGGGAGATCCGACCTGTAGAAACCGCCGCGCAGCTGCTTATAATTGTCAATCCAGTTCGCCGAAATACGTATTGTTCTGTGGGGATTATGCCTTTTCTACTTTAGGAACCACAGATGAATTTCTTTTTGGAGGGGGCTGGCTAAAGACATTCATTCATGAATATGCACATCTGGCCTGTTCAGCGCCTGGAGGAATCCTGCCATCGGGTCAAGAAGTGTATGCTGGTCGGAACGGCTACCCGCCGGAGCCAGATGTGGCCATTCGCAATGCAGATTCTTATGCCAACTTCATTATGAATGCAGGTTCGTCAGCTTCTTCAGCTAGTGAAGGCGGAGGGCTTCCCGACTGGGCCTGGGGATTGATTGGTGTAGGGGCAGTTGGAGCAATTGTAGGTGGGATTTTGGCAACAGTTCTTTAAAGATTCAAAAAAAAAGACCTCATATGTTCAAACTCAATAGAAAAAAGAACAGGAATTCAGAAGTAGAAGCAGGCGAGCATTCTCCTGAAGACTCTCCTCGAGAGCTTGCTATAGATTCACAGACCGGCGGGACCAATGGTCATGTGGTGCACAATCACCTGCCTCCACTTTTTACGGCGCTCAACTACTTGCAATCATTCCTGTTGGCCCGCCTAAAACACTACTTTAATGAGGAGCAACATGAGCCCTTTGTGCCCCTGCAACTTCCAGAACTGGGATCAGGGGATTCGACCGCCTTCTCTCGTTTCCTCCACCAACGCCAACCCAATCAACAGCAACTTCTTGTGTTGTTGACAGCTCTTGCGCCCCATATCTATCCGAACTTCTTCGACGCGATTTTGGCCAGATTTGTCCCTAAAGGAGGGGAACTTCCCGAATTTGGTGGAGTCAAGGGCACCAATCATCGCGGTTTGCTCCCAACTGGAGATACCGTCGCCTTCATTCTCGCAGGGAATGATATGCAGCAGCGTCTAGATCTGCAGGCCCTCTTTCGGCAACATTCTTTTTTCAATAGTGAACGCATTGTGTGGCTGGAGGACCCTAAGCCAGGAGAACCTTTTTTGAGTGGGAGATTGATGATGGATGACGAATTGGCTGAAGTTTTCATTACCGAAAGGGTATCCATCCCCAAACAAAGCATGAATTTTCCTGCGCAGTACATCTCTACTGAGTTGGAATGGGATGATCTGGTCCTGGACCCGGAAACCTTGTTGCGCATACACGAACTGGAACATTGGCTCCAACACAACCAGACGCTTCTGTATGATTGGGGCATGTACAAAAAAATCAAACCGGGCTATCGGGTCCTCTTTCACGGCCCTCCTGGGACAGGCAAAACCCTAACGGCCTCCTTACTCGGCAAATACAGCAATCGGTCAGTCTTCCGTATTGATTTGTCGATGATTGTGTCCAAATACATTGGCGAAACAGAGAAGAATCTTGCCAAACTCTTCGACAAAGCCGAGCACAAGAACTGGATTCTGTTTTTTGATGAGGCAGATTCTATTTTTGGCAAACGGACCAATGTTCGCGATGCCCATGACAAATATGCCAATCAGGAGGTTTCCTATCTCCTTCAACGCATTGAGAGCTACAATGGATTGGTAATTCTCGCCTCCAATTACAAAAACAACATTGATGATGCGTTCACCAGACGATTTCAATCCATTGTCTATTTTCCCAAACCAAAAGCTCCACAACGCCTCCTCCTTTGGCAAAAATCCTTTCCTGAACAGCTTCAATTTGCCTCAAGCATTGATTGGGCACACATCTCCAAACAATATGAGCTTACAGGGTCCAATATCATTAATATCGTTCAGTATTGTTGCAATGAAGTCCTTGCAAAAGGCCAAACTGAACTCAGCCTCGAAGACCTATTATTAGGCATTCGACGAGAATATGCAAAGGAGGACAAGGTTTTTTAACCAATAACTCCCTGAATTAGCTCAGATAATATCCAATCCGAAGAATCTCTGCAAAAACTCCAGCAGCTGTAACCTCTGCTCCTGCTCCGGGACCTTTGATGACCAAAGGCCGCTCCTGATAGCGATTGGAGGTGAACACGATCATATTGTCACTGCCTGAGAGGTTGTAGAAGGGACTACCCTCATCCAGTTGTTGAAGAGAAATAAATGCCTTCTGCCCTTCCAGTGTGGCGATGAATCGCAGCACTTTTCCTTGGGCAGCTGCTTCGGATCGCAAAGCGTCAAAATGGTCATCTGCGGCCTCAAGTGCGATCATAAATTCTTCGACCGTGGGCGCATCGAGACAGGCTTGAGGCAGGATATTCTCGACTTCTATGTCCTCCGGTTCTAGTTGAAGGCCGGATTCTCTGGCAAGAATCAATAACTTTCTTCCTACATCTTTGCCGCTAAGGTCAATACGTGGATCTGGCTCCGTGAACCCCCGAACGCCAGCCTCCCTGACAATCTCACTGAACTTCATACCTTCCTTGAATGAGTTGAAAATAAAGGAAAGAGAACCTGAGAGTACCCCTTCGATGCGGAGAATTCTGTCGCCGCTATTGATCAAATCATTGAGGGTGGTCAAGACTGGCAATCCTGCCCCTACATTGGTTTCGTAGAAGAATTTGACACTGTATTTGTCTGCCAGTCGTTTGAGATGGGAATAATCTTCGAAGGAGTTCGAGACAGCAACTTTATTGGGAGTAGAAATCGAAATGGCAGAAGAGAGCACTTCAGGATAGAAATCTACAATGCCTTCATTCGCTGTATTGTCTATAAATACACTATTTGGCAGGTTGAGAGTCTTCATCTTCTGGATAAACATAGACAAATCTGCCTGTTGGCCGGAGGTATCCAACTGTTCTTTCCACTGATGAAGGTCGATCCCTTTTGGATCAAAAATCATCTTTTTTGTATTGGACAGAGCCACTACATTGACCTTGACAAACTGACTCTCCATCAGGTATTCGGTATTCTCGAGGATTTGCTTCAGCAAGGTGCCACCAACCAGCCCAACTCCTACCACGAAGAGATTGAGGGTATAATAATTGGACAAAAAGAATACATCATGAACAGCAGTCAAAGCTTTTGCTTCATCCTCTTTTTTGATCACAACAGAGATGTTCCGTTCGGATGAGCCTTGTGCTGTAACAATGATATTGATTCCATTTTTGCCCAATGCCTGAAAAAATTTGCCGGAGATCCCTGGTTGAGACTTCATATTATCTCCAATCGCAGCTATCACAGCCAGATCGTGTTCCACATCGACAGGTTGAATCAGGTGTGCCTGTATCTCAAGCGCAAATTCCTCTTCTATCGCCTGTTTGGCTACGTCTGCCAGGTTCGGTTGAATGGCAAAGGAAATGGAATGTTCAGAAGAACCCTGTGTAATCAATATGGCATTCACTTGTTTGTTGGCTAACACATTGAACAAACGAGCGGCAATGCTGGATGCGCCAAAAAGTCCACTTCCTTCCAGGGTAATGAGCGAAATTCCACCAATTGAGGCAATTCCCTTGACCGTATGCTCATAGGGTTCGGGATGGTCGCTGATGTATGTTCCTGGCGCTTCAGGATTAAAGGTGTTTTTGATCCGGATAGGAATCTTCTTCTCTAATGCAGGAATAATGGTTGGAGGATAAATTACTCGAGCACCGAAATGAGACATTTCCAGAGCCTCTTCATAACTCATGCTGCTCACAGGGAAGGCCTGTCCGACTCTGCGTGGATCGGCAGTCATGACACCATCTACATCTGTCCAAATCTGAATTTCCTCGGCTGAGATAGCAGAGGCAAAAATGGAAGCGGTAAAATCCGAACCTCCTCTTCCCAGGGTAGTGGTGATCCCATCGCGAGTTGAGGCAATGAAACCTGTGATTACCGAGATTTTGCCTTGTGTGTCCGCAAAATGCTGTTGAATATTGGCATAGGTCTCTTCTGTGTATATTTTGGCTGAGCCATAGTTATGGTTGGTTTTGATGAGTTCGCGTGCATTGACATATAATGCTGGGAGGCCATAGCTGTTGAGAACCTCGCTTATCATGAAAGCATTGGACCGCTCACCAAAACTTTGGATATAGTCAAGTGTCCGTGGAGTAAGGTCTCGCGTGAGGTATAAGCCTTGCAAGAGGTTCCCTAATTCTTCTTGCCCATCGATGATTTCCTGTAAGATATCTGGGTGCCGATCATATTCTTTGATCAAGTTGTTGACAACCTCGCGATGCTTGTTTGAGAAGAATTCCAGCGTCCCTTTATAATCTTTGCTCCCTGATGCAGCAATTTTGCTCATTTTGATCAACAAATCAGTCATGCCACCCATGGCAGAGACAACAACTCCAAATTGTTCTCCGTTCTGATGGTAGGACTGGATAATCTTGGCGACTTTGTCAATTCTATCTGCGCTGGCTACGGAAGAACCACCAAATTTCAGGATTTTCATAAGATCAAATGAGTCAGTTTTACTTACTTTCAAAAGGACGCGCAAAGATAGGCATTCCAGCCAGAGGGAGAAAATTTCTGCTCTTTTGTGCAAAAATTATTACCTTCGTTCACTCTTTTCCCTAAAGTGTTCTTGGACATTTTCTCCATTTTTCTCCAATCAGTATTTCCTTCTAATTTGAATCTCAACTATATATGAGAAATCACACCCAGCTTCTTATTTTGATCATTCCATTCTTGCTTTTATGGCATGGATGTCGATTTCCTGAAGTTGCTCCTGCTACGGTGGCCGAATTTGTGGTAATAGATGGCCTTGAGCATCAGGTAGGAGAAGAGGTCTTCTTTACAAATAATTCTGAAAACATCGATGAATCAGATTTTCGTTGGGTATTTGGAGATGGAGAAGTTGACCTTGCGCGAGACAGTACAACCAACACCAATCAACCCTTTCATGGTAGTCATGTATATACGCAGCCGAATGTGTATGAGGTCGAGTTGCGTGCATACAACAAGGACCAATACGAGGATGTCAAGAAAATTGCCATCACCATCCTAGGAGATGGCCCCATGGCCAATTGTATTGTCAGCCCTGATAGCTGTCATTTTCAGGATTGTACCATTCAGTTTACAGATGATTCCCGTAATCATGATCCTGCAAACAATCAGTGGGATTTTGGCGATGGAAACACTTCTGAGCTCGCCAATCCAACCCATACTTATGACACACCTGGAATGTATACTGTTCAGTTGATTGTGGAAAATTCTTCTGGTGAGAAGGACACCTCAACTTGTGAAGTCTCTGTATATGCCAGTGATCCGGCAGTGGCCGATTTTGCCATTGTGAATGACAGTTGTTTGGTTCCTTGTGAAGTAACCTTTGAGAACCAATCTGTCAATGGTGTTCGATATGAGTGGTCTATTGAATATGCAGGTGGCACCCGGGATACAAATACAACAGATGTTCAGGCTTCGGTCAGTCAGCTGTATATGCAGCAGGGACGATATGAGGTTAGCTTACAAGCATTCAATGCTGATGATATTCCCGCTTCTATTACCAAAACTGTCACCATCGAAGGGATCGCCCCGCCTTCTTGTACCACCGTCGCGGATTTAAGAGAAAAGGATGGCGTGAGTTCCTGTACGGTTGATTGTACAGTACATTTTGAACACTTCTCCCAATGCCTGGATTCCCTCAAAATGGTCTATGGAGATGGCACAGAATGGGCAGGAAAAAGTTCTGAGTGGAAAGACAATGATTTTCCCGCTATTCATACCTATACCAGCCCTGGAACGTATGATGCGACTTTGACAGCCTTCTGGACGGAAAATGGAATTACCTATGATTCCTCCTCTGTCGTCACAATCGAGGTGAATCCTGCTGCTCCAAGCCCGACGGCCAGTTTTACCATCCAAAACAATCAATGTGAAGCGCCATGTCAGGTGAGCCTGACCAATACTTCGCAAAACTATACGGGTTGTATCTGGGATTTTGGATCTGTTGGAAGCTCAACAGAGTGTAATCCGGGGCCTCGAAATTTCACGGTTCCCGGTTCTTATCCGGTTCAGTTATGTGTCTACAATACTGCTGGAGATACCAGTTGTTTTTCAGATACCATCATCATTCTGTCTTCCCCAATGGTGGATACTACATGTGAAGTTGCCATCAACATGCCTGGATACCAGACAATCAGAGGGATTTCTGTAGACCCTAATGGAGGTTACATGATGGTTGGAAGCAAGAATGAAGGAGGAAATTTGGTCGGCTGGTTGATGAAATTGAATGAACAGTGCGATACGGTTTGGAGTATTGCTTATTCCAGAGGTGTTGATGCTGTATTGACCAGTGTATATCCCGGACAAGGAGGAGGATTTATTCTTGGCGGTTACTATAACAATGCTACCAATAAACGAAGAGGATGGGTCCTAAGAACATCAAATACCGGGAACCAGATGTGGCGGGTCGATGTAGATCCGCAGCAATGGGATCGCCTTCAGGATGTGGTCCCCAACCCGAAGGGAGGATATGTAGGCGTAGGAAGGACACAATCATGCAGCAATTGCTTGAAAGAAGGACTCTTTGTGGAGGTTACAGATGGAGGGGTAAGTTCGACCCCTATTCAGATCGGTAATCAGTCTGGCAAGCCATTTTATGAAGGATTCTTCAATGCAGCCTATGTAGATGACAACGGAATAGCTTATCTGGCTGGACATGCCAAGGATTCTTCCAATCATGAATGGCAAGCCTGGGTGGTCAAATACAATACCCAGACAGACATTATTGAATTGGATACCATGATTGGCAATCCGACGAGGGGAGAAGATTTGTGGGATGTGATTGAGAATGGCAATGGAAATCTTGTCTTCACCGGACGGCAGAATGATGATTATATCTGGTTGTTTGAGATGACGCCAGGTGGGCAGGTCGTCAATACCAGTATTATCAACTCAATTGACAATTCTAACTCCTATCATATCATCAATCATCCGAATCCTGCGGCCAATGCGGAGTACCTTCTGACAGGTTATGTAGAAGAGACTGGGTTAGGAAGGCAGGTATTGCTGGTAGAAGTTAACCAAGGCCTGAATAATTTTACTGTTTTGGAAAAATACGGGGATCCTGTTAAGGCAGGCGATGATACAGGCTATGGGGTGATCCCCCGAACAGATATGAGTGGTGGGTACTTTATTGGTGGCTATACGATCAGTAAATCTACAGATGGGAATCGAGATGCCTACTACATCTTTACCGATGATCAAGGAAAGGTTAATTAGTGTACAACAAATAGGCGCAATGAAATATCTTACTTTTTTTCTGGGCTTGTTCGGATTCGGACTCTCTGCTGTTTTCGGACAAACCAATGCTGCGGAACTGGTCGATCAGCGATTTAACAACGACCAGGTGCTACAAATCTACTATCAGGTCAAAGAGAAGAATAGCTATGTTGTGAGCTTAAAAACCGATGATGAGGATATTCAACCAAGTCCAGAGAATGTCCAGGGAGTAGGGACCATTACTGCCTCCGGAATCGGCTATGAAAGTGTTACCTGGTACTTTGCTGATGATGGATACACGCGTGCCCAGATTGAATCCTTGAATTTGACAGTGATTGCTTATCCAACTGGGAAAGGCGTCGTTGTCGCTCCAGATCCCAATGAGAGTCAGACCAACAATCTTCCTCGTGTCAAAGACCGAAGCGGGAGGTCCAATACCCTTACTTATATCGGCTTGGGCGCAATAGGAGCCGGGGCTGGGCTGGGATTGCTTGGCTATCTTCAATACGGAGGTGCCCAGGAAGACTACGATATCTATAAAAATGATCTATATCCAGACTCAGAGACATTCGGAGCCAAGCCCAGAGATCAGTTTTATGAAGATGCCAATAATGCTTATCTCAGCGCACAAATCAAGATGTATGCTGGGGGAGGTTTGGCACTGATCGGAGGAATATTAATGGTGGCAAATGCGCGTAAGAATGCCAATGCCAATTCCGGCCGGGTACAGCTGAAACCCTGGGAAAATATCGCTCAAGTTCAGATTCCCGAGAATCCGCTTGGTATGGGGGTCAGAATCCGCTTCTAGGATTACAAAGATCTGGCATTGAAGGTATCTCCTTGCCGTAAGTCTCCGGTATCGAATCCCTTTTTGAACCAGCGCATGCGTTGCGCTGAAGTACCATGTGTGAAGGATTCTGGAACCACGTATCCTTGAGCTTGACGCTGGAGTCTATCATCTCCAATGGCATTGGCAGCTCGTAATGCTTCCTCTACATCTCCTTGTTCCAACAATCCTTTTTGCTGAATATATCTTGCCCAGACTCCGGCATAAAAATCTGCTTGTAATTCAAGTCTGACGGAAAGTTGATTGTACTGTGTCTTGCTGATGCGTCGACGCTGTTGATTCATCCAGTCTGAGGTTCCCATCAGATATTGTATGTGGTGAGCCACTTCATGTGCGACCACATAGGCCATCGCAAAATCTCCTGGAGCGCCGAAACGATTTTTTAATTCAGAATAAAAACTCAGGTCGATATACAATTTTTGATCACCGGGGCAGTAGAATGGACCTGTAGCTGAACTGGCAAAGCCGCAGGCTGAGCGGACCTGACCATCATAGAGAACGAGAACCGGCTCGCGATACCGCTGGCCCAATTGCTCTTGGAACAATCGGCTGAATACCGTTTCTGTTTCTTTCAGCACAACAGATACAAATTCATCGAGACCATTGGAATTTCCTTGAGGGGGGGTATATTGGGTAGATGTAGGAGCTTGTGCACCACCTCCCATTTGTTGTAACAACTGGACCGGATCTCCACCGAGTGCCCAGGCAATCAGCAGGATTACGATGGTACCAAGACCGATTCTTCTTCCTCTTCGAGGGGCACGTCTTCTCCCGCCTCCTCCGCTTCCTCTTCGGTCTTCAATATTGGAACTTCCTTGTCTTCCTTGCCAGCGCATAATTGGATGTTAGATTCGTAGATGAGAAATAAGAATAATCAATGATTGGACGCTTTTTTTTACAAAGGTAACAATACATTTTTTTCGGAATAATCGCAATTCTTGTACCTTTCGATATGGAGAGAATGATTCTTATTTCGGCCATGTCGAGAGACAGAGTAATTGGGACCCAGGATGGGATGCCCTGGAATGTGCCTGAGGAATACCAGCAATATCTGGCTTTTGTTCAGAATCAAACGGTGATAATGGGGAGAAAAAGCTATGAGATTTTTGGAAAAGATCTGTTGAGTAGCAAGAACCTTGTGATCAGCAGAGGGTATCCAGATGGGCCAGGATATCAGGTGTACTCAAGCCTGGAACAAGCACTGGAAAGTGCCAAAACCCTGGATCGAACCATATTTGTTGCAGGTGGTGCAAGTATTTATGCACAGGCATTGCCACTGGCTGATGAGATGTATCTATCCTACATCAAGGGAGACTATGAAGGAATTGCCTATTTCCCGGAATTTGATCCACAGAATTGGATGATAGTCGAGCAACGGGACCATCCTCAGTTCGAATTTGTACACTACAAACGGCAAGAGTAGGGGAGCAGCTAGGTGCAACGCTTAGCGATTCAGTAAGGCTTCTTTGGCTGCTGCAACTACTTTCTTGGTATTGCCAACAAAGATCTTGTCTTCTAACACCAGAACAGGCCGCTTGAGGAAGGTATATTCCTTCAGAATATATGATCGATAGTCTGCCTCTGTCAACTCCATACTATTGAGTCCCCAGGCCCTGTATTTCATGGCTCTTCGACTGAAAATCGCTTCATATGAGCCTGCGAGTCTGGCCATTTCATCTATTTGCTCTTCAGTCATGGGTTCTGTTTTGATGTCTTGCATCTCAATCTCAGGACCTGGCTGCCATTGTTTGATGATGGCTTGGCAAGTTGTGCAATTGGCGAGGTGAAAAAGTCTAGTCATAGGAGAACACACGATCAATGATTGTTGTTTGGCTGGCAAAGATAGCGGCAAATTCGATAAGGTGATAAAAAAATAACCCGGGGAAGAAATCTTCCCCGGATCCGTTGCCAAGCGGCGTTACCGCTGGTTGAAGCTCATTTGTTTCTATGCCTACTTTTTAATAAAAGTTTGAGTATAAAATGATTCATCGTTTTGTTCACGTAGTCGGATCATGTAGATGCCAGGTGTATAAGTGGAAATGTTCACTTTTGCTACCTGAGATCCGCCCAACTCGAGTTGATTCTGACTCTGCAAGATGCGTCCTGTCATATCTACCAATTCCATTTCGAAGGTTTTGATACCGTCCGCCGTCGCACTGATTGAGATTTCCTCAATGGCTGGGTTAGGATACAACTCCACGTGATAGGAGAAGCCAGCACCCATTCTTACTTCCTGAATGTTGGAGTAAGAAAAGTCTCCATTGAAGTCAATCTGCTTGATTCGATAGAAGTTGGTTGGCTCATATACCTTCTCATCGATATGAGAGTAGGTAGAAATATTGCTGGTTGTTCCTTGTCCCTGGATAGAACCGATTCGCTCGAAGAGGATGCCATCAAGACTTTTTTCGATGTCGAAAGAAGCGTTGTTGCTCTCAGTCAAGGTTGACCAGTCAAGAGTAACAGAGGATTCGCCAGTTTGATAGGCGGTGAAATCCAACCACTCAACAGGAAGTACGTCGTCGACACGCTCAATGACATAGTCTACCAGATTCCCGGCCATGTCAGCGATCTCGTTGGCAGGATTTTCAGTGATGCTTTCGAGATATACTTCATTGCTACAAGTCGCCTGAAGATCTACCAGGACTCGCATCACCTCAACTCCGTTGGTTCCAGCAGCAAGGCTGACAGCGGTTGGGTTAGGATCAGCAGCATTGGTGTTTCCATGCTGCCAGCGATTGTCATAACTGATCATGCCAGAAGGCTTGGCGACACCATTCACATAGATGATGTACTCGTAGTCCAGAGAGATTGACTGGTTGCTGGAGAATTCCATTGTGCTGCCCCATGTGGTGTTGAAATTGGAATTGTCAACAGAGAGGGTCGCACAGGAAGACTGCGTAGCGAGGGAGAAGTTCACCGCGCTCAGATCCATTGCACTGCCAGTATTGTTCCGAAGTGAAATACTGATCGTGTCCATAGAAACGCCTTGTGCTGCAGGCAGGACTTCATAGGCAAGGGTTAGTGGTTGAGCCTGCAAGCCGGCCACAGTAAGAATGAGAAGGATATACAAAAGAACTCGTTTCATTGTTCTTGAGTTTAAAGTGAGTGAATTGAAATGCAACAATGTCAGTAGCAGAGGTTGCGAGATACAAATTGTTGTGGAGTTCATGGATTATTTACGGGGTGTGTGAGAAGATTTCCACAGGTTCGTTGTAATATAATCCCGATCTTTGTAATCAATCATTCCATCTCTGTTACAGTCTCCCATCTTGTATCCAGGAGTGTAAAGATTCTGGAGGCACTTGAGGATATCGACAGTGTTGATCACATCTTTTTCCCCACCGGAGTTTCCACACCAAAGTCCTTTTTTGTTTCCTAGGTTACACATAGGATTGCCAGGACGATTGTTCATTCTATATCCGCCACCTTTCAAATTACATTTGAATTTACCGGTTCTTTTGACTTTACAAGGATTGCTACACATCGCTGCCAGGTGCCCGAAAGCAGTAGCCGATACATAGAAGGAAACTCCTGCTGGTACAGTTACCGTTGGCAATGCCATACCATCCAAGTCTCTCAACATACCTGTGTTATCCAATAGGCCAACACCTTCAGAGAGAACATCCATGGTAGTAGAATCAATGACTTTCCACAATACCCAGTCTACAATAGAATCTGGCATAACTGTAACAGACTCTGTTCCCATATAGTTGTAAGGATCAACATTGAATGGCTGGTTGAGTGGGAGCATTCCATTTTGGTTGAGGAACAAGTCCATCTTACCAGTAGCTGGGTTGTAGCAACCTTGCAAGAATACTTCTAGCACAACCATTGGATCTGGCGCACAAATCTGTGTACACTCTTCAAAGCTGAGTTTGATGGTTCCGTTTCCTGTGTAGTCTCCTGTATAAGAGAACTTACCGAAGGCTCCGTCATTGAGGTTCTCAGTATTGGCACCTTCACCCATTTGGATTGGATCAGTGGCGCTGAATGGAGCGAGTGTCAAATTCTTGTTTTTGAATTTGTTCTTTCCTTCCAGAGTTGATCGTGTAGGATCGAGGGTATAGTAATCCCACAATGTTGCATTCTCGTCATGGTTTCCAGATTCGAAGCTTCCTCCGCCAGAAGTCCATGTACCATAGTCAGTTTTGTTTTCGAACCAGAAGGTAGCTACCCATCGTCGGTTAGAGTTCTCAGTGTGGATCATCAATCCTTCCATCAGTGCTGTTCCATCTGTATACGTGATGAATTTGCGATCATCTGGAGAGAGGTAGTATTTACCAGTGGTGGTTCCTTCTACGATATCCAGCTCGATGGTGAACTCATCTACATCCCAATCTGTAGGCTTACAGAGGCTTTCTGCATTTTCTACAATCTCTACCTTGATGACATTGGACTCTCTGTAGCTATCACATCCAGCCCTTCTGACACATCTCATATAATATGTGGTTTCAGTTACTGGATCTGGATCATAGTCTTGATTGTTAGAGTTGGCGATCATGGTCCACTGGTTCTGAGGAATTGTTGGATCATTGGTCATGAGCCATAGATACTCCAGAGGTCCTGTTCCATTCTTGGGATCATTCTTGTGCATAATTGGAGAAGGATCGAATGGCACGATACAAGCAACATCTCCACCTTCGATTGATCCAGCAGAAGTTACGTTATCACAAACACCACAGTCATCGATAGTGATCTGCTTGGTCGTTGTGGTTGAGCAACCATTTCGGTCAACAGTCAAGGTGATGTCATAGGTTCCTGGCAGACTCCAGTATACATCAGCAGTATCGCCAGTAGCGGTTCCTGGTACGCCTTGGTCAAAAATCCAGCTATAAGTGATGCCTTCGCCCAATACAGGATCTCCTACCAATGAAGTTAGGGTTGCATTACACACACCACCTGGGACAGTGAAGTCAGAACCTGGGAAGGTGCGTACTTTGGCTACAACAACATTGGAGTAAGCGACATCAGCAGGATCAGTACATCCTACTCTTCTTGCACAGCGAACCAACCAGCAGGTTTTGTCGATAAAGTGAGGATCATAGTCTGGAGAATTGGAGTTTGGCTCTTCAACCCACATTTCAAATGGAAGATTTTTGTCCAGTGAGTACAACCATACATACTCAAATTGGCCATCTCCATTGTCAGGAAGTGTCTGACTGTAGATTGGATCTGGATCGTAGGGGCCACAACCAAATCGGTCTGGACCTACCGTGCCACCATCAGTGATCTCACATCCCATGGTGATCCCTGCATCAATTTTTCTGTTGTATTTCTTTGGCTCAGTTCTAACACAAGCTGTAACGCCATTGGCATCTACATCTGAGTCTCTCCACTCTTCTGTGCCCTGATCTTGCTGGGTGAAGACATAGTTGTCAGGAATATCTGAGAATTCAACATAGTATTCTTTTCCAGGAGGCAGGTTTCTGAACCGATACCATCCGCTGTAGCTGGTAGTTTTTTGCTTAACAAAGGTTCCATCGCACTCATACAGTTTGACAGTTACTCCTCCTACTCCGGGCTCACCAGAATCTTGCAGGCCGTTTTTGTTGTCGTCTTTCCAGACACGGTTGCCAAGTGCTGCTTCCAGACATTCAGAAATGTCAATATTTACATATTTTGTATAGTAGCCAACTTTGGCAGCTACCCAGATGTTATCCATGCTGAATGCTTCATCAGCATCCATGGTATAACAAAAAGTATCACTATACCCATTTCTGATTCCCCATCCCTGGGTTACAAATTTGATAGAGTGATAAGGATAACTACTTGTGTTGTAGACAGTATAAGACTTATTATTTGAATAGGTCGTTCCATTAGCGGGGGTAGTTGCTGACTCGCCAGATGGCATTTCAAAGGCAACATAGTTCATGCTACTTCTGTTCCAGTTACGAACCTTGAAACACAAAGTAGCAGTCCCATCGAGGTTGTCAGTCGCATTTTCCAATTCCACATATACACCATATCGGTATCCTGTACAGGGATTGTAATAGCAATACTGGGCTGAAGCCGTAGAAGGAAAGGAAAATAAGCTAGCAAATCCAACGCTCAGTAGGCAGCGAAAAAGAAGAGAAGATTTAGAGGTCAAAGTTTTGGATAGAAAAAGCAGGCGAGAGTAAAATATCAAACGATTCATTCAATAGGTATTCATTGATGAAACAAAAGTAAATGGACGTAGATTTAACAAAAAACCTACAAGGCTCCTTTTTGAGACAAAAGGAATCCTTAACAGGAAAATGAGAATGAGAATTCTAATAAAAGCTTGCCAATGTTACACCACTGATGTGATGATTTGGCGGTTTAAAGAGAGGAGTAAAGAAAAATTAGATGGGATATTCAGGAATAATGTCTTGATATAAGCTTTTCAGAGTGAAACAAAAAAAGTGGCTTCAACGAATTTCTGTTACAAATATAGAATAATCTTACATCTAAATACAACCCAATTTCGCGAACTGTTCATTTTTCACCTTCAACAGAGAGAATAAAGGGTAGAATTAAATCTCTTCCCAGGGTGTGAATTGATGGGGGTCTACCCATTCTCGATCCAGAACCTTTTTGACAGTCTCCAAATCTTTCTCGTTTTTCTTATCAAGATACTCAATGACATTCATGGTAGCCTGAGACACTGGCGCGATCAAAGCCGAGGGGATGGTGATGTTGCCTGAACCGCGGTTGGAGGCCACTGTAGAAGAGGGATCAGAGATCGAGGAGTAAGTGGGCTGGAACCATCCTTGATAATAATCCACATAGATGGTATTTAATTTTTCCATCTGTTGGGTAACATATCCTTCAGAGTCTTTTTTGATTTTTTTTCGGACCTTTTTGTCCAATAAATCATTTCGAATTCCATAAATGAAATCTTCGAATGCTTCGGACGTTCGTTTGTATGCACTTTTCATGCGAATCAGATCTTCCACTGAAAAGTCGTCCTTTTTGGATTTGAAGATTGCAACGCGTTCTTCAATCTCAGATCGATGATCTTTGTAGGAGGAGAGAAAACCTGCGTCCATCAATCCATAGACAGCACGTTCGGTCGAACTTACCTGTTGAGCAGAGGCAATAGAGAAAGAATTCAAAAAGAATCCCAACAACATCAGCGATAATCCTTGAATGACATGCATACCTGAATGGCAATTTGGGTGAAACCTGACAAATCTCTTTAACCAAACGGCCAAATGCAAATACGGTTGAAAATCCCATTCGTTTTCCAGAACGAATCTGGACACTAGCTGCATGAATCAGGATCTCTTAGGCCTGAATATGAGACAGGATCAATAATATTGTCGGAACTATCCCAAATAACATAGCCATTTTCAGGCTGACAGGACGTCTCGTCTCTTGGGTAACTCTTAATTCGAGGGAGGTCGAAACCTTGGCAAGCTGCATAACAAAAAATAAAGGTTAGATGTCGGTACTGATTAAATATACTTCCGATTGAGGGGAAGAAAGAATCATTCTGACAAGCTTCTTTACATAGAGCAAATATTGCGTAAAATCGGATAAAACAGGTTGGTTTTGTTATGCGATGGGATTATTGTCCCCAAATCGGACGAGGAAGATAGAAATCTTACGTGAAACTTCAAATATTTCTCCAATCAAAAACCGCCTGAAACATGGAAATTTCAGGCGGTTAGCAATTTTCGTTAAAAAATACGCAACAGAACGAAAAAGTTACCCCATTATACGGACCAGAAGCGGATTTGTTATTGAAACACCCTGGAAAATTTATCGGTCAAACAGGATAGATTCCATCAATCCCGACCAATTTTTGACTTAGGCTTGGGGGAAATAATTCTCCCCTACCTCACATAACTCCCTGCATTGATATCTATGGTGCAACCAGTGGCATGGTCCATCATCCCACTGGCCAAAAATACCACCGTTGGTGCTACATCTTGCGGCTCCGTCAATCGGTTGAGGGCAAGATCTTTGATGGCATGCTCTTCGCCATAGCGGTCCATAAATTCTTGTGCCATATCGGTTCGGGTAAATCCTGGAGCTACAACAAACGAATGGATCTGCTCCTTTCCATAATATCTGGCAATGGATCGACTGTAAGCGACCATGCCTCCTTTCGAGGCTGCATAGGCCATATATTGGGGGGTGTCTCCCCGAAAGGCAGCACGTGAAGCAATATGAACTATTCTGCCGCCACCTGCCCGCCGGAAATAGGGGATGACCCCTTCGGTTAGTCTGGCTGCTGAGAATAGATTCACCTGGAAGGTCTGTTGCCAGGCCTGTTGCCAACTCTCCAGATCACTCGATTCTGAAATGGCTGGAGAGATGCCAGCATTGTTTACCAATACATCGATTCGACCATATTGCTGAATGACCAGATCCACCAAAGCATCAGCAGATGAAGGATCTTCCAGGTCCGCCTGAAAAGCATGGGAATCCTGGCCAATCTGTGTAGCCAATGCCTGAGCCGCCTTGCTCGATGATCGATAGTGAATAGCCACAGTCGCCTGGCTTTGGGCGAATTGTTCGACAATTGCTTTGCCGATTCCTCGTGCGCCTCCTGTTACCAGAACGACCTGACCTTGAAGACTTATTTTCATGTTGATTCTTCTAATGGATGGTAGACAGTGAACAAGATGTTGAAAAAAAAGATTGACAATCAGTCAGTTGAATATTGGTCCGCGTGTCAAGGAATAGTTCAAAAATCTAGCAAAATGGGCTCTTATTATTTGACTATTCTTTAGGTCGATTGATTTGGTATGTGGACAAATTCAGATAGGCTTGGGAGCAGGTATTAGGGATATAAAAGCAGTTCAATCATTTTCTCCCAATTTCCCAAACTCAAGGATACATGTGTCCCCCTACTTACTTATATTTGCCGGCTGAAACTACAAACTTCTATCAACGAACACCAAAAAGGATCACGATATGCTAGCACTTGTTTTTCCCGGTCAGGGAGCACAAACTCCAGGGATGGGGAAAGAATTGTTCGAAGCCTCAGAAAAAGCACAGGCCTTGTTCAGTCAAGCCAATGAAATATTAGGCTTCAATATCCAGTCGATCATGTTTGACGGAAGTGAGGAGGACCTCAAGCGAACGTCGGTTACGCAACCTGCAATATTTCTTCATTCAGTTGCAGCAGCTGTTGTCAATGGATTGGACAAAGAAGCGGCCATGACAGCAGGACATTCACTGGGCGAGTTTTCAGCTTTGGTAGCTGCAGGGGCCTTAAGCTTCGAAGATGGTCTGCGATTGGTCTCCATCCGTGCAAATGCTATGCAGAAAGCCTGCGACATGCAAGAAAGCACCATGGCTGCCATCCTGGGGATGAAGGATGATGAGGTGGAAGCCCTCTGTGCAGAAATCACGACTGAAACAGTCATTCCTGCCAATTATAATACTGTAGGCCAGTTGGTCATCTCAGGTACAGTTGCCGGGATCGATCAGGCCATTGCTTTGGCTCAGGAAAGAGGGGCCAGAAGAGCGATTAAGCTTCCGGTAAATGGAGCCTTTCATTCCCCACTCATGGAGCCTGCCCGATTAGAATTGGCAGAAGGAATAGAGAAGACCGTCTTTCAGGATGCAAGCATTCCTGTGTACCAAAATGTCGATGCACAGCCTCATATCAACAAGAATGACATCAAAGCCAACTTGTTGAGTCAATTGACCTCTTCTGTCCGATGGACACAGACCGTGCAAAATATGATTGCTGCTGGAGCAACGGAATTTGTGGAGTCTGGACCTGGGAGAGCATTGTCCGGGATGGTCAAAAAGGTAGACCGAAGAATGCCTACGCGACAAGTGAATTGAGAATTGGGCCTATTGGTTCATCAGCAATTATTCCTACACATTTTTCGCCCTGCTCAAAGGACAGCTTGGGTGTCGATTGAGGATTTATGATCTTTTCCGCCATCTGATCTTTGCCCGACAGACAGGCTGATCTTGATCTGTCTTTTTCAATTCATACAGATGATAAGAGTCTTGCGCTAAGCCATAGATGTCTACTGATTCTGCCGCAACAGTTTCTTGAAGATAATTAATGATAAGATCGTATGCTTCCCAACTGGACCGGTCAGTTGTGACGGCATCTGTAATCCATTCGACATATTTGCCATTGTTCACATGTCCGATCATGTCCAAATCACTGAATACAACCTCATGTGTTCGGAGAAGCGCACCATCTTGGATATTGGGCAATTTGGGAGGTAAACCACAAGCAGGAAGTTTCTCTTCCAATACAGTGAAAGTATGATTCTGAATCCGACTGGGTCTCCTGTTCTCCCCACTCAACAATGCCCACAAACTACTTGCACTGCCCAGTTCTGTTCCATCTTCTCGCAACATCAAAAAGTTTCTGTGAGAAAAGGGTCCCTTGATGCTGCTGACCCAGGAGTGAATGTGTATATCCTCCAGCCAGAGGGGAAATGTCTGCATCTCCAGCTTGATTCTACTCAAAGCCCAAAACTGTCCTCGTTCCTGCATGCCTTGATATCCCATGCCCAGGAATCTTGCATGATTTCCTGCGATTTCCTGTAGAAAATTGCACAATGCAGTTAAGCGAATCTGCTTGTTTAGATTCACCATGCTCGCCGAAATCCGTACGGACTCTCGCCAAACGCCATCTTTCTCCATAATCAAGTTCAATATCAGTATGAATGGTTCGTAGCCTTAGAGACTGTTTGAACATCTGTTACTTATTGTTTGTATGCGTCTTTTTTCCTCATCTGGAGGCTTTTTTGTTCCCATAACACTATTATGAGAACAAAAAAGAGCCTTGTCTGAGAAAAAAATATAGTCTGAAAATTCTCAGCACAGATTCCCAAACAGTCTCTGAAAGAATAGAGGATGATCTCCTAATTGCCATTGTCATCATATAACTCCCTCTGCAATTGGCTCTACCCAATTTCCATCTTCCCGTATCAGTTCAATCAATTCATCTACAGCATGTGCTGTTTTTACCCCACGCTTCACCACTTCCTGTCCCCGATAGAGTGAGATTTTATCCGGCCCTACTCCCACATATCCATAATCTGCATCAGCCATTTCACCGGGTCCATTAACGATACAGCCCATGATTCCGATTTTGACTCCTTTGAGGTGCTCTGTTCGTTTTCTGATTCTCGCGGTGGTTTCCTGAAGGTCAAACAAGGTCCGACCACAAGAGGGGCAAGAGATATATTCTGTTTTGGTAATTCGCAATCGAGCCAGCTGCAACATGCCAAAAGCTGTCCTTAGTCGACAATCGTCAGTATGTTCCAACCATATTCCATCTACCAACCCATCTACCAACATTGTACTGCCATTAGCTGAGAGACTTAGCTGAGTGTGGGCATCATCAGCAATTCGGACATAGTCCGGCAAATCAGAATCATCAAAAAATGCAAAATCATCCTGTTTGGCCATGTACAATATTAATGGATTGTCGAGCTTCGCCTCTGCCAGCCGATAGCTTATCCAGCGCCAATCGTAGGTGGGAATGGCTGCTTCTGACCTGAGAACAAATACACACTTGCCGAAGGAAGAAGCCTTCCCTAATACTGTCTCCAGAGAATGTCTGTCAACCTGAACAAAGTTCAAAGTAGAATGCCTTTCCTTTGCTTCCAAAAACGAAATTGGGCTGGTGAACAATGGGAAGCTTTTCTCCCTATCCTTGAGCAATAGCCATGATTCCAGATCAAAAATCTGTTTCAGTCCACCAGGTAGCTCATAAGCAGGCACATGCGTACCTAAATAGACAAAATCTGCTGCTATATCTGAAAAATTATACTTGTCGAGGGCAGGGATATAGGTATACCCTACTTCAGTCAAACTGCCTGGTTTTTCCCAATTATGTCGAATATCTGCAATCACCCGAGGAACGTGACTCTTGCCTACATTCAACACCTCTTTGGTTGTGCGTCGGCTAAAATGAAGCGGATCAAAGGGAAGAGGGGGAGGGGAGGAGGAATTGGTCTTTCGCTCAGCATTGGTTTGGTTTATGACATGTTGAACCAGAAATCGCGCTACCGGATTTTCATATTCAGGTTCTTCTGTTAAAGAAACCCTGACTGTATCTCCTATTCCATCCAGCAATAAGGTGGAGATCCCGAGCGCAGATTTGATCCGGCCATCTTCTCCTTCTCCTGCTTCAGTTACCCCCAGATGAAGCGGATAGACCATGTTTCTCTGCAACATATCTTCCATCAACATGCGATACGCCTGTACCATGACTTGGGGATTGCTGGCTTTCATGGAAATGACTATGTCGTGAAAGCCATGATCTTCACAAATTCGGACAAACTCCATGGCGGATTCCACCATGCCTTTGGGAGTATCTCCATATCTACTGAGAATTCTGTCTGAGAGGGAACCATGATTGGTACCGATACGCATGGCTGTTCCCTCTTCCTTGCAGATCTTGACAAGGGGGGAGAAGCGGGTATAGATCCGATCTAGTTCAGCTTCATAGGTGGAATCGGTATACTCATGGGTTTGAAATCGTTTTTTATCTACATAATTGCCGGGATTGACCCGAACTTTCTCAACAATTCTTGCAGCGATTTCAGCTGCATTGGGAGTAAAGTGAATATCCGCTACCAATGGAACATCGCAGCCTCTTCTTCTGAGTTCTTTTTTTATTTCAGCAAGGTTATATGCTTCTTTTTTGCTCGGTGCAGTAATCCGCACGTATTCGCTGCCTGCCTCTACCATTCGGATCGTTTGTTCCACGGTCCCAAGCGTGTCCATGGTGTCGGTGGTTGTCATCGATTGGATCCGAATGGGGTGCGTTCCGCCTAGGGGAATGCCGCCGATGGAAACCACTCTGCTGAGGATGCGCTGATAGGAGAAATGTTTGGGAGAATATGGTGATTCGAAATTCATGCTCTTATTGCTGGAAATGTTTTTGTTATCCTAAACTGCTGAGAAGGAGATATAGTTTCAAGCTGTGGCAAAAATACAGTTTGATGTGTAATGAATCTCGATTTTTCTCAATTCATTGATATACAAACAACTGCTTTCGTCTAATGAATCGATTATCCTCAGAGATTGTTTTGAGATCTGTGCTGAGAATTTTCTTGCTGTATTTTTTCTCAAACAAGACTCTTTTTTGTCAACCTTTGGAGCAGGATGTCAAGTCCCTTCCCTTACATGAACAGATTGAAGGGACCTTTGGACAGTGGGTCCACCTATTGTCGCCAGCAGGAGACTTTATAGACATGAGTGTTGTGTCGAAAATACGCCCACAGCGCAAGAATAGTAAGACCCTTTCCATCCAGATGGGAGAGACAGCCTCTTCCCAATGGTTGAGCCGGAAATAAGCAAAAACTGTATTTTTACCTTTGTCATAAGTAGCAAAAGTGGGAGATTTCTCTCACTTTTTTTATTCCGTCCAGACCTTGGTGCCTTCTGAGCAATTTTTGCAGATGTCGATTTCTTTTCGAGATTTGAGTAGCAGATTTCTGAAATGCGTATAGGCCTCATTCCGCCAAATCTTCCGGAAAGAATCAGCAGGCAGTTGCCCCATTTCATAGTCGGCATCTTTGTCAAAACAACAAGGGAGCACTTTCCCATCCCAGGTAATCTCTGCCCCATGCCAAAGTTTCCAACATTGATTCTCCAGGCTATTCTTGATGACATACGTTCCATCTGCCTGTTGCTGGTATCGGCTATATCGTGGAATCGTGGGAATCAGAGAATGCCCATCCTCATAGGCATAGATTTGTGCGGTCTTCAGAACAACCTTATCGACGCCTAATTGTGCACCCAAGTGCTGAATCTCTTCGATCTGATGCTGATTGGGTTGCACAACCAGGAATTGAATCACAATAAATGGATGTACACTTTGCGCGGCTTCTCTTGCCTGAACAAGATTTTTTACGCCTTGAAGCACTTTTTCCAGATTTCCCCCAATGCGATAGGCAGCATAGGTTTCCTGAGTCGTTCCATCAATAGAGATAATGACTTCTGACAAACCCGATTCAACTGTTTTTTTTGCATTTTCCGGGCTCAAATAGTGACCATTTGTACTGGTCGCAGCATATACGCCTTTTTCCTTGGCATAGGCTGCCATCGAGAAGAAATCCTTGTGCAGATAAGGCTCCCCCTGAAAATATAACAGAAGATAAATCAACTCTTTGTGCAATTGATCGAGCACAGATTGATATAAGCTGAGGGAGAGCATGCCAGTTGGCCGTGTGAAGGAACGAAGGCCAGAAGGACATTCGGGACAGCGAAGGTTGCAGGAAGTTGTTGGTTCAAATCCGATCTTGATGGGCAGGCCTCTATGAAAGGACTTTTTTCGGAATTTGGAGTAGTAAAAGGAGACATATATCAGGCTGAAATTCAGGATCTTTCGCCAAGATAGCGAGCCTAATACCAACCGTGCTTTTCGCCAATGAAACAATGAAGATCTGATTTTGAGCGAAGATACAGGAATTTTAGCAGTTTGTTCAGATGCAATTGTACGCAAATATTTCGTTCTACATATTGAAACGGTTATCTGATCATGGATAAACGGCGTTCTTTCCTCCAAACAAATCTTCATCTATGAGAAACTGTATCTCATCCAGTTGTTGGATGATTCGTACTTGCCTTATCCTATTTTTCTTCCCTAATTCCTCCCTTCTTAGCCAAACATTGGTTTCTGGAATTATCAACCAATACACCGCTGTCAGTTCTGTGAATGCCGGAACATCGACCCTTAGTGTGGGAGATGCCAGCCTGTTCGGCTTTGATGATCGGGTCTTGCTTATCCAAATGCAGGGCACAACCATCAGTTCCGGGAATAGCAGCACATTTGGATCAATCTCCAATGTGAATGGAGCAGGGGCCTACGAATTTGCTTCTGTCTGTGAGGTCAATACAGGGACCAATGAAGTCGTCCTTCAAAAACAGTTGGTCAATACCTACAATCCGGCCTCTGTCTCTCAAGCTGGGATACAATTGGTCAAAGTACCACAGTATGTGGATGTGAATATTGTCGGAACCCTTCTGGCCAAAGAATGGGATGGGACGACAGGAGGAGTGATTGCATTTGAAGCCACAGGAACAGTCCGATTGGAGGCGGACATTGATGTGAGTGGTGCTGGATTCCGGGGAGGAGGATTTGAAAATATGAATTCTGGTTGTGGCTTTTTGACCAATAACAATGATTGGTACTACACACAGGTCAGCAATGCCGGAGGTAAGAAAGGAGAAGGAATCGCTGCCTATATCTCAGGAAGAGAATATGGACGAGGTCCACAAGCCAATGGTGGGGGTGGAGGCAATGATCATAATGCTGGCGGGGCGGGTGGGGGACAATATAATCTGGGTGGACAAGGCGGAGAGCGAAGTATCGGTCTTTTCTGTCCCGGAAATCATGAGGGCGAAGGAGGAAAAAATCTCTCTGCTTTTGGCTATAGTGTCGCCAATCCTTATGCGTTTATGGGCGGAGGTGGTGGAGCAGGTCATGGGAATAACAATGAAGGCGAAAATGGAGGAGATGGGGCAGGAATTGTGATGATCAGAACCCAAACATTCAATGGAAATAATTTCAGCATCCTCGCCAATGGGCATCATGCAACACATTCCAATTCTGATGGTGGATCTGGAGGCGGAGCTGGAGGGGTGATTATGCTGAGTGCAGATTTTTATACAGCCGATCCCTTTAGTTTGCAAGCAGAAGGAGGAAATGGGGGCAATACGGCCATCAATTGTGAGGGCCCTGGCGGTGGTGGGGCAGGCGGGGTCATTTGGGTGAGCAATGCCTTGGGCGCAGGAATCAGCAGGTCCTTGTCAGCAGGGAGCAATGGCATCGCGACTGGTGGAGGATGTGGGAATTCCGCCCAAGGCGCACTAAGCGGAACTGTGGGAGCAGAACTGACCACCCTGACATTGACAGAGGCATCCACGACAACCACTTGTGTCTTGCCCATAGTACTGGAAGCATTTGAGGCAGAGCGGGTGGAAGATCGAGTAGAACTCCGTTGGAAAACTTCTCCTGAATTGGCCGGGACCGTCTTTGTAATAGAACGCAGCATGGATGGCAATTCCTTTGAGAAATTACACCTCATATCTGGCAAAGGAGAAGGGCAACATACTTACACCTACACAGACCATCTTCCTTCGCCTGGGACTTCCTGGTACCGATTGAACTGGCGAGAAGTCGATGGCACAATAGGTTATTCCTTTGTGCAAGAAGTCAAGGCACAGGAAGGGAAACTCATAGGATTTGATATTCTTTCCAGTCCTGTCCAGCGAGGAGATCCCTTGATCCTTTCCATTCCCACGATTACCGCAGGGCCTGTGAAGATTTCCATCAAAAATCTGGAAGGAAAAACACTTCTTGCTCACACAGAGACAGTGGCGGCTGGACGCACAACGATTCACCTGGATGATGTTTCATTTGCAGCAGGTCTATATCTGGTATCAGTGCAGGTAGTAGGCAGAGTTTATACCCGAAAATGCCGGATTTACTGACCATTTTGAAGGCAAGTCATCATGATTTCTTAACATTCTTCATACTTGGGTAAAAAAAGGATTGTATCTTGCTCGCTGGAAAATGAACTTCAACACGGACTTTTTGCACAAGAACTGCACACAACATTTTTAGTCCAAACAATATTTTCCTCTCAAAATCGTGCATCTTTGAGAGTAAAATTGTCTGAAAAGAAAACCAGAGCTTCTGGCGATTCAGACGTTTGATTTAGAACCTCATGGATAAACAGCGATCTAAAATTCTCCTTCTGTTCATTGTTGGATTCATAGGCTGTTGTGGGCCTTTACTTTCTCAAACAAGGCTTCAAGGCTCAGTATACGATAGAAGCAGTCGTATGCCCTTGAGAAATGTCTCTGTGATCATCGAAAACACTGCCTTGGGAGATGTAACTGATAAACATGGACATTTTTCGATTCTGGGATTGGAAGAAGGATTGTACACTGTGCGATTGTTGCTTCCTGGCTATCAGACCGTCCAGCGAGAAATCATCCTCAAGGAGTCAGAATCTTTGGTGTCAATCGGGATATCGATGTCGCCTTCAGTTGCACGCATGCATCAGGAAGTCCTGATTACGGCCCAACGATATGAAAGAGATCCATTTCTGACACCAGCATCTGTCTCCTCTTTTGATTTGCAGGATTTCAAACAGAAGGCTCCAAGAACCTTGCCTGAAGCCATGCAAGGGATCACTGGACTATGGTTACAGCAACCCTACTATGGAGGCACCGAAGCCAGAATCCGGGGAATGGGAGGCAATCGCACCATGCTCATGGTAGACGGAATCCGTATGAACCACGCTGGATATGGACCGGGCTCACACTCATTGTTGGCTCTGATGGACCCTTATTTGATGAATCGAATTGAGGTGTTAAGAGGGGGAGGTTCTGTTCAATATGGGACAGATGCCCTGGGAGGCGTTATACAAGTGCTGACCCGTACCCCCAGATTTTCGGATGAAGGGATTCAGGTACATGGAGGAGGAAATTTCAGCTATATGAGCCGGGGGACAGAATTGAGTGGGAGAAGTGAGTTGGAAATCAGCACCCAAAGAGTTGCTATCTCAGGAGGAATCTCCCAAAGAAACTTTGGAGATCTGGTTCTTGGCGGAAATCAGGGCTCCCTGGACAAAACAGCCTTTCAGGAGCAGGCAGCAGACGTAAAAGCTCGAATCAAGCTGGCTCCCCACCATTCTCTTACGCTCTCCTATCAGATCATGACGCAAGACAGCCTCCCGCAATGGGGATTGGTCGATCAGGGAAAATTTGTAAAGGCTGGTATCACTTCTTTGCAGCGACAATTGGCCTATGCAAGAATGACCTCTTTCTTCAGCAACAAATGGCTGCACAAAGTCTCTGTAACAACGGCATTTCATACCTTGGAGGAAGGGAATATTCGTCAGATGGATGAATTGTCTGATGTCAGAACAGGATCTGATCAGTTCTCAACCTGGAGTGGTACAGTAGAAGTGCATTCACGACCAATGGCACAGTGGAACATCGTATCAGGAGTAGAATATTACAAGGACGAAATCCTTAGTGAGGCTAGCCTGGGCAAAGCTGGCGGAATCAGCCAGCCGGTTCGGGGACAATTTGCTGATGGAAGTCTGGCCACCAATGTGTCCCTCTACAGCCTGCATACACTCGATATTTTGAAACTTAGAGTGACCCTGGGCGGGCGAGCACGGGCTTATCAACTGGAACTTGAAGATGATGTGACCGGCTCCCAAATGCTCCAACCCAAGGCCGTGGTCGGGAATATTTCGGGTTTGTATCCTTTGCACCCCAACTGGCATTTGGTGTCTTCCTTCAATACAGGATACCGAAATCCGAATGCCCAGGACCTTGGACGAACAGGCTTAATCGATCAGGGATTTGGATTGCCCTCAGACAGTCTGGCATCTGAAAGAACCCTGACCTCCGAAATCGGCCTGAAAGCCAAAACCCCACACTTTTCTGGCTCCCTGATGTTCTATCATACCCGATTCCGCGACAGAACAGATTGGGTACCCACCAGTTTCAATGGACAATCCGTCTTCGAAGGGTTGCCTGTCTATCAACAAATCCACGTAGGACAAGCCTACGTCCGTGGCATTGAAGCCGCCATCGAAGTACCTGTCAATCCGATGTTAGCTGTATATGGAGGTCTGGTGTATACACAAGGCAAAAATCTAGTGAACAACGAACCATTGGCAGAAATTCCACCTCTCAATGGACGATTGGGCTTGCGAATGCGAACCAAGCTCGGAATCTGGAGCAACCTGGAATGGCGACATGCTTCTCTCCAAGATCGATTGGCACCTCTTGATATAGCCAATCCCTACATAGGTACCAATGGCACCTCTGGCTGGAATGTTGTTGATCTTCATATCGGCTATGACTTTCCCTGGGGATATGCCACGATCGGACTCAAAAACCTGCTAGACGAATCTTATCGCATCCATGGATCTGCTTTAGATGCTCCTGGAAGATTGGTGCTCATGTCCCTTCAATTGGGATTTTAAGTAAGTGGACATATTTACATCTGACAATCATCTTCCACCCTCTCGCTCTCCCGCCAGCGGGAGACATCAGCCCACAAGCCTGCAATCGCATAGAGGGGGATGGGGAAGGAACAAGATCCTACAATTTAATTGTGTCCCTTTCTTAGTTTGACTTTGTCCAAAATGGAAATTCAAATCTCTTTACCGTACACTTTTACCAGTTTAGGCGAGCTGGCCCCCAAAATTCGGTAAACTGGGGTGGATTTGTGAGTTGGGCTTAGAATTTTGGCGGTTTTTACGCA
>JBCCGK010000025.1:0-117269 GCA_039029315.1 Bacteroidota bacterium | reverse complement strand
GTCGGACGTGAGACGATTGCGGAGAAGGCCAATGCCTCAATCGTCTTAAGACGTAAAGCGTTATCCCGCCCTGTGTCCAACCCGCAAACGCTTCACGTCGTGGACGTCGGACGTGAGACGATTGCGGAGAAGGCCAATGCTTGGCAAATCGTCTTACGTCACACACACATGAAGAAGAAAGAAGCATTCTAATACACCAAATGTTGCACTTTCAGGATGACTTCTGCCCGATTGTTGACTCCCAGTTTCAGATATAGATTTTTGAGGTGGGTTTTGATGGTATTGATAGAGAGGGACAAATGTTCAGCCAATTCTCGATTGGTGATTCCCTGGCAGATAAGTTCTAGCAATTCCATCTCTCTCAAGGTAAGTGGTTCGATGAGTTGATCATTGATATCTTCTACCTGGGTCCAGTTGGGGCGAATCACCGCATAGTAGTTGTGTTGAGCGATTTCGATTGCGGCTTTGAGTTGTTGGAGGTGAAATGGTTTCATCACATATCCGGCTGGAACAGTCTCTTTGGCCTCTTTCAGGGTCAAGTCATCTGCATAAGCTGTCAAATAGACAAAAGGAATTCTGTAATCACGATTGATCAGATGTGCCAAATCAATGCCTGTTTCATGATCTTCCAAATGAATATCCAGCAAAACGAGATCGGGTAGATTCGCCTCAAGGATGTGCTTGGCCTGCTCGATTGTGCGCGCGAGCGAAATCCGTTGAAAACCCAGTTCCTGAAGGGTCGCACGAATGTCAACACCAACAACTAGATTGTCTTCAACAATGAGAATATGAAAATGTGAAGCGAGGTTCATATAAGGACAGCTTTGGAAGGAAAATGCAAGGAAACAGAAAAGCCTGTCAACAAATCAAATTGCAGCTCTCCACTCAATTGCTCAGTCAACAAGTGGATCAATTGATACCCAAACTGATGTTTTTGTTCAAGTGTATAGGTACTCGCTACCCCAGGACCATCATCCTGAACGCACAAGAGGATATCAGGATACTGATGAGACAAGAGGATCGACAATTGTCCGGTTTCCCTCTCCAGATAGGCGTATTTGAGTGCATTTGTAATCAGTTCATTGACGATCAACCCGAGGGGAATGGCTTGCTCGATATCCAGGATCAGGGGCTCTACCTCTACCCTCACTGTCAAATCAAGCTTCTGAGGCTTGAATGCCTGAATGATCTCCGTGATCAGTCGATCCAGATATCTGTCGATGTGAATACCCGATAAGTCATTTCCCTGGTATAAATGCTGGTGAATCAATGCCATGGACATGACCAGATTTTGGCTGGTCATCAAAAGATTTTTTGCCTCTAGGCTATGTGTTTCGCGCTTCTGAAGTCGGAGCAGGCTGGAAATGTATTGAAGGTTGTTTTTGACTCGGTGATGCATTTCCCGCATGAGGGCCTCTTTCTCCTTTAGAGATTTCTCAATCAGTTGATTTTGTTTTCTTAGGAGTTGTGTGGCTCGGTTTTTTTGAAAAAGAAAATACAAGACTCCCACAATCCCCAACATACTCATAGCGACCAATCCCCAGGCTACTCGTTGGTTCAGTTTGCGACTTTTGAGTTCCAATCGGTTGATCTGCAATTGACTTTCTCGTCTGTCGACCTCAAATCGGGTGAGCATTTCTTTTTCCAGCGAGAGCCGGGTGAGCTGCGTCAAGGTATCCTTCAATCGATACGCTTCGGCCAGAAGTGGATAGGCCTTATCGGCCTGGTCTAGATTGAAGAGTGCTTCAGCGAGATTTTTGAGCATTGTTTGCAAATCTTCTCTTTTATGACCTTCTCGTGCCAACTCCAATGCTTGTGAAAAATAGGCCCGCGCTTCTTGCCAGTTCTCCTGTCGACTGGCCTCTTTCCCCAAGCCATAAATGACATGATAATAATATTCGTTCTCGGGATGCAGACGATAATAGGTCAAGGCTTGACGATAATATGTCTGCGCATCAGCAGATCTTCCAAAATCAGCAGATAAATTCCCAATAGCGAGCTTGGCCCAGGCAGAGATGGACGGATACGCCTCATGGTTGAGCAAATTCAATGCTTGTTCTGCTGCATGAAAAGTCGCAAGTGAGTCGTCTTCCTTGCCGTACACCAAAGCCAAATTCATATAAGTCGTAGCAGCTCCCAAGGTATCTCCCTGTGCTTGTTTTAGCTCAAGAGATCGCTTATACCATTGTATCGCAGATTGATGATTGCCTTGTTTGCGGTAGATAATGGCAATATTGTTGAATAAGCTTGGGCTGGGCTTGTTTACTTTGTCGAAGAAGAAGGCTGCTTGCTGATAATATGTCAAGGCTTCTCCTTCATGTCCGAGGTCTTGTTCGACCAATCCTCTGTTCATCATTCCACGGGCCATCAGAAAGGTGTCTTTCATCTCTGTACTCACCTCTATCGCCTGGTCAAAATATGAGACAGATTCCTCCAATAAGCCCTGATCCATTTTCCCAAATCCCTGATACATTCGCATCAAAACTATGCCTTCTGAATCCTTGAGCTGATTGGCCAGTTCTAATCCTTCTGTTGCAATCAAATAAAAACTGTCTGCTGGCAAGACATAGTTGTCATCCAGGTATCGATGAAGCTGACGCACCTTGCTGGTGTCATCCGGGAGAAGACGCCAGGGAGCAATGAAAGCAGGATAAGACTCCTGGCTCCACAACATATTCACTCCACTCAGAATCAGAAATAGTAAGAAGTAGCGCAAAGTACAGATAGATTGGGCAGCCCTATTCATGAATGTCTCATGGATATATACAGCACAAGTTAGCAAGCCTTTTCTGATTTTCAATATTCTGAATAGTTTAGAGGGGGCAAGTATTATGATTTTCGATATACATGAGAGGCCAACAAAATATATGTAGAGAATAAATCAGAAAGAAAGTGGTCCGATTTTTCCAAATATGAAACTCAATTTCTCAGATTTAGAGAAAGTGAGAAAATAGGTTATGGTGGTAAGTGTTTGATTTTGAGTATTTTGCAAATGTTTGGATGTGCTGGAATGTAATTTGTCTTTTTGAGGGAACAACAAGACGCTCAATTTTATTCAGGCAAAGAATTCCAAAATAATTCCTATGAACCCTACCCAATTGCAAGCCCGCCTCCCCCTCACTTTTGTTGGTAAGTGTCAGCTCTTCATGCAGCAAGTCGGAGATGCGATAGACGAATGTTTCAACAGTCCCTCGAAACAACAACATATCTCTTCCCTCCAAAAATTGCTAAAAAAACATAAGCATCTTCAATTTCAATTGCTGGAAGAAAGATCTTACGCACCTCCTGCATATGTATTGCGAAAAACGGGATTTGACCCTTCCTTTTTGGCATTGAGTAAAGATCAAACCTTCATTGAGTTTAATTCACATTCGGAGCTTAGAGGCTATTGGGAAGTAGAGAACGGAGAGGACAGTTTGAAACTGACTTATGATGGTCAGCAACTTACTGCAGACGCCAGTTCCATTCAGCCTCCTGAAATAAGCCATATTCGATCCTTTTCCAATCACTATCTGATTGTCAATTGTCAGACCGATCAAGGAGACATTCAAAGAATCTACACACTCTGCCAAAAGGGATCATAACGGTCTGTAATTTTATCATCCCTCTGTTTTTTACACTCACTAAGCTACCCAATCCTATGTTAACCCCATGTGCGCCAAAGGCTACTCCTTCACAGGAGGAAGCTTTCAGAGAACAATTGTTGGAGGCCCTTCACCTCAAAGAATCAGAGAAGGAAAAACGCATCCGACAAGAGAGAAGTTGGCAAAAACTCAAACGGCGAATTCTTGCCGAACCAGGTTGAAGTTGAGAGAGGGGAGCCTTTGCTCCCCTTTTTTTTTTGTCTTGTTAGGTAATTTCCTTCCAATATCAGAGAGGAAATCAGAGTCTAACATGACACCGCGAATCCCAACACAATCCGCGTCCCCATCCCCGGCTGAGAATGGATGTCAAGACTCCCGCCTATCTCTTTTGCTCTGGCTTTCATATTGCCCAGGCCATATCCCTTTGATTGATCGGGTGTGTTGAAGCCCAATCCATCATCCGTCAGATGAATGAACAATTGTCCGCCCACCTGCTCAACCTTCATCTGGAAGCTGCTACACTGAGCATACTTCAAGGCATTGTGCATGGCCTCTTTGCAGATCATCAGCAGATGTCGTTTGGTCTTGACGGGCAATCGCTCTGGTTCCGGGCCGCTAAAATCCTCTTCGTACTGAAAGGCAATTTCTGAATCCTGAAACAGGCCAGCACCAAAATCCCGAATTCGACTCAAGGTAGATCTGAGATCATCCTGCTTCGGATCAAGCACCCAAATAAAATCACGCATGCCCCCAGACAAGTCTCGAATGTTTTTCTGAATACTTTCCAGATAATCAAGCGCTTGCTCATTGGCAGACAGTTGGCGTTGGAGCAGACCGGTATAGAGAGAAAGTTTGGTGATTTTGTTGCCAGCTTCATCGTGAAAATCACGAGAAGCTTCTGAACGGGTATTCTCTCTTTCTTCCATTTTGGCCTGTTGCAATCGGGCTTTGACAGCGAGTTCGCGGCGGATCTCTTGCGTTCGGAGGCGGATGATGCCATAGATGGCAGCAATGGCTAGCAGGACATACAAGCCATAGGCCCAGAGCGTTTTCCACCACGGGGGAGAAATGGTGATCAGAATACTTGTTCCTTCCTCATTCCACACCCCATCATTGTTACTGGCTTTGACGCGGAAGGTATAGCTGCCTGGGTCGAGATTGGTGTAGGTTGCTGATCGACAATTCCCACAATAGGTCCAATCTGGATCGAAGCCTTCCAACTGATAAGCGAGTTGGTTCTCATCTGGTTGAGTAAATTCTATGGCGGTGAATTCTAGTGTGAAGACCCTGTGTTGATAGGTCAGGCTGATTTCAGGCAATTGACTGATGCTTTGAGGGAGAAAAAAACCGCGAAGATTGCGGGAGGTATCTGCTTGTCCAACCGGAACTGGGGTATTGAACAATTTGAGCCCGGTCACATGTACATTAGGGAGGTTTGGATTGGGACGAATACTGTCTGGATGAAAATAATTGAATCCTCTTCCGCCACCGAAAAACATTTCGCCTGAAGGACTGACATAAGAGGATCTTGTGTAAAACTCTCTGGCTTGAAGCCCATCTCCGACGGTATAAGTTTGGCTGCTTTCGGTCTTTGGGTCAAAACAGATCAAGCCATCAAGGCTGCCCAACCAGAGCCGTCCTTGTGCATCCTCTTCTATGCTCCGAATGCCTGAGTTGGATAAGCCAGAATAGCGATCATAATTCCGAATCGTTTGGGCTGATTCATCTATGCGATACAAGCCACTCAAACTGGCAATCCAGAAAATCCCGTCCCTGGATCTGTGAAAATCCTTGACATTGGTCTTCAACAAGATACGCGACTCAGGAGTATAGCCTTCAAACAACTCAAAGGCTTCAAGCTCCTCATCGAACAAAAACATCCCATGTGCCGTTCCTATCCAGAGTTTGCCATCTAGTTTGCGATGAATTGTAATTACAGCTCTTTTGGGCTCCATAGGGAAGAGATCTTCCTCTTTGGTTTGTGGGTTAAATCGAACCAATCCCTCGTTTGCACCCAACCAATACATGGAATCAGATTCGGGCCAGACAGACCAATAGGTTCTCCCTGGTTTGGCGCCAGATCCGCCATAATTGCGACTCTCTTCCCAAAACACTTCTCTCTGGAAGGTGTTGGTTGCCTGATCATATGGCTGTAGGGCTGTAGCTGTCATTGCCCAGAGTTTTCCATCATAGCCTTTAAACAAATTTTTGACAAAAGGATACGTGAGTTTGGCCGGATCAAGCAGATCATAATAATGTCGAACTCTTTTTCCAGACTTTCGATCAATCTTGTTCAGGCCTCCACTTGTTCCTACCCAGAGCGTTTGACTCTGTTCGTCCAGAAAGTAAGAATGAGGAGTAGTATTTTGTCGCTTGCCTACATCGATCAGTTCCTGATAATATAAGTGAAAGGGTTTTTGCTTGCTTGGCAAAAGCGTTAATCCCACATCTGTTCCGAGCCAGAGGTCCCCGGTCTCAGAGAAACACATGGATCGAATATAATCTTGGCTGATCGTACTGGAACTCCCATCCTTGTGCAGGTGGTAGGTGAAGGAGTCTGAATCCCGATGATATTGGTTCAGGCCAAATCCTGTTCCTACCCATAGATTCCCTTCTTTGTCCATCGCCAGGGCTAGCATTCGATTGTTGGTGATACTTGTTTTCCCTTGCTTTTGGGTGGCAACATACTGCTGATGACGCACGAGCTGTGGGAAATCTTGTTCCAGATCATCGAACCAAAGACGGAGCAGTCCATAAGTATCTGTCGCTATCCATAAACTTTCTCCATCCGGATCAGGAAGGATTTCATGAACAATTTTGAGGGCAGATGGACCTGTCTGTGGATTCGATTCAGAAGAATATAAATGAAAGCTTCCCTTGGCGGGATCAAGCAAGCCCAGCCCATTTGTTGTTCCAATCCACATGCGATTGTTGGGCGCGATTTCAAGGTCATAAATATCTATCGGACAATGGAAGGGACGATCGCCGGGACAGTCAAAGAGGGCCCAGCTAACAGAATCCGGCATTGATGGATCATAATGTTCCGCATACATCAACTCTTGAGAAGTGGCCATCCAAATCCTGCCAGAGACATCCTCCAGAAAATCTCTGATGAAATAAGGCTGACTTTCCTTTGGATAACTTGGGATATGTGGAAGAGCAATGAATCTTTCTGAGGATCGATGGTAGATATTGGCACTTTTGCGGGAAGTCCCAATCCAGACATTGCCATGAGAATCTTCCATCATGGTCATGAAATAACTGGAGGTACTCAATCCTTGTGGCTCTCTGGGATCATGCCTGAATACCTCAAATTCATGACCGTCAAATCGGTTGAGACCATCCGCCGTGCCCATCCAGATATAGCCTTGATGATCTTCCATCAAAGAATAGATAGATCCATGAGAAAGCCCATCCTCTGCATGATATTGTCGAAATCTTACGGAAGATAACTGTGCCGTGGCTTGCACGTGGAGGCCAAGCAACAATACAATTCCTAATGATAGATAAGAAGGCTTCATCTTTTAAATCTAGCCATTCTTGAAGGAAGGAAACAAGGATTGTTCATTTTTGGAAGAAAATCCCACCTATAATACCTATATCAAGACCGACAAACTAACAATCTTTTAATTTGCTTTTTTGGATTTTAATGATTTGAAAATCAGCAATTTGTCAGTGGTGCCTCATTTGGGGACACCAACAAAGTTTTCAAGCTTGCGGGTTGGTGATTAAACGGGCGTGGGCGGATGGGGCGTGTGAAGGCCTTGGTTTGCCCGTTTAGAGTTTTTTGCTACTTTTTGCGGAAAAAAGTAGCAAGAACGCACATATTTGACATGCCAAAACGTAAGAAAAAAAGCCCCCCAACAACTCCCTAGTCCTGCAATTCTTCCAATAATCTTTTTGCATCCTTCTCTTTGTAATGAGAACCTGCCTGAATCTGCTCAAGGATAGACACCGCTCTTTCCTTTTCTCCTGCCAAAATAAGATTCAAGGCCAGACGCCATTGGGCAGCATCCGGATACGGAGAATCCTCACTCAATTCTTCGAATAAACCGACAGCATCCAGATAATGGCCTGTCTGGCTATGACTTTCTGCCAGATACATCTTGATTGCCTGATCCTCAGGACTCAATCGATGAAGGTCTATCAATAAAGGACGAGCCGCTTCAAATGCGCCGGTGCGATACAACTGATACGCAGAATCCTGCATGGCCAGCGCATCCTGCGGCAAGCTGCCTCGATCCATATTGATCGGAAAAGGTTCAAGATATCCCATCGCCAATTGTTCTGGAGAAGGGGAGGTAGGTCGTAACTGCCAGAAGGCGAGAAGCAAGACAAGCATCGTAGCAGCAATCGCACCATACTGCCATAAACGGCTGTTGTTGAGTTGCCTCGCGGGTTCTTGTTGTCGAAACGCTTCATATTGCTGGCGAATCTGCTCCTTGGTCTCACTCCTTTTCACGGCCTGAAGTACCACCAACTGCGCTTCTTGCTCTTTGAACAAGCCAGCAAAGTCAGGATCTTGTGCCATCCGTTCCTCGACGGATTTGCGTTCCTCCGGCTGAAGGTCTCCTGCAAGGTAGTCCGATATGAGGATTACATCATTGGCTTCCATGGGGCTGAGTTTTGGCAGTTTCGATTCGCTTGATCCACTGTTGATAGCAGCGATGGCGGGTCACCTTTACGACATTGGGACTCGCAAATTTCATCAAATTGGCG
Source organism: Bacteroidota bacterium (assembly GCA_039029315.1). Taxonomy (GTDB): domain Bacteria; phylum Bacteroidota; class Bacteroidia; order J057; family J057; genus JBCCCJ01. The sequence continues at coordinate 108,966 of JBCCGK010000025.1, read as the reverse complement.
ATTTCCTTTTGTGGCCGTTGTTCGATATAGACATAATTGAGCAATTCCCGACACTTATCGCTTAGTTGATTCAAGGCATGACTGACCAATCGCACTTGCTGTCGCATCTCTTCCTGATCTTCCCAGGCAAATGGGCGATCCTCCTGCCCTACCAGCAGATAGACCTGCCGCTCAATTTCGTTTTGCTCATTTCGCCATTTGCTTCTGGCTCTGTTTAGATCTCGCCAGACATTCCAGCAGATTCCAAACAGGTAGGTGCGCAAATTACTGAGATATTTGAGCTTGCCTGTCAGCACATTTTCTCTAAAAATCAAGATCGCATCCATAAAAATATCCTCTGCATCAGCGAGTTCACATCCGGTCTTCTTGATCAGCGTCCGAACACAGTATCGGCTACTCTGTTCAAATACATATTGCAAGCCTCGTGCATCTCCGGTCTGGATTTGCTGCGTTACTTGTTGAAAGATTCGTTCATTCATAAGGCTCCAAAGGATCGATCTAATAATAGGTCAGACCTACCTTCGAAGATACAAAAATTCAGATATTCGATAAGTATCTCTGTAGCGACAGATTGCAATCTGTCGCTACAGAGAATTCATGATTCAAAAATCCTGCTTGTCTCATTTTGACAAAGAATCCAAATAAATCTGAAGCCCAACTCGCAAACCAAACTCCGTTTCTGTCGGCGATTCACTCCAACTGGTCCGCTGGAGATTTAGTGATGTTTCTAGAGCAATCATCGAGCGTAAAAAATAGGCAAGACCTAAACCAAGACCAGCTTTTCTACCAGTTTGGGATTCTTTGTCCCCTCTGACAGAGGAGGTCCAACTTCGAATTCCTAGTTCTGCTTCTCCAAATATTCGAGCTCGCTCCATCGCATAAAAATAGTATCGTGCAAAGGGCGAAAGGCCAATATTGGTGGTGCTGTACTGTGGCGCTCTATTGGTTGAAATCGGGAGATAAGCTCCTACAGCCAGATTGTCTATCACAAAATATCCAACATCAGGAAAGAGCCCCAGGTAAAAGGTGCCTTCTCCAAGCGAACTTGTGTTTTTGATACTGAAAGAGCCGCCAATAAGCACATTGCCTTTGTCTGTCTGGGCCCAAAGTTGGGAGCTGAAAAAAAATATGAGTGTGGCTGACAACAAATAAGACTTCATACAAATTTGGGTTAATAGAGTGGGTATGCTAAGGGAATTGTTAAGCCGAAAGGAAAAAAGACGCATACAAAAAATAAGTGACAGATGTTCAAACAGTCTCTTATTATCGTTTCATCAGACGACCACTGCCAACAAACCGTCCATCTTTGAAAAATGAAATGCCGTAGATCTGTGGAGGTAAGTCAGAGAGGAATAATTTGCTATGAAGAGCCTGGATAGACATTCTCTTAACAAGCTGCCCATGCATATTTCGAAGTTCAAGTTGATTGATTAGACTCAAAGAAGGAGTTTCTACCTGTAGCCATTCCTGAGCAGGATTGGGATAAAAGCGAATGCCCATCTCTTCCAGATCTGCAATGCTAGTCGAAGTCTGAGTCGTCGCACTGTCTATGGCTGAATGCGCCAATTGGTAGAGGATATGATCCCCTGTTGTTGTATTCTTATTGTACTCAAACAATCTGAAATGATAGGTTTTGGCGGAATCCAGACCGGTAACTGTTACAGAATTTCCTGCTCCAACAAAAGCCACGTACTGTCCGTCTCCCAGATCATCTCCCATCCCAAACTCAGCATCTGCGGTATAATCTGTGCCATCTAAAGGAAACTCAGAAACCGCAGAATCTTCTTGGACAATCAGGATTCGCCCGTCTCCATTTCCATTTGTCCAGGAAACAGTAGTGGAAAAATCACCTGCCGACTTGAAGCTAAGATCAGAAGCATTCTCATTGGGAAAGTCAAATAAGTCATGCGAGGGAAAAGAGCTGGTTTGGGTAACACAAGACCAGGGAAGCCCATCGAGACCTGTCCAAAAGGCTGTAGAATTGGCATCAATCACCCGTTTATTCAGGATGATTGCCCAGGTATATCCACCACTTGTCCGTGCCCAAATACTGGCTGTCCCATCGATGGCTCCCGTATGCCACCAGTTGTCAGCACTGTTGACTTGCCATCCGAATGAATAATTGTTATTGACTGCTGATGCCGTGGTCATGGTCTGAATGGAGGAGGAGGTCAGGATATCTGCTTTTGTACCAAATCCATCCACTGCCACCAAAAGACGCGTTAAATCTCTGGCCGAAGCGATCCATCCACCATGGGCGTCCATCGCAGCCACACTCATGCCCCCATATTCCCAGGGAACAAGGGTGCCATTTCCAAATATGTCAAGGTTTGTGAATCCATTTCCGACATATTCGCCTTCCCGTTCTCGTTTGTCTTTCCGCAGATTTTTTGCGTTGTACATATCAAAACTACCAATCGGGTCGAGAATTTTGCTTTTGACATAAGTTTCATAAGACATGCCCGTGAGTTCTTCAATGATCAATCCCAAAGTGAGATAACCAATATTGGAATACTGATACTGTGTTCCCGGGTCAAAATTGACACCTTTTTCCATCAAAAAACGGACTAATGCCTGCTTGCTGACGGGATTGCTTTCTCCCAATACCTCCGTTACATGGAGTGGGAAAACAATCGGATCACATGAATTGAAATTCCAGGGATAGGGACTGGGAGGATTAGGGATGCAAGAGATGTTTCTGTCCCAGCCACCTGAATGTTCTAATAAGTGCTGAACTGTGATATCAAAGATGCGATCATCCATCACAGTAGCATTGCTGAAATAGGTGTTGTTGGCGAAAATACCATTGGGGCCGAAGACTGTGTCGGACAGACTGAGTTCATTGTCTTCGATCATGTTCATGATGGCAATCGCAGTAATGGGTTTGGAGACACTGGCAATGCGAAACATATGGTACGGTTGTGTGGCTTCTTGTCCTCCCGCGTCTGCATGTCCAAATCCACGCATATAGACCAGTTTGCCATCTTTAGAGATAGCAACCGTTGCGCTCGGGATATCAAACTGTGTGAGGAAACTGGAGATCTGATTATCACAATGGGACATCTCAGGAACAGGAATGCCTGTCTGCCCATAGCTTGAAAGCGAGAGAATCAAAAAGAAGAATAGAACTGTTCTTGACTTCATAAAAGGGATGAATGAATAGAGGGTGAAAAAAGGCTAGGGATTATTCCAAAATAATTTTTTGATAAGTCTTGGTACCGCTCATGCTCAATTCAAGGAAATAAATTCCTGCGGGATAGGGAGCAAGAGGAAGCTGTAAATGTATCTCTTGTGTAGATATGAACCCTTTGCGATACAGTTGCTGTCCATGAATGTTGGAGAGGGAAAGGATGGCTGATTGTGGGCGCTCCCAATTCCCACGAATGTTGAGATAGTGTGAGGCAGGATTGGGAAAAGCGACAAAATGGCCATTGAACACTTCTGAATGAATACTCGTCGTCTCTTCTCCGTATTTGGCAAAAAATATGTCTGAATCGCCCTTCGAAAATCGCAAATCTCCGCTTTGCTGATCAAGCAAGGTTGAGCCACTGAAATGTCCACCAACCACAATTTGATTGCCATGTGCTGCCAGACCTTGCATGCGTTCTTCCTGGAGGCCCCGATGTGCTCTCCCTTCCAGGAACACAAAATTGGAATCATACAAAGCCACGAATAAATCATAGTGAGAAAGCCCAAACACCACACTTGAATCGGCGGAAGGGTCCAGGTCTACCGAAGAGCTGCTGTATTCGCCTCCCAAATAAAAGCTACCATCCTCCAGAATGGCCAGCCGCTTACCGATTTGGGTGCCATTTCCATCCAGAGAAAATGCCCCAATAAGTTCTCCCTGATTGTTGTATTTGGCAGTGAAAATATCTCCTGGAGATGACAGCGCCAAGGTATCAATGGTGGAAGAAGGATCAAAATCGATGCCTCCATACATCACACCAGTGATAAGAACATTGCCTGACTCATCGACAGCAACATCATTCACACTTTCAGGACTGACCACTACTCCATCAGAACTCCCAGCCCCGTGAACCCATGAAAGATCTCCGTCTGAGGAATATTTAGCGATGAACATATCCGCTGCTCCCATGGAAGTACGACTGTCCTCATTGGCAGAGGGATCAAAATCAGCTGTTCCAAAATAGTACCCTCCAACAAAAATATTCCCTTGAGAATCAGTGTCTATTCCTCGAATTTCCTGATCTGAAGCTCCCCCCATTTGCTGTGCCCAAATCAGGTTGCCATCGCCATCATACTTCGCAAGAAACATATCCCGAAGTGGCCCATCTGACACCAACAAGCTCGATGGTGATAGCCAAACGCTGTCCCAAAATGCACCACCAATGATGAGATTCCCTTCATGATCCACTTCCATGTCGTGAATCGCGAATAGCGTAGCAGTCTGAGAAGCACCTCGATCCCGTGCAGTCAGGATATGATTGGCCCAAAGCAGCTTGCCATCCGTGTCATACTTGACGAGGTATCCATCCGGCCATACGCCTGCCTGATTAGAGATGAGATATGCTGAATCCGGGGAAGGATCAAAATCGACTTTGTTGGAGAATACCCCCCCTCCATAAACAGAACCGCTGGAATCAACCGCAATGGCCCAGCCTCGATCCCAGGCAGCATTCCCGAATCCAACAGACCAGGCATGGGTACCATCAGGATAATATTTGGCAATCAATCCATCGCGCCAACCATTGCTGCTTACTGAAGCAGTTCCTGCTCCATTGCTGACATCGATGCTGTCTTCAAAGATTCCTGTGATATAGACATTGCCTGTTGGGTCCAGGGCAAGATCTGTGAGTTCGTCCCTTCCGCTGCTACCCATTGTATTTCCCCAATCATAAGTGAGTTGGGCAAATAATGGGGCAACCGCCAAGGCCGTGCCCAAAATCAGAAGAGATAGATGTTTGAGATTCATGTGCGTAATGGGCCTGTTTGTTTAGAGAAAATGAATAAAGAAAATCTTGCTTATGCGAAGACCTTGAAGGGTTTTCCGAAACACCGGTCGTGAATGAAACATAAACTATTTGCTCTTCTGCTAGACCTCCTGTTCTCCTGGCGTCCCCCTCAAAAGGTGGGACTGGCGAAAATCTTCCTGCTTTTCAGTAGAAAAGGCCTTGCGGGAAATCCCCACTTGAGGGGATGAGTGTGTGAAGGGGTTCCAGGAAGCATCTGAAGACTTTGATTGCATAGTACTTAGTACTTCCTCCGCCAATGCTCATAAACGGATACATCGGGATTCTCATAGCTATTGGTGCCAATGTAATTGCCACCGTTTGGATCGACATAATAATTGTTATAACCAGCGTCTACTTTCCCTGTCTGCGTCCCATTCGTGACAGTCTCCTGATCCCGGATATAATCGATGAATTGATCGTGTTGTTGGTCATTGGCGGCTTGATTCTGCATCCAGTTTTGATGTTGGGCATCTGCTGCATCATAGCGTTGCTGCATCATGTTCTGATGAGCCTGAAAACGTTGCTGATTGGCCTGCATGCGCTGTTGGTGTGCGAGTTGTGATTGTCGCATTTTCTGTTGATTGCGCATATTTTCACGCTGCTGCCACTGAGGATTGGTTTGATGAGAAACAACAATCTGGCGAATGAGTTGGTCGGCTTTCTGAGGATTGCCGGAGGTCAAGTAGCCATTCACATCAGCCATCCAGAAATCCTGCATGCCCAGCGTAGCACCGTGAATGGCTGCCTTGATGGTCTCTCCATTCTCCGAGAATTCAAAAGAGACTGTAGCAGTGGTAATGTGTGGCTGTAAGCCGTACGCCTTCGCTTTTTTCTCCATATGTTGTTGAAGGTCAGGATTTGCTTGTGTGCCAGTCAGCCGGAACCCTGTGAGTTGTCCATAATATTGCTTCACATATCCCGGAAAAAATTCATCAGCCTGCGTGAATCGACGAATCTGTTGTAAGGGATTTCCTGTTTGCATCCCTTCAAACATGCCAAATTGTGGATTGGGAGCCATGAACATAGGGAGAGTGGGATCTCCAAAAAAGACACGTGTCGCACCATCAGGACTTGTAGCAACACCACAGGTTCTGATTTGACCATGTGGGCGTTCAAGGCTCAGCTGGGATTTCCAGCCTTGAGGCATCAAAATCGAAAAGGCTCCTTCTTTGGGATCACTCATGCGAACAAAGCCACTGGATTCATGATTGGGTTGGTACATAAGGGAAGATTCTGAAAGGTCACTCTCAGCATTCTCATCCGAGTCATAGGAAGATAGATCTGGGTTGCAGGCAAGTAAGCAGGCGACCGAGATAAGAAAGAGAGAAAAGGCAAAGGGGTTTTTCATGTGGGTTTGGGCTTGGATGTTTATCTTAGGGTACAAAAAGAGAGACAATCACTTGTCTATGGAGCATCAATCGAAAAGGTTAACATCATCTTCAGAATTTTTTTGGAAAAAAAAATGGACAGCGCTCATGCTGGTGCTCGGTGGAGGGCTGCTGGCGGTTCTGTTCATGGGACAAAAGGCCAGCGACACGATCTCAAATTCTCCACGTCAGTTGGTCATCGCTGGTCAACACTATTGGCAGCAACAACAATTTGACAGTGCCTATCAGGCTTTCCGGGAGGCACAGCGTTTGGCAGATTCCACCAAGGATCTGAAGATGTGGGCCATGGCGACACAGCTGTCCGGAATGTTCTTGTCTCGTCAGATGAAATTAGCCGAGGCTGCTGCGACGCTTGATTCAGTCATCGCGATTTCCGATCAGCTGGATTCTTTGAACAAGGATGCCTTTTTTGCAAGAAGAGAGCGAGCGTATGTAGATATGATGCGCAATGACTTCGAGGCAGCGCAGGATCGCTATGAGGCTTTGGTCGCAGATTATGAAGCCCATCCCCCATCTTTTGATTCTCTGAAAGCCGAAGCATTTGATGCCCTTGGTCAAGCTTATGCCTATGGTGGGAAATATCAAGAAGGACTTCAAAGCAGTCTCCGAGCTTTGCAACTCTATGAATCCATCTTTGATCAAGACAATATAGCGATTGCCATTTGTTTGAATACTGTTGCTATCATGCAGATGTATATGAATCAGTATGAAGGAGCCCTCGAATCCTTTCAGCGATCCTTGGACATCTTAACTTTGCTGTTGGGAGAAGAGCATACAGATCTGGTTCAGATCCGCACCAATATAGGGGTACTATATGGAGAATTGGGACTATTCTGGGAATCCTTGTCGTATCATCGTCAGAACCTGGCACACTTGAATCGCCTCCCTCCCAGCCCACATCTGAATGGTCTGCTGAATATGGGGGCCACGCTGGTGACAGTAGGCGAATATGAAGAAGCTCTTCGCTATCTAGATGAGGCAGAAAGTTTTCTGAATCAGCATCCAAACATGACTCCCAGCCATTATGCGGCTCTTGATCATCAGCGAAGCATCGTCTCCAAGGAATTGGGAAATATGGACGAAAGCCTGTTGTTCGCGCAACATGCGATTGACCAAAGCAAAAAAATTATCGGTAATGAGCATCCGGATTTGATCCCAATATTGTTTCAGTTGGGAGCAATTCAGCTGGAGGTAGAGCAATTTGAGGAAGCGGAGAGGACCTTCCAACAAGCGCTGGATATTGCCAACAGGCGTCTTGGTCCCAAATCTTTGCGGAAAGGACATGCTTTCTATTATTTGGGAGAAACAGAATCCGCTCAACAAAATTGGAAACAAGCCTTAATCTTTTATGATGCAGCCCTAACAGCTTATGAAGCCAATGGGAATCAAATGGATCAAGCCAAAGTCCTGGCTGCATCGGCATCCATGTGGTTGGAATTGGGGCATTGGGATTCTACCCTCCTGATGCATGAAGAGGCCTGGGAACGATTGTGGCCTGACATCCCCTTTCAATTAGAGCCAGATTCAGTCATTTTGGCGCATTGGAGTAATCATGCAAGCATGGATGTGCTGGAATCTCAAGCTCAGAATCTTCTGACACACTATCAAAAGAATCAACAGACGCCAATCCTGCTGGCAGCTTTGACTTGTTATGAACGAATGATGGCCATCGCAGATAGCCAATTGATCTATTTTCAGTCTACAGAATCCCGGACCTATTGGCGGAAGGAATCCTTGCCTCATGTGGAAGCTGCCCTGAGAATGGCAGAGCAATTGTTCCGATTGACAGGAGAAACCCAATTTGTCCACCGGGCATTTCAACTGGCAGAAAATAGCAAATCTGGCAACCTGCGGCTACATCTCCGCGGACAACAAGCCATGCAATTTGCAGGAATCCCGGATTCATTGGTCCAGAAGGAGCGTTTCTTTCAACAAAGACTTCTTGCCTTGACCGAAGAGGTACAGCAAGAGGAAAAAGGAAGCCCGACAGTGGAGACAGTGAAGCGGGATCGATTTGATATGCAAGAAGCATACAGGGAGTATCGACAGACATTAGAAGAGGAATATCCGCATTATTTTCGATTGAAGTATCCATTGAATACCATTTCATTGGCAGACATACAAGCGATGCTTCGCCCATCCGAAGCGATGTATAGCTACTTCTGGGGAGAAAAAAACATATTCATCTTCAGGATTTTGGATCAAGAGATAAGTATGTATCACCTGGATATGGAAGAGAGCTTTGTTCAGGACTTGAATCATTGGATTCGGTTTATTTCTAGTCCGCCTTCTCATCAGAAAATGGATATGGATAGCTTAGCAGGTATCGGAGCCAAGCTATGTCATCGATTGTTGCCAGGACTTCATCGGGAGATCCAAAGCCTGTCGCTGATTCCGCATGGGATATTGGGATATTTGCCTGTTGAGAGCTTGTTGACAGAGGTTCCCAGGAATAATTTGATGCGAAATTGGCCTTTTTTAGCCAAGAATTGGTCTACGAGTTATGCCTATGCTGCAGAATTGTGGTTGCAACAAAGACAGTCTCCAAAGACAGCTTCTGTCCAATATCTAGGATTTGCTCCCCGTTTTGAGAAGGAAATCCCAGAGGATGAGAGGGCTGGATTGGGGCGCTTGTTGTATAATGAGGAAGAAGTTGAGACCTCGGCCCAATTGCTGAACGGTCATGCCTTAGTCGGACAAAAGGCCCAGGAATCTGTTGTCAAGAACCTAGAGCAAGGAACATTTATTTTACATTTTGCTACCCATGCGATCGTTGACGAAGAAGAATTGATGCGATCAAGATTATATCTGTCCCCCGACACCGCGAACAAAGAAGATGGCGTTCTGTATGCTTCTGAGATCTATGGGCTGGCGCTTCAAAGCCCATTGACGATTCTCAGTGCCTGTCAGACTGGAAGTGGAACCCTGGAGAGAGGTGAAGGGATCATGAGCCTTGCCCGTGCATTCCAATATGCTGGCAGTGGCCAAATCTTGACCACCCTTTGGCGAGCAGATGATCGTTCAGGCGCTCAATTGAGTATAGATTTCCTGAAAGGAATCGCGGAAGGTTCAGCTCCGGGATCAGCTATCCATCATGCGAGAAATAAATGGCTGGAGGAATCAGACACCTATCATTGTCATCCCTACTTTTGGGCAGCTTATATTTTGATTGGAAATGGAGGAGAAAGCATTCCTTTTCGATCCCATCTTTGGATATGGGGACTCAGCGTTCTTCTGGGACTAGTCCTCGTATTTGTATTCTATCGACTGTTTATATGGCACTCGAATCTATCCTAAACCTTCTCCGAACGATTAATAAATCACAATCTTCTGAATAAATTGTTGATCGAGTCTGATAAAGTACAATCCTGCTGGCAGGTCTGGTACCTTTTCCTCTAAAGAGAATTCACGACTCGAAACAGGCACAATTGATTTCTTCAGTAATCTGCCGTGAAGATCCAGCCATTCAATGTGAAGCTGTCCCCTGCTTTCAGTTGAACCAGAAATTTGAACCGTATGTTTGGCTGGATTGGGAAAGAGATGGAAAATGAAATGGGCTGCTTCATTGATTCCAGTTGTAGTAGAATCTGCTAAATAGGTCAGCCCAATCCCCTCAACACTGCCGATAGCTTCCGGCTGGAAGTCCGACAAGGTATTCAGAACAGTATTTGTCCTGATCGGAGGATTGAAATCAAAGTAAATATCCGCGAAGTTTTCAATTTCCGTTCCGAGTGGAATCGAGGGATCATGGTCAATAGAAAACTGAATGTATCCATGACTTGCAGGCTCATTTACATTAGAGTCTGGTAGGAGGATATTATCAAAATGAAAATGGAGAACAGGCTGACCCAGTCCTTCCACTTCCAGGCGGTATGGATGGGAGGAAGTCTCAATCCTAAATGATTGAACATCCAGATTGGTCGACAAAGTATCAGTAAGAACGACCTTGAAGGCTGTATCCGTTCCTGTGTTTTGGAAGTTGATAACATATTGAAGTCTCGTTCCCGGACGAGTTTGTCCAGTTTCGCCAATGCCTTTTGGCAGGACTTGTTTGTCATTGGGATCATAAGAGCCAATGATTTCCAAACAGGCAACTACATAAGTGGGCTCTGGTTCAGGCATGGGCGCACTATATCTGTTGATCATGCCTCGGGAGGTCGTGTCACTTAGGATAGCCACACATCCTTCAATCGCAGCAGAAACCATCAGATTCATGGGATGATTGGGTACCTGATCGACTTCCAGTCGGAACATTTGTCCATTTCCTGGGATGTCAATCAGCAAAGAATCCCCGCTATCGAGGATCAAATTTCCGATTTGGACAAGAAGTGTATCTGCATAAATCCGATAAGTGGTAGAATCCATCATGTCGCCAGTGCCTTCATTGATCACTACAAATTGATTGCGTTTGCCGACACAGCCAGCCTGGATGGAAAGGGAGGCGCCTGACCATGAGGGAATAGATGGCGGTGAACATAGATCGGGAGAAAGGAGCCAGGCTTCTATACATTGGCTTAAGCCCAGAATTTCTATTGGACCGCAGACGACTTCTGTTTGTAAAACAATTGAATTGCATGCGAAAGGATCAAGCGTTCCCAAGTCAAACACGACAGTACTGTCAGCGAGATAGGTATAGCTTTCGGTTGCAGAAACCAATTGTACATACTCTGGGAAAGCCATGCGTAAGGAGGTCTGTGTGGCCGCTGTCAGGCCCTGGTTGCAATATTGGAGTGTGATACTTCCAGGAAAACATCTTCTGTTCCACAAACCATAAAAATCTAAAGACAAATCGGGACAATTGTCAACTTGAATGCCAATATCGGCCACTGATACGACTGTATCGGAGGCGTTTACTGTGGCTGAATAGCTATTGTCGCAAGATTCCCATTGCGGGTTTCCAGTCAAAATCCTTACTTCATACGTTCCCGTATCGACCGAGATTTGATAGATCCCATCAGCATTGCTCGCTCCATAATACGGGCCTGGCTCAATCTGCACAATCCGATAAGCAAAAGGCAAATCTTGGCTATCTGCCACGCAATTGTCCTGCTGATCCATAAAGCTATAGCCTGTCAAAAAGTGTTCGATTTCTTCTTCACACGGACCATTTGCCTGAATGTCAGCAGCCGTACACCCTGCTCCATTGTTGATGATTTCTGTAGAAGCAGTAGCGACGCCTATATGATTGACATAGGTATAGAGACCACAGCAATCGCTTAGCATTGGATTGTCCTCAATATCTGCTCCTGCTCCAATGAAGCTTACATTTCGCAATCCATAGACGTCATGAAGCGCCATATTGTTATCAAGAATAATGGCTCCGGGGACAGAGTCAATCTTGCTAAGGGCATCAATTTCAACCAACAGGGGATTGTCCTTGATCCAGATATTGGTCCCAATGTCAGATAGATTGTCCAATCCATTCAAACTAGGCAAAGAGGCATTATTCCTAATGATTAACCCACCAACGCTTGAGCTGCTGGCCGTGGTGCCAACAGAGACCAAAGAAGAAAGTCCATCAAGATTGACCAGATTTGGATTGTCCTGTATGAGAAGTTGTGTGCCACAAAAGCTTAGACTCGACAAGCCATTGACTTGGACCAGTTGAGCATTGTCTACGATATGTAAACTAAGACCAGCATACACCAAACTTGCCAAACCATCAAGATTGGTCAACAAGGGACTGCCACCGATCCCAAGAACGCTTCCAACAGAATCCAGGTTCAGTAAGCCATCTACATTCTGCAACGAAGCACCCCCAATGAATAAGTTTTCATTGACCTTGCTAAGACTCGAGAGCCCATCCACATGGGTAAGCGCATCATAATAACCGATGGCAAACGTGCCTCCTACCGAAGTCAGGTTGGACAAGGAATCTACATTTGTCAACACGGTGTTTGGAGGATTTGAGTTAGGGACATTCAGCCAAAAATCGCCTCCAACGCTCGTCAATCCAGCAAGCCCATCCACACTTTCCAGTGCATTAAGGGTAGAAAAATTGAGATCTCCCTGAATCACTTCAATGCGGTATAAACTGTCAACATTGGTGATGTCCAATCCCTGAAAGAGCACACTGCCATTGATTTGTGTGTAAGGAGGGAAGGTATCAATGTGCAATTGACTTTGAAAACTGATCGAACTTGGATAAATCTGTGCTTGGGCCTGAGATAGGCAGAAAGTGAACAAACAAAATGATAGGAAAGAATTCAATGAGGAATAAGTTTTCATGATTGTACGTTTATGTAAAACTACACCGAATGAGCGTTTGAGTATTAAAGGTATCATAAAAAACAAATTTGGATCAAATTTCGGTTTGATAGCAAAATCCTGCTTACCTTCATTTTGTTCTTCAAGATCTGTGGATGGCCATTTTGTTTTCATTTGACATGAGATTTTTGCTTCTATTTTGGGGAGGAATGCTGCTATCATTGATGATCTCCGCTCAAGCAAGTAGGCAACCCCTCGAGATTATTGAATCATCCCTTCAGTTGGGGTATCAGAGCTGGGATCAAGGGGATTTTGATGAGGCCCTCACTCATTTTCAACATGCCCAACAAACAGCCTCTCACATCAAGCATATAGAACTTTGGGCCCTCTCAACTTTTCAGGTCGGCAAAACCTATGCACGAACAAGCCAATTGAAAGCTGCTGTATCAGCCCTGGATAGTGTTGTAGCCTTGGAGGCAAGCATTGGCCAATACCACCCTGCCATTCTTTTAAGCAAAAGAGAGAAAGCGAACCTCTTCCTGCTTCAAGGGGATTTCCTGGAAGCCATTCAATTATTGGAGGCACTTGTTCAGAATTGTGAAGCGTCAGACCTGCAGCAAGATTCTATTCGGGCTATGTGTTACAATACCTTGGGACATGCCTATTTGCAGTATGAGAATTATGAGAAAGCATTGGCGAGCTATCAAAAATCGATGGACATTCGCAAAGCTTTTTTTCCGCCGGGCCATCTTCAGATTGCTTATAGTGAAAATGCTATGGGCATGATTCACGGCTATCTGGATCATTATGATCAGTCTTTGGTTCATTATCTCGAGGCAGAGGCAATCTTTTCCCGGAATTTGCCCCCATCTCATCCAAATCTCGTTCAAATTCGCACCAATATTGCCATTTTTTACGCTGATATGGGCCAATTTTGGCGGTCCCTGAGTTTTCACAAAAAGAACCTCCCCTATCTGGAAGGCTTGCCCCCAAGACCAAGAATCGGTGTAATGTTGAACACTGCATCTATGCTGCTGATGGTGAGAGATTATGAAGAATCGTTGAATTATCTCTCGCAGGTGGAAACACTCATCGATCAATTAGACTTATCCGATCTCCAAACCCAGGCCTATATCGCAGATGAACGAGCAAAAATATATCGAGACCTCAACCAATATGAACGGGCCCTGGAATTCATCGATACGGCGATGTTGATGTCAAGGGAATTGTATGGCCCTTCTCATTTGAAAATGATGCCCTTGCATATGCGCAAGGGACTGTTGTTGAGTTGGTACGATCAGTATGAAGCCTCCATACTTTCCTTTCAGACAGCGCTGGATTTACTGGATGCCAACAAAGAATGGATATCAGTGCGGCGAGGATTGACATTGGAATATCTGGCCGAGGCCTGGATTGACTATCAACAGCCACAGCAAGGGATTCGCCTTCTACATCAGGCAGAATCGATGTACAAGCAAACGAATGCAAGCTGGAATCTGGTTGGCACTTACCTCAAGAAGGCCATTGCTTACCGTCAATTAGGGCAGTTGGATTCCTGTCTGCATATGCACCAACATGCCTGGAAGATCGGTTTACCAGAGGTCCCCTTTTCCCCCAGCCCATCAGAGGAGATCATGGGGCATTGGCAATCTCATGATCTGAAGGATTTGCTGGTAGGGCAAGCCCAAACCTATCATTGGCAGTATCAGCAAAGCCATCAAGTCAAGTATTTACAGACTGCACTCGATTGTTATGAATCTGCCATAGCAGTTGTCGACAGTCAGCGACACTATTATATGACAACCAGTTCCAAACAAGCAGCTGTTCGATACCAACTTCCGATGTACGAAGCAGCGATTGAGATTGCCTGGGAACTGTATCAGCAAACAGGAGAAACACAGATTGCAGAACAAGCCTGGGTACTGGCCGAAAAAAGCAAGGCCAATATTCTCAGGGATCATATTCGATCTATGAAAGCGATGAAGGTGGCAGGGATTCCCGATTCCCTCTTGCGGCAAGAACAAGAATTTCGTCAACAACTCGCAGCAAAGAACCAATCCTTTTTGCAAGACAATGAAGGCGGAAAGGGGATTCGTGCAGTCAATTCAGAGGGACAGATTGAACTGAATCGGTCTTATCGCCATTTTTTGACACAATTGGAGAAAGACTACCCGAACTATTACCGACTCAAATATCCGGAAGTGCATCTATCTGTCCAGAAGCTCTCCACAAGCCTTGCCCCGCAACAAATGATGTACAGTTATTTCATGGGAGAGAAAATGACCATCGTTTTTCGTCTGAATAAAGGTGTGTTGAGCATGTTCAGAATTCCTGCCGAGAACAACATACAAGCCCACTTAGACAGATGGTTGTCATTCATATCTGCTCCACCTGTTGAAGCCCAGGAAATGTCATTGAATATGGCGGAAGTCGGGCATCAACTCTTCCAACTCCTCTTGCCGGAGCTATCAACAGAGGCACAACAACTCCTGATCATCTCAGACAAAAAGTTGGGATACCTGCCATTTGAGACCCTCTTGTCGGCGGAAATACAGGAGGAGAATCGGCAATTTCGAAGACTTCCATATGTAGGCAAACAGTATGCGGTCAGTTATTCCTATTCTGGAGAGTTATGGATACAACAGGCCCAGCTTCCCGATTCAAAGGCGGCTGGATATCTTGGCCTTGCCCCGGATTTTGATCAAGACCCTTTTAAGAGAGCATTCCCAACATTGACTTATAACCAGCAGGAAGTAGAAGAAGTCGCCAGGATGTTGAGAGGAGATATGCTGCTAGAGCATCATGCAAGTGAATCGGCCATCAAGGACCTGAATGCAGATACACGAATTCTGCATTTTGCTACCCATGCACTGACAGCGGAAAGCAACTCGATGGATGCTGCGATTTTTCTCCATCCAGACAGTAGTAGAGGAGAGGATGGCATACTCTCAGCAGGAGAAATTTATGGATTGAATCTGAATAGCCCACTGATTGTGCTGAGTGCCTGCCAAACCGGGAAAGGGCCATTGTTGGAGGGAGAAGGATTAATGAGCCTCGCCAGGGCTTTTCAATTTGCGGGAGGGCAAAGAATTCTGACAACCCTCTGGAGAATCGATGATCAGGCAGCAGCTACTTTAAGTATTGCTTTTTTTCGACAGCTGGCAAATGATATTCCGATTGCTCAGGCCTTGCATCAGGCACGTAATTCATGGTTGCTAGAATCGGACAACCATCATTGTCATCCCTATTATTGGGCAAGTTTTGTTTTGATTGGTGATGGGGGGAGGGTAGAGATTTCCTCATCTGACTATTTGGGAGATTGGGGAATATTTTGGCTCATCATAGCATTCCTCTTGTTGGGATTTGTTATGTTTGTACGTGTCAAGAAATCTTAAATTTCCCTCATATGAATCGAATTACCCTTTCTTTTTCCATCATATTGATCCTGATGTTCTGGGCTTGTGCTGGCACAGAGAACGAAACTAAAACAGCGAAAGATCCTGTCAAAGATGGACCTGAAATGGAAGTCGCGAAAGTTGTGGAACCCGCCTCTTCTTCTGACGGCCTGTATGAAGTCAAAGTCCTCAAGGGGGATATTCCCAGCCCGATGAAGCAAATGACCACCTCAGTAGGTGGAACAAAAGTCGTAATCGTTTATGGAAGCCCATCTGCCAAGGATCGCGTTCTTTATGGCGATTTGGTCCCATACGATGCTGTCTGGCGTACTGGAGCCAATGAGGCGACTACCTTTGAAGCATCAAGTGCCATCAAGATAGAAGGAAAAGAACTACCTGCTGGAAAGTATGGACTCTTTAGCATTCCCGGAGAACAAGATTGGACCATCATTTTCAATTCTGTTTCTGATCAATGGGGAGCCTATGAATATAAGGATTCCCAAGATGTGCTACGTGTAAAAGTCATTCCCCAATCGACGGAAGAAATGTCTGAAACCATGGAATTCTCAGTCAAAGACGGAAAGATTGTCTATCACTGGGGAAAACTTCAGGTTCCTTTTTCAGTAGCTGGAGCTTAATTCCCGGAATTCAAGCCCGACTTGCGAACAACACTTCATCTATATTCCCGATCTATGTCCCACATTATGGACATAGATCGGGAATATCTCTTAATGGCTGACTTGGAGGCTGTTACCAGTGGAGGTATGGGGGGAATTCAGAGATTGTATAATAATAAAAATAGACAGACTTGTCTGTATGTAAATAATTATCCTATATTTGTCTTGTGAAACACTCAGAAGTCAAGCAGCATATCATCCGAACAGCCTCTTTCTTGTTTTACAAGAATGGATATAACCGTACTGGTATCAATCAAATCATCTCTGAGGCAGGAATTGCCAAAGCGACCTTGTATCATCACTTTAAATCCAAAGAGGACATTTGTTTGGCCTATTTGAGATTCAAGAATACGACCTTCCTGAAAGATATTGAAGAATATTGTAACACCAAGGCAGGAGGAAAAGCACGGATTATTGGCCTGTTTGAGTTTTTGCAATTGTTTTTTCTGGACAGCGATTTTAATGGATGTTGGTGTATCAAGACCGTTGCTGAAATCCCAAAAGAAAATCAGAAGATCAGGAGCGAAATCCAGCTTCAAAAAACAGCTTTTATTCAACTGATAGAAAAGCTAATCGTAGAGAATCTGCTCAAAAGTTATGATGAAATATCTAAAGCCCTGTCCCGACAGGTGTATTTGCTGTATGAATGTGCTGTGGCTGAAAGTCATCTACACCAGGAGGATTGGCCGATAAAGGAGGCGAAAATGTTATGTGCCCGAATCATTTAGGAACCTGTACACGAATGTTCATAACAAATAATAGAATTGTCAGAAGCCAATCAGTGGTTTTTCTGTGGCCATGACTAGCGGCTGAATCAGGGTAAAAAAATTTACCATAATAAAGACAGACTTGTCTGTCTTTAATTTCAATTATCACTTAATAAAAAAAAGCATGTTTACAAACAAAGTAGCCATCGTCATTGGCGGAACCAGTGGAATCGGAAAAGCAACTGCAGAACAATTACTTCGGGGTGGAGCCAGGGTCCATATTGTTGGGCGGAAGGTAGAAAAAGTCCCCGATGAACCGAATCTGCGAAAACACAAAGTCGATATCACAAAGATCGATGAATTGACCGAATTCATTTCTACCATAGACTCACTGGATTCTGTCGATTTTTTGGTCAATGCGTCTGGAATTTTTGGACCAAAACCCTTTTTGGAGCATAGTCTGGAAGAGTATGATTCCTATCTCGATCTCAATAGAGGATTCTTCTTTCTGACACAGGCTGTCGCCAAAAAGATGAAAGAACAGAACAGCGGAGCCATTGTGAATGTCGGTTCCATGTGGGCAAAACAGGCGATCAAGGCGACCCCATCTTCTGCTTATTCTATGCAGAAAGCTGGCTTGCACTCTCTGACCCAGCACCTCGCCATGGAATTATCGGAGTTCAACATTCGGGTAAATGCTGTTTCCCCTGCCGTAGTCAATACCCCTGTTTATCATGGAGTGTTTGGGGGAGAAGAGGAAGCAGAAAAAGCCCTGCAAGGATTTAATGGCTTTCATCCACTGGGAAGAAACGGAACCCCAAACGATATCGCCAACAGCATCATATTTCTCCTTTCTGAGCAGACCTCCTGGGTTACAGGAGCTATCTGGGATGTCGATGGAGGGGTGATCGCGGGCAGAAACTAGACAAGCATATATAAGGTGCTGAAATTCCCTGCCTTGTCTGGGTCCTTGACTGAGCAATACTCTGTGCAGGAATCAGGAACAGGGAGTTTCAGCTTCTTATATCAATAAACGACAATCTGTTCCTAGCACTAGGATCAAAGCTGAAGAAGAACAATTTCTGTTTTCGTTCAGGAATAGATGACGGGAGCGATTCTCAGGATTTTCATGTTGATTGGATTTCCTTTCTTCTGGAAATAGCAAAAATCACCTTGTAGGAAACTTTCATTACAAGCTAATTTCTGCGTCCTTTCTGATCAAACCACACCTTTATGAAACTTCTGCGAATTATCCCCCTGTCATGTCTATTTCTGTTTTCGTTTGCCATTTATTTGCAAGCACAGCCACAGGGACTTCCGATTACTTTGGGTCAATCTTTCTCCATACAATCAGAGATTCTCGATGAGGACCGACCATATATGGTTTATCTTCCTGAAGACTATGATCATACTGGAGATCCTGTTGCGGTGATGTACCTGATGGATGGAAGTGGTCACTTTCTGCATACTAGTGGGATCGTCGACTTTCTGATCCACCAGAATCGCATACCCGAGATGATGATTGTCGCGATTCCCAATACGAATGATCGGACACGAGACCTTACCCCACCTATCGAGCTGCATGAGGCGTCCAGGCAGCGGATGCCCACAGCAGGAGGCGCCAACAAAACCCTGGCCTTCATGAAGGATGAATTGATGCCTCACATTGAAGCGAATTATAATACTAATCCCTTTCAGATGTTGGTCGGCCATTCCTTTGGAGGAATCTTTGTTGTAAACTGTCTCCTGACTCAGCCGGAATTGTTCGATGCGTATATCTCAATCAGCCCTTCCTTATGGTGGGACCAACAACATCTGATTACCAAAACGGAATTATTTTTGGAAGAGAATCCCGATCTGAAGGGATATTTTTATATGACCATGGGAAATGAAAGAAAAGAAATGCTTGGCAGTGCAATGAAGATGGCAGCAGTTTTGGAGATGAAGGCGCCTGATTCATTTGCCTGGGACTTCAAGATCATGGAGGAAGAGACCCATGGCTCGATTCCTCATCGAAGTACATACGATGGGCTCGAAGCGATTTTCAAAGATTGGTACAGTGTGCGAATTGGCGAATTGTATCAGGAAGGAGGCATGGAAGCACTAAAAACATATTTGGCAGGAGTAGAAGAGAAAATGGGATATCGGAAAAAACTCTCCGAAAGCAGTCTGAATCGATTTGGCTATCAATTGATGCGCAACAATCAACTGGGCAAGGCCTTGGAGATATTCCAACTGAATGCGCAACAATATCCTTCTTCTTTCAATGTATTTGATAGCATGGGAGAAGCCTATATGAAGATGGGCAACCAAGAACAGGCCATTTCCAACTACAAGAAATCTCTAGACCTGCACCCAGGCAACCAAAATGCTGTCATGATGCTCCAGGAAATGGGAGAAACCTATGATCCCACAACAACTCAAATTAAGCTGTCGACAAAGAAAATGAAACAATATGTGGGGGAGTACTCAGCCATTCGAGGGATGACATTGCACATCAGCCTGGAAGGAGGGGAACTTATGGCTTGGGCAGATCCGATGATCACCAAACAAAAACTTCTGGCATTTCCTGACAATCGATTCATGTTAAGCGAAATGAACATCCTGCTGGAGTTCTCCTACAATGATCAGGAAGAAGTTATCGGCTATGTCGCACAAATGGGAATCGGTCAAACAGCTTCTGGAGAGAAATTGAAGTAAATGTGTATACTTGTCTCATGAAGTCTCATGAGCAAATCTTCCAACAACTTCGTGCCAGTCTGGCGTCGAGATCCTGGGATGAGATCAAGGTGGCTGCTGCATCTCTGGACCAGATAGAAGGACTCGGGATGCAGTTCAGTCTCGTCCAAAAACTTGCTTATCTTGAGCAGAGATATCCAGATCAACAATTGGAGCGAGGATTGGCCTGGGTCAGAAGAAGTATATATCAACTGGAATCTGAGCTCAAGCCAGATGAGTTTGTGGATTTGAGTGATTTGGTTGCCAGACATGCAATCCAATTTCCTGAGAAAATAGGATTTCAGGATGAGCAGCGACAGATGAATTGGGGAACTTTCGATACGCATTGTACCAAAGTTGCCAATGGCCTCCTGGAGTTGGAATTGCCTGCGGGCAGTCGGATTGGAGTGATTGGCGAAACCGTCATTGAATATCTGGAAATCTTTGTTGGGGCTTTGCGGGCCGGGTATTGTATTGTGCCTCTCTCCACCCTCGCCAATGCCCAGACTCTCCAACTGATGGGAAAGGATGCGGATATTGGGGTGTGGTTTGTTTCTGGAAAATATCGCTCCTTGGTCGAACCATTTGAAGATCAGCTCTCGAACAAGATTGCCCTTGATTTTGAAGAGGATGGATGGCTTGGATATCAGACGTGGCGCACTCGGGCTTCTGAGCAGGAAGTGAGCATTAGCTATTCGCCTGACAGTCAATTCGACATCATTTATTCTTCTGGTACGACCGGGATTCCCAAAGGTATCATCCATTCCCGCGAAGTCAGAAAGCGGCAATATGGCTATGGACATCGACTCAATTTTTGGAAAGAAAGCATTACCATTATCTCTACCCCACTCTACTCCAATACAACCATGGTATCAGTTCTGAGAAGTTTGGGAGAAGGAGGGAAAATGATTTTGATGCGAAAATTCAGGGTCGAGGAGTTGCTGCAGATATGCGAACAAAACAAGGTGACACATGCTGTGCTTGTTCCCGTCCAATTGCAGAGAATCATGGCACATCCGAAATTTGAGACCTATGACCTCAGCCAGATGGAGTTGATTATCACAACGAGTGCCCCCTTGAGTACAGATCTGAAAAGAGACATCATCACACGCATGCCCGGAACTTTGTTGGAAATTTATGGCATGACAGAAGGAGGGGTGTTAAGTATTTTGGATGCCAATGCGTTCCCAGACAAGCTCCATACTGTTGGCAAACCTACGCCAACCAATATCATGAAGGTCATAGATGAAGAAGGAAGCTTGCTGCCACAAGGAGAAATAGGAGAACTTATTGGATATGATCTCAACATGATGGATGGCTACCACAATCGACCTGAAGTTACCTCGAATTCATATTGGTATGATGAACAAGGCAGGAAATACATGCGAAGTGGTGACTATGGAAAGATTGATGAGGATGGATTTGTCATTCTGCATGGGAGAAAAAAAGAAGTCATCATCTCGGGAGGCTTTAATATCTATGCGGTGGATTTGGAAGAACTCCTCAAACAGCACGAATCAGTCGTAGAAGCTGCTGTGATTGGGATTCCTAGCGAGACATGGGGAGAGACGCCCCTCGGTCTCGTAGAAGCAAAGAAGGGATCTGTTCTGGACCCGGAAACCATTAAATTGTGGGCCAATGCAAGATTGGGAAAGGGGCAGCGCCTCCATGCGATTGAGATTCGGGATGAACTCCCGCGAAGTCCAATTGGGAAGGTATTAAAAAAAGTATTGAGGAAACCCTATTGGGAATGATAGCAATCAGACAGGCGCATTGTCCAAATCAGCATTCAGCGTTCTGGACCCTTGCCAAAAACAGACAATCGAGACACATGATACCAGAGCCGAAAAGCTTAAGGCATATCGCAAAGCTTCTATCCCAAATTCTGCATGTAGCAGATCACTGAGTGCCCCAAAGCACATGGGACCGAGGCCCAGCCCCAAAAAATTCAGAACAAAGAAAAAAATCGCCGATGCCAGGGCACGCATACGAAGACTCACAAGCCCATGTGTCATCGCGAGGCAAGGGCCTAGATAGGTACCCCAGCACAAGCGCGAAAATAGCAAGGAAATAACAGCTGCATATTGATTCGCAGCATATAAGGAATAAAGTGTGATCGGAATACTGATGGCAATGGCAATTCCAGGAATCCACAAATACCATCGCCGATCAATCTGACCGAATCGATCGCCCAGATATCCACCAAGGAAGGTGCCGATTCCCCCCCCTAGTCCAGAAGCCAGCGCCAGCCAGGTCCCAATTTCCCCACTTTCCATTCCATGCATTCGGCTTAAAAAAGAAGGAAACCAGTTTCCTACGCCATAGGTGACGAAGGTGTGTAAGCCAGCCCCGACAGCCAAAAACAGGAAAGCCCTCCGACTTGCCAGTACCCGGAATACCTGCTTCATAGTTGGAAGGGGAGATTCAGAGACAAAGGCCTCCGAATATCCTCTGGGAGGTTCCTTGACCGTGAACCGAAAAAATATCGCATACAATATGCCGGGAATTCCCAATACCAACAAGGTATTACGCCAACCAAAGTATTGATTCAGCCACCCCCCAAAAAGATAACCAAATAGAATACCACCATAAATACCCATGGAATAAATCGACAAGGCTGTGGCTCGCCTTTCCTTGGGAAAATAATCTGATATCATCGAATGCGCAGGAGGACTTCCGCCTGCTTCCCCAATCCCAACCCCAATTCTAGCCAGCAACAATTGTGTGAAGTTCGCAGCCACGCCACACAAAGCTGTCATCGTACTCCAAAAAGCCAAGGCAAGCGTTATGATATTTCTCCTGGAACTTTGATCAGCCCATCTCGCAATCGGAAGCCCCATCGTGACATAAAAGACAGCAAAAGCGAATCCTGTCAGCAGACCTATTTGCCAATCCAGAACCTGTAATTCCTCTTTGATACTTTCCTGAAGAATGACCAGAATCTGCCGATCAATAAAATTGAAGATGTAAACGCCCGTCAAGGCCAGAAGGACATATTGCTTATAGGAAGGAGTAAATGAGGCTTTATCCCGGGCAAATGATTCCATAATGAGTAGCAGTGAGTTCGATGATGAATCATATTCCCCAAATTATCAATGAGATACAAATGTCAGGCATAATATCTTCTTTAACATACATCGACCCACCAAACAAGTGGTGGGCCGAATACATGCGCGTGTGTGTAGAAATTTATTTTGCCGCGATGGGCACTTTTTTACTTCTGGACCAGGAAACAAAGGCTGCCAGAGCACCCAATACCAACGGAGATACAAATGGCTCTCCTCTGGAAATGTGTAGAATTACGGCAAAGATCATGACAAGTGTGAGTCCATATCCTGCATACACAGTCAACTCTGGCCGAATCCGAAGTGCAGAAGGAAGAATCATCCCCAAACCTCCCAAAATCTCTGCAATACCAGCTAGTTTGGGCATCCAGGTGGGGACAGCCGCAGCCCAGGCCATTCCTTCGTTCATTGCCATCTCATCAATAGGCGTGAAGGTTTTCATCGCACCCGCGAGGAGAAACATCACACCTAACAATACTTGAATAATCCATGTTGCAATGTTCATAGTAGTCAGTGTTAATGAATAATTAAGGATCAGTAAGGTAGGGAAAAAAATCAATGTTGCAACATGATTTAGTGAAATCCATCTGGAGATTGTAAGTTGAATGTCATTTCATGCTTATCTGAAAATTCATTTTTGTGCCAACAGCATCTTCCTTCAAGTTCGAGCTTTATGTGCATCATCCGCCCAAGGTGCAACGATTATTGAGAGACCGAGTCGAAAAGTCAGGCGATTTCTCTACCCTCCAAACCCTGCATATCGGTGATGATCTAAGTCAATATGGCAAACAAATCAAAACAATCCTTTGCCCTGCGGATCTAGAGACCGTCTGGTCCTGCTATACCCAGCGGACTCCCACAGCAACCTGGCAAGGCCCATTGGTACATTTTCTGTTTGCTTATAGAGACGCTGACAAACAATTTTTTTATTCGACAGACCAATATGTGCCTCCATTTGAAGAAGGACTGATATGTTATTGCTGGCTCAATTTATGGGGTCCACGCTTGATTATTGGGTTGAAAATCCTGCGAATAGATCAAGGGAACAAAGAGTTGGAAATCGCTTATGTAGAGGGCGGTTTGTATCGGGGGACGCAGATTTTGTCCTTTTCTGCCGACGGTGAACAAAGCCGGATCGAACATGTCAGCTATTTCAAAAGTGCTTCCCGACTCATGGATGCAACATTGTATCCATTTTTTCACAATTGGACTGTCGGAGAGCATCATGAAAAAATGGCTGCGGAATTGACAAAATAAAGAGATCTTAGACCAATTATCTTAGCCGAAAATTATTATATTGGGCAAATTTATCAACAGAGGAGCACAAAGTGCTCGAACCAAATCGATATGTCTACTACAGCAAAAACGGTAAAAGAAGCAGTAACTATCAAGTTTGCCGGAGACTCAGGAGATGGAATGCAGCTGACCGGAACACTCTTTACTGATAATACTGCACTCGCAGGTAGCGACCTTGCTACTTTCCCAGACTACCCAGCAGAGATACGCGCCCCAGCCGGGACCCTCGCAGGTGTTTCCGGTTTTCAATTACACTTTGGAAGTACCAAGATCTTCACTCCTGGGGATCATTTTGATGTGCTTGTGGCCATGAATGCGGCTGCTCTGAAGAGTAATTTGGGACAGATCAAGGAAGGTGGGACAATCATTGCCAACTCAGATGGCTTTGATAAAAGAAACCTTCGCCTCGCCAAATATGAGGACAAAGCAAATCCAATCGAGGATGGTACACTGGAAGGATATCAAGTATTCGAAATGTCTGTAACCAAACTGACAAGAGAATGTTTGAAGGAGTCTCCCTTGGGCGTCAAAGACAGAGATCGATGTAAAAATATGTTTGTCCTGGGATTCCTCCTTTGGAGATATAGCCGGGACATGGAATCTGTAATCAACTATCTGACAGCAAAGTTTGGCAAAAAACCTGATGTATTAGAGGCCAACATCAAAGTGCTAAAGGCAGGCTACCATTATGGGGAAACCACTGAGACCTTTACCACGACCTATGAAGTCAAGGCAGCAGCACTGGAAAAAGGCACCTATCGAAGTATCATGGGGAACCAGGCACTGTGTTATGGCCTGATTACTGCCGCCAATAAATCTGGCCTGGATTTGTTTTACGGATCTTATCCGATTACCCCAGCTTCAGACATCCTGCACACCTTTGCAGCACAGAAGCACTTTAGTGTAAAGACTTTTCAGGCTGAAGATGAAATTGCAGCCATGTGTTCTACCTTGGGCGCTGCTTATGGAGGGGACCTGGCTGTAACCGGAACCTCTGGTCCTGGATTGGCTCTCAAAGGGGAAGCCCTTGGATTGGCCATGATCCTGGAGCTTCCAATGGTGGTGATCAATGTGCAGCGTGGGGGACCATCTACTGGATTGCCTACCAAAACAGAGCAAGCTGATTTGCTCATGGCCATGTACGGACGAAATGGAGAATCCCCCCTTCCCGTCATTGCCCCTCGCTCCCCATCAGATGCCTTTGAAGTAGGATATGAAGCCGCACGAATTGCCCTCCAACACATGATACCCGTTGTCATCCTCAGTGATGGATATATTGCAAATGGTGCAGAACCATGGAAGATTCCCAAAGCGGAAGACATTCCAGAAATTGAGGTAAGCTTTGCCAAGGCTCGTGAAACAGATGATCCATTTCTCCCTTATGATCGGGACGAAAATCTGGTGCGACCCTGGGCGATTCCTGGTACCCCAACATTGGCACACAGGATTGGTGGGCTTGAGAAAGAAGACAAAACGGGAAATGTCTCCTATGACCCCGCGAACCATGAATACATGGTGAAAACACGGGCGGCAAGAGTTGAAAAAATTGCTGACTTCATCCCTGAACAGTCTATTGAGATGGGGCCTGAATCAGGTGATGTTCTCGTATTGGGATGGGGCTCAACATTTGGGGTAATCCAATCCATCGTCAATGAGTTATTGGCAGAAGGAAAAAGCGTATCTCATGCGCATGTACGCTACTTGAACCCATTTCCTCGGAATCTGGAAGAAGTCCTTCGGAAATTCGACCGGATTGTCGTTCCTGAAATCAACAACGGACAATTGTCCAAAATTATCAGAGATCACTTCCTCATCGATGTGATCCAGTACAACAAAATTCAAGGAATTCCCATTACCCACGCCGAACTGAAATCATTTGTGGAGGGAGTTATATAAAAAATAAGGTCTTACTATAAGCGAAATATTCTCATGAGTGCGATATCAAGCAACGGAAAACCAAGCCTGAAAGCCAAAGACTACGCAACTGACCAGGACGTACGTTGGTGCCCTGGATGTGGAGACTATTCAATCCTGAAGCAAGTTCAGACAGTTATGGCTCAATTGGGCCTTAATAAAGATGAAGTAGCTGTTATCTCCGGTATTGGCTGTTCCTCCCGCTTTCCATATTATATGGAAACCTACGGAATGCATTCAATCCACGGCCGTGCCCCAGCAGTTGTTTCTGGTCTGAAAGTAGCCAATCCCGACCTAAGTATCTGGATGGTGACAGGAGATGGAGATGGCCTCTCGATAGGTGGCAATCATTTACTTCATATTCTTCGAAGAAATTTTGATGTCAACATCCTTCTCTTCAACAATCAGATCTATGGTCTGACCAAAGGCCAATATTCTCCTACCTCAGAACAGCAAAAGCGAACCAAGTCGACTCCGATGGGATCATTGGATTATCCTGTGAATCCGCTTGCCTTTGCCCTTGGTGCCAATTCGACTTTTGTTGCGAGGAGTATGGACCGCGATCCCAAGCATTTGCAAGAGATGCTCAAGCGTAGCCATGCCCATAAAGGAACCGCTTTCCTCGAAATATATCAGAATTGCAACATCTTCAACGATGGTGCTTTCTTCCCATTTACAGACAAGGCGACAAAGAAAGTAAACGGAATTTTCCTGGAACATGGACAACCCATGTTGTTCGGAGGAGAGAATGAATATGGAATCAAACTGGATGGCTTTAAGCCTGTAGTTGTGCATATGGAGAATGATGGGTACTCAGCTGATGATTTGTGGGTACATGATGAAGGCGATATATTCAAAGCCCAAATCCTGACTCGATTCTTTGATGATCCCAACAACAAAGATGGTCAATTTTATCCTCGTCCATTTGGGATTCTGTACCAAACGGAGCGACCCTGCTACGAAGACCTATTGGTTGCTCAGGTTCAGGAAGCCAAAGATCGCAAGGGAGACGGCGACTTGGACAAACTTCTTACCGGAAACTCAACCTGGGAGATTGCTTAATTTGTATGAGAGAATAAGGGAAATAGAGGGGATAAGGTTCGAAGTTTGACACGAACAATGTGCGGTTGGGTGCATCCCGATACATCGGAACGGGGAGGATGGCTTGTAGAAAAGTCATCAGCTGCTTGTGGTGAGCGAAGCGAAATCCCGAGAATCGGGCATCGATTTTTGCGCAAATTTTATCAAAAGCACGAAGTACAATGACTTGAGACTCTGAATAAAAAGGTGCAAAGAAATACTAAAAATAACTACTACTAACGCATACATAGATGGGAACTGAAGCACTGATTTTGTTCTTCATTGCTGGCCTGATTATGGTTGGCGCTGGAATGATTGTGTCTCGACTGGTTGCCCCCAGCTCACAAAATGATGTAAAAGAAGAACCATATGAATGTGGGATTCCAACTACTGGACCTTCCTGGTTGCAGTTCAAGGTTGGATATTACCTTTTTGCTCTTCTTTTTCTGATTTTTGATGTAGAGACTGTCTTCATTGTTCCCTGGGCAGTGGTGATGAAGAAGGTCGGAATGGTGGCTTTTGTTGAGATCGTAATTTTCTTTTTTATTCTAATCCTCGGGCTGATTTATGCCTGGAAAAAAGGAGCACTGAGATGGGAGTAGACATACCAAACACCCCCCAACAAGTCCCGGCAGATTTTCCTGGGAAGGTCATGCCAGCAGGCAATGGCGCCAATATCGTCATCACCAGTGTTGATAAAATCATCAACTGGTCTCGGGCAAACTCCTTATGGCCATTGGTCTTTGGAACAAGTTGTTGTGCCATTGAAATGATGGCAACCGGCGCCTCTAGACACGACTGGTCCCGCTTCGGGACAGAAGTCGCAAGAGCCACCCCACGACAAGCAGATCTGATCGTCATTGCGGGGACAATTGTCAACAAGATGGCTCCTGTCCTCAAACGCTTGTATGACCAAATGGCTGATCCCAAGTACGTGATCGCGATGGGCGCATGTGCCACTTCCGGGGGGCCCTTCTTTTACAACACCTACTCAGTAGTCAAAGGAGCGGATCATGTCATCCCTGTGGATGTCTATGTGCCGGGTTGTCCACCCAGACCAGAGGCATTGCTGTATGGCATCATGCAATTGCAGGAAAAAATCAAAGGAGAATCAATCAAGAATAAAGCGAATCCAATTGATGGATTTGAAGAAGGATACTAAAAGGTATAGGGTATGTGGTATAAGGCAGAGTGGTGAGAAGGAATACTTTAGACACAATTAACCATCCAGCCCTATACCTTATACCCTATACCCAAAACTACTACTCATGGACTACGAAGAACTAAAAACGCTCATCAGCAAAGCAGTAACAGAGCCAGAATATGAAGAAGAAGGTTCTGAATATCTGGTAGTCAATATTTCCCCAGAGAACTGGAAGGAAGCCGCGACCAACCTAAAGGCACATGCAGAGACTTCTTTTGATTATCTATTCTGCCTGACAGGAGTTGACTGGGGAAAGGAGCTTGGCGTAGTCTATCATCTCAAATCCTCGACCTTAGGACATAGCATTGAAGTCAAAGTCAAAACTGAAGATCGTGAAGATCCACGCTTCCCGACAGTCTCTGATATTTGGCGAACAGCAGAATTCCATGAACGAGAAGTCTATGATCTTTATGGAATTACATTTGAAAACCATCCAGATTTGCGACGGATTTTTTTGGAAGATGATTGGGTAGGCTTTCCATTAAGAAAAGACTATGTGGATGACATCAATATAGTACAGCGATAATGGCAGAAACTAAGGTATACAACAGCCTGGAAACCCAGGAATACTTCATCAACATGGGGCCTCAGCACCCCTCTACGCATGGGGTTCTGCGATTGGTTCTGACTCTGGATGGAGAAATCATCAAAAAGATCGAACCGCATTTGGGCTATATCCATCGATCCATTGAGAAGATGTGCGAACGCGATACCTATCGGCAGATCGTTCACCTGACAGATCGAATGGACTATTTGTCCTGCCACATCAACAATGAAGCGGTCTGTCTGGCAGTAGAAAAAGCCTTGAACATCGAAGTCTCTGATCGGGTGAAAGTCATTCGAACCATTATCGCAGAGCTGACGCGTCTGGCTTCTCATCAGCTGTGGTGGGGCGTAATGGGAATGGACCTGGGAGCGATCACCTCCTTTCTGTATGGATTCAGGGACCGAGAGATGATCTCCGATATCTTTGAAGAAACCTGTGGGGCCAGATTGACGATGAACTACAATGTACCCGGAGGGTTGTTTTTCGATATTCATCCCAATTTTCAAAAGCGGACCAAAGAGTTTGTTGAGCATTTCAAGAAGAAACTGCCCGAATATGATCGTCTGATGACCGGAAACGTCATATTCCAACAACGAACCAAAGGCATAGGGTATTTATCCAAGGAAATGGCCATTTCCTATGGCGTAACAGGACCTACGGGACGAGCCTCCGGTTTTTCCTGTGATATCAGGAAGTACGAACCCTATAGTGCCTATGACAAAGTGAACTTTGAAGAGAAGTTGGACACTGTCGGAGATTGCTTTGCGCGCTATCAAGTGCGAATTCTGGAGATGTGGGAGTCACTCTCTATCATTGAGCAATTGATTGACAATATTCCAGAAGGAGAGTTTCAAGAAAAAACCCGCGCGGTTCTTAAGCTTCCCAAAGGAGAATTTTATCAAAAAGTAGAGACAGCCCGTGGAGAATTCGGGGTATACATCATCAGCGATGGCAAGAAGAGTCCCTATCGACTCAAATTCCGATCGCCAGGATTCTCGAATCTGTCTGCATTAAGTGAAATGTCTGTGGGATGTAAGATTGCCGATTTGGTGGCCATCCTCTCAACCATAGATCTGGTGATCCCAGACATTGACAGATAGAGGAATGCAAAGGCGGGAGGGAAATAGGTGCGGCTGGGTGCATCCCGCGAATCGGGACTTGATTTTTTGGTTCTTTTTCATCAAGGAGCACGAAGTACATGAATGCCTTCAAAAAGCTACAGAAGATGAATAAAAAGAACATAAAACTAGCAAAACAACTACTACGCAAACATGCTCTGCATATACGACTTTACTCCTTTAACTCAAGCCATCCATGAAGGGCTTTCGGAATCACTAGGCAATGACCTTGCCGTCAAGGTCATTGAGATGGTGATTGTCGGGGCAATTTTTCTGGGCTTCTTCGCCATACTTGGACTGATTCTGGTCTATGTAGAACGGAAAGTTGCCGCCTTCTTCCAACAACGTCTTGGCCCCATGCGGGTTGGATTTTGGGGAACTGCCCAAACACTTGCTGATATCATCAAACTCTTGATGAAAGAGAAGTTGGTCAACAAGATGGCAGACAAACTCCTCTTCAATCTCGCACCATTCGTGGTCTTGACAGCTACTGCAATGGCGATTTCAGTCATGCCATTTGCCAAGGGCTTGCAGGCCTATGATCTGAATATAGGCTTGTTCTATGTCATTGCCATCTCCTCCATCGGTGTGGTAGGAATCCTGCTTGCAGGCTGGTCAAGCAACAACAAATATTCTCTGATCGGTGCGATGCGAAGTGGCGCACAGATCGTAAGTTATGAGCTATCAGTTGGCTTGTCGCTTTTGACCATTGTGATTCTGACCGGAACACTACAGATGTCCGAGATCGTCGAAAGCCAGCGGGATGGTTGGTGGATATTCAAAGGGCACATTCCTGCTTTTATCGCATTTGTCATTTATGTCATTGCAGGAACAGCAGAAACCAATCGAGGCCCATTTGATTTGGCTGAAGCAGAGTCTGAATTAACAGCGGGTTTTCACACAGAGTATTCTGGATTGCAATTCGCCTTCTTCTTCCTGGCTGAATTCCTCAATATGTTCATCATAGCCGGAATAGGCGCAACCGTCTTTTTTGGAGGCTGGATGCCCTTTCACATAGGCAATTGGGAAGGATTCAATATGATCATGGATTTCATTCCTCCGATCTTTTGGTTCTTTGGCAAAGTCAGTGTGATCATGTTCGTGATGATGTGGTTCAGATGGACATTTCCCCGACTTCGAATCGATCAATTGCTTACGCTGGAGTGGAAGTATCTACTCCCGATTAATCTTGTGAATATTTTGCTCATGTCCTTTATTTCTTTAATGGGTTGGCATTTTTAGTGAAAAACAATGAAGGCAATCATTACCTATATATCTGAGATCATACAGGGAGTCAAATCTCTACTCACCGGGATGAAGGTTACGGGTTATTACATTTCCCATCCCCGAAAGGAAATCATTACCCAACAATATCCTGAGAATCGCGAGACATTGGAGATGTTCAGCCGCTTTCGGGGCGAGGTGATCATGCCGCATGACGGAAACAATGAGCACCGATGCACGGGATGTTCTGCATGTGAAGTGGCCTGCCCCAATGGAACCATTGAGATTCTCTGGGACCGGATTCCGAATGAAGAAGGCCGAAAAGTGAAGACACTTGACAAATTTGTCTATCATCTGTCTATGTGCACCATGTGCGCATTATGCATTCCGGCTTGTCCAACAGATGCCATCAAGATGGGGCAAGATTTTGAGCATGCTGTTTTCGACAGATCTCAACTCACCAAAATCCTGAACAAACCTGGTTCCAAGCTCATGGAAGGCGTGGAGTAAGCAACGAACAATATTCTCATGGAACAGATTTTTTTCTACATACTCGCGGCAGTTATTCTTGTGTTTTCCTATATGACGGTTACGACACGAAGGATTTTGCGGGCTGCAGTCTATCTTTTGCTGGTCTTACTTGGGACAGCAGGTTTGTACTTTATGTTCAACTATTCCTTTCTGGCTGCTGTTCAGTTGACCGTCTATGCTGGAGGGATCGTAGTCTTGATCATCTTCTCGATTCTACTCACGCATCAGTTGAATGAATTATTGGAAATGCCAAGCCGCAATCGCATGTTGATGGCTGGCATAGGCTCTTTGCTTGGAGCGGGGGTGGTGATTTCGGTCATCACGAGTTTTTCCTTTGAAGCTCGACAAGCACCAGCCATTTCGACAGATATAGAAACCATTGGAACACAATTGCTTAGCTATAATGAAGGCGGATATGTCTTGCCTTTTGAGGTAATTAGTGTGTTGCTTTTGGCTGCGATGGTCGGAGCGATCATCATTGCCAAACGGAAAAAGCCTGTGGAAGTTGAGAAGGTATGAGGGATATAGGGGATAAGGCAGGGTGTTGAGGAGAGAGGAAAGAATTACGAAGAAATGTGGCTGGGTGCATCCCGATATATCGGGAAGGGGAGGATGGCTTGTGGGAAGGCCTTGGTTAGTGTTGAGGGAAACGAAATCCCGAGCATCGGGACTAGATTTTTTGGTCCTTTTTTATCAAGAGCATGAAGCACATGAATGCCTTGAAGAGTTAGCAGAGGATGAATAAAAAAGGACATGAAACCAACAGAAAAAAGAAACTATCTACTACAATGATACCAGGCGTCGGTCTAACAGAAATTTTAATCGTCAGCACGCTGATGTTCTTCCTCGGAGTCTACGGATTCGTAACCCGCAAGAACCTCATCACCATGCTGATGTCTACAGAATTAATCCTGAATTCTGTCAACATCAATTTTGTTGCCTTCAACAAGTACTTGTATCCTGACCAGTTACAAGGGCATTTTTTCTCATTATTCGTGATCGCTGTTGCAGCAGCTGAAGTTGCTGTAGCCATTGCCATCATCATCAATTTGTATCGAAACTTCCAGTCTGTAGATGTGGAAGATGTGGCCGAAATGAAATACTGATCACCTGGATACCTACTACTCATGGATTTTAGCTATACCATTTGGATTCCGCTGCTACTGTTGTTCTCCTTCCTGGTGACAGGATTATTGGGACACAAGATGAAGCCCATCATTTCGGGCTGGATTGCAATCGCAGCCATCGGCCTTTCCTGGTTGATGTCGGTGAATACTGCCATGCGCTATTTCTTCGATGTGGGAAAAGTTGATGGCGCTTATCAGACCATCATTCCTCTCAATCCCGTTTGGCTGAACTTCAGCGAGACCCTTCACATCAATATGGGGGTTCTCCTTGATCCCATATCCGTAATGATGTTAGTGGTAATTACGACTGTTTCCCTGATGGTCTATATATACAGTTTGGGATATATGAAAGGCGAAGAAGGCTTCGCGCGATTCTATGCCTCTTTGTCCCTCTTCAGCTTCTCAATGCTAGGCTTGGTCATCGCTACCAATCTCTTTCAGATGTATATATTTTGGGAGTTGGTTGGATTGTCTTCCTATCTGCTGATTGGATACTATTATGACAAACCTTCTGCCGTTGCTGCTTCGAAGAAAGCATTCATTGTGACAAGATTTGCGGATCTAGGCTTTCTCATTGGGATTCTGTTGATGTCATATTTGACAGGGACGTTCGACTTTGAGGCATTGACCGATCCGAGTGGAAGCGCAATGACCCAAGGAGCAGGAGCTGCATTTCTGGGAATGTCTGTCATGACCTGGGCACTGGTCTTGATCTTTCTGGGAGGGGCGGGCAAATCTGCAATGTTCCCGCTGCATGTCTGGTTGCCGGATGCGATGGAGGGACCAACACCTGTTTCCGCTTTGATTCATGCGGCAACTATGGTCGTGGCAGGAATCTATCTGGTGGCGCGTCTGTTCCCCATGTTTGCCATCGCCGCACCTACTGGTTTGGAAATCGTTGCCATTGTGGGGGCGGTGAGTTCATTATTCGCAGCTATCATCGCCTGTACACAAACCGATATCAAACGGATTCTCGCCTACTCTACCATGTCTCAACTCGGATATATGATGCTGGCACTAGGGGTCTCAGGATATGGAGGAGAAGCAGGATTAGGCTATATGGCGTCCATGTTCCACTTGTTCACACACGCGATGTTCAAGGCACTCCTCTTTCTGGGAGCTGGAGCCATCATTCATGCCGTTCATAGCAATGAAATGAAAGATATGGGGGGCCTTCGAAAGTATATGCCGATTACACATGCGACTTTCCTCATTGCTTGTCTGGCGATTGCAGGGATTCCTCCTTTTGCAGGATTCTTCAGTAAGGACGAAATCCTGGTTGCTGCGCTGCATCACAATGTGATCTACTTTGCGATTGAATATCTGGTAGCTGGATTGACTGCCTTCTATATGTTCCGGCTATATTTTGGTGTCTTTTGGGGAAAAGAGCAGAAGTATCATCATGCCCCACATGAAGCCCCCTTTAGCATGACAGTGCCATTGATTCTGTTGGCAGTAGGGAGTGCGACAGCTGGTTTCCTTCCATTCGGTGAATTGGTTACCTCAGATCGATTGGCTTTAGAGACACATATACATTGGGAGGTAGCGATTCCCTCAATTCTGATTGCGCTTCTAGGTATAGGAGTGGCATGGCGGATGTATGCCAAAGAATCAGATCTCCCGGATCGAATCACCCAATCATTCGGTTCATTCTATACCTGGGCATACAACAAATTCTACATAGACGAAATTTACCAATACATTACCAAGAGCATCATCTTTAAAGGAATATCAGCGCCGATTGCCTGGTTCGATAAAAAAGTAATAGATGCAGCGATGGACGGGATTGCCTGGATCACCAATACAGTCGCCGATGCAATCAAAGGTATACAGTCGGGACAGTTGCAACATTATGCGTTTGCGTTTGTGTCTGGAGCGGTGGCTTTGGCGATGGTGTTTATTTATATCATGACTTCCTAGGTTTATGCTAACTCTCTTCATTCTCATACCACTACTCACCCTCATCGGAATGGCATTTGCCAAAGACCACAAACAGGTCCGGCTTGTCGCTGCTGTAGGGATGAGTATTCAACTGCTACAATCGATCGTTCTGGTATTCCAGTATCTGGGAGAAAGAGCTGCTGGCAATACTGCCGAGATGTTGTATCGCACCAATATTCTTTGGTTTGAGCAATTTAACATCCGGTACAATGTAGGCGTTGATGGAATCTCTGTAGCGTTGATTCTGCTGACGTCCGTCGTCATCTTCGCCGGGGTATTTGCTTCCTGGAATGTGAAGGAACTTGCCAAGGAATTCTTTATGTCCTTGATCTTGCTAACCACAGGGGTATATGGGTTTTTCATTTCCCTGGATATGTTTACCATGTTCCTCTTTTATGAGATCGCGGTGATCCCCATGTATTTGCTGATTGGTATTTGGGGAAGCGGCCCAAAGGAATATTCAGCGATGAAATTGACGCTGATGTTGATGGGAGGATCTGCCTTTCTATTGGTCGGCCTGCTGGGAATTTATTTCAACTCTGATGCAGGAGGCGGGCCATTGACCTTTGATATTCTGGAAATCGCCAAGGTCAACATTCCGATAGACGCACAACGACTCTTTTTTCCACTGACTTTCCTTGGTTTTGGAGTTCTTGGAGCTCTCTTCCCCTTCCATACCTGGTCTCCCGATGGTCATGCTTCAGCACCCACCGCTGTCTCCATGCTTCACGCCGGGGTATTGATGAAGCTGGGGGGCTATGGATGTCTGCGAATCGCAACCTTCCTCATGCCAGAAGCTGCTTCTGAGATGGCCTGGATTTTCCTGATTCTTACTTCTATCAGTGTCATTTATGGCGCCCTGGGTGCTGTGGTTCAGACAGACTTGAAATACATCAATGCCTATTCATCTGTCAGTCATTGCGGATTGGTCTTGTTTGCAATCCTGATGATGAATCAAGCCACTTTCAATGGTGCGATTCTTCAAATGTTGTCCCACGGATTGATTTGTGCCTTGTTCTTTGGACTGATCGGGATGATTTACTCCCGTTCTCACACCAGAGATATTTATAAAATGGGCGGCTTGATGAAAGTAATGCCCTTCCTCTCAGTATGTTATGTGATCTGTGGATTTGCTTCATTGGGACTTCCTGGTCTGAGTGGCTTTGCTGCGGAGATGCCCATTTTTGTAGGGGCTTTCCAGGAACCTGGTACATTCAATACAGTGGCAACGGTGATCGCAGTTGCCTCTATTGTGGTAACGGCAGTATATGTGCTGAGAGCTGTAGCCTTCATGCTTCTGGGTCCCATCGAAAACGAAGAATATCATTCTCTGACAGATGCCGCATGGCATGAGCGTTTGTCTGCAGGAATTCTGGTGGTCGCCATTGCGGGTATGGGTCTTGCGCCATTATGGTTGTCAAATATGATTATGGAAAGCATGGGCCCGATCCTGGAGAGATTGGCGGGATTGTAGGGTTGGGAAGGGCATAGGGGAAATAGGGGGTATGGGGTATAGGGCTGGGTGTTGAGGAAGAGGGGGAATGTAATATGTGAAATATCAAATAGAAAAGATAAAAGGGGGAGGAAAGGATTTCGAAGAAATGTGGTTGGGTGCATCCCGATACATTGGGACGGGGAAGATGGCTTGAGGATAGGCCTTGGTTGTGTTGAGCGAAGCGAAATCCCGAGAATCGGGGCTTGATTTTTTGGTCCTTTTTCATCAAGGAAAAAGGACAACAAAAGTAAAAATCAAAGATATGGACTTAAGTCAATTTATGATGATGCGACACGAACTACTGCTGACATTACTGGCAGTACTGTATCTGTTGCTACAACTCAACATTCCCGAAGAAAAAGAGAAACAAACCAATTATTGGGTGATCGGTTTATTTGCCATTGCCACGATGATCGGCTTCTTACCAGCTTCAACCGGGACACTCTTCGGAGGCATGTATCAGAATACCGATTTGACCATCCTTATGAAAAATGTCCTGAACATTGGGGTGCTGATCGTATTTCTGCAATCTGCCAGTTGGCTCAATGCGGATCCCAACAATCAAAGCCGATTTGCAGAATACTATTTGTTGCTCATGAGCACCTTAATCGGGATGAATTTCATGATCTCTGCAGGAGACTTTCTGATGTTCTATCTTGGACTGGAACTGGCGACGATACCTCTAGCTTCGCTGGTGGCTTACAATCTCTATAAGTCTCGATCTTCCGAAGCAGGTGTGAAACTAATTCTGACCGCTGCGATGTCTTCTGGCGTTGCCTTGTTCGGGATCAGTCTCTTATACGGAGCCAATGGCGCCATGTATTTTGACGATATGGCAGCTTCAGTTGGGAACAGCAATCTTGAGGCTCTGGGTGCCATCTTTTTCTTCTCTGGACTGGCCTTCAAAATCTCTATTGTGCCATTTCACTTCTGGACGGCCGATGTATACGAAGGGGCTCCTATCAATGTGACAGCCTATTTATCTGTCGTTTCTAAAGGGGCTGCGACTTTCATCCTGGTGATTTTGCTATTCAAAGTCTTTGGTTCTGTCGCCGAACTCTGGAAAGATCTTGTGTATGTGACCGCTGTATTGACGATGACTGTCGGGAATCTCTTTGCGATTCGTCAGACAAATATTAAGCGATTTTTGGCCTTTTCCTCTATCGCTCAGGCAGGATTTCTCTTTTTAGGGGTGATCAGTGGGACACAAATGGGCATGGCGACAGTCATCTATTTTATGCTGATTTACATCTTCTCCAATTTGGGAGCCTTTGGTGTAATCTCCGCCATTGCCAATGTAAGCGGGAAAGAGAATATCTCAGATTATAATGGACTGTATGCCACCAATCCTCGCTTGAGCCTGGTGATGCTGGTATCGCTGTTCTCCCTGGCTGGGATACCTCCTGTTGCCGGATTCTTTGGTAAATTCTTTTTGTTTACTGCAGCAGCAAGTCAGGAACTATATCTTTTGGTATTCATCGCAGTCGTGAATGCCGTGATATCCTTATACTACTATCTACTGGTTGTCAAAGCGATGTTTATTAACAAAAGTGAGAATCCCATTGCACGAGTTGAGAGTGATATGTTCATCAAAGTCAGCCTGATCATTTGTGTGGCCGGGATTTTTGTTACAGGATTTGCCAGCAGCATTTATTCCTATATTCATGCTGTCAGTTGGGGAATGTGAGGACGGAAGAGAAGTTTTGAGGGTATATGGTATGGGGTATAAGGCTGGATGTTGAGGAGGTGGGAGAGGAAATTGAAAATGAAACATATCGAATGTAAAAGGGCGGTAAGTATTTGAGGAGAGAGGATTTCGAAGAAATGTGGCTGGGTGCATCCCGCTACGTCGGGACGGGAAGAACGGCAGCTGTCTTAGCCTTGCTTGGTTGTGTTGAACGAAGTGAAATCCCGGGAATCGAGGCTTGAGTTTTTGGTCCTTTTTCATCAAGAGCACGAAGTAGCTGAATGCCTTTAAGAGCTAGCAGAGGATGAATAAAAAGGACAGAAAACAAAAAAAGAAGGCCAGTTGGAAAGGAGAAAGAACAATAACTATGTCACTTACAAAAGGAAGACACGTAGTCAAAGAAATAGAAGGAGTTCGCTGTACGGTATTGGAAACAGCAGCCTCAGCAGAGCGGGTAGAATTCCTCCGCAAACTCCTGGCACATAACGGCTATGAAGTCAAAGCAGCCGAAGCCAAAAAGAAAAAAGAAGAAGACCCCACACTCTATATAGCTGGTGTGGCAGATGTTATCTTCAATCCTGTGATAGCAGTCTATCAGCGCAAATTGTTGACCTTTGATGGTCGCAAGGTTACTCCTGCCTATTGGAACCAGCAGACAGAAGATACCCACCCCAATTATTGGAACTTTGGGAAGGAAGAGGAGTAAGTGGACTTAGAGACTGTTTGAACATCTATCACTAATTTTTTGTATGCGTTTTTTTTCACCATCCTTCAGCTTTTTTCCTGTCCATAGCGCAGCTATGCAAAGCAAAAAGAGCTTTGGCTGGTAAAAAAATACGCAATAAAAATTCTCAGCATATATGTCAAAACAGTCTCTTAGACATGTGTATCTTCTTCAGAATCGGGCATCCCCAATTCCCTGATTTTTCTTTCGGCATCTGACTCATCAGATTGCTTGTCAAGATATCTATAGAGAAGACCATACCCTATCAATGAACCAATCAGAGCAGCAACGGTCACCGCTCCATCTGAAGGCTCATTCCCCGTAATGAGACCTGCAAGCACAAAGAAGAGAATCCCAACGATGAATTGAGCCCCAAACCACACCAGTACGGTAAGTCCCCAATACACATAGCGGTTTTTGTTTTTGTCTTCAGCTCGCTTTCCCATATAGAAGGCAAGCATAATGAGAACAATAATTCCAAACATGATCTGAGCAAAAAAAGATGTTGGATAAATGAGAAAGACAAAAAAAACAAAAATCAGGCTGAAAACAATCCCAAAAAATAGGTAGAAATGAATCGGGCCTCCTTCATAAGTAGGAGGCCCGATGTGTATTTAGGATAGATGCCGCTACTCGAGGTGCATCCATTCTTTTTTCGCAATCAACTCTTCTTCAGTTTCTTCATGATCAGGATCAGGCACACAGCAATCTACTGGACAGACAGCAGCACATTGTGGTTCCTCATGGAAGCCAGTACATTCCGTGCATTTGTGATGGGTGATATAGTAGAATTCGTCAGAAACAGGTTCCTGGTCATCATCCGCATCTAGCGTTTCGCCTTCAGGGGTTGTGATTTCTCCTTCAAGTTCTGTTCCATCAGAGTATTTCCACTCTACTCCAGGTTCGTAGATAGCCGTGTTAGGACATTCAGGTTCGCAGGCACCGCAATTGATGCACTCGTCTGTAATTATTATAGCCATAGCAATCGATGTTTTTACAAATTTAGAGCAATTTATTTATATAACCCAATATGTCGAAATTGGTTTAGTTGGCAAAATCTTTTGTAAGGAAAATGTGGAGAAAACGATCCTTGCCAGAAGGGACAATTCCCATTCTATGAATCGGATGAAGTTTTCGCTAATTTCCTCTAGATTGCTTCAACGATACGATTATGCCTCTCAAGTGTGCGTTCTTTTTTCTATTTCTGTCAACTTTGTGTGTTGCGCAAACGCCAGAACTCTGCAACAACGCGCTTGACGATGATCAAGATGGTCTGATCGATCTCCATGATCCAGATTGTAGCTGCGGTCCTGCTCTCCCCCGCTCTCCCATTCCCAATCCATCTTTTGAAGACCAAAGCTGCTGTCCCCATGAGCCATCAGGATTCGCCTGCCTCTCAGACTGGAATCAGCCCTCAGAGCCAACTGTAGATTACAATCATAGCTGCCACTGGTTGGAATGGCAGGAATATCCGATTCCTTTGCCTCTGCCTGACGGAGAAGGATGCGTGGGCTTTCGCGACGGTTTTTTTGATTTGAGAAACGACAATCCTCAATGGAAAGAATATGCCAGCACTTGTTTGTTCACCCCACTGCAGGCTGATGTTCTTTACACAATCGAGTTATCGATTGGCTTTTCGGATGAGATACATTCTCCCCCCCTACAGCTAGCCGTTTTTGGAATTCAGAAGTGTGATGACATGACCTTTGGAGAAGGAAATGTCCGATTTGGCTGCCCCACCAAAGATCCCAATTGGCGATTCCTTGGAGGGGTAGATGTCGATGGAAAGAATGAGTGGAAGCGCGTCCAAATGACACTCAAGCCGAGAGAAGATATCAGTGTGATTGCCATTGGGCCAGGGTGCAAAGAATATCTGGGTCCCATTAATACCTATTATTTTCTGGATCACATTGTCTTGATTGAGCAGTCGAACTTTGAAGAAGGGATTTCGCTGACAGATCATCCTTGTGCGACAGACGTAGGGATGGAGGTTCAGCGAAGACCGGGATACAGCTATCAGTGGTACAAAGAAGGGATTGCTTTGGCAGGAGAGGAAAGCGAAATGTTGAGTCAACTGTATGGAGAAGGGAGCTATCAGGTTCGCCTTGAGTCACCAACAGGACAATGCCAGTTGACAGAACCATTTGTGTTTGAGAGACCCAGTTCCTTTGAGGAACAGGAAGCCATAATCTGTGCAGGAGAAACCTATCTTCTGGGAATCCAGGAGTTGACCGAAACGGGAATCTACCTTGATACCTTGCAGACACCGGAAGGTTGCGACAGTGTCATCTTACTGGAGTTGGTTGTGGTCTCAGATCTTGGAGATTCGATTGACGTAAGTATTTTTCCTTCGGAAGTGTACCAGATTGGCTCGAACAGTTTTGATGAAGCTGGCGAGTACGCTATTCCCTTGCAATCTTCCACTGGATGTGACAGCACGATTCACTTGTCTTTGTCTTTCTATGAATTCTTGGTCCCGACAGCTTTCTCGCCAAATGGA
This sequence comes from Bacteroidota bacterium, assembly GCA_039029315.1. GTDB lineage: Bacteria > Bacteroidota > Bacteroidia > J057 > J057 > JBCCCJ01. The sequence continues at coordinate 67,445 of JBCCGK010000025.1, read as the reverse complement.
GATGGAATCAATGATTATTTTTCTTTGGAAGGAGACGGAGACGAAGTTGTAGGCATACGGATGTTTCAGGTTTACAATCGATGGGGAAATCTCATTTTTCAGGCCAATAATCTGACTCGTCCGGATTTTGCGACGGTCTGGAATGGACAAACCTCAGCAGCTCCGGCTGTGGAAGGCGTATATGTATTTGTAGCAATCGTGTTATTCGATGATCAAAAGGAGCGAACAAGCTCAGGGAGTTTTGTGTTATTACGGTGAGAAAGCTAAGGAGATTGCCAGAAATACACCTCTTTCAGGCTTCTTCTGCAAAGGCAATCAAATAATTATTAAATTGACTTGACGCAGCCTGAAACACATATGAAAACGAAAGGCCAAGACTCAATTTGATTGCCACAGCTATTCTTCTCCCTTTTGATCGGCCTTTCATTTCCTCCCTCAAGGGCAATTATGATCGACATGAGCCTTAGAGAGGGAATGTACACCTTCCACGCAACCCTTTTTTTAGCAAAGTATTTTTGAGCTATTTATGAAAATGATCTTTTGCAGGTATACATTTTTCGAGCTAAAGGTGCTGATCAGACAAATATGCGTGGGAGTGATCATACTTTACCCGATGACGCTTTGCATAGCCCAGTCAACAGAACTTTGTGCCAATGGGCTGGACGATGACCAGGACGGCCTGATCGATATTCAGGACCCTGATTGTTCATGTTCATTGAACCTGCCTCCTTCGCCTATTGTGAATCCTTCCTTTGAACATCACTCCTGCTGCCCGGATGCACAAGCGCAACTGAACTGTGCCGAAGGCTGGGAGGATGCCTCAGAACCGACACCTGATTATTTTCACATGTGTGGATGGCAGGAGTTTCCAAGTTATCAGGTGCCACTTCCTATGCCAGACGGAGAGGCATGTGTAGGCTTTCGAAATGGACAGTTTGAAGGAGCAGTCATGGAGACTTCCTGGAAAGAATATGTCGGAACCTGCCTGAGCTATCCCCTGAAAGAAGGAGAACGATACCTCTTCGAGATGTATATCGGATTTGGAGATGAGAGACATTCTCCACCAAATGAATTCACCTTCTGGGGAATAGAATCTTGTGACGACCTTCCCTTTGGGAATGGAGACCCAAGCTTTGGATGTCCAGCCGCCATCACTGCCTATCACCGTCTGGGCCATACCTGGCTGGAAGGAGATCAGGAATGGAAACGTGTCCTGTTTGAGGTAATTCCAGAAGTCGAGATCAATGCAATTGCTATTGGACCGGGATGTCTGGACAGCATGGCCAAACCCAATCCCTATTATTTCCTGGACAATATTCGCTTGCTTGAGAAATCCGATTATGAAGGAGACATTCGATTGTTAAACGAACCCTGCTCCCCCGAAGAAAGATTGCTTGTCAAAGGGGATTCAGATTTTTTCTTCCAAATAGGAAATCGTCTTCAATGGTATAAAGATGGGGTTGCGATACCTGGAGAAACGGGAGCAATTCTGGTAAGAATGTACGGAAATGGATCATATCAAGTCCGGATTGAGGCCATGGACGGTGAATGTGTGCTCTCGCAGCCATTTGAGTATGTAAGACCTGAATCATACACTGAATTGCAATTTGCGATTTGCGAAGGAGGTTCGTATCAGCTTGGAGAAGAGGTGCTTACAGAAGAAGGTGTCTATCTTGATACATTGCAGACGATCACGGGCTGTGATAGCATAGTCTTGTTGGATTTGTCAGTAGAATCAGAGTTTTTGGATAGCATTCACACTCGAATATTTCCTTCGGAATCGTATCAAATTGGTTCAAGGCGATTTGATGCTCCCGGAGAATATGAAGTGCTACTGGAATCTACTGGAGGCTGCGATAGTATCATATATTTGTCCTTGTCCTATTACGAGATATTTGCGCCTTCGGCATTTTCTCCAAATGGTGACGGGATCAATGATTACTTTTCTTTGACCGGTGGAGAAGAGGTAATTGAAATTTCCCAACTAAAAATATTCAACCGATGGGGAAATTTGGTGTATCAGGTAGAGGGACTTTCTCCAGGGGCAATGGATGATGGTTGGGATGGCATGGCCAAAGGCAGACCCTTGCCTGAAGGTGTATATGTATATGTAGCGAGTGTCTTATTCGACGATGGAAAATCAAGAAGGAGTGCCGGGAGTATTGTTCTCATGAAATAAAAAGACGTATATTGCTAAGACCACATTCAATAGTCGTTCCACCACTACACAAATTGGCGGAAAAGACGGACAGATCTGAGATTCTATTTATTCTCTATTTTTTTCTAACTTAAGGAACATGAAAAAAATAGCATGTCATTTTTGGTAGAACATTTGAGCCAAATCAAAGGAAAAGGCTTGGTGCAAATGGACAAATAAAAGGGCATAAGTTATTTTTTGAGCGTTTCTAAGCTATCACACAGCGGCTAGCACCAGTTACCTTTAACATCAATTTAAGAAAGGGGACATAGATTATAGGGAAAAGGACTTCAGGGCAAAGAGATGTATCAGCCTGATCTTTTCACACCCTTTGTGGGGATTTGTGTTTCCTGCTTAGCAAGGCTTTATTTATATGATCCGCTACTACGGACTATTCCTGCTACTTGGAATTCTAGCTGGCTCTCCTTCCCTATTCGCACAAGAAATCTGTGACAATGCCATTGATGATGATGCAGATGGTAGAATCGATGTCAATGATCCTGATTGTGAATGTGAAATTGTTGAGCCCAAATCACTCATCCCCAATCCCTCCTTCGAAGATATGATTTGTTGCCCGAGTTCTCGTTCTCAGATGAGCTGTGCAACAGACTGGGTTCAGGCTTCTGATGCCACGACTGATTATGTCCATACCTGTGGGTGGATGGGATGGGACAATTTGCCAGTTCCACTTCCTATTCCTGATGGGGAGGCCTGTATCGGATTTCGCGACGGAAGATTTGGGAGTCGAAGCAATCCCAACTGGAAAGAGTATGCCGGGGCATGTTTGACCTCGCCACTAAAGGAAGGAGTTGCCTACAAATTTCAATTTTATATTGGCTATACCTTTGCAGAAAATTCCCCTCCAATGGATGTGACCTTTTTTGGATCGACCAACTGCAACAATTTGCCGTTCGGGGGAGGGAATGATGCCTTGGGATGCCCTACCAATGGACCCGGCTGGAAGTTCCTCGGATCAACTCCAGCCAGTGGGACCATGGAATGGGAGCAAAAGGAGATCAATATTACCCCTGATGAGGATATCTATGCCATTGCGATAGGTCCTCCCTGTGTGAGGACATTGGCCACTGTGAATACTTATTATTTCTTTGACAACCTTGTTCTGGCTGATCAGGCCTCCTTTGACTTCGATATTCGACTGACCGCTCATCCCTGCGATGATGATGTAGCTTTGCGGGTGCCATTTAGCGACACATTGGGATATCAATGGTACAAAAATGGAATTGCGCTGGTCGGCGAAACCTTCTCACAATTGAAAACTCTGCATGGAGATGGGCTCTATCAGGTCCGAATCGAAAGTCCCAATCTCGGTTGCCGAATCGCCAAAGGATATCAATATACCCATCCTCGCCCAGGTTCAACCCAGACAGTTCGCCTGTGTGAAGGAGATTCTTTCTTTTTCAATGGAAACGACAGAACCACAGAAGGGATCTATCTGGATACCCTGACATCTGTAGATGGGTGCGATAGCATTATTCAGTTGAACCTCAATGTCTTTAGCAATACGGGAGATACCGTCATTGCAAAATCATTTCCTGGAGAATTCTACTATGTCGGCAACCATCGCTTTCTCAATCCAGGCACCTATACTGTGGATCTCGAGTCCTCCATCGGATGTGATAGCACGGTGTTGCTTCAGTTGGAACACTATGATCTATTTGCCCCCAATGCGTTTTCGCCCAATGACGATGGCATCAACGATTACTACTCCATCGGTGGAGGGGATGAATTGATTTCAATCAGCAATTTTCGTGTATTCAATCGTTGGGGACATCTGATGTATGAAGGAAATGCTTTGATTCCCAATGACTTCAATGCTGGTTGGGATGGGTGGACGAAGGGACGAGCGGCTCCCGAAGGCGTGTATGTGTTCATGGCAAATCTGATCTATGACGATGGAATTGAGCGGGTGACGACAGGAACATTTACACTATTCAGATAAAACATCACGAGCAGGAACATCAGGGCATTCCGCATAGCGACCTCAGTCCCATTCCAGTGACTGGATTGCCACATGAGGAACCATTCTCCCCCTATGCTGACAAATCCAGTGAACCATAGAAGAAACCCAAGAAGGAGTCCATAGACAGCCAGTTTCCTGGCCCGTCTAAATTCTTTGGGAGAAGCAAATCTGTTTTTCCATAGATTCCAGCTCCCTAACAAACAGAGAATCGCAATGATAGATTCTGTCAAAATGATCAATACATAGGCGATATGATGCACGAGCGGCTGGGAGATGGCACGCCACATTCCTTTGTTGGCTGAGAAGGTATCATCCATACTCAGCACATGTGAGACAAAGGCAAAATTGGACCCATAATCAGTAAGATTGTTGACCACAACAAGAGTCATATATAGACCAATTGCAGCAGCTAAGCTCATGACAGAATAGCGGATAGACATAGGAGTTAGGGGGATTGAGCGAGATACGAAAGATAATCAATGATATATGAGAGATCTTCCTGGCTGAGATGTGTGATTGCCGGCATCTTGCTGTTATAGCGATAGGCAGTTGGCTCTTGCACGAAAGCCATGATATCTTCTCTGCTCCAATAAGTGGTGATGTTCTTAGGCTCGTTGAATTCTGGTCCCATGATACCGCCGATTCGGTTGATCGAATGACATTTGAGACAATTTTCCTTATACAGCTCAAACCCTTGAACTACTTCTTGGCGAGCATTCGTTGGACGAATTTTGTTCAGGCTGGAATCCATAGGCACAAAGGTCAAGGCGGTCAATCCAAATGGCCAGGCCATTGAATGATCCTCGTAAGGAAGATTCTCCCAGACCAGATAATAAGGAGAATAATCAGTGCGGACAGTCTCGGCCCAATCAAAGCCTGTAGGCGCATCTTCATCCCGAAACGCCAGGTATCCACCTCCCTGACGGAGAATCTGCGATAGTTCCAGGGAAGGAATGTATCCATCTTTACAGACCAGCAATACTTCCGTATGGGTAGATTCAATCCCGAATTTATCCACCAACTGACGCAACAAAGGGAGGAAAGGAATCGCCAGATAAGTCTTGGCTTGGCTGAAGGAGTGATCATACGTGATCTCAACCTTGACTGTGTCTAGCTTGATTTCAGGTGATAAAGATAAAAGATTCACTTCTATTCCAGAAGGAGGAGGTATTGGGTAAGCCGAACTTGCTGAATGATCAACCGCTTTGCTGGATTGTTCTGACTCAGAAGGCACACAAGAGACAACACTTGCCAGGAAGAAGCTCATCCAGAACCAATACTGTTTTCTCATGCCGTTGTATGTATTACCACTGCCTGCCAAAAACCTGAACCATATACCTGCCTTGCCTGGCTGCTCCCATTTCCCGAAAACTCCGACTCATCATGGTTACGCAATGGCCAGGACTGTCTTTCCAACCGAGCATGGCCTGATCCAGGGAAGAAGCATTCCAGGAAATATTCTCACCTATAGCACGCCAGGGATATGCCGTTCGCGCCACCCGCTCACTGATTTTGCTGCCATCATGTCCTTTATGGCCAATAAAATGATATCTATCCATATCCTGTGCATGTGTCAGTGCTGCTTCTGACAATTGATCATTCCAGACAACCGCTGGAGCGGGAGGCATGATCTGGTCCCCACATGTACATCCAGCAGCTCGAAGTTGGTTGACCTGTTTGAGCATTGCCTGTTGAAATTGAACTTCTGAATCAGCAGGAGAAGAATAAAACAAATAAAAACTGGTGAAGACAAATATGACCGTCTGCATAGGGTTTTTAGACACATAATCCCCTCGACAACCAAAAGTTACGCCTGCTTGATTTGGGAAGGATCATCATCATCTTGTACCCAGAGCGACAACAGACCAGCCAGAATCATACTCACTCCTCCGATTATCAGTGCATAAATCGCTTCCCCACCGAATACTGAACCAACGATGGCTCCAAGAATGGCTGCTGCAACCAATTGGGGAATCACAATGAAGTAGTTGAATACTCCCATGAAATAGCCCATTTTGGCAGGAGGTAAGGAGCCAGTCAGGATAGCATAAGGCATGGATAGAATACTGGCCCAGGCAATGCCCACCCCAACCATAGAGAGTCGCAACAGAGCAGGATCACTCACGAAGTAAATGGAGATCAATCCTATGCCCCCCAGAACCAAACAAATCATATGGGTAACCTTCCTATTGGTATATTTGGCCAGAACAGGCAAACCAAATGCAGCAATGGCAGCAACAAGATTGTAAAAGGCAAAAATCACTCCCACCCAATCCGCTCCGTCATTGTAGGCTTGAGAAGTTGTATCCGTGGTGCCATAAATGTGGGAAGTAACCGCAGAAGTGGTGTAAATCCACATGGCAAAAAGCGCAAACCAGCTAAAAAATTGCACAATTGCCAGTTGCATCATGGTCTTGGGAATCCCAACCACATCATTGATCATTCCGACAAAAGAATTATGATTGATGCCTCTTTGTTGCATAAGGCCTGATACCAAAGCCATGCCTCCTCCTACAATCAACAGACCTGAAAAGATATATAGTTGTTTGTCAAGATCCTGAGTCGAAAAAATGTAGGCTGCCACCAGGCCAATCAGAATCAATATAGCCCCCCACATGCTTTGTCCCCTCCCCAACCGATGATGTTCCTCAGAGGTTTTGGCTGGCTTTTCATACAGATCGTGGCCCACATTGTCAGAAAAACTGGCCATCTCATCAGGAGAATATTCTTTGGACCGAAATACCGTCCATAGAACTGATAATAAGAATATAGCCCCTCCTATATAGAAGGAGAGCTTTACATGAGGAGGAATCACACCTTCAGGAGCTGTATTGGTGATCCCGAACCAATTGGACAACATATAGGGTAAGTAGGAAGCAACATAAGCGCCAACACCTATAAAGAAACTTTGCATCGCGAAACCAGTCGTTCGCTGAGAAGAGGAGAGATTGTCTCCGACAAAAGCACGAAATGGTTCCATGGAAATATTGATTGACGCATCCATGATCCATAGCATTCCCGCAGCCATCCAAAGAACGGACGAATTGGGCATGAGTACCAATGAAAGGGATGCCAGGATCGCTCCTGCCAGAAAATAGGGTCTTCTTCTTCCCAGACGATTCCAGGTTCTATCACTGAAATATCCAATGATCGGTTGGACAATCAGACCAGTCAGCGGAGCCGCAATCCATAGAATAGGAATTTGCTCGATGTCTGCCCCAAGCGTTTCGAATATCCGACTGACATTCGCATTTTGAAGGGCAAACCCAAATTGTATCCCCAAAAACCCAAAACTCATGTTCCAGATTTCCCAAAAACTCAACCTTGGTTTGGGGCGAAGAGAAGTAGCATTAGTTGTCATAGTTTTGAAGGGCAAACCCAAATTGTATCCCCAAAAACCCAAAACTCATGTTCCAGATTTCCCAAAAACTCAACCTTGGTTTGGGGCGAAGAGAAGTAGCATTAGTTGTCATAGTGAGGCCTTAGCGTCAATTCCGCTGAAACTAGGGGATTTTCCCTAGTCTGCCAAGTTTTTCGAAGAAATTCAGGAGCAGGCAGAAGGATGGAATTCAGCAGATTAAACAATTCAATCGAAGTGTCCAGAGAGAAGCCTCTCAAGTTATTGGTTGGATTATTCCAGGAAAAGTCTACTTTTGCAAGGCATCGGGTTTTCAAAGGATACCCATCCTGCGAAACGAAGAGGGAATCAGGTGTAAGTCCTGAACAGTTCCCGCTGCTGTAAGCTCCATGCAAACTTGTGCCATCTACTGGCCACTGTCCTCATTTGCAGGATGGGAAGGCAACGCACAAGTGGAGTAAGTCAGAAGACCTGCCAGGTGCATAGAATTCATGCTTTCGGGATAAAAGCGACGAAATGATGCAGAACACCTGTCAGATTATACTGACCATACTCCTCCTACATATACTCTGCATAGCAGATCATGCCCTCTATGCACAATCAGAGGTGAAAGAGGCTGGACTGGACACTGTACAAATATCTGCCAATCGCCATGAGCAACTGACTCCGGGCCATCGAACAGTCGAAATAGACTCAGTCTTACTCCAGGAGATGGCGGGGCAAAATTTGGCTGATATCCTCTCTGATCATAGCGATCTTTTCATCAAAAGTTATGGATTGGGAAGTTTGGCCAGCAGTTCGCTCCGTGGGGGTGGTGCCAGTCATACGGCAGTAAACTGGAATGGATTTTCGCTCAATAGCCCAATGAACGGGCAGTTGGATTTTGCCTTGATCCCAGCTTTTTTTCTGGATAACATTCTGCTTCAATACGGCGGATCAGCTTCTCTTTATGGAAGTGGAGCTGTAGGAGGCACCATTCACCTGGACAATGCGACCCATTTCCAAAAAACGCAAAAGATCGGGATTCACTCGCAAGGCGGGAGCTTTGGGGATCAGATGATCGGAGGAGATTTGATCTATGCAGGCAGGCAAGCCTATAGCCGGACAAGGCTATTTCGGCATCAGGCCAGAAATGATTTTCGCCTAGCAGGAACTGACCTTCGACAACACAATGCAAGCTTCCTGCAAACGGGCTTGCTCCAGGAAGCCGGCATGCAATTGACTGATCGACAAGTCTTGCGTCTGTGGCTCTGGCATCAGCAAAGTGATCGCGAGATTCCTCCCCCCCTTAGCAGCAGACAGGGATTCGCAGCCCAACAAGATCGCGCAGACAGACTCGCAGCTGTATGGAAGAGAGAAGGGAAAACACTGCTGTTGCAAGCTCGAATGGCATATTTGCGCACGCAGCTACACTTTCAGGATAGTTTGGCTGAGATTGATGCACAGAATCAGGATCAAACATTGATGCATGAAGTAGAGGGAGAATGGAAAGGAGCAAAAGGCCACAGCATCCGAGTGGGCTTGACACATATGTTTCAGCAGGCAAGAGCAGATGGATATGGAGAACATATACCCCAACAGCACCGTATGGCTGCTTTTGTCGCTTGGCATTGGACAGAGCCCTCTGACCGTTGGGAATCCGTCCTGAGTCTGAGACAGGAATGGATGACCGATCAACCCATACCCACGGTTCCTTCTCTCAGTCTTCGCGGAAGGATATCCGCTCATCTTCAAGCACGTGCGCAAGTAGGAAGGACATTTCGCATCCCAACCTTCAATGACCTCTATTGGTCACCTGGCGGCAATCCAGATCTTGTTCCAGAGCATGGATGGCATCAGGAAGTGGGGATTCAAGGAGAATGGGGAGAAGGATCGTTGCGTTTCAAATCAAGTGCACATGTGTTTTCTCAAACAATCGACGACTGGATCTTATGGCGGCCGGGTCCGACTTACTGGTTCCCTGAAAATCTTCGGAATGTCTGGAGCAGAGGAGGTGAGTGGACTGGACGAGTAGAGATCCAGAACAATTTCTGGTCCCTTGATCTGGAAACAGCCTATTCCCTAACCAAAGCCACCATCACCAAGGTAGATCAATTAAGAGATCTGTCTTTGGGAAAACAACTGATTTATACCCCCCAACATCAAGGGAGATTGTCTGCTTTCCTGAAAATAAACCGACTGTCCCTTCGATATGTGCACCAGCTGACAGGGCGACGATATACCAGCACTGACAATGCGTTTTCACTGCCATCTTATCAACTCGCACATCTGTTTGTGAATTATCAGTTAAGTCTCTACCGATTCAAGGCAGTAGGAGGTATTCAACTCCGAAATCTCTGGAATCAATCCTACCAAGTCATCAAAAACAGAGCCATGCCGGGAAGGAATGTTCTCCTTTCCCTCAACATATATTTCACCTCAACCAAGTCAAAATCCTCATGAAACAAGTTTTATTTTTTGCTTTTTTTCTATCTGTTCTTTCCCTCCATTCACAAGAGGTTCGAGTCAAAAAAGTGTTGCTCCTCAATGGAGGAAGCTTTGGCAATCCAGCGGATAATGCCAATGTGCAACTCCTCGACCCAGTAGATCTGAGCTTGCAATCTGTGGATACCATACAGACAGGATCTGTCCAGGATGCCCTCATCGACGGAACAAGAGCATATGTCGCAGCTCAGGATTCCATTGTTTTGTATGATTTGATCTCTGGAGACAGAATCGCAGCAACTGCATTTGGTGCTCCAAGCACCATTCATATGGAGCTGTCAGACAATTATTTGCTGGTAGGAAACTGGTATTTTCCCTTTAATCATGTGGGGCCTTATCTCAATAACTTTCGGGTATTTGATCGACACTCCTTGACATTCATAGACAGCATTCCTGCGATATCCTTGCCCGCAAAAGATTTTGTTGTGGTCGGGAATGATGTGTATATCACCCAGAATTATCCTACGCCTTCTTTCAAAGATTCTGCCGGATACTTGATCAGACTGGATCTAAACAGCCTATCCGTGGTAGATACTTTTGAGGTAAATGCCAATGATGAAGATTTGGGAAGGCTCGTTTTGTTGGATTCTGTCTTGTATGGTCTCAACAATGCCTCAAATACCATTACAACTGTCGATCTCAGCACCGGGATGGGGACAACAGATAGCGCGAATGCCAACATAGCCGCCGGAGCTTATGGCTCTCTCTTTTCAGTGGATGAGGAAGGGATTCTTTATACGATAATCAATGGAAGTCTTGCTTCTTATGATCTGATCAACAGGGCCGTGATATCAGCTGATTTGATTGATACGGTCATCACCGCCTTTGCTCATGATACCCTGAGCGATCAATTTTACATTACCCAAACAGACTACTTTTCTTTTTCCCTGGGAGGCGTGTATGACAATCAGGGGAACAAAATAGGAGCCTTCTCAACGGGCAGTTCCCCGGAAGTCGCAGAAGTGATTTACAATGTTTTGCCCATCGCAGTGAATGATTATGATACAACTGGCATGGCCCAACAAATCAAAATCGCTGTGCGAAGCAATGACGCAGATCCAGATTCACCAGAATTACCAAGCATAGGCATGCAATTGCTGACACCCCCTACGCAAGGCATGGCGATTCCCGATGTGGATTACATTTGCTATACACCAGATGTTGGATTTTTGGGAGAGGATAGCCTGGAATATGTAGTGCTGGACCAATGGGGTGATTCTGCATCAGCCTGGGTCTATCTGCATATCAGGCAAGTTGGCGCAGTGGATATCTCGGAAGAACTCAATCTCAGCCTTTTTCCAAACCCTGCTTATGACAAGATGCAGCTATATCTGGAACAAGCATGGTCAGGAAACATAGAAATACTGGATCTTCAAGGACGAGTTCTGTTTCAAAGAGAGGTGGCAACTTCCTTGATGGAGACCTTCGATGTGAACCAATTTCCCCCTTCCCTCTATATCTTAAGGGGCAGCAATGAGGACGAATTTTGGCAAAAACGTTTCCTGATTCAGCGATAATATGAATAGACCCTTTTCCATCTTCCTCTTTGGCCTGTGCGTCAGTCCGATTCTGTTATGGGCCAACAATGTCCAATTGCACGATCTTCATCTGATCGATCCTCAGCACATAGGGGTTACTGTCAACTGGGAACATAGTTGGCGATTGGATGAAGGACCATCGAATCATGACGCAGTTTGGATATTTTTGAAATATCGAAGTGAAGGTGGTGCCTGGCAACATGCGAATCTCTCGATCATCGATCAGGCGCATATCGTCGGCTTTCCCTTGGAAGGTAAGGCTGTGGAAGATGGAAAAGGCCTGTTCGTCCGTAGAGCTATGCCTGGCAGTGGCGAGATCTCTCCTACACTGCTGGAACTGGAATTAGCTGCTCCTCTGCCATTTGGAACCCTGGACCTTGAGATATATGGGATAGAAATGGTGTATATCCCTGAAGGCGGTTTTTTGCTGGGAGATAGTAGCAGTTTCCACCACTTTCGAGAGGCACAATCAGGCAGCCCATTTTGGATAGGAGATGAACAAACCATCCCGGATAGTCTACTCTCAGTAGGGAGTGAGGCCGCGATATACGGGCAGATTCCTGCACGCTATCCCAAAGGATTTGGGGCACTCTATTCCATGAAATATGAACTTTCCCAGGCTCAGTATGTAGACTTTTTGAACGTCCTCAGCTATCAACAACAACTCAACAGAACGTCTCAATCTCCTGCTTCTGCTCCCGGAACAGCAGCTTTGACCCTCAATGGGATTCTCACCAATCGCAATGGCATCCTGCTGGAGGTTTCGGGACAATCTCCCAACTTACCAGCTCTCTATAACTCAGATGCACAGACGGATGGCCAATACAATCAGGTAGACGATGGCCAAACAAGAGCCTGTAATTATCTTAGTTGGAAAGACTTGCTCGCATATCTCGATTGGGCTGGATTGCGACCCATGTCCGAATTGGAATTTGAAAAGATTTGTCGAGGTCCTGAACGAGCTGTTCCGGGAGAATTTGCCTGGGGGACTCCGCATATCATTGATGCGAATACCGTGATGCAGGATGGAACAGAAGACGAATCTGTGACTGAAGTAGCAGATTCCATCACAGGATTGGGAAGTCATGGATATACAGGACCTGCCGGACCCTTGCGATCAGGTTTTGGTGGCACCGATAGTAGTGATCGACTTCAAATTGGCGCTACCTATTATGGAGTTCTCGAAATGAGTGGCAACTTATGGGAACTATGTGTCACCGTTGACAGCTTGGGGCTGTTGTTCGAAGGAACCCACGGTGACGGACACTTGACAGAGGAGGGGGAAGCCAATGTAAGTAGCTGGTCATTAGAAGATGGAGGGATTCATCGAGGGGGAGCCTGGTTTAGCGGGATCATAGAACCCTATCGGGATTTGGCGATTTCTGATCGTTTTTATCACGAACTGCAGCCCTTTCTCCGACGAAATACGACTGGCGGAAGAGGCGTCCGAACAGTTGATTTTTGAACAAGAACTATAAGCAGGATAACGAAATGAATGCCAATCCAGACCAACACAAAAGCAACATCTATTGGATAAGCCTCTGGAGCATGATGATTCTCTGCACAGGAGGGATGACAGCCCAAGTCCCCTATACAGGAGGAAAGGGAGATGGCTATGCAAAAGCTCGTCTGACTCATGTTCAGGTTTCGATAGAAGAGAGCAAGGCTACTTCTTTGAAAATCTTTCCCCAACTTGTCAGGCAAGGAGATCCTGTGACTGTGCAGTTCGGAACGCCAACAGAACATCCTGTAGAGGTGGAAGTATTTTCCTTAGAAGGCCAATTGGTCAGATCCTATCAGCTTGAGAAGGGAATTCGCTCGTTTCACCTGTCGACCGAGGAGCTATCTCCTACTATGTATATCCTTCGCGTTCTGGATAAGCTACCTTCTTCCCTTTCTCAAAAAATTCTCATACAAACCCCTTGACTGGATGAAAAGAATAGACTTATGACCCCCATGAACAAAGGATTTGTCTGGATGGCCGGATGGCTATTGCTGATGTCCTGTACACCAGAATCCCCAGAGATCATAGACCCACCTGCACCAGAGTCTGGACATGTATTTGTCCTCAACGAGGGCAATTTTCAGTGGGGCAATGCTTCTTTGGATAAATATGACCCAGAGACGAAAATGCTTCAGTCCGGCCTTTTTCAGGCCATTAACCAATTTCCTTTGGGAGATGTCCTGCAATCTATGACCGTATTCGATGGAAAAATGTATTTGGTCGTCAACAATTCTGGGAAAATCGAGCTACTAGATCCTGAGAGTCTCGAATCCATCGGCACAATTGATGGCCTCAGCTCACCCAGATATTTCCTGGGCATTTCGTCCACCAAAGCCTATGTCTCTGACCTATACGCCAATGCAGTCTCAGTTCTGGATTTGGCCACACAATCTGTCAGTGGGAAGATCCCGATTGAAGGATGGACTGAGCAAATGGTATTGGTGAATGAGCAGGTATTTGTGACCAATGTGCAGCGTCCTTATCTCTTTGTCCTTGATCCCCAATCCGATCAACTCATCGACAGTATTCGCGTCAGGATTGGGGGAAACGGAATCGTTCGGGACAAGCAAGGAATGCTGTGGCTGGCCTGTGGAGAGATTTTGCAACCGGATGTCGAAGGTGCTTTGTACAAGATAGATCCTGAAACGCGAACGGTGATTGATTCCTTTCTCTTTCCCATTGCCCAAAAACCCTCAGAATTGCAGATGAATGCTCAAGGAGATGCCTTGTATTTTCTAACTACAGCTGTGGTTCGTATGTCCATTGAAGCGACCGATTTGCCAGCTGATCCACTCATCCCGGAAGAAGGAGGCTTGTGGTATGGGCTAGGAATTGATCCTGCTACCGAGGAGATTTATCTTGCTGATGCGATTGATTATGTACAAAAAGGTGTGATCCTGAGATATACCTCTGGCGGAGAGCTGATCGACGAATTTCGGGCAGGGATTATTCCTGGAGGGTTTTATTTTCAGGAGAAATAATTACTCCTCTATCAGGGCTACTACACGGGCTGGGGCAGCAGAGGCCCCAACAATCTTGAGAGGGAAGACACAGACTGTGAATCCAGAGGCAGGCAAGGCTTTGAGGTTAACCAACTGTTCCATATGGCAATATTCTTTGCGTTGCCCGACAAGATGTGCTTCCCAGAATAGTTCCTTGTTGCCTGTTCGTTTGGCTTCCTTGACTTGATGTCTGAGAGGAATGTCCCACCCCCACTGATCGATCCCCATGACCTTGATGCCCTGGTCGATCAACCATTCTGTGGCTTCCTTGCTCATGCCGGTGCCGCGATCAGGGTATTCTTTGGTTCCAAGAAATTGATCTCGATCCGTCCGAATCAGGACGATTGTTCCTGCTGAGAGTTGTGCTCCGGATATTTCCAGATCTGATTTCAGATCTTCAATCGTGATCAATTCATGATCCGCTTTGTGCGACATATTGATGACCACTCCCGGACCATAACACCATTCCAATGGCACTTGATCGATGGTTTTGGCTGCCTTCCCATTGACTGTTGGACTATAATGCCAGGGGGCATCAATATGAGTCGTTGAGTGGACTCCGAGTTGCTTGATCGTATCATTGGCCCATCCTTGAAAATTGCTGGGAAACAATTTGTAGGGCAAGCCCAGAAACCAACGAATCAGTCTGCCACCTGATTTGTGCGCTTGATGCTTGATTTTGACCCGCATGAATCTGGGATCGTCAGGATTGTATTGGATGGGTTTGGAGAGGTCAATGATTCGCATAGAACATCTTAATCATCTATGGTGAGGTGTAGGTTAGGAATCTGTTGGGAAAAATCAGCCAAAGCTTGCCACTCCTTCAGATCTGAATCCCGATTGGCATGAATCCTCACCGCGCGTTTTTCAGCAGCAAGAAGGGTCGTGATCGGGAGATCAAGGTATCTGAGAACATTGGGATATACAGGCCCATATTGATGACTGAGTGGCATATCCACAAGATCAACGGACATGGCTGGATACTCTTCAAAATAAAGAGAGGCATACATCAACATAGCTGCTGTGCTTCCTTTGGCCTCAGCCGAAAATGAACGTTCACTCATTCCCTTTGCCGCGACAATCAACATTTGTCCGATGTCGTAGGTTTGCATGACCTCCAGGGTTTGACCAAGTAAGTAATATCTTCGACGAATCTGTATTTGCCTTTTTTCATCTCCCTTGAATTGTGCCGGACCTGCCCCTCGCATGCAAAGGAAACTGATATCTCCCAGGCCTTTCAATAATTTCCTGACTGTTTTGGCTGCGTCTTTTTCTGGTAAGGCGTCTTTCCAAAGGTCGCCAGATGGAAATAAGGCTTTTAATTTTGGTGCCCAAAAAGCCCAGTTTTCATCATCCAGAATTTCTACTTTCCTCGTTTTGTTGGAACCCTTATTGGATACCAGCTGAAAGAAGGGAAGCTCTGTGATGCCATCGTCGGTTGTGACCTTCCATTCATTCAAGATTCCTTCTTCATGTCGGTAGCGTTGCAGGAATTCCGAAGTTGGGCGTTTGGGCTTGGACGGCCAGCCAGAGAGAACTCTCTCATCCAACACTTGATTCCAGTGATGTTTTTGTTGATCCCAGCTAAAGTTACTCAGCTGTTCCGCAATAGGTGGGGCGATTTCAACAAACAGTTCATCAATTTTGGTATTGATCTGATCTTCGGGAAGTTTGTCAAATACTTTCAATTGTCTGGGTTCAAAGAATTTGATGGCCGGCTTGTCGATCAACTCATCCGTGCCTCGCAAATAGTGATTGAACCAACGAAAGGCATGAACCCGTAACTCTTGTGTATCCATATGTGGCCCAGCTGTGGTATGTAAAGCGAGATGATTGGAGGCATTCATTTTGGCATAGGCGTTTCTCCCTTGGAGGTAGGTATTGAATACACCTTTGATAGGAAAAATAGGATCTCGATCTGTATTGCTAATGAGCAAGGGGCGAGGTGCAACCAGAGGTACAAGCTTGGGATAATCCCATCGGAATGTGTTGACCATGAACATGCAATCACAATGGCCATCGACACATTGCCTGACGATATGATCATTCAGATCTGTGATGCCTGCGACAGGAACAGCAACCTTGATCCGGGTATCGATGGCCGCTCCCCACCAGGTATAGGCCCCTCCCCCACTTCTGCCGGTGAGTCCAATGCGATTTCGATCCACTTCCGGGCGACTGATGAGATAATCAACAGCTCTAACCCCGTTCCATGCCTCTACGCCTGCTGGTGTGTAACCGCGAGAAATCCACCACCAACGATTCAGATGGTGTGTCCCGTGATGTGTGCCTTCAATTTCCCCCAATTGATTGGTATCAATGATCAGGCAGACATATCCGTTTCTGGCAAACCAGGCTGCATGATGTTGGTAGTGCGCCTTATTGCCATAACTTATCCCATTTTCCTTGACTTTGCCATGACCACACACATAAAGAATGGCTGGCAAAGGTTCTGTAATCTCTTTGGGCATATATAGATTTCCCGTTACATACAGGCCAGGAAGCGATTGAAAATGCAGTTTCTCCACCCGGAATTCCTCTTCTTCCAGTGTACCAGTGATGACAGGCTTGAGTGGCGATTTTTCATTTTCCAGAGCGAAAATATTTAGCCCCAGCATATGCATGAGTTTCCAACGGTTCTGGTTTTGGTACAACTCCCAATTGGTGATGTCGGCCAAATGATCTTTCGATGCCTTGGACAATTTGTTGGTTTCTGTAACAAAATAAGTATCCAGTTGTGCGTCAAAATTCCAGAGAGGAGGCTCTGATGGGTTTGGAACAGAAGCCATACACAACAAAACGATCAATAGGCTAAGAGAGAGGAATGAGGAGTTCATGACACAAGAGAATTATCGAAAGGCAGAGATGATGGGACTGTCCAATTGATGTTCTTTTAGCAATTGGTGAAAAGTCGGAAGTTCTTTTTTGATTAATTGATCCAAATGATTTTCCTGTTCCCCGATTTGTTTTTTGATGCGTTGATGAACTGCGTATTGCTGATCTGTCGGGGGAAAATCTGCAACTGCGACGGTAGAAGCGAGATACTCCAGTTTCCAGGCAAGTCTGGCTGGCCAGCGGATAACATCCTGCCCAGTACCGGTGAGGTTGATGTTATAGAGATCTTCTTCGATCTCCAAAAAAGCTTCATCCAGGCGGCTGAACTCAGACAAGAGCTCGCTGGGGACATCTTGCTCCTGAGCGATTGCTCTCAGATCATACAATTGTCGCCGGATCAGTTCGATTTGATTGATCAGCCTGACCACCCGATTCAGATCAACATGTATGCCTTTCATCATGGCGGTTTGGGCAGTGATATCTGCCTGAGATCCTTCGGAATGTGGATCTTTGATAATTGTGAGTGCTTGAGAAAAGGTCTTGTCGCCAGATTGCATATAGACGGTGTAGTTGCCGGGAGGAGCCATGACAGCGATCCGGGGTGGAACCTTGCGAATTCTGTTTTTGCCCAACGGAACCCAATCAGCATATCGAGGGCTTGTTCGCATTTTGATTTGTGAGGAAGGGCTTCCCATAAAATCCCAAACGAGGCGATTGAATCCTGCTTTTCCCGCCTGTCGGAGGGTTCGAATGGTATCCTGATTGGCGTCAATGATATGAATGATGGCACTATCGGCTTCGGCAAGCCAATAATTCAGGATGGCCCCGGCAGGCGGATTTTCACCAGCGGACGGATCATCCATCATGTCCATAGGTGTAGAAATCGGCCTGAATCTATAGGCTGGACGAGGACTAAACAGATGTGCCGAGGAGGCCGCAATGTCTTCCGTCCACTGCTGTAGTGGAGAGAGATCATCCAATATCCAAATCCCGCGCCCATAGGTGCCCAGAACAAGGTCATTGAAGTGCTCTTGTATGTCAATCCAATACATTGGGGTATGAGGCAGATTACTCATGAATGATTGCCAGCTCTGTCCATCATTGAAAGAAACATAGAGGGCATTTTCTGTCCCAAGATACAACAGACCTTTTCTGACAGGATCTTCTCTGACATTGCGACAATAACTGAGTGGACTTTCCATGATTCCTTCTATAATTTTGGTCCAGCTTTGTCCAAAATCAGTGGTTTTGTACACATAGGGATCAAAATTGCCAACTTGGTGGAAATCTACGGTCAAATAGGCCTTGCCTGCCTCCCATTTGGAGGCATCAATATTTCTGACTGTACCAAATGGAGGAAGATCAGGGATATTCTCGCTGACATTTGTCCAACTCACTCCCCCATCTTTGCTGATGTGGACCAGTCCGTCATTGGTCCCCGCCCACAGAACACCTTGCTGAACAGGAGATTCGTCCAGCGCATAAATCACACTCCCATATTCGACACCAATATTGTCCGGGGTAAGTCCTCCCGAAACGCCTAACTTGCTTACATCATTGAGGCTCAGATCCGGGCTGACCTCTTCCCAGCTTTGCCCACCATTGGTGGTTCGATGGACATGTTGGCTACAGACGTATACGGTCTGATGATCATGAGGAGAAATTAGCAAAGGGAAGGTCCACTGAAAGCGATATTTGACATCTTTGGCAGCATGTCCGGCGGTGAATTCGGGCCAGACTTCCACCTGTCTATATTGTCGGGTCTTCTCATTATAGCGAACAACTATCCCGCCAAGCGGTCCCCGCCCCGACGTGCTGGACCAAATGATGTCCGGGTCCGTGGGATCAGGTGTGGCAAATCCACTCTCTCCTCCTCCTACATCATGCCACATCCCACGCGAGATGCCACCCGGCCCAAACATTCCGGCAGTTCGGCTATTGCTGGGACCACGAAGAGAAGGGCCATCCTGTCGATTGGTATAGACATGGTAAGGTACATGATTGTCGGTGGTGACATGATAGAGTTGTGCAACTGGCAATTGACTTCTTAACCAGGATTTGCCTCGGTTTTGCGAAATCGCCAATCCCCCATCACCAGCCACGATCATTCGATTCTCATTCATGGGATCTATCCACATATCGTGATGATCCCAATTGGGGACAGCAGGGCCTTTGGCCGTTTCAAAGGTTTTGCCGCCATCCTGTGTGATGCTATAGGCAGCAGCGAGAAAATATACATTATCTTCATCAAGAGGCGAAACAGCACAACGGGTATAATAGGGTTGTCTTCCTGACAAATCCCGATTATGTGTCATCAAGGTCCATTTCTTTCCCCCATCATCTGACCTCCAAAGCTCTCCGCTATCTGTCTTCTTTCCATGCCAGGGAACGCCATCTCCTGTTTCAATCAAGGCATAGATCCGATCAGAATTCGCCTGACTCATCGCCAAAGCGATTTTTCCAACAGGGCGACTGGGTAGCCCATTTCCTTCCAGTTTTTTCCAACTATCCCCCCCATCTCTTGACATATAAATCCCACTGCCCGGACCACCACTTTCTCTTCCCCAGGTCTTGATGTCCAATTGCCACATGCCAGCGAACAGGATTCTGGGGTTGTTGGGGTCCATAACTAGATCAGAAGCGCCTGTGCTGTCATTGACAAACAAGACCTGCTCCCAACTCTTTCCCCCATCCTTGGTGCGATAGATTCCTCTCTCTTGCTGTGGAGCATAAGCATGACCAACTGCGGCTGCATAGACAATGTCAGGATTGTCGGGATGGACAATCATACGACCAATTCTCCCGGTTTTATCCAGGCCCATATGCGCCCAATGATCTCCCCCGTCCATGCTTTTCCATACCCCATTGCCGATAGAGACATTGGACCGAATGAAAGTCTCTCCTGTTCCTGCCCAAATGATCTCAGAATCACTCGAACTTATGACTAGCGAACCAATCGCATGTACAGGTTTGTCATCAAAAACAGGTTTCCATGTCAATCCGCCATCCACCGTCTTCCAGATTCCTCCGGAGGCTGCCCCCCCATAATACACCATCGGATCTCCCGGAATCCCTGCGACTGAGATCAGTCGATTCCCGACAGGACCGATATGTCTGTAGGTGAGTTGAGAAAGCGCCTCTTTTGTCATGAATTGTGCAGTCGATTCTTTGGGATACGAGAGGACGAACAGCAAAATCAGGACAAAAGAGGAAAACAGTGAAGGAGCTTGTGAATTCTTCATATTGGAGAGCAGTTAGTTGATCGTGGTAATATCGAAAAAAAACCAAGATTCTTCACTATGAAGGCGATAGGCAAACAGGCAGATGGGGAGCCCCAATTCAGACAGACGCAAACCCGTATTCACAGGTTTGCGTCTGATAAAGATAGAATTGAATTCGATTCAGCCGATTAGTTTCCTTTGATATTGATCCCTTTCATACTTCCAGATGCTGTAATGGTTCTTGTTCCATCATCAGTCTGCATGGTCATATTGACTTCTATATCTACGAAATACTCTTGCAGAGTGGAGCCTCCGACATCGGCAAATAACTCAACGTTTGACATCTTGAATGTGCCGGAACTGGAGGTAAATCGATCCCCGTTTTCAGTTACAAAGCTTGAATAGGCATTTGCAAGCGGATTGGTGGCATCTAATGTTGATACCTGATATGTGCCAGCTGTCAAGCCATTGATGGGGCCTGTAATCAGAAAGGTTGGTCCCAGAGAACCAGGCTTGCCGAGAACTTGTGTCAGAAATAAATCAGTGATAGACTGATAGGATCCATTGGCTGCTGCTGTTTCTCCGCTTCCGGGTTGTTGTTTTTCATAGGTGAAATTAAGGGTCTCAAAGGAGGTTCCATTTTCCTCGAAATCCAGATTTATGACCAAATCAGGAATTTCACCAGAAGGTCCAACAGGATCAGGCTTGCAGGAAAACATCAATGAGAGGATTGTGATGGCGAAGGGCAAAAGAAAGAGTTGTTTCATGACAATGTTTGATTTGTTGTGATTGATAGGACAAAGGTATGCCTGCCAACCACGCTCATCAATTACCCATATTGGTGAAATTAATCAGTCACAATACACCAGGAAGAAGGAATTGAGGACTTGCTTTTTCGGATTCAAGAGAGGGGAGAATGCTCTTCATGTTTGTTAATCAGTGGATTAACTATTTGTTTTATTGTCGGAGTATCCAAGATCAGAGCTGTTACCCATGATCTCCTCCCCTATCCAAATGGGTAGCCAGAAAAAATATCTATTTGTCTCCTTTATTTCTATTTCCACTCCACCGGAAAGACGCCAGGATCAAATCCCCACTGGAGCGCAAGTACGAAATACACAAACATGCTGAGAAGGAAAATCGAGATCAAATTCATCCAGATCCCTGTGCGAACCATGTCCGGGATTCGTAGATAACCTGAGCCGAACACCACTGCATTGGGAGGAGTTGCTACGGGTAGCATGAATGCACAGGAAGCTGCTACAGTTGCCGATACCATGAGGATAAAGGGATGTACATCAATCGACAAAGCCATGGGAGCCAGAATAGGCAAAAGCATGGAGGTCGTGGCTAGATTGGAGGTGATCTCTGTCAGGAAATTCACTGCTGCGATTAGAATCAAGACCAGTAAAATCAAGGAAATGCCTGCCAATAGTGTCATTTGGGAACCAATCCACTCTGCAAGCCCACTCGTTTTGAAGCCCTCAGCCAATGCCATTCCTCCACCGAATAGTAAGATGATGCCCCAGGGAATGTTTTTGCTATCCTTCCAGGTCAGAAGTGGAACCGATCGATCCTTGCTTGGAATTAGAAACAAGATCAGGCCAGCTGCCATTGCGATGATGGTGTCATCCAGTGTAGGAAACAAGCCCAGATTTTTTTGCAAAAAGGATCGGCTAATCCAGGCCAATGCAGTTAGGCTAAAGACGATTAATACCAGTTTCTCTTCATAGGTGATCTTGCCAAGGGCATGCAGTTGTCTTTGGATTTCTGATTTGCCACCTGGAAATCCTTTCTGTTTGAAATTGAAGGCAAATTTGGTCAGGTAGACCCAGCAGATCGCCAGTAAAATCAATGAAATCGGCAGCCCAAATGAAATCCATTGGGCAAAGGTGATTTCAATTCCATATAATTCCTGTACCACTCCGGCCAGTACCAGATTAGGAGGAGTTCCAATCAATGTAGCCATGCCTCCGATTGAGGCACTATAGGCAATTCCCAGCATGAGTGCTTTGCCAAAGGTCTGGTTTTCGTCTTCGACTGTCTTTGGATTGTCTCGTAGTTGTGCAATGATCGCCATCCCGATCGGTAGCATCATGACAGAGGTGGCAGTATTGGAGATCCACATCGACAAGAAAGCCGTCGCGATCATAAACCCGAGAATAATGGTCGGGATATTGGCCCCGATAAAATTGATGATGGTCAGGGCAATCCGCTTATGGAGATTCCATTTTTCAATCGTGATAGCCAATAGAAATCCTCCGATGTAGAGGAAAATATACCGGTGGCCAAAGGAAGTTGTGGTCGCTTGCAATCCCAATCCACCTGTCAGGGGAAACAAAACAATCGGTAACAAGGCTGTGGCTGCAATCGGAATCGCTTCTGTGATCCACCAGATCGCAATCCAAATAGTAGAGGCAAGAACAGCATTGGCTGCGGGGGATAAGCCTTCTGGATGGAAAAAAAGCAGGATAAATAAGAAGCCAATTGGTCCTGCGATCAGACCAATGTGTTTGGTAGAGAGTTTCATTTGTTCAAGCTTGGATCGAGAAGAAGCGGACCATGAATCGAGGGCAAGATAGGCATCAATCTGAGAAAGTGGAATTTCTGGCAACAATGCTTGCCAATGCTTTTTGTCGCTGTGAGGGACCTACCTGTTGTATGCTTTCTTGATAATGCAGCACACGAAGGCCCTGGCAGTGGTCCAGAAGTTCATTATACCCAAGGAGATAGGCTGGATTTGCTTCTCGTTTCAGGATGCGAATTTCATCCAGGTATCTGGTTTGGTAGATCAGCAGACCGTTGGGTGCCAGAGAGGAAATGAGTCGAGGAAATATCGTGCGTTGCAGATAATTAAATCCAATGATCAATTCGTACGCTGGTCTGGGAAGCTCGCTTTCTTCCAGATTGGCATGAATCGCTCGAACAGCCAATTGTTGTGAGATTGCCTGCTTCTGGACCCATTGAATCGCGACATCTGAAATATCAACCGCATCGACAACAAATCCCAATTGAGCCAGATAGAAAGCATTTCGGCCATTGCCACATGCAAGGTCCAGCGCAGGGCCTTTGGTCTGTTGCATAAGGAGATCTTTGTGCTGTATCAGCCATTCTGAGGCTGTGCGCCCAAAGCTTTTGAGGCCTTGTTGCGCATATCTGTGATTCCATCTGGCTTGATCTGGATGCATTTTTCTTAGGAACAAAATTTTCGCAAGTATACAGGCAAAGGTATGAGATTGTTTTCTTTCTTTTGTATCAAAGTAGAAAGATCCGCTGTATGAAACACCTCATTCTTCTTCTTCTTAATCTGGTCTTCTGTGTAACGCTTCAGGCAGAAGTGATTGGTGCTTCGGCTCATGGCTTCCATGTACAAAGCACGCTTCTCATAGAAGCAAGTCCCCTTGAAGTCTATGATGCACTTACTCGACAGATCGGCCAGTGGTGGGATGCCGATCACAGTTATAGTGGAGAAGGGAGCAATTTTTATTTGGAGGCTCGGGCCAACGGCTGTTTTTGTGAGTTGTTGCCCAATGGTGGCAGCGTGCTTCATATGCTGGTAGCTCACGCCAATCCCGGCAAAACCCTTCGACTTCTGGGCGGTCTGGGACCTTTGCAGGAAATGGGGATTCATGGAGCAATGACCTTTTCCTTCTCAGAAACGGAAACAGGGACTGAGTTGACCTTGACCTATATCGTGAGCGGATATGTAAAGGAAGGACTTACAGGGCTAGCTCCGGTCGTTGATCAAGTGCTGGCTGGACAAGTCGGGCGATTGAAGAATTTTGTTGAGAAATAAAGGCAAGGGACTAGCTATGCGAATACAAAAAATCGAGCAAAACATGCTGTAGGAGATGCGGGCTGAAGGAGCTTCGCGAACTGGATTCGATTCTTCGGCCCGCGATCCATTCCAATTCCAGACATCTTGCCGAAAAACCTCTGTCCGATTTTTCAATACACACAAGCATCAGGATCTGCTTCGACAAAATACGATTTATAATTCTTCGCATTCGGGTCCATACAGCCCTTGAGATTCAGCAAATCCACCTGGCGAAAATGAATCGAATGACTTTCTGCTTGTAGTGCGATATAGCCGCTGTTCAGCAATTGCCCATGCGCCTGTCTCCATCGAGTAGGATCAGGGACTTCTGCTTGTTCATAATCAAAATTGTTTTGACTCACATACACAGAATCGATTTGAGGTTTTTTGAAGGTCAATACCGTATCTTCTCCGATGATATGATGGATCACAGAGTCTCCCAAAACCAGCATGTCTACGCGTACCCATTGATCCCCATCATAGGTGTTGGAGCTTGAACTGATACAATGCGTACGATCGAGTTTTCCATTATATTCCACCATTGTACCCGGTGTGCAAAGATTGGCGGTAGGCCGTTCATTGCCATCACTCAAGCCTCCTAGAAATTGGGTTTCGATGGAGATTGGAAAATGCTGATTGATCCCCTGTTCCTTAGCAGATTGAGCATGTAGCATAATCCCACTATTGCGTACATTCCAGGGAGCGCCTCCTGGGGTTTGTTCTCCAACAAAGCGATATTCAGCTCTCAAGAGATAATGTGAATATGGTTTTTCGTAATAAATGTGCCCATATTCATAAGCAAACGTATCATAATCTTCATAGCTCAGTTTCATGATTCCCTCCTCTACCCTGACAGTATTGAGATAATTCACCCCTACCTCAAAACCAGCAATCTTGATGTCCCAACCTGTCAAATCCTTGCCATTGAAGAGCGGGAGCCATTCTTCCTGATGCGGATAATTAGTGGGAGTTTGCTGACAATGAATGAAGAATATTGCCAGAAAAATGAACAGAAAATAAGGTGTACCTTTCATATTGATTCTCCTCAGGAATGGATGAATAGGCAAAATGAAGATGCTGTGGGAATAATCCCATTTTTTTTTAAGAAAAAAATTGGACCCTACAGATGAAGAAAGATGTTTCACTCCATCACAACAGGCAACTGTCTCACCTCTCCTTGCTGATCGCTGATGTACAATCGGGAGGCGGATGCTTGCCTCCCATGCCCATCTGCCCAAATCCCCCAAAAATCAGGATGGGCATTCACCGGCCTGCGGACATAGGTATGATTGTATAGGCTGTTATTGGTCAATTGCATCTGCTTCGTCCAGCTTTTTCCCTGATTCTTGCTCTCCCAAAGGGCAAGCTCACCACCGGGATTGAAGGCTTGTGGGCCTGATTCGGTAGGGGCAATGATCTGCCAAAGGCTGTCGGATATGAGGTAAAGGGAGCCCATGTCATAGTTGTTGTCCGAAGTGGTGATTTCCGAGAATTGCCATTGCCCAGCTGTCCAGTAAGCCGTTCGCCAGGTCCGTGGGTTATTGGAAGGCCCAGCCTCATAGCCTGAACTAGTGAGATGCAGAATTACAGGATTTCCATCCGAATCAAAGGCGAGATCTTTGAGATAGACCAACAGGCCCTCTGATTCATAATCTTTGACCAATGTCTTGTTTTGAACCTCTTGCAAAGGCAGCGTGATGTCTTGTTGATCAGCTGATTGCCAACTCTTGCCTCCATCTATGCTTTGGAGATAATAGAGATTGGTTCGTTGGTTGAGGCCATTTACCTCCGCTGAATTGGCAGGATGGTAGTTGAAGGCTGTTCCTAATGTTTGTGCATGCAGATTGCTGATCTGGTAGTGTCCTTCTTCTAGTGCAGAGAGTCGCTGGATCTCAGACCAATGAATGCCATCGATGCTTTTCATAAAGTTGATCGTCCTCACTTGTCGCTTGTAGGGACCAGATCCAGGTCGATAGAAGGTCAGAAAGGCCAAAAATTGCGAGCCATCATGCCAAACTTGCAAATAGGAGAAATTGTCCAGAGGAATTTCCTTCCCCTCCATAAGCTGGACTGCATGAATGTTGTCAAACTGATCGATCTCATACGGCTTGCTACTTCGATGAATGAATGAAGGCCTTTCGACACCATGCGAGGTTGAAAATATCCAAATATATCCTTCCCGATCCATGCTGATCACAGGATTGTCATGGGCATCCTTGGTGCCTTTGTCTAATAAGATGCGAGGCGTAGCAAAAGTGTTGGTTGCATGATCGAACAATGAGACCATATGAAGCAAAGTCGAGCTGCTATCATTTGTTCCACCATAACAAAAGAAGGTTTTGTTCACTTCTTCTCGGTATATGGCAAACGGATTGTGCTTGGCAGGATAGGTTCCGAGGCCTCCACTGTATTTGTAGACATATTCATCATTTGAGGGTTGATTGCTATACCAGATGCCCTTATAGCCGGAAAATTTCTGCAAGGGAAAGCCAGAGATTTCTTGTGTTGGTTGATCATTCCTCTTGCATCCTCCCCCAATACCGATAAGCAATAAGAGCAGCAGAAAGAATGAAAAGGAGAAGAAGAGGCATCGAATCATAAGAGGGGAAGTTGTGAGTAATCAAACCAAAGAATCCTCCCAGAAGGTAGGGAGGATTCATAGCTTCCCCAAATACGTGTCATCGATTGTCCTGCTCCTGCTACCAAGGCCAGACAGATAGGACGACTATACGATCTCCTGCTATTTCCTTGTCACATACTTCATGGCCTGCGCATCTGCCAGATTCCAGGAAAGCCAGGAATAGGTCTCTTGCTCTTTTAGAAAGTCAGCCTTTTTCTGCGCCAGATTAGCAGGAACGGGAAATAAGGCTTGGTGTTCCATCAAAAGCGGCAAGGACTTATTGGAGAGAGTGAGCAGAAAGTCTGTATCCAATTGTTGTGTTTTTTCATAATGCTGAAAATTGAATTTGGCAATAGCCATGTCCCAATTGACCATGCTCAAGACCATCATCGTAGCATACAGTGCCCAGGCATTGGTTTTGAAAAGATAAAAGGTGGACATTCGGTCTCTGATCTTGAGGTAGAGAGAGAATAATCCAAACAACGTAAGGAACAAAAAGAAGAAGACGCCAATGCGTTTGTATGCTAAGCCATACTGCCCAATATAATGGCAATTTCTCATCCCAACGGATAAGACAAGGATGGCATTTTGCACGATCCAGGCATAACTCAGGATTCTCAGCGGACGACTGCCTTTCAGGAAATTGATATTTCCCCTGAAAAAATACAGCATGATTCCCATGGAGAAGATGATACTGGCAATCAGGAAATATGTCCCTTCATGTACATACTGGCGAAGGACAACATGAGACTGCGGCTCGAAATTGAACCATACATGCTGAATATCCAGTATGTTGTTTACCAACAACAGGAGGTTGATCATGCCAACCAGCAACATCCCTGTTCGGTATTCTTTTTTCAGGCCCAGAAATGAAAACGCGCGTTTGTAGCTTGGCTTTTTGCGGACCAACTGATCCGATTTTGTTTGTTCCTTGGCAAGCAAACCGAATGTGTTGTGAGGGAGAATCAATCCACTAAGGAACAATAAACCAAATAGAAAAAACGCGATTCGAAAAGGGGAAAAATTGACAAAGGCCTGCCCGATATATTCTCCCAGGCTATTCACCAAACTGGCAAAAGGAGCATTGGCAAAATAAAACAAGCCTCCGAAAATGATCAGGACCAGGAAAGGAACAATCGTCAGCTTGAGGTAAGAACTGAAAATGCTCAATTGTGGACTGAATTGTTTGAATTGTGTCCACTCCCGCTTGATGCTGCGTCCCAATGACGCATATCCTTGAAGGGAACTCAAGAGTGCATTGCCCATAGTGCGTAATTCAGGAAGATGAGCAAACCCAAAGAAAACAAAGAGAGAGAGGAGATGAATGAGCTTGGCAGTACCTGAATTGTGAACAAGGACCAGAATTGCTGTGAGGAAGCTGCCCAGACCGGTGAACAAGAGCTGTCGTGAAGCGCGCGCCTTTTGATTGGTAAGAAAGACAAACCCAATGAGTAAAGAGCTGAATAAAAACAGGTTGACTCCCAGTTTTTCTTGCCAAAAAAAGAAATTGAACAAGCAGGCAAAACCCAATACAATAGGAAGCGTGGAGAAAGAGGTCGGCTGAGATCGCATAGATGTGTGAGTTAAAGTACTTTGTATTGCAAAGTGCATTGATGAAAAAAATTGATCAAAAGATCATAGAATGAGAAATAATTTAGTAAAAGTACTTTGTATTACAAAGTTTGTTTCCATATTCCTACGGCACTTTATCCTGGAAGTTTCATTTGAGAGACTGTTTTGAGATCTGTGATGAGAATGTTAATGGTGTATCTTTTTCTCAGACAAGGCTCTTTTTTCATCTCATACTGGTGCTATGAGATGAAAAAAAGCGGAAGGATGGGGAAAAAATACACATACAAAAAATAAGCGACAGATGTTCAAACAGTCTCTGAAAAGAAGAAACATGGAGTCAGCCTTACACATCCAGCTCTACGCCCATCTCTTCAAATTGAGCAATCGAACTATAGGCGATTGAAAGCTAGTACCTTGAATTGCGCTTCTGGTGGAAGTCAGGAAATAACTCTTATTCTGCTGATTACAGGAAGGTTCGATGATATTGCTCCGCCAGAAGAGATGGAGGCAATCCTCGACAAGATATCCAGTAAGGACAAGGAATTGATCATCATTCCTGAAGCTGGCCATGATCCAGCACTGGATCAGCCTGATATCTTCCAGGCTACCATCAGCAATTTTGTGCAATAGCTGTATCTTTTGGAAGGGAGGTTTGTTATGAGAAAAACCATTGATCATGCAAAAATCCCTTCCAAGCCTTTTTATGATTGTTGTCAGTGCGATGGCAGCATTGTTTGGCCATCAGTGGCACCAGCAAAAGCAGATGAACCAGCAATTGAACCTGCATTCACAATCGCTGATCCAAACAATCCATGGGCAAAACCTGCAACAAGAAACAGCCAATATTCAGCTAAAAGAAGAAATGGAGCAGGAGGTGAGGGAAGAAATCTTGAATGAAAACAAAAGGGACAATCAATATTTGCCGGATACGCTGGCGATCATTCGCGAAAGAACCACGACCTTGTTGAATCAGCCCAATGTTGCTAGACAGGATTTGCTGAAGTGGAAAGAAGAACTCACGGATTTGTTGGCAAGTGACAAGCCATCCATGGAGGAATTCTTGCTGAAAGAAGCACCTTTTGAGTTGCCGGCAGGTTGGCAAGAAGCGGCTCAACTGCATCACGTGATATTGAATTGGGAAGTATCTGCCTACCGTTACCTCAATTGGCGTCTTGGAAGCACAAGATGTTCGCTAAGGGCAGTGGTTCAACAGATCATCCCTACTCATCATGTAGCCATTGCTGGAGAAAAATTCGTGGCCGATCTACAGATGGCGCTTGAATCTCATATTACTCATCCCATCTCTTCAGAGGATTCCTATTTTGCCAGCTCGATCGGACATACACAGTATTCTCCCAAGGATCAGTCTTTCCAGTTGGTCATTGATACCAACAATATGCTGAATCCAGACGAGAGGCAACGAACCATCAATTTTGTGCTCACTGCGCGTTATCCCAAACCCACAGGAGGGTATTGGAGCTATCCTCAACAGCATCAGTTGACAGTGGTGCGGGTAGCAGCGAATTGATTCTCTATCGTTGAATCATGATAGTGCGACTTGACGTGCCTTCCTGGCTAGAGACCCTGAGAACATAGATTCCGGGAGGAAGATGAGCGTCAACTGCAAGACGCTTTGAGAAATAATGGTCAAAAAAAGATTGCGTGCAAGATCAGCCCAGAAATTCAGCAAACATTCCCTAACTTGGGCGAAAATCTAATCAATCTCTTTTCCTATGGCAGATACTTCAATGTGGACGGGCTCAGATCAGTATTTATGTGATGATGAGTTGGCTCAGGTGTTTCATATGTCTCGTGTGCTTGGGATGCCTTTGCTGATCGAAGGAGAGCCCGGTACAGGGAAGACAGAACTTCCCATTCAGTTTGCAAGGGATATGGGGCTGGAATTGTTTGTGTATCCTGTTGGCTCCAAAAGTACAGTCGAGCAATTTGTCGCAAAATTTGATCATGTCAAATATCTTCGAGATTCACAGGTCGAAGTCCTCAATGCGCAGCGTGATGAGAAAGGGCTTCAAGGACTGAGTACCAATGGGCGCAAAACCGAACAACTCGATGATTATGTAAATCTTGGTCCTGGTTCCAAAGCCTATTCCACGCCACATTCTGTCTTGCTCATCGATGAGATAGACAAAGCTCCACGGGAATTCCCCAATGACCTGCTATATGCCTTGAGTCATCGGAAGTTTGTGCTACCAGAATCCGGTCGGGAAATCGAAGCAACCGAAGCGGAGATGCCAGCCATTGTGATCACGAGTAATCGGGAGCAGGAACTACCGACAGCATTCAAGGGCCGTTGTGTCTATCATTATCTTAGTTTCCCAGAACCAGAGATGATGCGCAAGATTGTTGCCAAGCATTTTCCGGTTGTGGAAGAAGAATTGGTAGAGCGCTGCATCCAGCTCTTTTATCAACTTCGTCAATTGGGGCTGGAGCGCGCACCTTCTACACGTGAACTTCTCAACTGGCTCAAATATCTCAAGACCTTTTCGCATGAAGAAGCCATCGCCAAGCTCGAAGCCAAGGAAGGCATGGGAGCTTTGGTGAAGACAGAAGCAGATCTGGAGAAGGTCAAGCGTCGGATGTTTGGTTGAAAATGGGAGGTTTTGCCTGTTTCGTTTTCGGGTCAACCCAGCTGACATGCTCTCAGACTGGTATGACTCACAAGCAAACAGACAACCCATCAGAGAAAGCCCTGATTGCCTCGCTGTGCTTGGGTTTCCACCGCTAAGCTGACACAAGATGTAGCTCTTCTTTTTTTCTGTTCTTTCATTTGTTCCTTCAATTCATTTTTTCCCATGTTTGACAGCCTTCCCCATCACTTCCGCAAATACAACCTCAATGCAGATGTCAGAACATTGCTGCTGCTCAGGAAATCAATGGAGAGAGGCCTGGTCCTCACTTTGGGGGATCTATTTCTGACACTCAAAGGTCTGATCACCAAAGACCCCAAGGAGTTTGGCCCATATACCACAGCTTTTTATGAGTATTTTCTGTCCATTGACATCAAGAAAGGAGAAAGGCTGGAAACGGCTATTCTGCGATCCGATACCTTTAAGGATTGGCAAAAAGTCCGTCTGGAAGAAGACGAATTTGTGCCTGACCTATCTGAAGCGAAAGAATGGGTAGAGCGATTCCTGGATGAGGTACATCTAAGCCAACTGGATATTAAGCGTGTTCTCTCTGGGGAGAACATCCTCAACAATGATGATCCCAACCGCCCGGATCTCAATCCTGATGATAGCCCTGAAGTTCCAGAGAAGATTGAAGATGCCGCCGATTATCGGAATATTTCTCTGAAAGAATTGCGGGAACGAATGGAGAAAATTGCTGCCCAACAGAAAGGAAAGCATAGCGGTGGCAATCGCTGGATCGGTCAGGGAGGCAGATCTCCCTTTGGGCATGGTGGCGCAGCTATGGGAGGGATTCGGATGGGAGGCAGCGGAGGCGGAAAAATGGCCAGAGCGGTGGTAGGTGATCCCAATTTCTATCCCGTAGACCGAAAGGTCAGTTTGTCTGACAACAATATAGATGTGGCGCTCGCTTCTCTGAAGGGCATAGAGGAAGAGTCGGCGGAGATCATGTTGGACATTCCTACGACCATCAAGGAAGGTCTGAAGCAGGGAGGAATCTTTCTGCCCTATGAGAAAGAAAAAATCAACAAAAAAGTGCAAGTGATCCTCCTGATTGACAATGGTGGTCTCTCGATGACTCCCTATATCAGGAATGTGACCAAGCTGTTCTCCAAAATGAAGACCCGCTTTGCTCATGATCTCAAGACATACTATTATCACAATACACTGTATGGTGGCGTCTATTCAGATGTTCGTAGACGAGAATTTGTGTCCATAGACAAGCTGATCAAAATGGACAAAAATTATAGCCTCTTCATCATTGGAGATGCAGATATGGCACCTTATGAATTGTCAGATGATAGCATCGCCAGTTGGCAGCGACTCAAGGAACACTATGCCCGTACAGTCTGGATGAATCCGCTTGATCAGCGGCATTGGGCCTTGTCTGATACTGTCCCATATTTGAAGCGAACCATTCCGATGTTTCCCCTGACACCCAAAGGGGTACAGGAAGCGGTTGAGTTGATGAACAAAAAGCGTGTGTATTCGAAATTATGAGCCTGAATATCCACTTTTTCGCAGAAAACGCTTGTATCGTTTCATCTCGATGATCTCAATGATCGCTTTGGATTTGTCTTCAGCCTGATTGTAATAGCTCTCACAAATTTTATAGCCCATATAGTAGCCCAAATCTGCGGGACGATCTTTGGATTTTGTACCATTGTACAACCAGTTGGAAATGTCATTGTCGAGCATGATGGGTTCAAACTCCTTCCACAATTCTGCTTCATGGGCTTCTCCATAGGCATGAATGGGATCATTGATATGCTTGCCGATGGCTTTTCCTGCAATGAAGTCAGCAGCGCCTTCCATAAGACTGGACATCAGGAGCCGATGACCAAAGTAGCCTCGAACTTGACCGAATCCTTTCTTTTGGAGAAAATGGACACTCTCATGTGCCACCATTTTGGTTACATCTCCATCTTTGGGCAGGACTGTTTTGAGCCAATTGTTGAGCTCTGATTTCTCTGTCAGACTATCTGCCGCAGAGATTTCTGTGCCAATCAGAAGATAGCCCCCACGAACTGTTCCGCCAGTTCTCAGGCAACCAATGGCAAAACAAACCTTGGGTGCCTTGAATTTTGGATAAATGCGTGCATATTCCTGAAAAACTGACTGAATCTCCGCGATCTGATCTTTGACAGCCAATGTATTGGGGCGGATAGAGGGCCAGAAAGTTGGATAGCGTCGGATGAGTTTGATGTATTCTGCTGCAGTAAAGTTCCGGGCTTTTAGAAATTGTTTCAGGCCATCCGAACCCCGATCCAGATACAAGCGTTGTATAGTTGCGACGCTATCGGTACTTGTGGCAAGGCTGTCATAGGCTTCCCAAAAGTGATCGAGGTCGATGGTAGAAATTTCGGCTTTCACTCGTTCGGCTTGCGCGGGGAGAAAGTGTATCTTTGTAAAGAAAATAGAAAGAAAGAGAAGGGGCCAGGCTATAGAAGAAGTCATAAGATTGTAACGATTTGAACAAGAAAAAGAAATGCTTGGCGTTGCATTTCATCAAACAAACAATAGCAATAAATTGCAATATGAGAATTCCCCTGTTTATGTGCCTCCTTCTTGCTTTTTTAGCAAGTTCAGCCCAAAAAGGATACTATCCAACTTCACATCCTGTAGAGATTGATGGCTCGGATGAAGACTGGACAATTGGCGAGCATATGTTTGATCGAGAGACACAAATCACCTACGCCTTTCGCAAGGATGTCGAGAACCTCTACATTCTTGTCAGGACCAATCATCCACAATCATTTATGCGAATGGCTGTGACAGGTCTGGAGATATGGGCACACCCGGAAGGGAAAAAACGACGAACCTATGGACTGATGTACCCGGTTACCAGAGACAAAAGCGCAGGGAAAATCCGACCGGATATGGATCCTCAGGAACTGCTTCGGCAAGGTCGAGACAGAATCAAGCTGACCAATCTGTTTGGAGACGAGCGGGGGGCTATCACTGCAAGTCTCAATCAACTGGATCAACCGCTCGAAGTCGAACACAAGTTACATGATGATGGCTACTGGGTATATGAGTTGGCCATTCCCATTTCGGCATTTCCTCAACCCAAGAAAAAGAAGAAGGGCGTCTGGCAGATCGGAATCACAACACCGGACCTGGATCGACAGGATGCTCCGGATATGAATGACATGGGGGGAGGGATTGGCATGGGCGGCATGAATCAGCCTGGAATGATGGGGGGACGTGGCAGAATGGGGATGGGCGGTGCCATGCCTGGTGGAGGAATGGCACCCAGAAGCGGAGGCCCATCTAATTCGATCAGTGTATGGACGAAGGTGGTGATGGGAGAGTAAGAAATAAGGACATTCTCAGGACCATGATTCCAAGATATCATTCCTGCGATTCCTGAATCAAGGGAAGAGAGCACTGATATAGCTTCCTGATTCAAAATCACCCAATGTCATCTGGCAAACTTCCATTTGTTCATCGATCAGATTGATGATCCACTATCCAGATAATTTTACTCCTCTGTCTTGATCCAACATTGAGCTTGATACCTCCATACCAAAAAAGATGGCATCTGGGGTGGTAAGTCAATGTCTATCATGATACGAAAAGAATTAAAACAACTGCTTGATCATTGAGACCGGCTTCTGTGAATACCTGGATCGGAGATCCTCTGAAGTCATTCAATTTTTTTCTTGCTTTTTACTCTCCTGTGCAATTTTTGCAAAACCAACTCATTCCTGCCAAAATTGCGAAAAAGTCCCTCCCCTAGCCCGCTTCACAATTCTGGTGTAACCATTTCGAGACTTACGGGTCATTCCGAGTGAATACGACTAGGTTGAACGACTTCTTCATTTCTCATCATGCTGAAAAACTATTTTACCAGTGCCTACCGGAATCTTATCCGTCACAAAATCTTTTCCTTTCTCAATATATTGGGACTTGCGATAGGGATGGCGGCTTGTCTGTTGATTCTGCGATATGTGAGCTTTGAATTAAGTTATGACGGGTTTCATGAAAATATAGGGGAGCTGAATAGGCTCTACTTTGAGCGATATCGCGCAGATGAATATCAAGGAAGATCCCTCCATACCAGCTATCAATTGGGACCAACATTGGTGGGAGAGGTACCAGAAATCCAGCAGTTTGCTCGCTGGCATCCGCGTTATGGTGGCGGAGTAGTTACCTACTACAAGGAAGATGGCGGGTTGGCCCAATTTGCCGAACAGGGGATCAATTATGTGGATACATCATTTTTGGAAGATTTTTCCTTCCCTCTTCTCAAAGGAAATCCCAAAACGGCTTTGTCTGCCCCCAAAAACATCGTCTTGACAGAATCGATGGTTCTCAAATATTTTGGGCAGGGAGTAGATCCAATGGGAAAAACCCTTCAGGTAGATGGAGGTTGGAGTCGTGGAGACTATCAGGTGACAGGGGTCGTCAAGGATGTGCCGGCCAATAGTCATTTGGAGTTTGATTTTTTGTTGCCCATGATTGATGTCCTGGCCAATGACCAATATGCCAATGATGATGGATGGGGCTGGACCAATTTTATCACCTATGTTCGCCTGATTCCGAATGCCGATACGACAGCCGTTTTGGAAAAGATTGCGACAGTCTATGACAGAATTCATGGAGAGCGCTTACAATCAGAAAACAGACAAGTGTTTGTCAAACTTCAGGCTGTTAATAAGATCCATTTGCATTCTGCACCGAACGGAACCCCCTCAA
Organism: Bacteroidota bacterium; assembly: GCA_039029315.1. Taxonomy (GTDB): domain Bacteria; phylum Bacteroidota; class Bacteroidia; order J057; family J057; genus JBCCCJ01. The sequence continues at coordinate 31,467 of JBCCGK010000025.1, read as the reverse complement.
AAGAAGGGAAAGCGGATTCATTATATTTCTTTGTACTCATTGGAATTTTTATTCTCCTGATCGCCTATGTGAACTACATCAATCTCTCCACAGCCAGAGCCATGATTCGCGCCAGAGAGGTGGGAATTCGTAAGACAGTTGGGGCAATGAGAGGACAATTAATCAAGCAGTTCTTGCTGGAATCCTTATTGGTGAACTTGATTGCGGTGGTTCTGGCAGTCGGCATGGCTCAACTCTTGATGCCTGTGCTGAGCGATCTCTTGGGAAAAGACTTATCTCTCACCTACCAGGACAATAGCATGTTTTGGTTCAGTTTGATTGCCTTGTTTCTGGGTGGAGCCTTCTTGTCGGGGCTGTATCCTGCCTTTGTGCTGTCGGGATTTCGTCCTGTCTCTGTATTGAAAGGCTTGAATGAAAAACTCTCTTATGGGATTTCTCTCCGTAAAGCCCTGGTAGTTATTCAGTTCGCGGTTTCCTCTTTCTTGATTGCGAGTACCGTTGCTGTTTATCGGCAGGTCGATCATATGAAATCTCAGGATCTGGGCATGAACATGGACCAGATTCTTGTCGTGAGGGGACCACAAGTATTGACTGAAGAAGAGGACGAAAAAATCGATCAGACCATTCAGACCTTCAAAACAGAAGTGCTTCGCAATCCCCGAATCAGTCATATTGCGAGTGCAGGTGCTGTGCCTGGTGGGGGGCATAATTGGGGGACAGGCATGAGAAGAATGGGTGTGGACAGAGCCGATAATCAATTTGGGTCTGTGGTGTGGGTAGATTATGATTTTATAGAAACCTATGATATGAAGGTCTTGAGTGGGCGTCCCTTTTCCAAAGACTATGGGATGGACGATGAGGCAGTTGTCATCAACGAAACAGCTGTCAGAGTCTTTGGACTGGGAGATCCGCAATCTGCCTTGCAAGAGCAATTGATTGTTGGAGGAGACACAATACGGATTCTTGCCGTCATGAAGGATTTTGCCTGGACCTCCATGAGGGAAGAACAATCTCCTTTCCTGCTGGCCCCTTCTGAGGGACAGACTCGTTCGTTTTGTGCGCGGGTTTCTGCCGAAGATATGTCAGAGACGATCGCTTTCATAGAAGAACAGTTCAGACAGTTCTTCCCCAACAATCCCTTTGAATATTCCTTCCAGGATGAGTTCTTCAATGAGCAATATCAGGATGATCAGCAATTTGGAAGCATCTTTGGTCTGTTTACCAGTTTGGCCATTCTGGTTGCCTGCCTGGGCTTGTTTGGCCTGACCTTGTTCAGTGCTTCCCGCAGAATCCGGGAGATTGGGATTCGCAAGGTATTGGGAGCTTCTATACAAGATCTCCTGACTTTGTTGACAAGGGATTTTTTGCTCCTGGTCATGGGGGGAGTGGTATTGGGGTTACCACTGGCTTATTTTTATGTAGAAGATTGGTTGGAGCAATATGCCGTAAAAATTGATATAGGCATTTTGTTTTTCCTTCTTCCGATGGTGATTGTCCTGCTGATCGCAATGATTGCCGTCAGCTACCAGACCTTAACATCCGCTCGCTCCAATCCCATCGATGCCTTGCGCCATGAGTAAGAAGGAGAGCTAGGAACCTACCCTTACCCCTTCTCTCTCTCCCTCCCTATCCCCAGATCGCAACATGAGACGTTTGCGGGCAGGAGATTGAGCTGGCAAAACGTCTTATGTTTAACAGGCAAAACATCCCCTATAAACACCCTGAGCATCATTACTTTGTCCCATGCGGATTCTCACTCTGAAATGCCTCAAATGGATAGGTATCAGGAGTAACAACCGTTCCCGTACTCACCTTCATGGGCACCCCTCCAATCCCGGCGAAAGTCAATTCGACAAAGAAAGCCGTATATCCCTGATCGGGTGCAGACACATGAAGCTGATAGGACCCATTTTCCTGAACCTGAATCTCATCTGAGGACCAGGCTCGTCCGATGGTTTCAACTCTGAAGTCCCGGCCTTCTGGATTCGTCGCCTGCCAGAGATGAATCGCAATAGGTGGAAATTCTTTCTGTGTTTGAATGGAGATTTTTCCATCTACTACCTTCCAATCTAAATCTGGTCGTGCTTGTTGGTTGACGATATGTTGGTGAAAGGATATCAGGGAGGTGATGGCATCCGTTCCTGCCAGGGAATGATCCCCATTGGCGACATATCGAAGATGTTTTTCCCCAACCAAATCATCCCAATAAAACTGCCAGGAATCTGTAAGAAAAAACTGATCACCCGCCGCATTGATCAGAAGTTTTGGCAGAGCGAGTTTTTCCCGATAACTATATGGCTCAACCAAATCCATGATCGCCTGATATTCTCTGGACCCTTGCCAATCCATGATGCCTTCTGAGTCATAATTACCTACAGCAGGCGCCCAATGACCATACGCACGCCAATGATGCTGAAAGGAGGGCACAACATTGAGCATATCGATCACAATAGGGGCAATGGCAATCACACGTTGATCAACAATGGCCGTGGTCCAGGTTGTCCATCCTCTTTTGGAACCACCAGCTACTACAAACTGTTCCACCGGCTGTGACAACTGATCTTTGCTGAATGCTGTGATTACATCCATCGCCCTTACTGCTGCGGTGGTCATGGGGAATCGCGCCAACCAGATTGCGTCTGTCCCTTTGGCACCTCCTTCCATAAATTTTCTCCATCCATAGGCGATCAATTCATCTTCCACACGTGGACCATAATCATCTCCGACGAATTCCAGTGGCTGGTTAGGGACATTGTGCAGAGAGACAGCGACGCTCTGGGAAGCCAGAGCAGTTTGCAACATCATGGGATCTGCTTCAGAAGGTTGTTCGCTTTTTCGGCTTCCACCCCCTATGAACAACAGGCCGATATCGCTTGTTAGCTGATCCGGAACCACCACTGTAAGCCAATGCCACCATACAGGATCTTTGACTTGCTCTGTGGTCAACCAGCTTTGAGATACCATTCTGATGACATAAGTGGTATGTCCCTCCCCCGGAATCGTCGAAACCAATTCGTATTCAAAGGCAGGATCGACTTGATCAAAATGAGCCTCGAATAATGTGCGCGTATCTATGTGTTCCTCTTTCTGAACTGGGGGAGTTCTGCATGATGAGGATAGCAGAATCAGAGAGAGAAAAAAAATTCCAGGGATAGAAAAAAACTGGCGAAACATATGCGTGAATGATGAGAGGTGAATCAAATTCTCAAATTACGAATAAGCAAGACAACACAAAGGACGAGGCATTTTTTCTATCCAGTTTTTCTCTTTTTTGGCAGGCATCTGCACATAAAAAACTGGGAGAACAGCTCAAAAAAACGTATCTTGTAGACAAGAAATTTCTCTGGATGTACTATCGGATTATCCCTCCACCCGAACAGTTGAGCCATCTGGTTAAATCCTTTTGGGTAGTGGAAGGTGGAGAAAAATCTGCACATAGACAGATGTACCGTTTGATGGCGGACAGCTGCATAGAGATGGTGTTCCAGTATCGAAATTCATTCGTAGAGATCGGTTCTGGCCAGACAATAGGCAGGCATCCATTAGCTACCATTTCAGGGCCTAGTAGGTCCTATAAGGAATTGTTCGTGAGTGGTTCTTATGGAATGATTGGGGTTTGTCTGTATCCCTCGGCAGCCGAACAGGTATGGAATATTCCCTCCGCAGAACTGAAGGATAAAATGATAGCTACCGAGGATCTTTTGCAGCAGGAAGCCCATCGGCTGGAGGATCAAATACTTGCAGCACAGAATCTCGGGGAAAGGTATCTCTTGTTGGTGAACTATCTTTCTGATCGATTGGCTCGAAACTGCCCACCTGACCGAAGATTGTCTGCTGCGATCCGGAGGATATATGAGACTGGAGGCCAGCTATCGATTGCCAAAATCTCAGAAGAGATTGCACTGTCCAATCGACAATTGGAGCGCATGTTTCTCTCCAATATTGGGATGCGCCCCAAACTGTTTTCACGGATTGTACGCTTCCAAAGTAGCTTCCAACAATCGGCGGCTCGGCATTCAACTTCCTTAACCGATTTGGCTTATCGCTGTGGGTATGCCGATCAAGCACACTTCAGTCGGGAATTCAAAGAGTTCGCTGGTATGAATCCCAGTCAATATTTCCGACTGACAGAAGAAGTGGCAGACTCATTTGCACAAATTCCTTGAGGTCAAAGATGTCGTTTTTATTCAATTTTTCCATCCCAAGACCCATTACCTTTGGGAAGAGCCGAGGATTGAGCGGAATAGCAATGTCAATAGCAATAGAAAATTCGGATAGATTTCTTGGTATAAACACAACTATTCATCGCCTACCAATAACCCAATAACCCAATAACTCATAACCACTCACTCAACAACAAATATGTCAGTTTCTTATCTTCCAGAAGGCCACAATCAAGTCTCTCCCTATCTGATGGTTGAGAGCATAGAGAATATGTTTGCGTTTTTGACAGAAGTATTCGATGCAGAGATCATCGAGCAAATGTCCGGAGACGATGGCTTTCTCAGACATGGAGAAGTGCGAATTGGAGATTCCGTCATCATGATGGGGAGGTCTCGGGGAGAATACAAAGCCATGGAAAGCATGGTCCATATCTATCTGCCAGATGCAAAAGCAGCCTATGACAAAGCAATTGCCCTGGGAGCAAGCTCTCTCATGGAACCCACAGATCAGTTTTATGGAAATCGGGAAGCTGGCGTTCGGGGGCCTCAAGGCAACCAATGGTGGATCGCTACCCGGATTGAGATCCTCTCGGAAGAAGAAATGAGGCGACGGGCTGCCAATCAACCATAAGAGGCGTCTATGAAGTTATTGTCAACTACAGATTTGGAGCAATCTACGGTTGTTGCCAACAATCGGATGAATCGAGAACGGGGATTCATAGGGGTGAATAGCTATCAAAAAGATCTGGGGATTGATCTTGTCCAATTTTTCCACAACAGAATAGCCAGAGGTCGACCAGTGAGTTGGTTGGACATCTGCTGTGGGCAAGGGAGGGCATTGATTGAAGCTTCGCAATATGCGATGGAGCAACAGTGGCAAGGGATGCTGACCATTGAGGGCATCGATCTGGTTGGGATGTTTGACGCATTTGATCCACAAAGCCATCCGAATTTGTCTCTGATTGAGGCTTCCATCTTTGATTGGAAAGCCAAGCGGTCTTATGACCTCATTACCTCTGTGCACGGGCTTCACTATTTGGGAGACAAGTTGCTGTGCATTCGTTATGCTGCACAGCAACTCAAGGAAGATGGACAATTGCTTGCACATCTTGATCCCAATAATGTAATAGATGAAACCCATTCTTCTATCTGGAGACAGCTTGTGAAGAGCTGGAAAGGTCTTGGATGTGAATTTCATGACAGAAAGGGCCTGTTGTCTATTCAGGGAAGACAAGAGCTGCCAGATCATTGGGAGTATCTGGGGGCAGATGATCAAGCAGGACCGAATCATACTGGGCAGGAGGCTGTGAATTCTTATTACCAATCCAAGGCAACATCTGCCTAATTGTTTATCTTTCTGCTCCACAGTTAATCAAGTTAATAGATGAAATTATTCATTGGGTCTCTTTTTTGTATGCTTTTTATTTTTTCCTTTGCATTTCCCCAAACCAAGATCGACCTTCCTCCTCCTCCTTTTTTTGAAAATGAGGAAGAACTTGAAACATGTGAACCCGAGGTCAAAGCATGTATAGATTATCTGATAACAACTCCTTTGGGAGAAGGGGGAGATACCCGAAAGATTGCGACCGAGTTTTTTATCACATGGGCAAATGGTACGTCAAAGACACGGATTGTATTGGGGACAAGTATTGCTCGACTCTCCATAAAAAATCAGGAATTGCTCCCCACCTACATGGCTGCATGGGCTAAATATGAACTGGAGCATGGCAGGGATCCGGCAAATGCAAGACATGCGGCCATGACGGCTGTCATGAACTTATACAAAGAATCTCCCAATCGTCAGGAAGACCCCGCACTGGAGACCATGCTGAAGAAGATGAAAAAAGAAACGGCCAAATTCTAGCTTTTTCAGATATTGCCGAAGGAATGAATGTCATTTTTCTGATCGGCATAGGACAAGCATTGTTTTGTATTACATTATTGTTCAGCAAGAAATTCAAATCCTTGTCTGATCGGGTGCTCATTGTCTGGCTTTTGTTCATTGCCCTTCACCTGCTGATGGCCTATGGAGATACAGAGGGCTGGCATGTAACGTATCCCCATTGGCTGGGGCTTAGTTTTCCGTTTCCACTGGCAGAAGGACCTTTCTTCTTCCTATATGTACTCAGCCTTACCCGCCAACCCACGCGCATACAATGGAAAGACCTATTGCATTTTCTGCCGTTTGTCTTTGCCTATCTGATGTTTTGGAAATTCTTTACCTCTAGTGGTGCTGAGAAACTCCACTTTTATCAGAATGTCCTGTGGATCGATCCGCCAGTATCTGTCAGGATAGTAAGCCTGATGGTCATGATGACAGGGCCAGCCTATGCTGTATATGTATTATGGCAGCTTCGGAGGCATCGAAGGAACATCCAGGACCTTTTCTCCTATTCAGACGAAATTGATTTACGCTGGATTCAATATCTGGCCCTTGGAATGTTGTCAATCTGGATGGTGGTGTGGGCCGTGAGAGTTGTGCCGCATGAACATACAACTGTTGGAGGAAGAGGGGGCTTCATTTATATTGCTGTGACGCTTTTTGTCTTTGCGATCGGATACTTTGGATTCAAGCAGGGGCGAATCTTTGTGTTTGATATCAAGCTTGATGACAAAACAGAAAGAGAGACCCTGACAAGCACAGAAAAGTACCAGAAATCTGGTCTGAAACGAAAGGATCAGACAGATTTGCTAGACATTCTTCGATCTCATATGGCAGAGGTTCAGCCCTATCTCAACCCACACCTAACTTTGGGAGAATTGGCTGCGCAAATGGAGATGCGTCCACATCACCTGTCTCAGTTGATCAATGAAGGAATCGGGCAGAATTTTTTTGAATTCGTGAACCAGTATCGGGTAAAAGCTTTCCAGGAAGCGATCTTAGATCCGGCTTCTGACAAGCTGACTCTGCTCGCCATTGGCCTGGATTGCGGGTTCAATTCCAAGTCATCCTTCAACCGAACCTTCAAGCAGCTGACTGGCCAAACCCCGTCCCAGTATGCAAAAAACCTTTCCCCGAAGAAGTGAGACCTCCCAGCCGACCCGTTGGGACGCTTTGACAGCCTTGATTTCATAGGTTTGGGAAAACATCCACAGATATGAACAAAAATCTCACACGCCTTTCCTGGGTGATCATGGCATTCCTGGCAATTGGAGTCTCTGGCTATGCCTCTTTGTACCTGAACTTGAATCCTGAATTTGGATTTCTCGCCCAGAAAGAAGAACAGATCATCAGTCGACTCCTCTACCGAGGCCCTTTCTGGATACACGTTTTGGGGGGAATCATTGCCCTGGCGATTGGGCCATTCCAGTTTCTCGCTTCTCTTCGCAAAAAGCGAATGAAGCTGCATCGAACCTTTGGCAAAATATATGTGGGCGCGATTCTGCTCGCTGGCCTGTCCGGGATTCCCGTTTCTCTGATGGCAGAAGGCGGATGGATAGCTCGAATTGGATTTTTGTTACTGGCACTGACCTGGTTGTATACAACTGCACAAGCATATATTCAGATCCGTCAGGGAAATCTATTGGCACACAAACGATGGATGGTTCTGAGCTATGCGACCACCTTTGCTGCCGTTACTTTGAGGATTTGGTTAGGAATACTGATGGGCGTGCTAGGATGGGAATTCTTAACTGCCTATGCGACTGTTGCATGGATTTCATGGGTCCCCAATCTGATTGTAGTGGAGTTGGTTATGCGACATCAATCCACTCGAGTTCAGGGAGAATGGATGCATACATAACCTCATGCCCCGAAATCAGGAAAAAGAAACACAGGGGTTGCAGAGGTCGCTGTGTCTCTTTGTTCAAAACAAGCGTTCCAAATGAGTAGATGACCACCATGAACCCCAAGAAACTGTCCTGATTTCTTAGAATTCAATCGCAATGAACAAGCAAATCAACTGTCACTGACATTGAATGTTGCCCAGGCATTGATGGACTTATGCCTTCTCGTTCACAGCGACTTGTACACAAATGGCCAGCACTTCTGTCGCTTCCTTGATTGCTTCCAGGGAAGGCAATGATGGAGCGATTCGGATATTGCGGTCACGAGGATCTGTTCTGTAAGGAAATGAGGCCCCCGCTGGGGTCAGCTTCACACCAGCCTGTCCAGCCAGCTCTACGACACGCTTGGCACAGCCGTCAGCAATATTGAGACTGATGAAATAGCCCCCTTCGGGTTTGCTCCATTCAGCAATTCCTTTTCCGCCCAATTCGGCTTCAAGGATGGCATCCACAGCGTCAAATTTGGGCTTGAGGATAGCTGCATGTTTTTTCATATGCGCTTCGACATCTGCCATTCCATGTTTGAAGAATCGTACATGTCTGAGCTGATTGAGTTTGTCCGGTCCGATGGTTTGATTGAACTTGTGCTTGCGCATCCAGTCGATATTGGCCTCACTGGCAGCCATCGCCGCAAGTCCTGCTCCGGCAAAAGTGATTTTGGAAGTAGAACCAAACATAAACACCCGATCAGGATTTCCTGCCACCTTGCAAGCGTCCAGTAGATTCTTGAGAGGACGTGGATTGTCTACCAAATGATGAACAGCATAGGCGTTGTCCCACATGATTCTGAAGTCATCTGCCTGGGTCTTCATTCGGGCCAATCTGTCTACGACTTCATCTGAACAAACCGCTCCGGTAGGATTGCCATATCTTGGGACAATCCAAATCCCCTTGATGCTAGCATCAGCAGCGGCCAACTTTTCCACCTGTTCCATATCTGGTCCGTCTGGTCCATTGTCAACGGTGATCATCTCAATCCCAAAGTGCTTGCAGATATTGAAATGTCGATCATAACCTGGCGCGGGACAGATAAACTTGGGAGATTGACTGCCCCATGAAGCACTCCCACCAACAACTCCATGAAACATGGCGTTGATCATGGTATCATGCATCAATCCCAAACTGGTATTGTCTCCAATCAAGACCTCTGAGGGACTTGCTCCCAGAAACTCCCCAAAGAACCTTTTCGACTCTGGAAGCCCGTCCAATCCCCCATAATTTCTGCAATCTGTTCCAGATTCCGAATGAAAGTCTTCTTCCGTAACCAAAGACAACATCTTGAGGCTAAGATCCAATTGCTCAGGTCCAGGTTTGCCGCGGGTCATATCCAGAGATAGCCCTTTGGCTTGCTTGGCTTGGTAGCGTTGCAGAAGGTGATCAAGATCTGAGACGGCTGACTGAGAAGATTGGATGTCTGATTGGGAACTCATATTACTAAACAGTTATTTTTCAAAAACCTCACAAATATAGCTAGATCTTTGGCAGTTTTTTAAAAAAATAAACCAAAGATTAACTCATTGTTAAAAGGCGTGTGGTGAATGGAATAAATCACAATATGACCTGAACGGAACACGCATGCTGCTGGCAGGCCTTTGATGTGTATACAATTCTTCAATAATAGTGCTGACTTACTCATACCTCCCAAACCATTCCAATACATGGGCGACCTTACTGATCAAATGACTGGGCCTTGAGGCAATGCCATGATGCGCCTCAGGAATCCGAACCATCGCTGTCTCAACTTTACGCAGCTTGAGGGCCTGATAATATTGTTCAGTTTCTGACATGGGTGTCCGATAATCTGCTTCGCCAGTGAGCAGCATGGTAGGAGTCGTGACATTCCCTACCAAAGAAAGCGGCGAGCGTTTCATATAATGCTCTTCATGATCCCACGGAAAACCTGGGAACCAATATTTGTAATAGAAATTGTATCCATCTGAAGTCAGCACAAAGCTATACCAGTTGATCACAGGCTTAGCAACGACAGCAGCACTGAAGCGATCTGTTTTGCCAACGATCCAACTGGAGAGAACCCCTCCCCCACTGCCGCCTGTGACATACAAGCGATCCGGGTCAATATACCCTTTGGCGATCACAGCATCTACCCCTGAGATCAAATCATCATAATCTTCTCCGGGATAATTGTGATGAATGAGATTGCCAAATTCTGCCCCATAGCTGGAGCTCCCTCTTGGATTGGTATACAGGACCACATAGCCAGCTGCCGCATACAATTGCAATTCAGCAGAAAATCGATCTCCATAATTCGCGAAGGGGCCACCGTGGATTTCCAGGATGAGCGGATATTTTTTTGTTGGATCAAAATCTGGCGGAAACATGATCCATCCCTGAACATCTCGTTGGTCAAAAGAAGATGTGTACCACAATTCTTCCACCTTCCCGATCTTCTTGATGGAGAATAAGTCCTCATTCAAATTTGTGAGTCGCGTACATTCGGAGTCGGAGGTATTGCCCACAAATAAGTCTGCTGGATGTTCAGGAGTGGATTGAGAGCAAGCAAAATTGCCATTCTTAGCCACCGTAAAACTTCCGCCAGAATAAGGTCTGCCCAAAGGACCACCACCCAAATCATGAGCAAGTGTTGACATCTTACCTTTCAGATCCATATAGCCCGCTTTGCTATTGCCCTTGTCGTCATATTGAAAGTAAATCCCCTTTCCATCGGCTGCCCAACGGATGCTTTGCATATTGCGATCAAAGTCTTTGGAGATCAATTTTGACTTGCTCCCATCCCGATTCATGACATAGAGGTGGGCGATTTGATAGCCTTGCAATTTGTCATCATAGCCCAGGTAAGCGATTTGTTTGCCATCGGGAGAGACCACAGGGCTTCTGTCTGGGCCCTGACGACTTGTGAGCATCTTGACGGATCGGTTCTGAATTGTCAACTCATAAAGTTCAGAGTTTTGAGGATCGAGATCCCGATTGTCATGTCGATTGCTGGAGAATATAATCGCCTGTCCATCTGGCGTCCAGCTCAGGGGACCTCCGTGATTATATTCTCCCTCGGTCAGTTGGAGAGCTGTCCCGCCATCTGTAGATAAGACAAAGATCTGTCTGTAACCATCTTTGAGATATCCACTGCCATTGGATCTGTAGAGAAGTCTGTCAATGACTTTGGCTTCCGGTGCCCACTTGGCACCTTCCGGCTTTTTGGGCATTTGCAAATAGGCTTTGCTTTTTTTCGGCACAAACATGGTGAAAGCCAGCCATTTTCCATCTGGTGAAGGAGACAGACTTCCTGCTCCTTGAGTCAATCTGCTCAATTGGGCGGATTGCCCGTCCTCCATCCATCGCTTGAAGATTTGAGAGGTCTTACTTCCTTCGGCTTTAGACATATAGTACAGGATGTCTCCATCTTTGGACCAGACAGCTGAGGAGGCACTCATCAACAAAGGACGATGTTTGCTGCCATCAAATGGAGTTATCCAGAGGTCTGATTGGATCTTGTCAGTCATGACATCCAGATAATTCCGGCTGTACACAATTTGTGATCCGTCTGGAGAAATGTTTGGATTGGACACAAATTCTAGTTGAAAGATGTCCATATACTCCAGATGTTGACCGGAGAGAGGGAGAACATGGAGAATGGCAAGTAGCAGAAGAATGGGGTGAAAAGGCCTCATGTTGTTTGGGGTTGAAGAGTGAAAACGTGCCAAAATAAGATCTTTTTCTCAAATCGGGAATTTCTGTCGTTAGGGGCAAACATTCCTGATACACGGATTTTGGCCCATCCTTGCCGCTTGGAGAATGTTTCCACACGATTGTGAACAGGTCGGTGACTTCGGTCCTATTTTGGTTTCCCAAATGATAACCAAACGATGGATCTATCCCCTATCATCTCCAACCAACTATTATTACAAGATGAATTTTTACAAACAAACCACTTGGAACACTTCTTTATGGATGACATTGATTCTCTTATGTTCTATCAGCATTCTTCCATCCTGTAACACAACCAAAACCGTTCGGGGAGGAGCCATCGGAGCTGCAGCTGGCGGCGTCATAGGTGGTGTGATTGGCAACAAAAAAGGCAATACTGCTGTGGGGGCCATCATTGGATCTACCGTTGGCGGGACTGCCGGAGCCTTGATTGGCAAGTATATGGACAAGCAAGCCAAAGAACTAGAGCGAGAAATAGAAGGAGTTGAGGTAGAAAGAGTTGGGGAAGGAATCTTGCTGACCTTTGATTCTGGCCTGTTGTTTGATTTCGGTTCCTATAGCCTGACAAGAGCTACGAAAGATAACCTTGACAATTTTTCTCAATCTCTCCTCAAGTATCCCGACACCTATATTCTGATTGCTGGTCATACAGATAATATCGGCACGGATGCAAATAACCAGATCTTATCAGAGAAGCGAGCGCGTTCAGTCTCTAGTTATCTCTCTTCCAAAAGAGTCGCTAACAGTCGTCTCGAAACCAAAGGCTATGGCGAAACCCAACCTGTAGAGACCAATGCAAGTGATGCCGGAAGACAAGCCAATCGACGGGTGGAAGTGGCCATCTATGCAAATGAAGATTTGGTTCGTCAAGCCAAAAATGGATCAATCAACTAATTGGTAAGACCTTGGAGCATGTATCAGAGTGTATGAGGATGAATCCGCACTACCGCTGCATGTATGAATCAATCAATCTTTTTCCCTAACAAAAAAACCACAATGAAATCTCTCATAATATCTCTTAGTCTCATTTGTCTTTCAGTGTCTCTCTTCTCCCAATCAGGTGTCTACCTTTCTCTTGAAGCTGGTGCGGCTGTTCCAATGGGCAGTTTTTCTTCAGACGCTTATGCCAAAGCTGGCTGGGATGGCATGGCAGGAATTGGGTATGCAATTACTGATCAACTTGGAGCAGGCCTCAAGTTGGGCTTTTTGCACCATCCTACTGATGCGCCCTCAGAAGTGTTTCCTGGACAATCTCCCTGGAAAAGTACCGCAGTTCTGGGCGTCATCCGTGCCTCCAAACCCATTAATTCCAACTTGATCGCAGATGCCGAATTAGGTGCAGGGATACTCTCTACACAGTTTCCTGAGGCGAATTTGGTGATCAATGGCAGTCCGGTAGCTAGAGTATCTGGATCTGGAAATGGGTTGGGATACTATCTCAGTCTGGGCATGCGCTACCAATTGGCTGAAGATTTTGCCTTTCGGTTGGGACTTGGCTACCTCGGAGGAACCCCCTCTGCTACACAAAATGAGCTGACCTTCAGTCGAACTATTGGAACCTTGACAGCCAATTGGGGAATTCTGTTTGAACTCTAGACAAGAAGCAAGAGACTGATTGACTAGAGAAGTTTACCCCAAAGAAAGATGAAAAAATGGGCATAGAAAAACCATAAGATACCAGTCTATCAGTCTCTAAGATTTACGCTTTTCCCCTTCAAGGCTCTGCCAGCATTGTGTTGGTGGGGCCTTTGCGTTTCTATCAGAAGCGAATAGTCCTTAGAGACTGTTTGGAAATCTGTCACTTATTTTTTGTATGCGTCTTTTTTCCTCATCCGGTGGCTTTTTTTGTTCCCATAGCACCACTATGAGAACAAAAAAGTGCCTTGTCTGAGAAAAAAATACACCCTAAAAATTCTTAGCACAGATTCCAAAATAGTCTCTTAAGCGACAATCTGAGAAATTCTGGGGGAGCCATTTCCTGGAATGCGAAGATCAAGTCGCGTCCAGAAGATCCGTCCCCAATCATCGAACTCTTTGACTGTGCTTAACAGGGTTGCAATATCTGGTTGAAGCAATTCCTGAAAGATCAATTGGCCATTGGCATAAATGGATAGCTCCTGATCAAAATCGACTAATTCGGGGTGTAAATACAGACTGAGTTTGTGTGTATTCTCAGCTTTTAGAATGATGTGATTGGCGAGCTTATCCAGCTTAGCCAGGACTTTTTGGCGTTTGCCAGGAGCCAAATTGGTGTCAGCATACAAGCGCAACCAATGGAACATCCCATTGGGGATAGGCCGATGAGGATGCCACTGATGATAGCGTGCCCATTGTTTGTCCGGTTCTGTCCAGGCTTCTGCATGCCAGGCTTCCCCCCAAACTTGTGATCGATAAGGATTCCTGGGATGTCGCTGGAAAAATTCTGCGACCTTGGGCAATTCATCATGAAAGATCTCATGTCCTCCTGATTTTTCTTGCACAATCCACTCAAACCCATGTGCTTGTAACCAGCTTCGCATATTGCGATTAGATTCTGCAATGCCATAGGGTTCTTGACTCCCAAAGGTGACATAGCCCGGAACATTGGACAGCATAGCCATCAAGCCTTTCTGGACATAATCATAGCCACCACTCATGGGTGCGACTGCTCCCCACCAATCCCCAATGTACAGGGCACTGCGCCAACTGAGGTGTCCCCCCATAGAATGTCCTGTCAGATACATTCTGTGAGGATTCAGGCGGAACCAGCGCTGAAGCAAAGAGCGGAGTGAACTGACGATGGAATAACCGATGTTGCCCCAACCTCTGGAAGTAGCAGGAGCAGCGAGAATAAAGCCATACTGATCGGCAATTGATATCCAGTCCTGGATAGCATATTGAGCCGTAGATTCCGCATAGGATTTGCTCATCGAGCCATTGCCCCCATGTCCAATTATAAGAAGAGAAGAGGGCTTGCTTGCCTCATAATTGCGGGGGATGTATAAAAAGAATGTCGTCTGATAATTCAAATGTAGACATTGAAGAGGTATACGACCCAAAAGCTTTCCTTCTTGCAGATTCGCTGGTGGGGATAACAATGGGCCTTTTGCCAGAAATTGTTCGACATCCTTGCAAGTCAAGCCCTCCTGGTAAAGAGTTCTGCACAGTTTTGACAGAGCATTCGGAATATCCGATTGTCTGGGAGAGCAATAGGCATCGATGTGTTGACGGAGGGCCTGATCATTCATACCAGCAAATAAGGGTTGTGTAATACAAAATCCAATTAGAAAGCAGACTTTCATCAGAAAGGGAGTCGTGAAGCGTTTGCAGCTTGGAAGAAGGGGGGATAACGCTTTACGACTGAAGGGCAAGAAAAAATCACACTAGAAAGAATCCGACATATAAATCTCCAGTACTCCCCCATCCTGAATGGCCGAATGTGGAAAAAAGGGCTCCTCCAACACTTCCCCATTGAGAAGCATCTGATCAACATACACATGATCCAGATGATTATTTATCACCTGAATCTGAAACATCCCCCCTCCAGGAAGCCGAATGCTGGCCTGATCAATCATTGGCCTCCCAATAGAATAGGTAGGCTCCCCCGGACAAACCTGATAAAATCCCAGAGCATTCATCACATACCAGGCAGACATCTGCCCGCAATCTTCATTCCCAATAATACCAGCAGGTTCCGGGAGATAAAACTCCTGAAGTATCTGATCCAGGCGTTCTTGCGCTTTGTGTGGATGGCCAGCATGATTGTAAAGATGGGCAATATGATGGCTAGGTTCATTCCCATGAGCATATTGTCCAATCAGACCAGTGATGTCAGAAGAGGCTCGTTCTCCTTCCAATTCAGAAGAGGTACTAAAGAGCGAATCCAATTGGATCGCAAAGGCCTCTTTTCCCCCCATCATCGACATAAATGTCGGAATATCATGCGGCACAAACCAGCTCCATTGCCAGGAATTTCCTTCCACAAAGTCTCCCAACTCATGATCCGAAAAACGTGGACTGAAAGGTTCGCGCCAGGAGCCATTGGCCAGTTTGCCACGCATCAAGCCAAACTCGGGATCGAAATAGTGCTGATAGAAAGTCGCTCTTTTTGAGTATTGCTGAACAAGAGATTCCTCTTGTTCGTGTTTTGCGATTTGGGCGATGCACCAGTCATAATAGGCGCATTCCAGCCCATAAGAGACAGAGGCATCAATAGAATCTACGGGAACAAATTCCATGCGATTGATATAATCGAGATGCTTAGGCATGACTCGGCTTGCACGAGGCTCTGGCAAACTGGCAGCAATTTCTGGATGATATTGAGAGCTGAAAACTGCCGCTTCCAATGCTAATTCTGTATCGAAATCGTCGATGCCCTTGCTCAATGCATCTGCGATCAGAGCGGTAGATGGATAGCCAACCATCGTCCCGGTATAATTGGACGCCAATGGCCATTTGGGGAGCATGCCTCCCTCTTTGTACTTCTGAAGCAGAGACCTGATCCAGACACTAGTGAGATCTGGATCGAGAATGCTCATCAGTGGATGCAAGGCCCTGAAAGTATCCCACAGTGAAAACACAGTATAGTTGCTTGAGCCATCAGGGGATTGGTGAATCTGCTTGTCCATGCCTCTGTACTTGCCATCCACATCCTGGGAGATCATGGGAGCCATCATGCTGTGATAAAGGGCTGTATAAAAATTGCGTTTGACAGATGCGTCTTGTGTTGTGATCTGGATTTGACTCAATTTTTCTCTCCACAGATTTTTCGATTCTGTACGAATGAGGTCAAAGTCCCAGCCAGAAGCTTCTGCCAACATGTTTTTCCTCGCTCCTTCCATGCTGACAGGAGAGATGCCGACTTTTAGGATCAATTGATGCTGATCGAGCTTTGGGAATGTCAAAAACACGCGGAGAGAATCTCCTCTTGCTTGCTTTGTGCCCAAAACGGAATCTTTTTGCTGAAGCGATTCTACAATGAATGGGGCCGAAAATTCGGCATAAAAATAGATTCGATGGTCATGGGCCCATCCACTTGAAAACCGCTCTCCCTGAATGCGATGCGTATCCAGAATGTCGAGTTTGCCTGCGGTACTTCTGTGTCCCCAATTGGCCTGGAGGATATGCCCCAAATCAATCATGAGTTTGGCAGACTCTCCTTCAGGAAATGTATATCGGTGAATGCCGACCCGTGTTGTTGCAGTGAGTTCTGCCTGGATGTCGAAATTCTTAAGAACAACCTGATAGGATGCAGGAGAAGCCTGTTCACTTGATTTATCAAAACTTCCAATTGGGAGGTCTGCATTTTCTCCTGTGAACGGCAAGACCAATACATCGCCCATGTCCCCTATACCTGTTCCACTCAGATGCGTATGGGAGAACCCATAAATCGTGGAGTCTGAGTTGTGATAGCCACTGGAAGCATCCCAGCCTGGAAGTCGAGTATCTGGACTGAGCTGGACCATCCCAAAAGGCGTCGTAGCACCCGGAAAAGTATGCCCATGAAATCCAGTTCCGATAAATGGATCAACAAAAGGAATGGGATCGAACCCGTTTTCCCTGAATTCCGGATGACAAGAAAGGAGGATGCAGCAGATCGAGAGAAAGGCGAATGGTTTGAGCATAGAAGAAAAGTATCAGAAAGTTATCGGAAATGGTGTACACCCAATAAAATCATGAGAATCGAAGACTGGGCATGGCGTTCCGTCTCGGTAAATTTATTCATGGTCAGGCTAATAGAGAATAAATGTCCCAATCCTTAAAAAGGTGCGGGATAGACAATGCTCAAATTTCCAAAATAAGTTCAATTTATCTAGTTTGGCTGTATGGCTTCTTCTAATATTTACGCACAAGGACTTGGCCGGAATGATGCCAACTTTGTCCCGCTATCCCCACTTACTTTTTTGGAAAGATCAGCTCGGGTGCATCCGGATCATCCCGCTGTCATTCATGGCGAACTGACCTATAGCTGGTCCGAATCCTATGACCGGTGCAGGAGCTTGGCTTCCGCCCTCTCCAAGAGAGGCATTGGCAAAGGAGATACGGTATCTGTGATGGCTTTCAACGGGCATGAGATCTTCGAAGCACACTTCGGTGTACCGATGATTGGCGCCGTTCTCCATGCGATCAATACGCGCCTGGATGCAACAAATATTGCTTTTATGCTCGATCATTGTGAATCAAAATTCCTGATCGCAGATCGCGAATTTTCGCCTTTGATCCAAGAGGCATTGACCCTGATGACAGAACCCCCGCCCCCCCTCATTCACATCGACGATCCTGAGGCAACAGGAGGAGAGTTGATTGGTGAAAAAGATTATGAAGCGCTCCTGGCAGAAGGAGATTCCGCATTCCAGTGGAGTCTGCCGGAAGATGAGTGGTATCCAGTTGCGTTGGGGTATACTTCTGGAACGACAGGGAATCCCAAAGGCGTAGTAACTCATCATCGAGGGGCATATCTGAATGCAATCAGCAATATCATGGCCTGGGACATGCCCAAACATGCCGTGTATCTTTGGACCCTGCCAATGTTTCATTGTAATGGGTGGTGCTTTCCCTGGACACTTTCAGCGATATCGGGAACCAATGTTTGTCTGAGGCGAGTAGATGTCCATGATATCTATCGCTTGATTGCCAGTCATGGGGTGACGCACTACTGTGGCGCTCCCATTGTACACAATATGTTGATCAAAGCCTCAGAAGAAGTGCGTGCCCAGAAGCAGCATCAAGTCAGCGGCATGATTGCAGCGGCACCTCCACCAGCAGCTCTGCTCAAAGCGATGAATGAAAATGGATTCGATATCACCCATGTATATGGCCTGACCGAAACCTATGGTCCTTCTGTCTTTTGTGAATGGCATCGGGATTGGGATGATCTACCAATAGAAGCACAAGCACACAAGAACTCAAGGCAAGGGGTACGCTATCATATGTTGGAAGGTCTGATGGTCGCAGACCCTGAGACGATGGAACCAGTGCCAGCAGATGGAGAAAGCATTGGAGAGATCTTTATGCGTGGCAACAATGTGATGATGGGCTATCTCAAAAATCCTTCAGCCACCAAAGCCGCATTTAAGGGCGGCTGGTTTCATTCAGGAGATTTGGGGGTTGTCCATCCAGATGGGTATGTACAGATTCGCGACCGCTCCAAGGATATCATCATTTCTGGCGGAGAAAATATCTCTTCTATCGAGCTGCAAGATATCCTCTTTACGCACCCCTCGGTTGAGCAGGCAGCAGTGGTTGCGGCCCCGGATTCCAAGTGGGGAGAAACACCCTGTGCATTTGTCTCATTGCTTGAAGGAATAGAGGCTGTCAGTGAATCCGACATCAAGGATTTTTGTCGGCAGAATATGGCGGGATTTAAGGTCCCCAAATATATTGTGTTTGGGGAGTTGCCCAAAACGTCTACCGGAAAGGTCCAAAAGTTTAAGTTGCGAGAGCGAGCAAAAGAGTTGGTACAGAAGCTGAATTCTGAGTAATTTTATATACAAGACCCAGTGAGTGCTTCTACGGATCTGTTTACTCCCTCTTCTTGCAAATTTCCTTGCAAGGGAGTCAAGGGGCCGACAAAGACAGAGGCAACTATTTTGTACATTTACTGATAGAATCATTGAATATGACCACCTCAATCAATACATCTACCCAATCTGTCCTTCGCACAGATCACGAAGGAATCAGCATTTTGACCCTCAATCGTCCCAAACAATTCAATGCTTTGTCATTGGAGGTGTTGGAACAATTGTTGGCACATCTGAGTAGCATAGCCGCTAGCGAAACAATCAAAGTCGTCATTCTGGCTGCTGAAGGCAAAGCCTTTAGTGCTGGGCATGATTTGAAGGAAATGAAGGCCAATCGGACACAAGAGTTTGGCGACTCCCTGTTTGGCAAATGCACCGAAGTCATGTTGGCCATCAACAATCTTCCCCAACCTGTGATTGCTCGTGTACAGGGAATCGCTACAGCTGCGGGTTGCCAACTCGTTGCGGCCTGTGATCTTGCAGTTGCCGCAGACCATACACGCTTTGCAACCTCAGGAATCAATTTCGGATTGTTCTGCTCCACTCCTGCTGTGGCCTTGAGTCGCAATGTGGGCAAGAAGAAAGCCATGGAAATGTTGTTGACAGGCGAATTCATCAATGCACAGGAAGCTGTGCTGCATGGATTGGTGAACCGTGTTGTGCCTGCCGAGGAGCTGAATGAAGCGACCCTTTCTCTGGCCCAAACCATCGCTGCCAAAGCCCCGGATGCTGTACGAATGGGCAAAGAAATGTTTCACAAACAGATCGACATGCCACTTGAGGAGGCTTATGTTTATGCCAGTGAAGTAATCGTCTGCAATATGTTGGTCGATGATGTCGAAGAGGGGCTTTCTGCATTTGTAGAGAAGAGAAAACCACAATGGGGGAAGTAAGTATTTGGACACATTTATCTGTGAGGGATATAGTGGGCATAGGGGAAATAAGGGAGAAATCTTACCAATCAAGCCCTTATTTCCCTTATACCCAAAATGAACCCTAATATTGTCTATCTACTTAGTCTGCACAACGATTTCCCATAGCCAATTCATGGAGAAGCGATTGATTTTGTGTAGTTTGTTATGATATAAATGATCTCACATGTCTACCCGCGCTCTGCTCTTATTCATCCTGACCCTCATGTGGGCTTTCCCTTCACTGGCCGATCCGAATGAAGAAAAGGAGAGGGAACAAAAACATTTTTCGAGTACAGTCCGCCCCATCCTTCATGGACAATGTGGAGATTGTCATAATGCTGTGGATTCCAAAGCTGGGGTAAATCTCGTGCGATTCGATTTCATTGTGCATATCGTGCAGAATGGAAAGCTGTTCATGAAGGTGATCGATGAAATTGAGAGTGGGCATATGCCACCCAATACTCGTCCGCCATTATCAGATTCAGAGAAAGACACCCTGCTCATCTATTTGAAAAAATATTTGGATGATGCCTTGGCAGAACCCGATCCTGGCCTGATACCCCCACGCAGACTGAGCAATCGAGAGTATCGATATTCTGTCTACGACTTGCTGGGAGTAGAGCTGAATACAGACTCTCTCCTGCCTGCTGACGCATCTGGTGGCAGTGGGTTTGACAATCAGGCATCTACAGCTTATATGTCTCCACTACGGCTTGAGAGATATTTTGAATTGGCAGAAATGGCAGTGGAGGAAGTCTATGCAGATCCTCAGAAGTGGCGGAGTCTTGTTCCTGCATATGTGCCGACTGGATGGACACGCTTTCTGGTTTGGTGGGAACAAGTCTGGAATCAGAAGGATATTTCTTTTGAGGGACCACAACAGATTGCCAGAGAATCTATTTCTTCTTTTGCGACCCTCGCCTACAGAAAGTTTCTCGAAACTGAGGAACAGGAACAGTTGATGGAGCTGTTTGCGACAATCTACAAAGCCGAAACTGACAGTGCGGATCGCCTGGATCGGAGTATCAAAGAGGTATTCAAGAGTATTCTAATTTCTCCAAAATTCCTGTATCGACAAGAAAGGGATCTCCCCATTGAGAAGAGTTATCCCTTGACCAATTTCGAGTTGGCTACAAGATTGTCTTATCTTATCTGGTCCAGCATTCCTGATTGGGAATTACTGCAAGTGGCCTATCTACAGGATTTGCATAATCCAAAGATCCTGGAAGCGCAGACCTTGCGCATGCTGGACGATCCCCGATCTGCCAGGATGGCAGAGAATTTTGCTACGCAATGGTTGGAAATAGACAAGCTGAAGCGGCCTGACTTTCGGATGGACCCCGACAAATTTCCCGATTACAATGGGGTGTTGAGAGATCTGATGTATGAAGAGGTCGTGGCCTATTTTGATTATGTCTTCAGAGAAAGTCAGAATTTGCTCGAATTATTGAACAGCGATTATACCTTCCTCAATCAACAATTGGCAGATCATTATGGATTGGTTGGGAATTTCTCAGAAAAGATTGAACGGACTTGCCTTGACAGTCCGGATAGAGGAGGCTTGATAGGCATGGGAGCCGTTTTGACGGCCACTTCCCTGCCCGAACGAACGAGTCCCGTTCTGAGGGGGAAATGGGTGTTGGAACAAATCCTGGGAACACCTCCTCCGCCTCCTCCGCCAGATGTGCCCGAATTGGAGACTGCCCAAGGGTCTCATGACGATTTGGGGCTGCGGAAATTGTTGGAACTCCATCGAGCTGATCCGGCTTGTGCTGGTTGTCATAAGGACATGGATGCGATCGGACTTGGCCTGGAGAATTTTGATGCCTTGGGTAAATGGAGGAACACCTACCAGAATCAGGTATCAATTGATCCGCATGGAAGGCTTAAGTCTGGAGAAGAATTCGCCGGCCCAGGAATGTTGAAAGAAGTTTTGGAGGAGAAAAAAGCCTTGTTTGCACAGAATTTTTCCGAAAGAATGCTCTCATATTCGGTTGGTAGATCGGTAGGATTTTATGATTCACCAACCACGCATAAGCTCAGACAAGTGTTGCTGGAAACCGATTTTCATTCTGTAAGTTTTCTGCTCGCCTTGGTCAATAGTTTTCCATTTCGCCACAAAAAAACTGAACCTGAATATATATGAAAAAGTCCTGGCATATCTCCCGAAGACGGATGCTCAAAGGCTTAGGAGCATGTGTCGCCTTACCTGTCCTCGATGCGATGATTCCTGCCGGACTCAGTGCCAAAACCTTTTGGGAGTGGGAGCGCGTGAAGCGGATTGCCTTTATGTTCATGCCCAATGGCGTCCATCCCGACAAATGGACACCCGAGGGACAAGGAACAGATTTTCACCTGTCTCCCATTCTCCAACCTCTGACCCCTTTCAAGAATGATTTGCTCGTTCTTGGCGAGTTGATGAACCAGAATTCCTGGCGAACCAAAGATGGGCATTATACCAAGACCGCCAATTTTCTGACTTCCATGCGGCTCACTAATACGGCAGGAGCCAATGTCAATGCAGGAGGGGTATCTGTGGACCAGATCATTGCCAACCAGATAGGGGATCAGACACTTTTTCCATCCTTGCAATATGGGGTAGACCGGGTGAGAAGCGGGGTGGATCTAGCTGTGAATCTGACCAGATTGTATGGCTCTGCAATTTCCTGGAAAAGTCCGACCCAGCCTATTGCCAAGGAAATCAATCCTCGTATGGCCTTCGACAGATTGTTCCGGCCATTTGTTCCAGGCAAACCGCCCATTAAAGAAAATCCTCACAAAAAAAGTGTGCTGGATCTGGTCATGCAAGATGCCAAGTCTCTCCAAAAAGGGATGGGAGTGGGAGATCAAAATAAACTGGCAGAATATCTGGATGCCGTTCGATCCGTCGAGCGCAGATTGGACAATCAGGATTCGCTGAAGGATTTTGAAGCACAGATTACACCCGATGTGAAAAAAGAATTGGTCCGATTGGACCAACGAATTGATGAATATGTCGATCAGACGGCAGGAATAGACATCACTGAGCGGGTTCGCTTGATGTTTGACATTATGGCATTGGCCTTTTGGAGTGATGCAACGCGGGTGACGACCTTCATGTTCGGCAACTCGGTCTCCAGCCGCAATTTCTCCTTCCTGGATGGCGTCAGTGGCAGTCATCATGGGGTGTCTCATCACAAAAATGATCCACGACTCATGTCGCAATATGAGATTATCACCCGCTGGCATATTGAGCAGTATGGCTATTTCCTCAGCCGTTTGGCTTCCATCAAAGAAGGAGATCACAGTCTGCTCGACAATTCCATGGTGATGTTTGGGTCAGGATTGCGAGATGGGAATCGGCATTCTCCCCACAATTTGCCAATTGTGGTCGCTGGGAAAGGAGGAGGTACCCTGGCAACTGGCCAACATCTCACCTTTGCAGAAGATACCCCCCTGGCCAACCTCTATCTGACCATGCTGCATGGAATGGACGTTTCGACAGAGCGATTTGCCGACAGTGAGCGGGTCTTGCACGAAATTGTTTGTTGACACTAATGACATAGGAATTTGAATACAGAGACCTCAAGATCCAGAAAGAGCTCGCTCATAGGAGTGGGAATAGCAGGGATATTACTTTTGCTTCCATTTGTGCAACTCTCAGACTCCCCACAGACAGGTCTGGGTGAGTTGGTGGGACGCCTGCATCCACTTGTGGTGCATTTCCCGATTGGGATCGTAGCATTGGCTTTGGGCCTGGAGGCGATCAACTGGAAGTGGCCCGATTCTATTTCTGTCAAAGGAATGAAGATTGTTTTGGGCTTGGGAGTGTTGAGCAGTTTGTTCGCTGTATTGGCAGGGTTCTTTCTCTATCGCTCTGGAGAATATGGCGGAGAGATGGTGCGTCAGCACTTTTGGGGGGCTGTCTTTCTGAGCATACTTCTATTGGCAACCTATTTGGCAAATGGGAAAGCCAGCACAGATTCTGGCAGTCTCTGGAAATCTATGTATATCGGCCTGCTGATTGGAGCGAATCTTTTGCTCGTTTATACTGGCCACCTCGGCGGAACACTCACCCACGGAGAAGGCTATCTGAGCAGTTGGATGCCGGATCTGCGACCTCCTGCTCCGATTGAACAAAAGGCCAGAGAGGATCTCCTGGTCTTTGATGATCTGGTACTACCAGTCTTTCAGCAAAATTGCCAATCCTGCCACAATCAAAACAAAACCAAGGGAGGGCTGCTGTTGACCTCCTTTGAGGAAATGATGGAAGGGGGCAAAAGCAAAAAGGCGATGCTCACGGCTTTTGAGCATGAGCAGAGTGAGTTATTTCAGCGTATGGTTTCGCCTCTTTCGGAAGATGGACATATGCCTCCCTCGAATAAACCGCAACCAGATAGTGCGGTGTTGAACTTGTTAGCCGCCTGGATTGAGAATGGCGCTTCAGATTCTTTGGTGTTGGCAGATCTCTGCCTGGAAGACAGCCTTCATCCCTGGCTGGATGAGGTAATTCCGCAATTCGCAGAGAAACAAAGAGACCAACTCGCCCAACGACAAGCCCTGCTGGAGTCTGCTCCTGACTTACAGGAAGTCTGCGAGGATCTGGGCTTATTGCTTACGCTAGACGAAGACATGGATTCATCGCATTTCGCGATCTCCATGCAAATCCCTCCCAAACAAGTGGGAGATGCAGCTTTACTCGAACTCCTCCCCTATTCTCATCTCATTTCCAAGCTGTCTCTCCCTTCTGCCGAGATCTCTGATGATGGCCTCTTTCATATTAGTCAGATGACAGAATTACGAGAACTCTTCCTCCAAAAAACCTGCATCAAAGGAGAAGGTTTGGCCTACCTCATAGAACTCCCCCAGCTCACATTGCTCAACCTCTCTGTCAATTCTGTAGATGAAACAGGATTGATCTATCTGCTCGGTAGCGAGAGTCTGGAAAGGGTGTATCTCTTCGATACAGAGACCAGCCCTCGGACGATCGAGGCGATGCGTCATCATATGCCGAAGACTGAGTTTCTAGAAGAGGAGGGGCCGTATTTTTAGGAAGGAAATCTTCACTGGGTTTTTATAGATAGATACCTGGATGAGGATTAAAGTTTATGGCAACTCATTTTTTCTAACTTAGTTTGACTTTGTCCATTTTTTATAGGAAAAAAATCCTCCCATATTCTCTGGAAACCGTCTTTTTGAATGAATGAACTTTGCTGTTTTTGGGTGATGTTGATTCATTCTCATTGAAAATTTATTCACAACTGTACGCTTTTTATTTTCTTTTGTTTTTAGATTTCTTTGCAACTTTTTGGCGGCAAAAAGTTGCGTAAAAACCGCCAATCGGATGGTCCGGTGCGCTGCCAAAATTCTAAGCCCAACTCCTCTAAGCCGCCCCAGTTTACCGATCGGATGGTCTGGTGCGCTGCCGAATTTTGGGGGCCAACTCGCCTAAACAGGTAAAAGTGTACGGTAAAGAAATTTGAATTCCCATTTTGGCCAAAGTCAAACTAAGAAAAAGATCTTTGTAGCAGGAAACCATGATTTGATTTTTGATCTTGAGCCGCTAGAAGGGATTCGCAAAATCCCGAGGAATATTATTTATCTACCGGATTCTGGGTGTAGGATAGGGAAGATTCATTTTCATGCTTTGGAAGCTAGCCCCTGGCTTCATTCTACGCCAAGCAAAATCCCAAAGGAGCTAGATATTTTATTGACACATGGGCCAGCATTTTCAATGTTTGATAAAGGAATTGGGTGCAAATATCTCCTGGAATTTATTCGTACGACAAACCCGGCTTTCCACTTGTTTGGGCATGTCCACAAATACGGCGGTCAAAAAGAAGAAATAGGAAACACAATATTTGTAAATGTTTGCAGTGAGGAAACCTGAGCCTCCAAGATGGAGGCAGTTTCCAATATAATCTAAAATATCTTTGGCCCTAAGTAAACAAAAACACATAGATAGGGCCAAAAATAATTGCTTATTTGGCCCTATCTGTGTAAAATTGTATAGATAGGGCCAGTTATATAAGCTATGCCAGCATTTATTGGAAGAAAAAGAGAACAAAAGATCCTTGGGCGAATCATAAACAGCGATCGATCTGAGTTTGTCGCTATATATGGAAGGCGACGGGTTGGCAAAACCATGTTGATCAGAGAGGTGTTTGCAAATCAATTCACGTTTCAATTGACTGCCATTGCGAATACGACTACAAACCGGCAACTGCTTAACTTTCATAGCAAGCTTGAGAGATATGATGAGAGCGAAGGTAAGCGAGAGATTCCAAACAACTGGTTTACAGCCTTTCAGCAATTGATTGATTTTCTGGAATCCTCTCCTGATCCTCGAAAAATAATATTTCTGGATGAACTTCCCTGGTTTGATGCCCCCAAATCAGATTTTATCCAATCTCTTGAGCATTTTTGGAATAGTTGGGCTGCAGGAAGAACAGACATTGTCCTCATCGTTTGTGGCTCGACAGCTTCCTGGATGATCAATCAATTGATCAACCATAAAGGAGGACTCCATAATCGGGTGACCGAAAGGATTCGACTTGAACCTTTTGATCTGAAAGAGGCAGAAGCTTTACTAACAGTCAAGAACAAGGCAATTGATCGCTATCAAGTGGTTCAGCTATACATGGTCATGGGGGGAATTCCTTTTTATTTGGAATCAGTTCTGCCAGAATATAGTGCCATGCAAAATATTGAGCGTATTTGCTTTTCAGAAGATGGACTTCTTCGAACAGAGTTTGACAATTTGTATCGAGCCTTGTTTTCCAAATCAGATCGTCATATTGCGATTGTTCGTGCCATTGCCAGCAAAACCAAAGGCTTGAGCCGGGATGAGATCATCGCTCTTACAGGCATGTCAAAAGGAGGACGGATTACCCAATTATTGGATGAGTTGGAGAAAAGTGGATTTATCAGAAAATATCAACCCTTTCAGAAGAAAAAACGGCAAAGTCTCTATCAGCTCATTGATTTCTATACTCTATTCTATTTGAAATTCATTGAAGATTCCAATCCGTATGATGTCAATAACTGGATCAATGCCATTGAGAGTCCAAGTTATCGAGCCTGGAGTGGATATGCCTTTGAACAAGTTTGCCTCTATCATCTCACACAAATCAAACAAGCATTGGGAATTTCTGGTGTCGTAAGTACGAGCTCATCCTGGCGAAGTTCTCATTCCTCAAAAGGGACTCAGGTGGACCTAGTCATTGATCGGCGAGATCATGTCATCAATCTCTGTGAAATGAAATTTTCTCAGGACCGATATAACATAACAAAGTCTTATGCTGAGCAGCTTCAACACAAGGTTCGGACCTTCCGTGAGGAAAGTGGTACGAAGAAGGCGGTTTTCCTAAGCATGATTACGACTTACGGTTTGCTTCCTAATGCCTATGCGATGAATTTGGTGCAGAATGATTTGGAGATGGAGGTCTTATTTGAGTAATGAACCTGAGAGAATAACATCCCAATCCACTCCGCTTGCAGCCTTTTTTCCACCAACCAGTCTTCTACCTAAGAAAGCATTCAGACTATCCCGATCTTGTCTGACTGCCAAACAAATCAAGGATTGAAAGATTGCGTGTTCATTTTTATTTTTCTTCACACCCTAAATCATCCTTGATATGGATTGGAAACCAAGATTGTCACAAGCACAGCCCGCATTCCTTTTGACTGGCCTGTTATTCCTTTGCATTTCTGCCTCTTCCCAAATCAGTTCAGAAAACGAAATCTTTATTCTGGACTTTATGCAGCAAGAACGGATTCCAGGATTGAGCATTGCCATCATTCAGGATCGCCAACTCTCTTATACGAAAGGCTTTGGCATCAAGGCGAAAGGAACCGAAGAAGCAGTTAGCAAGCATACCATTTTCCAGGCGGCCTCCATCAGCAAAAGTGTCACTGCCGGACTAGTCCTGCGATATGTAGACCAAGGCAAAATGTCTCTGGATTCAACCGTCAGACACTATTTGACAAGTTTTCAATTGGCTCCTTATAAACAACAACCCAACTTGAATCCCACAATCAGGCAACTGCTTAGTCATACAGCTGGAGTCAATGGAAGTGGATTTCTTGGCTATCGGCATACGAAAAAACGCATTCCAGATCTAGGGGAATTTTTGAGAGGGAAAAAGACCCATCCCTGGGAGAAGAAGACAACAATTAAATATAAACCCGGCGCACAAATGAAATATTCTGGTGGTGGCTATTGTGTTTTGCAACAGGCCCTCATTGATCTGGAAGGGGAAAAATTTCAGAGTCAGTTCCAGCAAAATCTATTTCAGGAATGTGGGATGAATTCGAGTTTCTTCAGCGCGGAACTCACTGAGGAAGAGGAGAAGAACATTGCATTTGGACACAAAAAAAATGGCAAACTCCTCACCTCCCAATATTATGTCTATCCCCAATTGGCAGCAGCGGGCTTATGGACAACTGCCTCCGACCTGGCCCATTATCTGATCGAAATTCAGACCTCCTTCCACGGGCAAACAGCAGAGTCATTATGGCCTATTCCCTTGATGAAGGAAATGACAGAGCTTCAGGTTTTGAGCAATGGAGAAGTCTCTCATTATGGATTGGGTTTTGGCTTGTACATCGATGAAGACAATACACAAACCTGCTCTATTCGTCACAAAGGTGCTAATTGGGGCTATACTTGCCAGATGTATGCCCATCTTTACAATGGAAATGGAGTGGTGATTATGTGTAATCGAAATCTTGCGAACCTTGATCCACTCTGCGAACAAATCAATAACTGGATTCACTATGAGGATCGGTGATGCAGGAAAATCAGGAGTTTCTTGATTCGCTGCTCAGGAGTCAGTGTGACATGGGAAATTGACAAAGTATGTAGGTAATCCTATCATGGAAAGCTCAAATCCGGCTCAGGTGTTAGCAACATTATATTCAGTCTTACATTTGTCGCACCCCCATTATTTTCATACCTTGTTTTTCTCTACTATCCATTTTGCATACATAATAATGGGTAATCATTCGATACATCATGGAATAAACAAAAGACCTACATCCTCTTCCAATGGTGAAGCGAGTCGCCGTGAAGAGACAAAAGGTATCTCAATCAGCCCTCCCCTACTTCAATTGACAGCTCATCAGCATAATTGTGACTGTGATGTATGCGGGGGACGATCAAGCCAGTTGAAAAAAGAGACACCGACAGCCAAGGCTGTGGTTCAATTGGATGGTCGACAAGCTGCTCCAGAGGAAAAACCAAGTATTTCAGATATTGCGGGTCGCTTGGCCGCGATCATCAAACCTGAATTGGAAACCTTTGCAACAGATTCTTATGCTGCAGAAAATGCCCCTCCAGAATCATCGGATGGGAAAAAGAGCAAACCAAAAAAACGCGCACCATTTCCACTCATCTTCAAATATCTTTGTCGAAATGTCATCTTTACACATATAGATGCGCCCTCCAAAAAGGTGAGAAAACTCAAAGAAAAATACAGGCCGGCACTTGGGCTGACAAGAAAATCCGTCATTTTTGCAGATTTCTACAAAGCTGAAATTATCTCCTTATTGAAGGGCCTGAAAACCAGATCCAATAAGCAAACAAAAGCGAATAGGAGGGAATTGAAAGCCGCGCTTGTCCCGCTTTTGTTGACTGACATAGAATCTTCCTACATCCAGCCACAAATGGGGATTCAGGCGAAGACCATTTCAGATGAATATGCGCTCTTCTCTGGAAAGGTAAGAGGCCTGTTTGAAGGAGGCCTGGAGGGATATTTCGCGTGCAGATTGGGATTGCTCAATCGTTTTGGGTCTGTGAACAATGTAGAAGAAACCATCAAAATGGTGAACCAGTATTATGGCTCACTGGTCAAAGCTGATTTTTTGGTAGGTGGGAAAAAAGTAGGAGGAACGGGTACGCAAGTTCACCCAGATCTCAAAACGGCCTTTACAAATGCGGAAACACTCATCAAAAACAAAGGATGGCGAGATGAAATCATGGACAGTACTGGCAAATATTGGAGTACCAATATTCGAGAGAATCGCAACAATATTACCAAACTGAGTGATCATAGTTTTGGGTGGGCAGTGGACATCGATCCGGGAAATAATAAGAACTACGCCCAAAGCAAGAAAAACCTCGGCTTCTTTGATTCTGTTTTGGGAGAACCTTTGTTTGACAAAGAAACAAAAACAACCATCAAAACCAGCTCAAACACACAGGACATCCTGGATGCGACCAATCGATTGCGAGCAAAGAGCGACAAGATCAAACATATTTTTGAGAATGAAGCCAATCTCAAGGCGCAGCTTCAGAAAATCTTGAGACAAAAAGGAGCCAGTCTTCCTCCTGATAAGCAAGAGGAACTGTTCACCCTTGCCAAAGATTGTGCAGCGGATCAGATATTACTCGCAAAAACAAGGAACCGAAAGAAAAAAAGAGAGATCAATAAACGAATTCAAACATATCAGAGATCTATCTTCGGTCTTCTGTATGCAGAATTGGGAAAAAATATCACCGCCGCACCCGCCTATGATACAACAACCTACCCTGACCCCATCGATGGAGAGGTCAGTTTCGCGATGCAGGATCCGATTATCGTCAATGAATTGACTTTCTTATTCTTAGGGAAGGCCAGTAGACCAAAATTGAGCAGTGTTGGGGCATTGAATCAGATTGCGGAACTCATCCGAACGCAAATCCAACAAGCAGAGAGGGCTAAAGTTCCCAAGAGTCAGCGAAAATTTAGGCTTACCAAGACATTGGTCAGAAAACTCAAGAAATTGTCTGAAGGAGATCGACAAAAAATTTCTACAAGAGTCCTCGGAAAAATCCGGGAACAAATCGAAAAAAACCGAGCGACCAAAGGATCAAAAAATCTTGCCTATACGCTCACAGAATCCTTTGTAACGTTGGCAAAATCACGAAACAGTGAAGGGAACAAAGTCGGTGCTGGTACCCAAAAACACAACATCGCGGCTCAAGGGGTGACCAATCTCAATACGAAACTCATCACAGCACTGGTAAGTCCAGAAGGAGGCAATCTCAAATGGCTCGGAGTAGCCAATCATGATATGCATCACTTTGAACTCAAAGATGAGCCCGTCCTACCCAAAGCTCAAGCCCCTAAGAGCACGACATCAGCTGATGGACCTGCCGAAACTTCTTCGAAAGCTATGAGCGGGGGCCAGCATGAGTCATTGCCAGAATAAGCGGTTCATGTGAGATAGAATACTCGAATATTTTGCAAGAATCAGTACATTCGAGTCTCAATTCCTTTTCTGAGGAAGAAGGAGTATGAGCTATTTGCGAATCTAACAACCCACTTTCCGACCCTAAGAAGTGTCAAGATATATTTTTTGGAAAGTAGGCCCTAGGAGTTGGAGGATTTGTTTGTGTAAAGGTTTGAGGTTGAGGCACAAACGCTGTGGCTGCTGTCGATTTTGGTGGATGTATAGGAT
>JBCCGK010000024.1:0-119878 GCA_039029315.1 Bacteroidota bacterium | reverse complement strand
GTAAGGCTGTCATGGTACGTAGCAATGATCGGCAGACCATTGCTAGGTGGGATGTTATCGAAGAGAATGCCTTCCTATCTACGATAGGCAAAGCGAGAGATGGTCTGCCGATCATCTCTACAAATATTCTGTCGGAAGATTCGCATTACAGTTGAACCACTACCGACAAGTTTTATGATTCGCAGTCATACTCCCTCCTCTCCAACTCCTGTACGCGTCAGTTGTCCCTCTCCACCGGATCATGAATGGCACTTTTATGCTGCTGTGAAGGATAGTTCGATGATCAGATTGTACATAGATGGAGTTCAGATAGATGCAGTCGCCTATCTTGACAGTGGAATGTTCGACCAATCTATAGATCATGTGGAAATAGGGCGTCATACTTATAATGGTGCCATCAAAGGTTCCTTCAAGGGAGTGATTGATGAAGTTCAGATCTATGCCTGCCCCCTCTCCTCAGTTGATATCCAGACCTTATACAAGCAAGGCAGCCCTCCCCTTTCCATCCATTCCGAGACGCCAGAACTGCTATTGAGTCTGTACCCAAATCCAGGGAAGGATAGACTCGTTATCAGAAATAATCTCACTCATTCGCTTGATGTGGAGCTGTTTTCTATCACAGGGCAGCTGATTCATTCTATTGAACTGGATAAGGAGTATGTCATGGATACTTCAGATCTTCCAACTGCGGTGTACACCATCCGCGCTTCTCATCAGCAGGGGTATTATTTTTTCAAATGGCTCAAATATAAATAAACAGCAAGCTTCATAGCCAGACCAATCGAGCCTGATTCCATTTCCCCTGAATAATGGCGCGCTGATTGTATTTTCTTCCTAATCTGATTGCTTCTTCTTCAGCTATTCCTGGCACCCAAAAACTTTGCTCGGCTTCCCAATCGTCAGCTAGTTGTGGCCTGCCTTCTCCCCGGAAAACAGCATAGGGCATCAGATCTTTTTCCAATTGCTGATTTCTCTCTTCATTTTCAGTCCGGGATAATGCCTGTACTTGAGGATTCCAGGCCGTTATGAAGGCCCAGTCGGTCAGGTTCATGGTCTGCAGGATAGGCAAGAGTTGGTGATTGTTGTCCCCAATGCGGATACAAAGTTCCTTTAGGATGGTCTCTCCATCCGGGAAAAGCACGTACGCGGTTCGAAGAAAGCTATTGAGCAATGAGTCATCCTCTATATTCATCGCATAAACCTATGAAAAATCCTTATGTGGAGTGTGGATATGTACCATATTTAAGGAGGGGGAGATCCCTTTGGTAGGGTATTTCGCAGATCTGTGTCGGATTTTTTCTGAGGGAGGGGTGCCAAATGCCCATTCGGATGATGGATTGGAATAGCCAATCTTTGTATCTTCGCCCCATGACATTCAAGGAATACATCATTCTGTTTGACACCTTGATTACGGGGCTGGCTATGGCCAAAATCCTCAATGGGGTCTCTTATGTGTTAGTCAACAAAATTTATATTCGTACCAATCACATTCTGACGATCTCTGCGGCCCTCATGTTGCTGATGAACCATTGGTGGTTCTCCTTTATGACGGCTTTTGACACCTATATTACTTCTGTCTTTGGGTTCGTCTTCCACATGATTTATATCTTGCCCTTGTATTTATTGTCCACCTTCGTTTTTCCGGATCGCGAGAAAGATCAAGTGGACGAAGTGGATACAAAGCCCAATTATAAGGCCCTGTTTTACTGTTTGATGGGATACATCAGTGTTGCGATGATTCAAAAGTATATTGTGAATCTTCAACAGACACAAACTGCTTCCATTTTTCAATTCATTTCCGAATATCCCTTTGACCTGGCCGTACGATTGATCATTTTGATTGGAGCCATTCTAGGAGTTCGAAGTCAAAATGAACGGCTGATCCGCTGGTTGCTGATCTTCCTTTTGTTTTCGGGATTGATGTATTGGGGGTATTTTTCTTTTGTGGAGCCGGAGGCGCCGAGTTTTGAATAAAAAGACTAAAGACTCAACTTACCACCAGAAGGCATTTGTTTGGGTTTCTATCCCTTACTGATCTCATTCATTAAATCTACAGTACTCCCACTAATCCGATTTAGCTCCTGACGGTACTCCGCCTCACTTAATGTTCCTGTGTTTTGTTTTCTCTGGATATTAGAAAACCATTGTAGCAGTTGAATGCATTCTTTTTCTTGATCTTTGCTGTGATCTTTGCAAAAGATCATGATTTCCTGTAAGACCTTTTTTACCTTTCCATCCCCAATATCCAATTTCCATTGGTCGATTTGATTTTGTTTTTTCAGATACTGATCAGCCTCTTGCAAAGCATGAACTTTTTGGTGTATCCATCCTAATATTTCTTCAAAAGAATCAGCTTCTGCCTCAAATATTTCCTTCAATTCAGTCATGAGTCGTGCTTGAGCCATTTTCTGAGCACTTATTTCTTGTTGGAGATTTTTGATTTCTTCCGCTTGAATCCCAATTGTTTGGGAGTGGTTTTCATCAGTTTGTGTTACCTGATTCTCCAGTTCTTCTATCTGTTTTTGAGCAGTAGTCAAGGATGAATGAGCCGTTCCAAGGTCTTTTTCCAATTCATTATACTGTCTCTGGAGGGTATTGTATGCCGATATATAGGATGCAATTTCCTCTTTATCCATCTGTAGGTTAGCCTTGTTCCCACCCAACGCTTTTTTCAGTCTAATTGTCTTCTGCTGATCCTGAACAGATTCATCATTCTTGTTAGCTTTTTCTCTTGGTCTAATAACAATTTTGCTACTCCCCCCTCCTTTTTTGACTTTTTTTGTATCAGAAGTGTGCTTTAACAGAAATAGATCTCGGAGAAATTTAGCTGAGAAGGAAGGATTCACCAGACTAAGTGCAAAATTGCTCTTCTGGTTTTCGATTGCTCTAAGCAGTTTTTCAGGCGATTTATACCCCAACTCCTTGTGTAGTACTTTTATATCCTGTTTGGCTATATCTTCAAAACAAGTTCTTGTTTGCTCAATTGCCGAATAGAGCTTTTGTATTCCATAATTTTTTTCCAACCTTGGAAAAGTTTTCTCAGGATTTACTACCGCTTGTTTCTTCAAATAGTTGGCAACATTTTTTGCTAAGACTTGTGAATTTTTGGTTGTGAATTTTGACTTCCTAACAAACGCACCCAAAAACGTTTCATTGAGTGAGATTTGATCTTTGGGGTCAAGCTTGGGAACTACTTTGTCATTCATAATGATTCATACAAAATATTTCTCTATTCTTATTGGGATATGATCCCCCTCATAGAATCAGCTAATCGTTGTGATAGCACAAGCAAGCAAAAACAAGGTGGAAGCTGTTGAAGATGAAGGACCCATAAACCCGAAAATTTGTACGACAATTGGTACGAATACATAAATCTAACAAAATTGTAGCAATTTAGATAATGATGGTTGCCCCTCGGTACACTGCAACTATTCTATTTGTGTGTTTTTAGGCGGTTATGACGATAGATCTCCAAAGAATGACATTCGTCGTCCACAGAGAGCTGATTGTATATCCCGCCACAAGGGGACAGAAACCAGAACCAGAAATTTGTCCAGACCTTGCTACAGACGAGCCATTCCCCAATGATCTGCTATTTCTTCAGCTTCGTGATCTCCTCCTTCACCAACACGATCTCTCTTCGCGCATTCAGATGGCCCAGATTGGAGGCAATCTGAAAAAAGCCGAGGGCCTTTTCAAGATGAGCAATTCGTTTTTTGCGTTTGAGGATCTTGCTGTAGCGGTTTGCCAAATCCCGCTCAACTTGACCCAGCTGAAAATATTTGCTGTTCAGTTCTCGCTTCGTTTCGCTCAACTCTTTGCTCAATTCCTGCTGTTGGGCTGCCAATTCCTGGAGTCCTTGCCTCAATGAATCCTTTTCGCCTTGTTGGGCAGACAGGGAATCCTGTATGTAGCCTACGAGCAAATTCAGTTCCGCATTGTTGAGGGTAAGCTGATCGTTTTCTGCGCGAAGGGCAAGGATTTCTGTTTCTTTTCTCGCCAATTCATTTTTCAAGGCTGCAATCAGATTCTGGAGTTCTTCTGTGTTCTCATCCTTCGCTCCTTTCGGCTTTTTTGCAATCTGCTCTTCCAGCTCTTGTACTTTGGCCTTGGTCCTGTCGAGATACTCCTGGCCAGCCTTGATTCTGTCCAGGAGACTCCCGTTGGGATTGGTTCGCAGATTATCTCCTGAGATTTGTTCAAGGGAATCCATCAGGCTTCCAATGACAGTCAGGATTTCCCGATTTTGTTCAATACTGTGTTCATATTGATTGTTTTCATGCTTGAGGGCGTCGATCAGGATGTGTTGATCTTCGCAGGCGTTGTCCGGGGTACAGGAACTCCCCGCAAACAAAGCAAAAAAACAGAGCGTCCCGATCGAAGCGAAAGTCAATCTCATTGTGTTTTTAATAAAAAAATGTCAAATTAATTTTGTTTTTCACCACAAATATACATCTTTTTGTCAAAAAATTCGTATATTATCCCTATAGATATGTAGATATTCCCTTTTCATATGGCAAACACCGATTCTAATAAAATTCTGATACCACTTATCATTGGTACTGGAATATCAGCATTTTGTTTCCTTTTTATTCATGAAATTCCCTCTTTCCTCCTAAACCTTCTGCCAGGAGTTGAACCTCTTAGTACGAATAATAATATCCAGTTTGGGGGAATTTGCCTGATTTTGTTCACCATTGTCTTTTTCTACAGGAATTTTGACCCATTTGATTTACTCAAACGAAATTTGTTCTCTCTCGAAAACATTCGAAACCAACCTGTGCCTACGATTGAGGATATCCTGAAGCAGAATTTGACAGTTTATCGACTATATTCCGAAATCGTACGGATCAGATCCGGGAGTTATTATAATTTGATTTTGGGCATTTCTGCCAATGTATTTGTGTTCCTGATTGTCTTCAATCTTGATTGGATTCTGGAACTACCACGAGATATCAATCAAACCCAGGAAATTTTCTTATTTATCTCCAAAGTCTTGTTCACTATAGCGTTGGAAGGTGTTTCTCTTTTCTTTTTGAACCAATATCAAAAAAACGTCAAGGAAATCAGAGATCTCCATCATGAAATTACCACCATCGAGCAAAGGATGTTGGCACTCCAAATAGGTTCTGCCAACAAATCAGATGGGGGTATCGATATCATAGCCTTAGACAATCAGTCTAAAATTTTGACATCCTTGCTGCAAACAGACCGACGAAAGTCTGTCGAAGCAACCTCAGACAAATCCGAGACCAGCCAGGATGGACAAATCTTAAAAGGAACTCTGGCCTCTTTCATGGAAGAACTGACAAAACTTACCACTCAAATCCAAAAACTTGTCAATCAAGTATCTGCTTATCCCAATTCAGACTCCATCAAAAAAAAGTAAGACCGAAATAATCCATGATTCCACATAGAGATCCCCTCCTGCTTTCTTTCTTTTTAGTTCAACTACTGCACGAATTCTTTTGACATAATTTATCCAATCCAAGTATTATGCCCGTTTGGTTAAAAAATATTCTGTATTCCTTTAGCATATTCTTTATTCTTGTTCTCATGGCTGGAGCATTTTTTCAGGAGAAAGACCCTCCCAATCCCCCAGCCCAGGATCATACCAATAATCCAAAACTGGAAAAAAGCTTCCTCGCCCTGAAGGATTCTTTTGAAGAATTTCTTAAGAATTCAAAAAATGGAGACAAGGAACTCAATGAGCGAATGATTCAGCGGTTTGATTCATTGTCTATTAATATTGCGTCCATCCGTTCTCAGGGAGATTCCTTGATAGAAACCGTTGTGGAACAGGGAAAGAAAAATCAAACGGAATTTGAGAATCAAATTGACAATTTTCGGTCTGAGTTAATGATTCTCAACCGAATACAAAGTTTTGAGCTTCGCGGTAAGCCCCAAATCACCTTTCTTCCTTGTAATGTAAACAACGACAAGAAGACAGCTTCCAAGGTCAAGAAAGCCACCCATTGGATTGTCAGTGTGAGTTTGAATCAAGAACTCACTAATGAAGAATCGATTTTTATAGATCTTATGGCTTGCCAGGATGAATGGACCCAAATAGACCTGGATGGGTATCGGTTGATCAATGAAGACTTCATAGAAGAATATCCATGCTTGACCAATAGGAATGTACAGACATTTGATTATTCTTATCTCTTGACAATTCCTTCTGATTATGGTGCGCTAACCGAGAAAGATTTTTTCCTTCGCATAAGCTTGCAGCATGAAGAATTAGCTGATCAAGCTACTAATTTGAATGAAGTATTTTGTGATAACAAAGGAGACATTAAACCCAAAGCGCCTAAATGTGGAAGGCCAGCCATTGCACAAAAGCAAATCTTCCAGACAGAAAATTCGGATTAGGAAGTGGGAAGTAGTCTTGATCAGCCTGACCACTTAAGGGCGTGAGAGCCCAGATCGGAAGCCTTTTTTTCTTGGGTGAAGATCCTGATCAGGCGTAGCAACTTAACATGAGGATCACCCAGCAAGATCGATTATTTTATCTTATAATTGGTTCTGTTTATCGCCCGACTGGCTTCTTCCATCCCTGACTGATGTGCCAAGCGATAATTTTCCAATGCCTTTTCATACTTTTCATTCCTCTTTTTTCTTCGCTTGTACTCATCTCCTTCTCGCTCATAAGCCAATCCCACATCGAAGTAGGCCTGGGCTTTTTCTTCGGCTGCCAGTTTGGCCAAATCTGCCTGATTCTTCAATTGTGCTTCCAGGTTGATGCGTTGCTCTTCCAGCAGTTTGATTTCCTCCATTGATTCTTCAGCGATGAGTTTGGTTGAGTCCAGGGCGCGCTCCTTGTCCTGATAATCTTCCTTTAGTACAACGAAATCCTCTGTCAGGGTAGTCAGTTGAATGTTCAACTCATCGATGTGTTGTTCCTTCTCCTTGATTTGTTTTTCGAGCCCAAAAATGGTGGTGTACAAGGCTTCTACTTGTTTGTTGTTGGGGGCATCTCGTGCAATTTTATCCTTCAGGTCCTGAATTTCTGCTTCCTTGGCACTGATGTAGTCCTTGGCTTCCCGGATTCGATCAATGATTTCTGGCTGCCTGACGCCTTCTTTGCGAGCCAATTCACTGATTCCCTTGGTCTGTTGGTCAATCGAATCCAAAATCATAGAGATTTGCTGGAGGGTCGCATTTCCATTTCTCAAGAACTTCTCATACCTGTTCTTCTCCGCTTGTAGAGCCTGAATGATGATGTCCTTATCAGCACAGGGATCCCCATCCGTAGAATTCAGGGGTGAACAAGACATCACCCAACTAGCAAGTATGATCAATATCCAGAATAGTCGCATATGTTTATCAATCATTATGATCCCATCTTTTGAAACTCAATACTTGGAAAAACCAACTTGATCACATTGGATCGATCTTTGATGATTTTGCCACGCCCCAGAGAATCATTGGTGAATTCAATCATATTTAAAAAAGGATCTATCATTCCGGTTTTAGGTTCCAGGAAGAGTTCATCAGAGGTATTGTATTCATAGGAAAAGGCTCCCGTATTGTCTGGCACTTCTAATTTCAAGCCAAATCCACTCCAACTGCTAGAATCCGAGATCAGGGTATATCTGCCGCTCAGTTCCTGGACCTCGTATTCCAAAGTCCCTTTTGCCAGAAAGTCATCCGGCTCATACTTCAGATACCAGGCTGAAATCGCAATCACTGCAAGTGCTAAAAGGCCAGTTGAACCAGCAAAAAATCTATACAATAACCGGAGGTCCATCTCCTTCAAGCCTCCTGTTTGAATAGAGGTTCGATATATCCATATTCCACAAATAGCGATCAAGCTTGCCAACCCAATCATCCACAGCAGGAAAAAGATGGTCCGAAATTCAAATAATTCCGCTAACATTCTGAGTCAAGGTCAAAGGTTAATCAAAGACGTCTATATTGTCTGCTGCCATCAGATTGAGGGCATCGTCAATCTTCATGGCGATGTTTTCTCCATCTATCAACGAACTGGAAGGGCCCCCTACCAGAATACCGATGACAGTATTATCATTCTTCAGAATACAAGGTCCTCCACTATTGCCGGGATTGCTGGTCGCATCCAGTTTGAATAGCTCCAACTCCTTGAATTGGGTATTGTTGATATTTCCCTCAGAGATGGAATAATCTCCTCCGGGATAGCCAATCAAAATCACTTCGTCCAGATTGGCAACATCGGCGGAGGTTCCCAAATCCAGGGGAGCAATCTCATTGATCGGATCGGCCAGAGCCAAGAGTGCGACATCAGAGAGAAAGTAATCCAAAGGCACCGACCCACCTTCTCCGGTTCCGCTTGCAGATGCTGCAATCCACTGAATCGTCGCTGTACGAGACAATTGATTGTCTGATTGCTCAAAGATCACTTCAACAGAAGAGCCTACTGGCAGTCCTTCTATCACATGGCGTGCAGTCATCAATTTGGTGGGGCTAACCAAAAAAGCTGTCCCCACCCCACTTGTCGTAACGACCTTTCCCACCGCTGCCTCAAGGTCTGCGTTGGCTTCGGCGGTAGCAGGTTTGATCAGATCAAAATAAAATAATCCAAATATGAGCAACGGCAGAATTGCCATCAATAGGAAAGCCGAAAATGGAAGGGCAAGCAACTTTTTGAGCAGTCGCTGTACCTGTTCCTGGGAAGTGTTTGTGAGGGTGATTGTTTTCATTGGATGATCATTATGAAACCATCAATAGGCTTGAGTCAAAATTAGGAAGTAGAATTAGAAGGATCTACTGGCTCCACTGTCGGCGAGGCCGTCGTGCCATTGCTGCTGTTCCCATAGGCATCCCGATCTCTTTTCCACTTCTGGGCAGTCATACCATGTACATGAGAAGGGAAGTTCTCATAGGTTTCCTGCATTTGATCGATGTAGGAGATATCAGTCAATGGATTGATGGTTCCTTTTTCGTCAAAGAATACCATGATATTCTTCATATCAGGTAACTCCAGGATTCCATCATTGTTGGTGGAGAATTCAGAGAAGTTCTCCTTATGTTGAAGCAGATTAATGATTTCAGTGATTTTGGTCTGATCCTCTCCCACGACAAATCTCGGCAGATAAGGGGAGCGGTCAAAGATCTTGTCATTTCCAACAGAGATGAAGCCTGCCAATGCTCTGGTAGCCATTCGCTTGCCTTCTTCTGGTCTCCGCTTGATGTATTCAGACACATCATAATCGGGCACAATGTCCATTTCCAGGATTTTCTCTCTATATTTCTGGATAGAATCCTTGTACAGGATATTGATAAAGTTATAGCCAAGAGAACTCAGGTAGCTCCACAGGTCATCCCCTCCAATCAAGACGGTTTTGGAAGGAATTTCCTTGGCAATCTTGGATTCGCTGATTTCAATCTCTTTTTCGAAGGACTCTGCTTTATACACACGCAGAATTGGCACACTGTCATCATTGATATCAGCGATAATCAAGCTCAATCGCTTGTACAGGCTGATCTCATTTGCATCACTTCCGCCTTCCTGTGCGATGTCCTTGCCGATGGTAGATCGGATATGGGTCACCATTTCATCCAGTTCTCTCAAGCGAGGGAGTCGTTTGGAGGTATCACGGGTTGATTTTTTCTCTACATCTTCCCGCTTCATGTTTTTGCCAATTTCTGCCAACTTGTCGAACAACAAGTGCATCTTCATGAGCGTCGTGGTAGCCACCATGCGATCCAGCAGCACTCTGTTTTGTTCGCCAATTTCCTTATGTCTTGCCAACAAAAAGCCAGACTTGAGCATATAATTGGTTTGGGTGGCCAATCTTTTTTCCCATTGGCTGGTTTCGCTGTTGATCTTTAGCGTTTGAGACCAAAATTTGAGTGTGTCCCCAATGGTTTCCAGCAATGCCAACAACATTTCTCTGGCATAGGTCAAGCTCTCTGTCCGATTGAGAGATTCGACAAACCAATCATGGATTTCTTCCACCAGTTTGTCAACAGCTGTCTGAACATTGAACCTCAATATTCCATAAAGGTTATCAGATTTTTTACTTGTGAACAAATCTCTGACATATCTGGCAGCATTCCCACTTTGCTGGTTTTTATTTACCAATTCTACTTCCTCCTCAATCCGGTACATGATTTCATTGTTCCCGGTCGAGTCCATGATCGCAAAGGCATCTTCCAACATCTCATTCCACCGTTCGATCGTCTGCTCCTTGATTTCGGCCCGATTGATTGGGTATTTACTATTGTTCTGATAATAGCTTTGAGGGTCTATCCATCTTTCCAACAATTTGATGCTCATTTTGGCAGCCAGATACTCCTGGATTTGATCCTTAGGGAACTGAATCGCAGACATGCCAAAGGTATTGTAGTGCTTGACATGCATCGCTCCGGCAGCATCCAACAAGCGCTCCATTCTTTTTTCTCTCATCCCAACAATGTTCAGGAAGAGGTACATGCCTGCCATTTTGTAGAGGCCTGTCAGGGTATTGATCGCTGGACTGCCATCATTGTAATCCTGGGACATGAATTGCACCAATTCATAAGGTGGCTTGGTGGTTTCATAGTTTTTCCCATTCGGCCATTTCTCCCGATAGACTGTATTTTCTTCATTGAAATGGGAAATGTCCTTGATCAGGGAATAGGTATTCCCATACATCACCTCAAAATTCCTGATATTGACAGGTTTGTTGGG
The DNA here is from genome assembly GCA_039029315.1 of Bacteroidota bacterium. GTDB lineage: Bacteria > Bacteroidota > Bacteroidia > J057 > J057 > JBCCCJ01. The sequence continues at coordinate 109,227 of JBCCGK010000024.1, read as the reverse complement.
AATCAACAGCAGGGCAAACAGCTCCTTGATGTCCTCAATCAAATGCCTCACCAAATAGGCAATGTCGATGAAGATTCCAGACCCTGTTCCCCCCGTACTAGATCCGACGATAAAGACTGTAGGTTTCTGGACATAGGCATCTTTCACGGCTCTGGCATAGGCATTTTGAATCGCCCGAATGACATTCGTGAAGTTATTGCCTTCATCATTTTTTCCCCATAAGGCAAGACGACCGCACGCTCGAATCCCTCCGGCCCCCAATCCTGCATTCAGCAGCGCATTGGGTTCAGGCAGCCAGGCATTTTCATTTCCTTGCTTGAGATTGCGGATCATGGTCCCCATTTGAGCAAGGCTGATATAGACACGGCCAATTTCGTTTTGGAGTGGTGTTACCCCTACCCGATTGTCTTTGTTGGTCTCAATATAGAGATACTCAACATGCTTCGGCTTATTGGTTCGAAACGCCTCATAGTGAAAGCGTTGAACCTGTTCGAGTGCAAATAGGCCACTCGAGCCAATTCCTATGATAATGGTAGGCTGAGCCATATGGTTAGGTTAGTTAAGACTTTTTCTGAAGGTAAAAAACTGATATAAAAATAATCCCGCCAGGGACAGGTACACCACGATGACAGGCAGCAAGCTGTACCAGGGATTGGTCTCGAGTTTGGGCAATCCATTCGCATAGAGGATCAGTGCCCAGAACACATTGAACAACAAGAATAATCCAATGATCGTCCACAAGAGAGTTACTTTCAAGGTATCATCTCTGTTGAGACGGCCATCTTGTTGGGTATCATTTCTAAACAAGACCTTGGCGAGCAATCTGTTCAGTAACAAAAATACTCCAAATCCAATCAGCAGGAGATAAATTGTTTTGAGAAACAATTGCGCGTAATCAATAAAGCTTACGTCAGCCAAATCGCGAAAAAATTGCAAGACTGCTTCCATATATACAATGAATAGGTGTGTTGTTAAAAGAAGTCTCCACTACTGGAGCCAGAAGAAGATCCCTGATCATCCAGCATTTGATCTGCAGAGGATGACTTTCTTTCTGTTCGGGCTTTTCTTCTTCGATTGGGATCAGGACCTGATTGATTCATTTTCCTGTAGGCATATACCCCACCTGCTACCAAGGCAATCAACAGCAAGACCCAGATGAATCCTCCGCCTCCGCCCTTGACTTCAAAGTAGCCCGTATCGCTAGCATTTTTGGGCAGGCCAGAAGTCATGACCCGGATTTCATACAATCCAGGAGGAAATTCCTTGGCTCTGGTCTTACGGGTGCTCAAGCCATTTTGGGTATCAAACTTCTCAAATTTCGTTCCCGCCTTTTTTCTGATGATCGCTCTGAATTTGGCGTTTTCACAATTGGTACATGTCCAGCTGAAGGATCGTTTTCCTTCTTCAACTTCTTTGGGCTTCTTTTCCTGATTGCCCACGCCGAGCAAAGACAGACTTGTTTTGTTTTGTTGTGGGGTGGTCGCTACTGGATTTGGAACAACTCCCGGAGGATTAAAGTTGATATGCTCTACCTGCCAGATGGTGATCTTGTAGTTGGGTTTTCCGGGGCCTTCATAGTAGAGAATTCCTACTTTCTCAGGCTTGACTCTCCCTTTTGCACTGTATTCGGCGATCAGGTCCTGTTCGGAGGTATTGTAGGTTCCTCTTCCCCGATCATCATCCGAATCCGTTGCCTCAATGAGTACATATCGTTTGATGTTCTCTTGTTTGGCTCTCTTGGCGGCTTCTGCTCTGGCAAGGATGAGGTAGGTATCCTTATCATTGAAGCCCGTCGGGTAATTGGTATTCATGAAGGCAGGAAAATCCGATGATGGGGATTGGATGGTCTGTTGGTTCACTGACCCATAGATCGAGGATTTTTCTCCAACATGCATCATAAATGCCTTTTTGTTGGCAGATATCAATGGTCGTCCGCCCTGACCTTTGCTGATTCGCTCAAGATTGGGTTCAAAGGCATCTGAGAACCGCCAATTCCGATAGTTTGTCGGATTGTATTGAGCGAGAACGATATCAGAAATCAAAGACTTGGCATCCCGTGCAGCAGCGTGATTGACGGATCCAGAAATATCTGCCAAAATAAACACATCCGCACCCGTCTGGGCATATGCACAGATTCCAAATAGCAGACCTATTGTAACAAACAGGTGTCTCATTCTATTAAGATAGCTTTCTAGGGTTGATAAAAACTGTAATCAAAATACCGAGTATGCAAATGATCAATGCCCAAATGGTCCAGTACCAATCTCCTTTCTTGACACCTTGCAAGGCATCTTGCACGCCTTCTGAATATTGGGTCAGATCTGTGCCCTGACGGACTTCATAGCCACAATTGTAGGCCTCTTGAAAAAAGGCATTGGATGCCCCAGGAGATAAACCATTCCCGGCAACATCGATCAAAAAAACGTTGTCTAGTCCAAATACATCGGAAAACTCTGTAGAAGCACAAAAGAAATCTCCTTCTCCCAAAGATACCTCACCATCCGATACCACGATCAACACTTGTGAGGAGAAATCATTTCCTTGACTGATATACTCCTGGGAGAACAAAAAGGTTTTCCAGATGGCTTCTGCAATAGGAGAATCTGGATTAGAGGCCTGAATCTGGCCAATATAGTCTCTGGCGCTTTCCTGGTCTCCAAAATGCAAGGGGGAGCCAGCCAGGGCCTCTCTGTTTCCAATCGCTGTGATGGCTTGCAGGTCTCCATATCCATTTCCAGGTGTCAGGACCGTTACAATCACTTCAACTTTTGCATCCATGCCTGACAGGACTTCATCCAAAGCGGCTTTGCCCCGATTGATGGGTTCTTGCATAGAAGTTGAATTGTCCAGAACGATTGCGACCAAATTGTTATATTCTTTCTTTTGAAATCCTAATCCAATGGCAAAGCCCACCAGGGGAATCAAAATAAACCATCGAATCTTCTGAAAAAAGCGCCATGCGATTTGGAAATAGTGTGATTCCTGCGTTCGGGTGAGGGGCATCCGCATCACCTCTTGCCATTTATCTCGTTGGAATTGTTTCCTGATACTCACTAAGGACAAGATGGCAATGCAAAAAGTTGAAATCAGCATCACCAAAAATCCAAATCGAGAGGTAAATGGATAATTCAGCCGAAACGCTTCCATTCCATCTGAGAAATCCAGAAAGACGATCAGTGCTGTGATGATCAAGCCGCCCGCACTGGCTGCAATATACCAGCCTTGACGAATGTGCATCCCTCGACGAAAATAGCCATCCTGATCCGTCCCAGCACTTTTTAAGAACAAACGCATGACCAATACTGCCAATGCCCAGACTGCGATGATCCCTAGCAATACCATCAGGAAAAGGTTCAGAATCCCATCAGGCAAGTTCACCTCATAGTACATATTGACAAATGCCTTCCCCAATTCCTGAAAAAACTTATCCATGTATTTTTTTTAGTGATTCCGTTAGCTGATAATGACGTCAGACATTTCTGTGGTATCCCCTCGTTTATAGCCAAACTTCTTGATCTCCTTCACTTTTTGTCTTGGGAGACTCAGTTGTTTGTATTTCTCATCCAATTTGTCCTGGTCCGTTCCCCACTTACATTGATTTTCCAATTCTTTAGAAAATTCCTGAAACAATTCTACTTCTGCAACTTCTATTCCTGTCAGCTCTTTTAATTTAGTTCGGAGCTGTTTGGAACGAGATTTACTCCTGTTTTGAATTTCTACGATTGCTCCTTCGTCTATTTCTATTGGGAATTTATTCAGATGACTCAACTCTTCCAAATAGATCAATTGATCATTGAGAGACTCATACAAGCGATCCTCCACATAATTCCTTAATCCTTCCTCCGGTTTTTCTTCTTCAATGAGATAGGCAGTGAGTCCTTTATCATTGGTTTGGCCAGAGTCGGCAATTTCACGAATAAAATTTATTCTCTCTCTCGTGCTCTCATCTATGGTTTTCTTGAATGGGGCCAAAGTTGTGAATTTTTCTTCCAACTCTTTTATTTTTTCATCTTCCAGACTATCGTTGAGGAAATTAACCAAATCAAAGGCATAATTCCTCAATTCAGGATTTGTTACAGACAAATTGGTTTCGGACTTCAATCCCTGTATCCTGTCCCAGGTCATGGGATGTTCGGTTCGGAAAATTTTCAGAAATTCTTCTAGCTGTCTGAATTTGTCTTCAGACAGCTTTTTTTCTGTTTTCAAGCGTTCAATCTCTTTGTCCTTTCCTCCAATGGTCTTCAAATGCGTCTGAATTGTCTTGGACCTGGATTGGAGATCACTGGCATTTCGTTCTTTCTCTTTGTCCCAGGAGATTTTGGCTTTCAAGAGTTGTTCGTGTTCAATTCGTTTCTGGCTCCATTCGTTGGCGATAGAAATCAGGTCCTGAACAGTCTCTAGCAGGGATTGATTTTGTGACAGGAGTTTTGCCTCTTGTAGACGTTGTGATAGTTGTGAGAGGGTTTGCTGGGCTTCCTGATTCACTAGCGGGACCACAGGAGGAGGCGTTTCTACAGGAGGGACAGGGGTAGACTGCGGTTGAGGAGGTAGCTGTGGTTGATCCAGTTTTTGAGGATCTGCTTTTGGTTTGATAACAATTCCGCTCTTTTTGCTACTGCCTGATGTCCCGGAATTCGCCTCGCTTCCCCCCAATTGATAGAGGTTTTGCAAAAATCTTGTCGAGACGACTGGACTTTTCAGTGAGATCGTCAATCCGCTTTTTTGATTCAGCAATTGTTGGTAAAGCTCATTGGGAAGTCTATTTTGGAGCATATCTGATAAATCCAGAATATCCTTTTTGGGGACATCCTGAAAATATCCTTTGGCAATGCCGATTGCAGCCTGGATAAGACTTTTGTCTTGATATTGCTGCGTCAAATCCTGTATTGTTTTGGGCGCATTGCCTTTTTTAGGTTTGGTACGTTGATTCGCCTTATTGATCAGTTGGGAAGAGACCGAATTCAGGAGTGCATTGGTTGACGTATTGGCTCTTCTGGCTTTTTTCACAAATGCTTCCAGAAAGGCTTTGTTGACAATCAACTGATCTTCCGCTTTGATTGGATATTGGGGGTTGTTGGTGGACGCATGTGCGAAATCAGCTTGAGAAGAGGCAGAAGATGATGACACTTCTTCTATTTGGATCTGTTCATCTGTTGTTTTTCTTTTTCGGAGGAAGTACCACCCCAAGCCAACAGCAACAAGCAACCCAAGGAGAATGTACCAGACATATGAAATGGCTGTTTCGCCTCCCTCCACCTTCTTTCCTTGAAGCTGGATGGTTACATCGACTTTGTTTCCGACCTTTTTCTCATCATTGATTACCAGTGAAAATTGAGCTGTTTCTTCTTTCAACTTCTCGATCGTAATGTCGAGTATCTCTCCTCCCTTGAGTTGGAATGACTCATTCAGTGGCCCTTTTGCAGTAGAAAGGCGAATCAATTTAGAGGCTTTGTCTGGTGGAGAAAGCGTATAACTAAGACTCAAAGGTTCCACATCAGGTTCTGCAACATGTTTCAGGCTAAGAATTTTTGACTGTTCTCCTTTCAAGACCGCCGCATAGGTATTGGACAATTGATCATCATTTTTGACAAGCTTCAGATCCCCGGAAGGTTTGGGCGGCGGAGAAGTAGCTCCCTTGACCTGGAAGGAAATCACCAGATCAGCAAAAGAGGTCTCTCCTGATCCCCCTTTTGAAAGAGTCAATGACCCGTTTTGAGATTTTTCCGGATGAAGTCCCTTGAAAGAAATATCAACCAGTAGCGATCTCTCTTTTCTCGCGCAACTCCATCCGAGATAGCTAGTGATGGATTCAGGATCATTGAATCCTAATTTCACGTCCCCTCCGACCAGATTTAATTTTGGTTTCACTGCAATGGGTCCACAGGTGGAGGCCAATACATGCCTGTTCACCTTTATTCTGATGGTGGTATCCCTTGCAGGGTCTAGTTGAATTACTGCCTGCTCGGCATTTGCCAGATACAGGGAATCAGTCATTTGACCCAGTATCTCTCCGTTTCCGCCAAGCAGGAAGAGAAGAAGTAAGTAAATGAATGGAAGTCGCTGTTGGTTCATGTTCACAATGTACTGAAGGGGGTTTTACTTACTGGACCAACCAAGTATAGTGATCTTCATTATCCTTTGCAATTTTCATCTCCGGGATTTCCACTTTGCTCCTGGTCGGCTGCATGGTTCCTCTTTCATGAACGGCGCATGTGATCAGGTCATTTTCAAACACCCTCATCGCCACTTTGTCTACGAATTTTCTCACAGGCAAGGAAGCAACCAAACTGTATCTATGCTGCATTCTCTCCCGAATGATCCGATCCGGATCTGAATCCATCACCTGATAGAAGTTAACCATTTGCCCATCCAATCCGAATTTTTTGTCCAATCCCTCCTTAATCCCCTGACAATAGTGCAGCACAGCCGGATTTGCTTCCCGTGGCAGGTCGAAGGGGCGACCAACAGGAATCAGTTCTGTGAATTTCAACGACATCTCTCCTGCACTTTCAGACTCGGTAAATCCATAGGCAGAATAGGTTTTGTCGCTTTGCAGGTGAATATTAGAGCCCAACATTCCAAACAAACAAGCTCCTTTGGCCACAGCCGTTTTGGCTTCTTCAAATTCCAGGGAGATTTCCACATTTTCCTTGAGGCCAATCCCCTGTGCATCGATGGTTTTCAGGATGGTTTGTTTGATTCCAGGAAAGAAGACACTTCTTCCACTGAATACGACATGGTCAAGCACTTTCTCATCCGTTCCCAGGAATCTCAATATCTCCTGGGTGGCATCCGCCACGCTATCGTAAATGTATTTCTGGAAATATGCGTTCTCAAATGCAGGGCTATCCGCATCCTGGTGAAACTGATGATAGAACTTCTGGAGAAAATCATCTTCACGCACATCTTCCACCCGTTTCAGGCCCAATACCCCTTCAACCAACTCCTTGAGAATCCGCCTTTCTTCCCGGCTTAATTTTCCATTCACTGCCAAAAAATCACCATTTCCTCTCAAGCCATTTTTGACAATCTGGATCTTCCATTGTTCCAGGACTTTGTCCCGCAATTTGATCCGCAGGTCCAGTTGTTCCTTCTGGGCTTGTTCAGATAAATTGCCGGTAGATCGAAAGGGATCAGTTTTGTCAAGTTCGCGATATCGGTTCTTGTGTTCAAACAAGGTTTTCGCCAGACAGAAATCAATGCTATCTCCCCCCACGCCATAGCCGATTTTGCCTAGTATATCGATATAGTAATCGTCTCCTTGTTTGTTTGCCCGAACCAATGTGGCATTGATGGTTGCCCCTCCCATGTCGAAGATCAACAATGTTCCTGATTGGAATTTGGGGATTTTGGTCCGCAAACAGTACATCAATACAGCTTCGGCCTCATAGACATAGCGGACTTCCTTGAAGGTGTTGAGTGCTTTTACACTCTCCAGCATGTCCTGAATCTTTTGAGCTGTAAAATTATTGGGGATCGCCACAACTGCCCTTTGCGGAGCAAACTGTTGTTTTTGTAATAAGTGTTGGGCATTGTTATCTGATGAATGGATGTAGTCTCCCAAATCAGCATATACTTTTTTGACCAACATAGATGTCAACTCCTTTCCGGTCATTCTCAACACATCCCCATTTTCAAATTGAATGACTTGTTCATCCTGATACCCAAGAAGCTTTTTGACAGATAGAAAGGATTTTACTCTTTTGCCAGATTCGAGGTTTTTCGCTTCTTCGCCGATTCGATAATTGTCAACCGGTATCTCTTTCGGGTTGATTTTATTGCCAACTACTTGCCCGACATGCTGCTTGTTCTGAGAATCCAGGAGGGGAAAAAACTTGATCTGAGAAGGCGTAATGATTTCATTTCCTCGTCCATCCAACGCAATCACTACCTCATTTTCCCGGTTCAGATGCGCAGAAGATCCTGCCGCTATGCAGGAAGCAGATGTCCCGGGATCGAGTCCTACCCAGGTTTTGCCTAACATGGGTCCGATGAAAAACTCATAGATAAAGGTGGAAGAAATTTTGCCTCCAAAGGTCGACTTTTTGGTTTCTGCCGCTAACCCAAGTTTGATCCAGACGGGTCCATTCAATTCCCCAAAACTCACACCCTTTCTGATTTCCAGCCCAAACTCGACTGTGCCCTCCTTCATTCGGATTTTCATTTCATCTTCATAGACCGGTTCTGGCGTACCATCCGACATGTCAACCAATGTCAGTTCGAGACCTTCAGGTTTCCAGCTAGCCTCTTCGTCTATATAAAGAATGACAGAATTATTCGATTTTTTGCGAAGGCCCGCTTTCACCAATTCAAGCTCAAACACGATGACATCACTCTCCTGATTGGCATCCCAGGCTCCATAAGGTGCTCTAATCTTACCTTTTGGAACAGAAAGATCGTCGATTCTGTCCAGATTAGAATAGTCAACCTGTTCATAAATTTCTGTATAACCTTTGGATTTGAAAATAATATCCATAGTCTTGGTAGAAAATGTAAGTAGGGTAAGAAAACCAACAGGGAGGATGACTCCCAAAGTATAAAGAACCTCTACGGGAATGGAGCGAAATAACTCGATCATGCGAAGATGATGTCAAATAAAGACCAATAATCCAAAAATAGTGATTTTTCTCGTAATTCGTTATTCTAATAGTAGAAATTATTTAACGATCAGGTACAAGCAGAAATTATAGGCTCAAAAAATAACTCATGACGACTTCTTTTCCTTCCATCCACACTGCTGGTATGCGCCCTGCTCCAGCGCCCATTCCAGGAGAGCAAGCCATCCCTTCGGCCCTGGCTGATCCAATTGCTTCTCGACCACTGGGGGAGATTGCCAGTGAGGCAGTACATCCACAGGCCGAAGCGGTGATCGTGGTATCGGACAATACTCGGCCAGTGCCATATCGTGGGAAAGGAGGATTGATGAGACATATCATACAGACACTTCTGGATGCAGGATGGTTGGAACAACAGATCGTGGTCCTGATCGGTGCAGGCTCTCATCGAAATATGGTTGGACAGGAGGTTGAGGAGATGCTGGGCTTGCAGGAATCAGGCTTTGCATCTGTCAGGATTGAGAATCATGAATATGACAGGGAGGATCACTTGTTGTATGTGGGAGAAACCAAACGCGGCTCTCTGGTGAAGATCAACAAACGATATATGGACGCCGATTTGAAGATCGTGACGGGTCTGGTAGAAAGTCACTTCATGGCTGGGGCTTCTGGCGGGCGGAAAGGCATCTGTCCGGGGATTGTGGGAAAAGAAACACTCTCTATATTTCATGGAGCCAAACTCCTCAACTCTAGTCAGGCGGCTGATCTTATTCTGGAAGGCAACCCCTTACACGATGAAGCGCTGGAAGTGGCATTGATGGCAGGCTGCGATTTTCTGGTGAATGCGACCATCGATGAAGAACGAAGACTCAATGGAGTATTCGCTGGTGATCTGACGGCAGCACATAAGGAAGCCGTACAGTTTATCCGCAATTATGTAACCGTAGACCTGGATCATCGATACGATATCGTGGTGATTCCTGGTGGCTATGTGGGCATCAATCACTATCAGGTTGGCAAGGCGGCTGTAGAGGCAGCAAAGGCGGTCAAAGCGGGTGGATGGATTATCATCTCTGCGCAGAACACAGATGTAGATCCAGTAGGTGGGACAGGGTACAAACAAGCCATGGCACTCTTCCGTCAGCATGGTCGTGAAGCGTTTATGGAGATGATCGCAGCACCGGATTGGAGCATGATCCCCGAACAATGGCAGGTCCAAATGTGGTGCAAGGTACTCCGTGTCATCGAAGAGGAAGATCATCTTATTTATTGCGCATTGGAAATCCCCAGACAAGACTATGCCAATCTTCCTGGACAGGTTGGCCTGGATTTGTTGACCCAATCGGAACATGACAGCCTGTCAAAGGAGCAACGGATGGCCTTGATGCAAGAACGCGCCATTGCTCATGCGTGGGCACAATTGGGCAATCCACAAGCAAGAATTCTCTACCTCAAGGATGGTCCCTACGGCATTCCGCACATCAAAGGAGAATAGAAAAAGGGCACAAACTTTCGCTTGCACCCTCATACAAATGAATAATCAAATGATTCTTCTCAACAGAAGGGGGAGGATTCCCAGTGGGATCTCCCGGGCGTTTTATGGCTTCTGTTCAACATCCACTGTTCTCAAGAAATAAGGATATATATAATGTCTTTGCTATTCACTCTTCTCAATTTCGCTGCGAAATTATAGAAATTTTCAATTCTTCGTTATTTATTTACAAACAATTTTTTTGGTTTGAACGCCATTTCTATCTGCCAGGCGAATCAAATAGGTACCTGCCGTCATGCTTGAAACATCTACTTGAGATACATAATGACCAGGATCAGATGGCAAAGGTTGTCGATGAATGACCTTCCCGTTCAGATCCAGCAACAACAGTGTTCCTCCTTCTGAGAATGCTGCCACCTGCAATAGCTCCGATACAGGATTGGGATAGACCTCAAATTGCATGTCTCCATTCTGTGGCAATTCCAGTTCCATCACAGAACTATAGGTATAGGTTCCATCAAAATCTATTTGTTTGATGCGATAAAAAACGTCCTGTACGCCCAACAGCAGCGCTTCAGGGTCTTCAAATTGATATTCCTGAAGGTCTTGTGTTGTTCCCGCCCCTTCAACACTTCCGATCCACTCGAAATTGTTCATATCCACGGACCTCTCTATCTCGAATCGTTCATTGTTCTGCTCACTGGCTGTCGTCCAATCCAGGCGCACGGCATCCTGAAACAAGCTAAGATCAAAGTGGATCAGTTCTACCGGAAAACTAACTCCTTGCAAGATTCCCAGATCCCAGGAATCATCCATCACAGAAGGTTCCAGGTGAATCATAGATGTTTGACTGGCATTTTCTTCTACATCAGAATCCAGCTGGTCATTCAATCCGGCATTGGCAATGGTATTCACATATCCGAAGGGCAAATTCGGAAAGCCAACAGAATACTCTCCTGGGATCAGATTAGTGAACTCATACTCTCCTCCATTTGAGGTAACATCTACCTCCTCAGGGATACCATTTTTGTCGTACAAAATAACAGTAATTCCATCCATTCCAATCTCTCCAACATCCTGAATCCCATTCGCATTGGTATCTTCGAATACCCGATTGCCGAGACCGGCTGGTTGAAAACAGCTATTGCCAGCATAATCTTCATAGGCGACTACCTCAAATCCAATGAAAATATCTCCGATGATATCGACATAACAGGAGGTCTGAACATAGGTCAGGCAAGTCCCTACAGTTGTTCCTAAATAGATTTTGTTCCCAAATCTGGACAAACCTATCATGCTGGATTCCACTGTCAGCAAGTCTCCTGGCTGAACATTGGAAAAATGTTGGATCAGGTTGGTACCGATATGATCATCATAGACATAGAAATCTACGCCCGCTGTTCCATTTTCATCATATTTGAAGGTTACAGAAGTCATTCTCCCCGAACAGGGACAATTATCTGCATACAGAGAAGTGGAAAGTGTACTGATCAGAAGGGAGGAAAAAACGATGAGAAATGTGTAGGTTTTTTCTAACAGGTGAAAGAATAGGTTCATTGGGAATTAAGCTTGAAAATCGTGGATGTTAAGAGTAAAAGAATCTGATGCGCTTAATATTTTTTTTGTGTTGATTTGTTTATGCTTCGAATAGTTCGAAAGTAGTTGGACATTCAGACTTCTCAACCCTTTTTTGTTTCAAAGGGCGTATTGGCTTCGTAAATGGTCCAATATCAGGTCTTAAATGTTCTCCTGGAACAAGGAGAAAATCAATCAATCTGGAGCAGATTTAAGGCCCTAGGTCAGAGGGCAGTAATAAGAACTTACAAGCCTTTGGGTTTATTGTGCGAAAGCAAAATTTTTCAGAAAAATCTTTTGCCCATTTTTCAGATTGCTGGGAATTATTGGCTAATTAGGTATTCAGAATGGGAACGAATCCCTTGCATTTCCACTCATCAAACAACCGATAATTACTATGGATCAACATGTCTCTCGTCGCTCCTTTCTCAACTCTGTCAGTATGCTTGCTGCAGGTTCAATGGTTAGTTTTCCCAGTTGGGCCTTTGGAAAAAAAGGAGCCAAACTCAAGATTGTTTTGGTAGGAACAGGTGTAAGAGGCACCTCTTTTTGGGGAAAAAGATTGGTGGAACAATATCCAGAATTGCTAGAGTTTGTCGGTCTGTGTGATAACAATCCCGGTCGGCTCGCATATGCCAAAGAATATATGGGAGTCAATTGTCCTGTCTTTACTGACTTCGAACACATGCTGACCGAAACCAAACCTGAACTGGTCATCGTTACGACCAAAGATTCTACCCATCATGAATTCATCATCAAAGGCCTGGACATGGGCTGCGATGTGTTAACAGAAAAGCCACTCACAACTGATGAACATAAATGTCAGGCGATCCTGGATGCTGAAAGAAGAAACCGCCGCAATGTCATTGTGGGGTTCAACTATCGCTGGAGTCCTTATATGACCAAAGTGAAGGAGTTATTGGCCAATGGAGCCATCGGCACAGTTAGCTCTGTTGATTTTCACTGGTACCTGAACACCTATCACGGAGCCTCCTACTTCCGGAGGTGGCATGGGTTGCGGCAGTCTGGTGGGACTTTATGGGTTCACAAAGCCACCCACCATTTCGACTTGCTCAATTGGTGGCTGGATTCAGATCCCGCTGAAGTATTCGCTTATGGTGCCCTGGAACACTATGGCAGCAATGGACCATTCAGAGGAGACAACTGTCGTACTTGTCCGCATAAATCAGACTGTAAATTTCATTGGGACATCACCACGAGTAAACGCAACATGGATTTGTATGTCAAACATGAGCATCATGATGGATACATTCGCGACAATTGTCTTTTTAGACCCGAGATCAATATCTATGACAAGATGTCTGCCCAAATCAAATATGCCAATGATGTCATTGTCAACTACTCCCTGACCACCTACTCTCCCTATGAAGGCTGGAGAATAGCTTTTAATGGGACAGATGGCAGAATAGAAGCCTGGTTAGACATTCCCTATTTTGACAATGAAAACCTGAGTCAGGCAGAACTACATGCTGCTGAGATGGATCAATCCGGCAAGGATGCCACCAAATTCGAACCTGTCATCGTTCACAAATTATGGAACAAACATGAGGTGGTCCAAGTACCATTTGAGCGTGGTGGACATGGAGGGGGAGACAAGCGGCTTCATGACAAGATCTTTGTCAATCCTGATGCTCCCGACCCATTGAGACATGCTGCTGGCACCAGAGATGGCGCGATGTCTATCCTGATTGGAATCGCAGCACGAAAAAGCATCGAATCCGGGCATCCAGTTAAGATTGCGGAATTGACAGATTTGGAACCCAGAGCAAAAAGACTATAATTCACCATTGAAGAATACGAAGACAGGAAGGCGAAAAAACCAACGCCTTTCCTGTCTTTTCCTACCCTCTACCCCCAGAAAAATGATGATTGAAACGGAAAGACTTATCCTCCGCAAGTATACGCTTGATGATATTGAAGCGGCATACCAACTGAATCTCGACGCCGAAGTGAGTCGCCATACAGGTGATGGAGGCGTGCAAAGTCGAGAGGCAATCTCTGAAAGAATTCACAAGGATGTATTCGGAGATTATGAAAAACATGGATTCGGAAGGCTTGCGGTGATTTACAAACCCGACAATGTCTTTATCGGTTTCTCTGGTTTGAAATTCCTGGAAGATTATCAAGAGGTAGATCTTGGCTATCGCTTCCGACGGGACTATTGGGGCAGGGGAATCGCTACTGAGTCAGGAAAAGCAAGCGTGCAATATGGTTTCGACACTCTGAAACTCGATCATATCATTGGCCTGGTCTATCCAGAGAATGTGGGCTCGGTTCGGGTGCTGGAAAAGTTGTGGTTCCAGTGGGAGAAATGGGTAGTCGAGGATGGCAAGGATGCCGGGAAGTATCGGCTGGATCGACAATCCTTTGAAGAAAGAAGGAGAAATGAAAAATGAAAAAATGAATGATTGATTGCTATGAGTTGGATTGAAGAAATTTCTTTTGAGCAGGCCCGTGGGCAGCTCAAAAAACTGTATGATCGGATAAAGGGGCCAAATGGCTATTTGGACAATATCCTTTCTGTTCACAGCCTACGACCACACAGTCTGTTTGGTCATATGAGTTTGTACAAGAATGTTCTGCACAATTCCAACAACAGCCTTCCCAAGTGGTATCTGGAATTGATAGGTGTCTATGTCAGCCAATTGAATCAATGTGCATATTGTGTGCAACATCACTTCGCAGGTCTGCGTCGGTTGCTTCAGAAGGATGCCTGGGCAGATCAATTGCTGGCAGCCACTTCACAGGACGAGTTTGGGGACATGCTGGATCAAAAGTACCTGCTGGGACTTGCCTATGCCAAGGTTTTGACCAAATATCCACATATGGTTAGTCAGGTCCATATCGAAAGCATGCGCAGCCAAGGCCTGGATGATGGCGAAATTCTGGAAATCAATCAGGTGGTGAGTTATTTTTGCTATGCAAATCGAACGGTTCTTGGCTTGGGTGTCAGCACAGAAGGTGATATATTGGGGCTCAGTCCCAATGAGAGCAGTGAGCCAGACAATTGGTCACATAGTTGAATGAAAAACGCGCTTTTTTACTTTGTATATACCCTTCTTCTTCTGTTTCCTTGTCTGGAAATTGCCTTGCGAATTGTACAATACCAACCCTATCATTATACCCCTTTCCAGATCAGCTCTACCCCTGAATTTTGCCTTCTTCCCCACCCTCGGCTGGGATTTGCGCTGAATCCAGGTCAATATGAAGTAACAATCAATCATGGCCTCACCTATTCTGTTACCCACAGTCAGGACTCTTTGCGAATAAGTAGGGTGGAAGAATCTGAGGCTTCTCTTCCCATTCTTGCTCTGTTTGGCTGTTCTTACACTTATGGAATCGGTCTACCGGACAGCCTCAGCTATGGCTATGTGCTTCAATCCATTCTTTCAGAATATGAAATACAAACCCTTGCCGTGCCGGGTTATGGAACCGTTCAAAGCTATCTACAACTCCTGAAAATGATCAATAATGGGCGGCCGCCAAGCATTGCTGTCATGCATTTTGCAGATTTCCATCACGACAGGAATGCGCTTACTCCTCTCTTCCGCCAAACCCTTCATATGGGATTTGAGCGATCTCACCAGCATATTCCGCAACTGATGCGTAGTAGCAAGGTCCCTTATATGACCGAAGACAGCATTGGGTGGGAGGATTGGAGTCAGGTATATCACAATTGGCCAGGAAGGGAGAAATGGCCTTCCGTGCATTTCTTACAGGAAGTGGCAGACCAAATTGGCCTTCATCAACTCGACTCACACAGCAAAAGCTGTCAGATTTTTTTTATGATACACAGACTTTGTCAGCTCCATAACATTCGATTAATTGTAGCTGGTATTACTTCGAACCAACCTACACAACAAACACTGGACTCGCTGACGGCCAATGGAATTGAGACGCTGGATATGTCGTTGGATCTGACAAATACACTGTATAACAATTATCCTTTTGATACACATCCAAATGCCATTGCTCATTTGCACTTTGCGGTGAATATGAAGAGGTACCTGAGTCTATAACCCATAGTCAGAAAATATTAACTCCATGAATCAACTCTTAGCCTTCCTGATCCTGTGTAGCAGTAATTTCCTGGGATACGGACAACAACAGGAGGATTTTATCGACACTGAGAGGTTTCCTGATGATTTTGATTATATAGCGAATTTAGATTCTTTGAAACTTTGGGATCAGTGGGAAGGTTGGCGCAACATCGATGACGCTCTCACGGTGGGCTGCCGGTACCAAACAGAAATGACTGTTCAGCCTACATTTACCCTGACGATTTTTGACAAACAGAAATGGTATCCCTCATTCTTTAGCAAACGGGGGGCACCTATCGTTCATTTTATTGGCGTAGAGATACAAGATTCAACCCATCATATTCTCCTGACACAAGCACTGGATGAGTACTGCACATATGGTCAAACGAATCATCGATTTATGGCAGGAAATTATTTGATTTTTTCCTACTCTCTCGGATGCACTAGTGGCATCAAGCAATTAAGAGCTATGGGTAAGTTAAGCGACATCCAAACAAGTATAGAACTGGCAATCAGATAATTGAAGTAATTTCTCCCATATGCAATCTACAACATTCCCACGTCTCCTTTTATTTCTCATCTCTTCTTGATCATTACACCGTCTGAATGGTATTTTCCCGCAAACTCATTCTTCTGTTCATTGCCCTGTTTACAGGCATAAATCTTGTGTGGCTGACGAGTTTGCGATTTGATTTTGATATAGAAAACCTGTTTCCAAAACAGGATGAAGATCTGGTATTTTTCCAATCTCATTTGCAGCAATTCCAATCTGACAAACAATATCTGATCGTAGGAATTGAGGCAGAACATGGCATATTCAACCAGGGGTTCTTACAGCAATTTGCGGCACTCACCACGGAACTGGACAGCAGCGAATGGGTGCAAACGGCCTCTTCCATCACCAACATTCGCTATCACAAACTGGATGCTCTCCAGCGATTGCGTGATCAAGCTTTTTTGCATCCCGATGACCCGGACCGCTATGCATCAGATTCGATTTTTCTGGAGAGTTATGCAGATGTGGCAGAGAAATTTATTTCTTCGCAGAAAAATGCTGTCAGTCTCTTTCTGGAACTTTCTCCTGAATTGACCCCGGATGAGCACCCGACTTTTCTCCAAAGCTTACGCCAGCAGCTTGAAAAATATGGTTTCTATACCTATCATTTTTCAGGTGCGATCGACACAGAACAAAGCTTTGTGGAGCAACTCAAGTCTGAATTGATCCTGCTTTTGTCCCTATCACTGGTATTCATTCTGGTTGTGCTGTATCTGACTTTTCGATCTCGCTGGGGAGTTTTGGCCCCTTTTGGGATCATCTCGCTCTCTGTTCTGTGGACAATTGGGACCATGGCTGCCTTTGGTGTTGCCATTCATACCCTGACGGTAGTGATCCCTTCGATCATTACGATTGTCGCCCTGAGCGATGTCATCCATCTGATGGCGAGATTTCAGGAAGAACTGGCTGTGGCGGAACTGCCCAAATTGGCCATGCAATTGTCTATCAAAGACATTGGGTTGGCGATTTTTCTTACCTCCCTGACCACAGCTTTTGGATTTTTGACATTGAGTACTGCCGATATTCAGCCCTTCATTGAGTTTGGAGTATTTACAGCTATGGGGGTAATTTATGCCTGGTTTCTGACCATTTTTCTCCTTCCTCCCTTGTTGGAATGGATCGGCAATATTCAAGCAATCAATCATGTCGGGCAGCTGCATGTATCAGAGATTGAGCTTGGTTTTCAATGGATTCTTCGTTCCCGTTTTTTCATCCTTGGACTGGCTGTGGTGCTTATAGGGATCTCCCTTGTGGGTGTTGGGCACTTACGCGTGGATTCTACCCTCTATGAAGAATTGAGTGCGGGAGATGAATACAGTGCCAGTTTGAACTTCTTTGATCAACAGTTCGCCGGGATCAGACCTGTAGAGATTTACCTGGAATGCCTTGCTCCCGATGAATCTATCTTGGATCAGAAAACTCTTCAAAAAATTGATTTGCTGGAAAAATACCTGTCTCATACGTATCGGGTTCATTCTCTGTATTCCATCAACACACAAGTCAAGCGCATCCATCGCTCCATGAAGCGGGGCCGTGCACGTTTCTTTGTCCTACCTGAAGCATCTGATACCACCACCTATGGATTGATTCGGTTTGCCCTCGATTCAGCCTATGACCAACTGGAACTTCGCAGCATTCTCTCGGCGGATTATCGGTCTACCATGATTGCTGCTAAAATTAACGATCTCGGGAGTTGGGAAATTGGCAAACGAAATGAAGCGCTAGAGGAGTATTTGCAGGAATTGTTTCCAGCAGAAGACTATATTGCCCGTGTCACAGGCAAGGCCTTGTTGTTGGACAAAAGCAATGAAGTGATCAGCAGGAATCTCGGTTTGGGGCTATTGATTGCTTTGCTGGTGGTTGCCTTGTTGATGGGCTTGTTGTTCCGATCTGTTCCCATGGCATTCATTGCCTTGATTCCCAATCTTCTTCCCTTGCTTTTTGTTGCTGGACTGATGGGTTGGATAGGGATTGGGTTGAAAATGTCTACCGCCATCATTTATACCATTGCCTTTGGGATCGCTGTAGATGACACCATTCATTTTCTCAGTAGATTTCGATCAGAAATCAAAAAGACATCCTCTGTGGAAGAAGCACTTAGACGCACCTATCTGTCCACAGGCAAAGCCATCCTCATCACCTCCCTGATCCTGGTTTTGGGATTCGGCATTCTGATGTTTTCTGCCTTTCGAACAACCTTTTTGACGGGCATGTTTATCAGTTTGTCTTTGTTGTTTGCAGTATTTGCTGATCTGTTTTTGCTGCCTGTATTGCTTAGATGGGTGTATGGGAGATAGGATTGAGTTGGAAGTTCCCTTTGGGTGTGGCACCTTTTTTTGATAAAGTCAACATCGACAATACCAAAGTAAATCGCAAAAGAAAAAGCTCGTTCGACGAGGATATTTCTTTTGTGATCCTACATCAGGTATTACTCTGTGTAACTTTCGAAATCACATACCAGCGATGCTGATATGACATCGCTGGTATGACATCTCTAGTATGTGATAGGGGTTAATAACAAAATTGGAGGTGCGTATACAAATACAATTGTTCTCCCTCCCCATTCTTGAATCAATTTTCTTTTTGAATGTCCTCAATGAAATCATTAATGATTCTATTAGAAGCATCAACTAAGGTAAAATCATTGGTTTCTGCCTGTCCCATCCAAAGTATTTTGGCGGTTTTGACATCTACAATTTTGGCTGAGACTCCTACTGTAGCGACAATGCTGAACTTTTCGATGCTCGTTTTCTTCAATTCCTCTTCTAGTTCTTGAACCGATAACACTTTTTGATTAACTCGGATTTTTTCTACTCGTTCCTTTTTTGAGTCCCATAAAGGCCAGAATTTTTCAGTATACCAATTTCGATATTTTGTGTATTTTTCTTGATACACATCCCTATCATCTTTATGTATATGTACTGGGAGATAGATTCTTTGGCCTTTACTGTCATAAATTGTAACAGCCCCAAAAATCATATAATCAGCAGATAAAAGCCGCCCAAGTTTACTGGCAATTTCTAAATCAGAAAGTGATGTTTTTCCAGAATTTACTAAATTTTGCTCGTTTAAAATTTGTTCAATGTTATCTCTTTCTACAACGTCAAACCCTTTCCTTTGTAATACTGTTGAAAAAATATCGCTGACTAATACACCTCCTTGGGTATTTTCTGGAGATTTGAAATTTAAAATCGCAATCTTTTGGTTTTGGCCAAAGATAGAACCCAATTTAGTCTTATTGCTGTTTACATTTATCTCATTAATGAGTACCTCATCAACTGTCTCATACACAATCCTTGGATAATATGGAGGATCTTCCCCTCCAAAAATTAGCCACCAAAGAAACCAAATTACTAATCCTCCTACAATTAAGGGTACAATAACATCCAAGATGCTCCCTGTTCTAGAACTTGTTGTGTCAGTTGTCATTTCTTTTGTTTTTTAGTTTAAAAATGTATGATGCTTTGATAGATTTATTCAACTCAGAATAATTTATGCTTTGGAATTCTCCATTCAGAAACTTTGCCTTAGCAACCAAGTTTTCTGGAAATTCAATCATCGCGTATCCGGCTATTTTTTCAAGTGCCTCCTTCTTACAAAGTGTTTTCCAATTGTCTTCTTCTCCCCTGCAAGAGGCCTGGACACTCACTACCAAAATAGTATCATTCTTATTAAGGACGATGGCATCAGATGTTGCATTTACATATTCAATATTTTCCCATACTGATAGTTTTTCGTCGCTAATTGCGCTGTCATTTCTATAAGTCTTTTTTGAATATCTATTTTGTAAGCTTTGGGTTGATGGGGAAGCAGTATGAGTTATATGCTGACTTAATCGAGGACTTTTACGATACTGACTAAGGTAAATCAATCCGATAGATCCAACGAATAAGCCTATTGCCAATAGTTTTTTGTACTTCACAAAAAAGTATAATGGCTTTGATTCAGAATAATTCGATTCGTTAATTTCTTCTAAAAATAAGAGTAGGTCTTTCTTAATTGTATTTACTTCTAAAACCGTTTCATCTCTTGATAGAGTTCCAAGGACCTCTTTAGCTTTTAAATTCTGAAATCTAGAGGAAAGTAATATTGCTTTGTTTCTCCATTTGGGTTCATTTTTTGTTAAAATTAGGAGCTTAGATATAGCTTCCTCAGTGTCTCCCTTAGCAATTATTTGTTTTATTTTCTCTTTATCAGAAATCCACATAATTTGTTAATTAGTACAAAAGAGGTTCCCTTGTAATAAAGATTTGCTTCTGAAATGCTATCTAAGTGAACTTATCATGGAACGGCAAAAATATTCTCTCAAAGGATTTGGTTAAGATCTTTCCAAGGTATATATCAGAGTTGATCCGTTTGAGTTGATATTTCTTTTGAGCGTGGTATGTTAGTCTACCAATCGTCCTCATTTTTCAGATATTTGTCTTTCCTCCGGAGATTACAATTTGGCTAGCACTTGATTACCCTTTAACCATATTATTAACTGATGGCAAAATCTTTGGGGAATGTATTGGAAATACTCTTCTTTGAGAAGACACATTGCCAATTTTACTTCCGAAATCTCGAACGGAATCTCGAATTCCTTCCCAAACGTAAAGAGAGTAAGTCCGGCATTGAGTGCTTCCGTCTGATAATCAAGGAAGATGACATCTTCCCAATGTCTATCAGAAAACACTCACACTGGAAAGCATGAACAAAAAGACAAATAATCGTAGCATAATCGTCATCTATGTTAAGCAAGTTAAAGGCTATCTTCCTTCAACACATTCCATACCGTATTTGGATGAATTCCATACTGCTTGGCGATGGCTTGAACGCGTTGGGTTTTGTTTTTGCCAATGCCCTTTTGGGACCAGGCACGAAATTCCTCTATGATGGTAAAATGACTGATCTTGGTTCCAGTAATCAATTCATTCGATAACAAAAAATCAAGAAAATTCGCCGTATTGGGCTGTATCGTTTTTTCGACACAATATTGCTGGTACTTTGTGAAGACATGGTATATGAAGGATTCTTTCATAAATAGTAAGATCATGGCAGATGTGTTCGCAAGGAATCCATCCGGGCTTTGAATGAAAAATAGCATCCAGTTACTCCATACCTCTAAAGTAAGGTCTCGCTGGTACAGACGTGAAACATAAAAAAAATGTAAAATTCCTTTCCCGAATGGCGACAATCCGCTATGCAGGAAAGTAAGGAGCATTTCTGACATCCATGTATTCCTTTTCCCATAGCCTCATCCATCGAAAAAACTGTAGATTTCAAGGGTCTGAACGGTTCACATACTCTCGATAGGAAGTGTAACAGAGGAGGAGGATCATCGATCTCCAATAAATACAAAAGGTGCCCAATAATAGGGGTTAGCAAATTTTCCTCCTTGTTTGATCATCTTCAATTGGGCTTTGCGGAGTGGGGAATACTTATTCCTGCCTTTTGTTTTGGCAAGCATCTTATAGTAATCCGAAAATATGAGAGATGTGCTTTCTTCATTCACAGCCCAGAGACTGAGCAGAAGAGAGGGGGTTCCAGCATACATGAACCCACGTGTAAATCCTACCAGCCCTTCTCCTTCTACCAATTTTCCCAGCCCTGTATCACAAGCCGATAGACTTACCAAATCAGCATCCAAGTCAAGATCAAAGATCTCATACAGATAGAGGCGTCCATCATTGTCTGGGGTCTTGGCCAGGGACAATATCAGGTGGCTCAATTCCGGCTGCGCTGCATTAATCACTCCGTGGGTCGAAAAATGAATATATCGAAAGTCAGGAAGATCTAGTGCAAGCAGGGTATCTTCGGAAGCATGATCTTTCGTACAAATGACAGCCTGATCGCTGGCAAACTGCTTGCCCATATTCTGAACTTCCTTTTCGGAATGAATCAAGGGTTGCAGCTCATTTTTTGTCCGGGGCTGAGCTGTTGGATCTTTGGAGGGCATTCTTCCATCCAGTGATTCCAGGGACGGATTCCCAAATGCCAATAGTTGTTGTGCATACTGTCGTTCTTTCTCTACTTGAGATCTTTGCAGATAAAGGGTAGTCGCAGAAGGATAATAACTGATTTCATACGCCTTGATCAGATACTCATAGTCCTCAAATGCTTGCATGCTTGTATCGCTCACCAGAAGTTCAAATGGCACATAGGCCAGGCGTCTGTCAGGAATGATGATCAGCTTTTTGTTTTTGACTATTCCTTTGTCTTCTATGGGTTTCCATAACAATTGATACAATTTGGACGCTCTTTGAAAGAAGAATCTGCGATTGTTATCCTCTACATTCGGATTCTCCAAGATCCTCTCCTTGTTCCCCCCAACAAAGTCTTCCCGAAACAGTCGGATGGCTTTATTGACTTGCCAATTGGTATCCAGCACCACGGTATGTACCTCTTGTGAGCTGACGATCACCGCCGCAGTTATATCGATTCCCGCTACAAATTGTATGAGTGTTTCATCTTTGTTCAGGACGGATTGAATATCTGAAATACCCGCAGGTTCGGGATACAAGATCTCTCCACGCCTGGGATTCGATTCTTTTATGTCTGCCTGAAATATCCTCAATCGATTGGTGGCAATCTGAAGTTGATTCGTCAGACCTTGTTGTGTAGCGGCATCTTCTGCTTGGGTCAATGCTTGCTGTAGCTGTTGAATCTCATGATGAATGTCCTGCTTTTCCTGCTCCAGTGTAGGAGACAAAGAGGGGGAGAGATCAGCTTCTGCCAGCATATCATTCAACATTCGACTCCGCATTTGTTCGGAGAATCGAAAAGCATCTTCTACTCGATTGGTATAGATCGCGATGGCAACAGCCTTTTCGTAGGTATCGATGCCATCGATCAAAACTTTTTGTCTGGAACTCTCCCCTACCCTTGAGTCATACAGATCTTCAAGTATATCTATACATTCCAGGAAATAGGGATAAGCGGTTTCATATTCTTCAAGCCAGAAATGGACGTGACCGATGTTATAATTAATGGTAAGCAAAGGCTCCGGATTGTCTAATCCGTTCAATAGTTCCAGGCTTTTTTTCATCCATATCAGCCCTTCCCGATAATCTTCCTGTGCATCATAGACTGATCCAATTTGACTGTATAGGATTACCAAAAAAGCAGTATCGTTTTTCTCCGGAATGATGTCAAGGGCGTTTGTGAATGATTCAAGGGCTTTATCATAGTTTTGCAAATCGAGTTGAACCACACCAAGAATCTCGTATATGCTCGCGACAAAATGATAATTCTGGATTTCCAGGCTTACATCGATGGCTTCTTCTAAAAAAGGAATTGCCTTCCGGGAATTGCCCATCATGTAATGAACACGTCCCATTTCTCCCAGATATCCCGCAGCAAATTGTCGATTTCCCAGAGCCCTAAATGTTGCAACAGCTTTACCCAAATAATGCAAGGCTTGTACCCCATTCTCTTTTGCGTCAAAAATCAAGCCCATTGCAGCATAAGCTTGGGCAAGATTCATGGAAAGAGTGTTTGTATCTACTTCTTGGAAAAATGTTAAATAATTGCTCATCGCTTTATCAATATGTCCTTGTTTCATATATAAACTCCCTGTATTTAGGCGTAGCTTTAGCAAAAGCTCCTCATTGTCCAACAATTCCACTATCTCTTTTGCCTTGGAAAAAAATGTTTCTGCTTTTTCATATGTCCGTCTTTGTATATTCAGAGTCCCCATATGCATATAGTTTCTTGCCACCCCTATAGAATCCCCTATTTTCAAGGCTAGCTCAATGGATTTTTCTAAGTATTCTTGCCCGTCATTAAATTGCCCTTTGTACAAATAGAGGAGTCCCATCAAGTTGTAGGCATTTTTGAGTAAGTCCTGTAAGTTGATTTCTTTGGCATATGAGATAGCCTTTTGAGCCATCTTGTCAGCTTGCACCAGATCTCCCATCTGATATTGGGCGAATCCTATCACATAATAAGAGTTGGCCTGCCCAGACAAGTCCCCCAGACTGTCAGCCAATGTCAAGGCCTTCTCGGCCAGTTGTTGGGCCTGCTTAGCTGCATCTTCTACGATTTGAAAAGCCAGCAAGTTCATGCTTCGGACCTTGTTGGTATCTGGCTTGGCTTGATCAATTACTTCTGCCAGGCTGTCGAGGTTCATCTGAATCTGGGCAGTCAGGGAATTCAGAAAACCTCCACTTAGGATGAGTAGGAATACGAAATAAGACTTCACAATGGGATTCTTTGAGGGGTGTAAGAAAGAAAAACGGACCCTATTTTTCACCAATAAAGATAAATGGTGCCCAATAATACGGATTGGCAAAGGTGCCTCCTTGCCGAATCATTTTGAGTTGTGTCTTCCGAAGCGGGCGATACTTGTTTTTGCCATCGGATTTTTGCAATCGACGATAGTAGTCCAGAAACAAATCCGCAGTGCTCTCGTCTACGACGGGCCAAAGACTCAGGATCAAGGAGGGCGCACCTGCATACATCAGTCCTCTGGTGAATCCTACCATCCCTTCTCCTTCCACCAGTTTTCCTAATCCCGATTCACAGGCAGAGAGGCTCACCAATTCAGCATTCAATTCCAGATCAAACAGTTCATACATCTGCATCAATCCATCTTCGGTGGAATCATTGTCCTGCGTCAAGGCGATGGCACTCCATTTGGGAAATTGTGTATTGATCAGTCCATGAGTGGAGAAATGGATGTAGCGATAATCTTTTAGAGCTAATGCCTTCAAGTTGTCCTCAGTCGCCTGATGCCCCATGAATACATCTGCTTGCTCTTTTGGGAACAATGCTGCGATCCCCTTCACTTCCCTGGAAGAGTGTGGCAATGGTGCCAGACCACTTCTAAAATCGACAGTATCCAGTCTGGGTCTTTCTCCTCTGCCAGGACCACGAAATACCGGGGCGCCAAATGCAAGCAATTGTTTTGGATAGATGGTGGGTTCTTGTTCTTTGCTTCGCTGAAAGGCCATGGTTGTCGCAGATGGATAATAGCTGATCTCGTACGCCTGTACCAAATAGGAATATTGATCAAAGGGCTTTTTCTCCTTGTCTCTGATCAACAGTTCGAACGGCAGATAATGTAGGGGACCATCTGGCACGATGATGAGGTTCTTCCCTTTGAGAAGGCCGGTTGCTTCCAAGGGTTCAAACAAGTGTTGGTATAATTGTGAACTGCAGTCAAAAAAAGCTTGTTGGGTTTGTTGTTGAAGGCTGGGGGTTTCGGTAAGGGATTGTTGAGTTTGTTGGAGGTATTGTTTTTGGAAGGATTGAAGTATAGAATCTATTGTTGCAAAATCAGGTAAGGGAATAATCTGAAGATGCGTATTTGTCATCACAATGGCAGAAGCCTGTCCAAATCGGAAATAAAACTCTATGATGACTTCGTCAATAGAGATGGTTTTCTGGATGTTGTCCGGGTTGGAGAGCGGAACCTTATTCAGTTCTATGAATTCTGGAAAATTGTCTTTCACTTTTGCGTCAAACACTTCCAATCTTGTCTGAAGTAATAATTTTTGTTTCTCCAATATTGCCAAACTATCCTGGGAAAAATCCGTTTGCATCAAATTGCTTAGCTCTTGCATCTGTGTTAAGATGTCCTTTCTTTCAAGCTCGAATTGTGGAGGCAGTTGGACCTGAACCTCAGAATCCGACAGAAGTACATTCAGAATTCTGCCTCGCGCCAATTCTGAATAGAGGAATGCTTCCTGATATTTTTCCAATTCAATAGAGGAAATGATTGCCAGATGATAGGAGTGTTTTCCATAGGAGATAAAATATTTCTTTGCTGTTTCTCCCGAAACAAGTACAAAGCGGGATTCGAATGCGTCGATTGACAGCTGAGCATATGTTAAGGCTTGATCGTATTGCTGGTTCTCAAAATATATGGATCCAATGTTATAATAGACGACAGAGAGTCTTAACTGCTCCTTCAGGTCTTTAAATATTTCCACGGATTTTGCCAACCACTTTTGCGCTTCAGATGATTCACCCCGCATTCTGTTCAATGTCCCCATTCCCTCATACACAGTCGCCAAGAGGTATGTGTAATCATGTTCTTCTGCAATCTCCTTCGCCAGTTCCAAATAGCTAATTGCTTCCTCTAAATTTCCTTTTTCTGCCTTGATTTGAGAAAGGGTTCTGTAAGCGGACACCAGATTATCCACTTTTCTTAATTCTTTAAAGATCACCACAGCTTTTTCCATTGCCTTCTCTGCTCCATCCAGGTCTTTCATATGGTAATGAGTGATTGCCAGAACGCCACTCGTCATGGCTAAGCCTTCTTTATCTCCCATGATCTCATGAATATCTATTGCTTTCTGAAGATAATGGACAGATTCCGCATGATTTCCTCGTCGGCGAAAAGCACTTCCAATTGAGCCATAGATTCCAGCTAAATAAATCGAAGGATTGTCCTGGTCCAATAATTCCAATGATCTAAATAAATAATCCAAAGCCTTTTCGACATTGCCTTCTTTCATATTCAGGTTCCCCAGATTATAATAGCATCCCAGTAGCTCATCATGGCTAGGATGCTTCAAAGAGGTAAAAAGCGTCTCTGCTTTCTCATAATACAAACGTGCCTGTCCAAAGTCCCGTAAAGCCTGGAAAGTTGTTGCAAGATTTTGACAAGAAGTGGCCTGTCCCAAGGTATCTCCAATTCGAGCCTGCATCTCAACAGCCTGCTTATAATTAGAAATCGCGACTTCAAACTCTCCTTTTTCTAAATGAATCAATCCTTTCAGATGATAATGCTTCGCAATAAGGAATTCTGATTGGGTCTTTTGGGCAATTTTTTTTGATTTCAGAGAAATGTCAAGCGCTGTTTCATACTCTCCTGTTGTGAGATAATATCTGCTTAAGTTATGGATAGCAAAAAACTGTCCCCAGAGATAATCCAACCTCTCAGACAAGCTAAGTGCTTCAGAGGAGTACTGTTTAGAAATCGCATGCCTCATTACATTCAGATATTCCTGAGCCAATTCATTCAAGATATCCACCTTCAATGTATCTTCCTCTGCCACAAGCAATTCTGCTTCAAGACTATCTATTATGTACTGCTGAGCCTGCACATCCATGACAAACGGCAATAGCCATAGAGTGAATACAAATATTCTAAAACTATTCATGATCAACATCCTAATTGTGAATAAAGTAGGTCAACCAACCGTTTACGCGCGCTTGTTCATCCAGGAAAAAGAGCAAACTTGCCTCCCGATACAACAAAAATGAGCCAGAAGGAGATTCGACTTGAAGAGAAGGGCTCTTGTATTTTCGCTTTAGGGAACTGTAGGAGGACCTGATCTCGATTCCTTCATTGGTGGCTCCCTGATATCCGGGATAGGCAGTATGTAGATAAATAAAGCGATCGTCCTCCTTCTCTGTTTCTGTGCTGAACATAAATATCCGGGAGTTGTTCAGGTCTTTGTAGGAAAAAACAGAAAATGGATAGTCCTTGAATACCACACGCAAATCATAATCTCTTCTTTCTCGATTGAATTGATCAAGGTCCACGCCTTCAATCTGCTGCCGATTGGGAAAAAATCCACGACGCCCTCTGTCAGCTGTCAGGAATTCATCATCGAGTGCCTTCAGATTCAGCTCGGCAAGAATCGCTGGCACAGGATAGGATGCTTCAAGCACCTGCCTGAAATTCTCCCTGGCTGCCGCTAAATTATCTGTTCCGCTATGGGCAAAAATGATTCCCTGAGCAAGCAAGGCATCTAGCAGAAGTTTCTCTTCCTCCTGCTGTCGAGCCATTTTGATGGCTCTGTCTATCTCAGCCAAAGCAAATAATCCTTCCCCTTGAAGGTCATACAGGCAAGCCAGATTGATATAAGCAGGAATATATGTTTCATCCAGAGAGATCGCCTCCTCAAAGCTCGTTTTGGCTCTTTTGATGATTTTGTCAAGGTCTTCTTGATGATATGGGCCAGATTTCAAAGTTTCCAGACGGGAGTAGGGATCGATCTCTAGCGGATAAGCAAATCGCACATGCATGCCATTGCTCATTCTGAGTGCTTTCAGAAAATAATTGATCCCGGCATTATTGTAGACCTCTCGGCTTTTGAAAGTCTCTGCGATATATGCATACAGGCTCGCTGCCTCCTGATGAAAAGCCAACATACTCAAATAGCTCCCCATCTCGAACATGGCCTCCAATGTATGTGCATATCTTCCAGATGCTCTGGCAGAATCTTGCCTGTCTTCCAGACTTGGATAACCCTCAATAGGATCTTCTATCCCATATCCCTCATACAATTCCGCCAACAAGTCTGGCATCAGATTGACAGAGGTATAGCCTGCTGCCAGCGTGAGGAAGCCTCCAGCAGCATCTGCTTCTACCTCATGATACATATTCAATATGTGTTGATCATCTCTCAACATCCCATTCAAATAGGGATTTTGCCCCCTCGAACTCAATTGATGATTGAGCTGATAGTGCTGGATCTCGTGGGCCAACAGACCTGCAATTGCGGAGGAAAACTCCTCGCCGAAAGAACGGCAAATGTCAATGGCTTTTCGTTCAATCCCAATAACTGCCGGTCTTTTGCTTCGGTCCAGATAGGCACCGTAGCTCTCAGAGTTTTTGATATGCAATTCTGGCCGGTCCAAAGAAGTCAGGCCACTTGCGTCAATCAAGCGGTCAAAGATAATGTGGACTTCGCGATCTAACTCTTGAGCTGGTAGGGTAAAAAATGTGATAAAAAATATGCCTAGGCAAAGAGGTGATTTGATCATATGGTGCTTGTCAGCAATAAATTAATAATATAAAGCGGAGGTGAATTCCCCTATTCGAGGCTCTCCATCTGAGTGAAATCTTATTTTCAGGGTTTGGATAGGAATTTCCTCCTCGCCCTCCAACAATTCTTGATAGTCTGAGGGGAGCACGCCCATGAGGTTCAATTGGCCTTGAAGGCTGCACAGCCTAATCATGATGCCCAATTCTTGTTTGGAACGTATCTGGAACAGTCTTCTTCCTCCAAATGACTCCGCCAAGCCCGAGGCCACGACCTGAAGCGGTGCTCCGGCTTCATGATCAATCACCAAATCCAGCCTTGGATCTGCAAAGTTCCCGGACAACTGTAGTCCTCCTCCCTTATGTTGAAGACTAAGCGGCGTTCTCTCGGAGAGAAAATAATCAGCAATCTCAACCAGATGCTGTTCTGTCAATTCTCCAGCTATGAGTCTCAGACTTCTGAAGCCCATATTCCTTGCCTTCTCCAGCTCTAATACGACTTCCTCACCCGGACTCAAATATTCCATTTGCAAGAGGAGATCTTGCAAGCTATAGACAGAAACACCATTCAGCGAGCGCACTGAATAGCCAATGTACTGCTCCTGATGTTGGCTGGCAGGGCCAGCAGGAATGATTCCCTGTATCTTTGGTCTGGGGGTTTTGTCAGAGGGAATCCGGCTTCCCCCTTCCCCTACATCTATGGTTTGGAGAAACTCAAGGCCTAAATACGCCCGTTTCACTCTTCCATTGTCATCTTGTATCATACTTTGTATGAGCTGCTCGGCCAATGCCCCTGCCAGCGCATAACTTTTGTTCCCCTTTTTCCAGGTATTGATCCCTATGACCTCTCCACGGGTATTGATCAACGGACTTCCACTACATCCTGCCTTGATCTTTGCAGAGGTTTCGATATAGTCAAAATGTCCTGAAATCCCCATTCTTTGATTGATCAAACTGTTGATTTGTCCTTCTCTTGCATACAGATCCAGTGTGGGAGGAGGTTTGGCGACAATCCCGGCCGTCTGAAGCAAAGCAGGGGCAGTAGGAGCAAATGACAAGGGCTCCAACAATGCGGGAACAGGCCTGTCTCCAAATGTGAGAACAGCTAAATCATAAAAAGTATCCCCTCCCAACTCTTCCAGCACATATTTTTTGCGATTGACAATGGCATGAATACTACCGGCTTTTGCCCCATCGACCACATGTCTATTGGTGATGATGTATTTTTTGTTGTCGAATTCATACAGAAAGCCTGTGCCCGCACTGCTCTCCTGATGCTCATCCTGCAACTGTTTCCAAACTCTCTGCATGAACCCCTTTGGTGTGTTATAAGGCTCCAATCCAAAAACATCTATGGCGACAATCCCACGACCCACCTTGTGAACCACATCCGGATCAATCTCAGACATCACCCCCAGGTAAGAAAAAGCCCAAACAGCAGCGAATAATATGTTCAAAGTGAAGATTAGGCGATTCATTTGTTTTTTGCTAATAACTCCAGGAGAATGGTCGCCTGCTCTTTGTATGCTTCTCGCTTCTGAAGGTAGAGGAGAAGCGGTTCAGCAGCGGCATACTCTTCCTGTTCGATGTACAGAAGAGCCAGAAACCAATTGGCAGGCAAAAAGTAATTGGAGGTACCAGTAGAAACAGAGACCAGTTGTTCCTGGGCCAGTTCCACCTGATCAGAGTACAGATAGGCCAATCCTTGATAAAATTGAGAAATATCCAGAAATCTACCTTTGCGTTTTACCTGATCGAATTTATCTATTGCCAGCTGATAGGAACCATTTTGATAGGCTTCCAATCCCTCTCCTAGTAGGCGCTCCACAGGATCACCTCCCTGACTTGCCATCCATTCCTTACTTATGATCAACAAACTATCTGGAATCGGATGAGGCGATTTGTATTCAGCTATTTGTTCATCCAAGCCTGCCACTGGCACAAAGAACAATAATCTCAACAGAAAAAAGATACCGATGCCTGCTGCCAATGACATCCCCCCTATCCATATCCACTTCTTGAAGGACTGAGGAGGTTTTCGTTTGGCCTCATCAGGAATTCCAGCCATTTTTTGCCTCAAATCAAGAATCTTCTTTTTGTGTTCAATCGCAAAGATGGCTTGTTTGTACAGGTCCAATTCGTCCTGTAGTGCAGGGTATTTTCGGAGCAGGGAGTCGAATTCTTTTTTATCACCCTCAAGAAGGTTTTCTTCCAAATAGTCTTCAAGCTGCTCATTGAACAGTTTCCT
Source organism: Bacteroidota bacterium (assembly GCA_039029315.1). Taxonomy (GTDB): domain Bacteria; phylum Bacteroidota; class Bacteroidia; order J057; family J057; genus JBCCCJ01. Next base: position 78,040 of record JBCCGK010000024.1, on the reverse strand, counting down.
GATTTGGATACGCTCCCCCAAATCTGCATCAGATTCCATCTCCTGTTCGAACTTCAGAAGTTGATCTCCTTCAAGTTCTCCAGCTAAATACGCATCAATCAAGGATTTATTCTTCATGATCAAAGTATTGATAGCATCATATCATCCTTCCAGTGAAGCCTCCACGCATTTCACAAGTCTTTTCATGCACCTGGACTTGGTCGTGCGAATGGCCTGCTCTGTATATCGCAAATCTAAGCCTATGTCTTTCAGTTTCTCTCCATTGAGATAATATCTTTCCAGAATCTCCTGGCAGGAACGCCCCAATTTTTCCAAACATGCCAATGAAAGATCAATCTGATGCTGTTCTTCCAGCATCTCATTGACCCTGTCTTCCAGGGATTTGCTTGAATCAAGTGTCCATTCTTCAGGATTGATTTTCCTGTTTTTTTTCCTGACCTCCTTCAGACAAAGGTTTCTTACAGTTGTCAGAAAATAGGACTTGAATTTGTCCATCTGCGTATATTTTCCTTTATGAATGTTGTTGTAGACAGCGACAAGGGCTTCCTGGAATATATCCTCGACTTCAGCCAGCACATTGTGTTTGGTCGCAATTTTTTCTGCCTGCCGAAAAAATTGCTTGTATATGTATAGAATAATGGCATCCTCCCTGCTTTTGATCCCTTCATAGATTTCCTCATCAGAATATTTGGGCCTTGCCATATGAATGATTTTGGGTGAATATTTCGGTGAGGAATACAGTAGCTGGAAACAAGTAGAATTGAGTTCAAGGAGAAGCAGGAAAAATGAGACCTATGTCCATCCTTTTTTATGCTTTCACTCCCTATACAATCTACCTATGTCTCTTTACTACATTTAGGTCAAACAATAACGCTATATTTTGAACTCATTTGCAAAAATCAAAGGGGGAGAATACATTTGAGCTCATTCCTCTATGCGGATTGGTAAGGGTCCAATTATTTGCCACCGCTACATTTGATTTGTTTTTCGCTCCACTACCTAAAGGTAAATCCGGCGAAGAAAAGGACCTGTACACAAAAAATATCCAACATTCCTTCATGTATCCGAGACAAGTGTGGATGTTGACCGCAAAAATGAAGATTATTCGCCCCTAACATTCCTTCTGTACCAGAGAAAATAATTCCATTACACATGTCTGATCGCAAGTTTTATCAACTACTAAATAGTTTTCACCCCAAGGAGTTGGAGCAGTTTGAGGGGTTTTTGAGATATGTACAAACAGGGAATCCAACAAATGAATTTCGTCTATTTAGAACGATCGAACCTCATCTGCCTGATTCTCTTGAAGCTGAAGAGATTTGGCACAACATGAAAGAGAAAGAAGCATTGAACAATACCAAACTCACCAGATATTTTCATAATCTCAAGCGCAAAATGGAAAGCTTCTGGGTCTTGTTTGATCGGGAGTGGGAGGAGTGGGAGTGGAAGTTCGAATTACTGAAACGGTATAAAAAAAGAGGGTTCCTGAAAATCGCTCAAAAGAAAATCAAACAACTCTCAGCTCGACTAGATTCAATGGTTGCCCTCGATGAAGATCAATTGCACATTCGATATTTGCTCGCTTGCGAATCACATGCTGTCAGCTATCGCTTGTCCCCGATCCACGCAGAAAGCAATATTCCAGCCATTAATCAAGCCTTTGATGCCTACTGGATGCTTCAAAAATTCAAACTCGCCTGTGCGACTATTTCTCATAATCAAACAGCCGGAACCCAAGTCCCTATCCTGGGGATGGATGCCGTAGTGGCGACATATGATTCCATGGAACCACCTCCAAAAGGTCTCACAAAGATGTACCGACATCTATATGCCTTGCTCAGTCAGGAGAAGATCCTCTTCCCAGCCGACTTCCAGGAAATGCTTGAACCATTAAAGCCAGACTTATCCAACAGCACCTATCGGGAGATCTTCAATGTGCTTCTCAACCATTACATCAAACAACAAAACCAACAACAGCCCTCTAAGGAAACCATACAGGCCTTGATTGAGATGTATTTGTGGGGCAAGGAAGAACATCTCCTTGACATCAACGGATATTTCATTCCCAAACACTACAAGAATTTTTTATCCCTATGGCTGAAATTAGACAAGGTGGATCGAGCTACCTTCTTCCTGGAAGATTGGCGCAAGAATCTTCCACCGACTCTAAGAGAGGACTACTTTTCCTTCTGCAAAGCCATGATCTGCTTTGCCAAAGGAGAGTATAAAGGGCTTGAGGAACAGGTCAGTTTGTATAAGTTTCAGGATGTGCATCTGAATATTCAATCCAAATTCCTTCTGTTTCAAATTCAGTTCGAAGAGAATTATCCTGAAATAGACTGGTTCCTCAAGCCTGAAAAAACGATTCGTAATATCAAGGAGAAATTGAATAGAACCGAATTGGATAGTTCGCATTCCATTCCTTATGTGAAATTTTGCCAATATGCCTCAAAACTTGTCAAACACACACAAGCCAAACAATTGCAGGCTACACTGGAACAACTCAACGGAGAACAAAGCATTGACAATATTTTTTGGCTCAAAGAAAAGTTCCATCATAGACTAAGGCATGAGTTTGACATTTCAGCTGATGCGTCATGAAAAGGTGAAAGGTCAAACTCATGTAAGAGACTGTTTGAAAATCTGTCGCTATTTTTTTGTATGCGTCTTTTTTCCTCATCCTTCAGCTTTTTTTGTTCTTATAGCACCACTATGTGAACTAAAAAGAGCCTTGTCTGAGAAAAAAATACTCCATAAACATTCTCAGCACAAATCTCAAAACAGCCTCTAAGAAGGATTAGCGGACAATCTGATGAAAGGAAGAATGCGGTTTCCCTGTGGCAGGATAAAGCTTTACCAGATACAATCCTGCTGTGAGGTGGCCCCAATTCAGTTTTCGGGTATGCTCGGAAAGCGGAGTCCGAACCCGAAGTCTTCCAGACATGTCAAAAACTTCTATCAAGTGATATCTTCCAGAGACAGAAACTGGAAGACTAACTGTGCCAGTGGAAGGATTTGGATATACCACTTTTGGTGAAGAATCGGGTTTGGCACGCCTGTGAATATCATCAATCACAATATCAATTCCTCTCAGGACAAGGAGTTCCTGGAAGGAAAACGGATCAAATCCACCAGCTCGCTCAAGCAGAACGTGAATGTCTTGTCCCTCTGTATCAAGCCAAATGGAGACAGAACAATCTCCCTCTGAGCAAATAGGAGATTGGGAAAAATCTGCAACGAATTCACTCTGAGGATCAATGTCAAATCCATCAAAGCTTGCAATCAACTCCAGACTCGTTCCCGAATAATTAGAGGAAGCAGAAAATCGCGCAGTTGTATCCAGATCCTCGTATGGATCAGGCAAATATTCTGCGACAACCTCAATTACTTGAGCTTGCAACTGAAAGCTAAAAATCAAACAAGCCAGAATACTGATTCTGCCAGCGGTAGGAAGGAAAGAACATACAGTCTCTCTCTTCCCAAAGGAAGTGTTAAAAACAATCATGATATGTAGAATTATTGGTACTACTGTGGGCGATCAGCATGTTTTGATCACCTGTACCTCTACATATCAAGCAGTCCAGAGTGTGAACAGATTTCGACACAAATGTGACAGAATGTTCACAAAAGTGAGATAGGGGTATATAGAAATCGTGCCTGTCTATTTTTCTTCAGACAAATTGCAGCCAGGACTGCTTGCGGCTTACACAATCCTTTTATCTCCTTCCAATCCACACCGTCAAAAGGACAGGAAAAATATTCTGGACGAAATATGCTTGAATAAAGATCGGGAGAAACCCTAATTCGGCCGCAGTGGATCGTCTTCTATACTGCCTGCCATTTGCTTTACAGCAAGCTTGAGTCGAGCAAGAATATGTGGGTGTTTCCTGCTGAGGTTTCGTACTTCATGGGGATCTTCTCTGAGGTTGTAGAGCAAACTTTTTTCGAGCTTCTGATCCGTGATGAGTTTCCAGTTTCCTTCCCGCACGGCATAGTAGAATCCAGCTGGGTCTTTTGCTCCTGAAATCGGAAAGGCCCAAAACAGGGCTTTTTTCCTACCCAATTCTTCTCCTTTCCATACAGGGGAGAGATTGATGCCATCTATTTCTCGATTGGTCGGAGAGGATATATTCGTCCATGCACAGATCGTCGGAAGCAGATCGACTCCATAGGCTGGCTCATGCGATACTGCCCCCGGCTCAATCTGTCCAGGATGGCGAATGATACATGGCACGCGAATTCCCCCTTCGAACAAATCTCCTTTTCGGCCTCGCAGTCCTCCAGCACTACCATACATATTGATTTCCCACCATTGCCGCCATTCTGTGGTTACCGGACCATTATCACTGCTGAATATGACAAGGGTATTGTCCTCAAGATTCAGTCGATTGAGCATATGCATGACCCGACCGATCTGATAATCCAGATGACTAATATTGGCATAATATTCTCCGGGACCATTGTCAAGGAGGGTATCTAAGGACACCGGACCTTTCATCCAATCGCGATACAGCTCTTCAAACATCGGAGGACTCGCTATTTCGGAATGCGGTTCATTCAAGGCGAGATAGGCAAAAAATGGACGATCAGGCGCTCTGTTTTCTACCCATTTATCCAAGGAATCAACGGCTATTTGGGCAGCATATCCTTCCAGTCTGCCCAAGGCTGCCCCATTTCGATAGATATCCGTGGGATTCTTATGATTGGGAACAGAGAAGGCATGATTGGCAATCCATTTGTCAAAGCCGTGCTCCTGTGGCTGCGGATGATCACGATGGCCTAATCCGCCATTCAAGTGCCATTTTCCCGCCAAAAAGGTCTGGTATCCCGCTTCTTTCAGCAAAGTTGCAATGGTGATTTCCTCCGCTCGGAGATAAATATCCTGTCCTTCTGGTATCCAGCTTTTGATCCCGGTTCGAAAGGGTGTCCGACCTGTCAGCATTCCCGCCCGTGAAGGAGAGCACAATGGCGATGGCGCATAAAATTGGGTCATGCGCATACCTTCCGAAGCAAGCTTGTCCAGATGTGGCGTCTGAATGACCTGATGTCCATAACAGGCCAGATCGCCATAACCAAGATCATCTGCCAGAATGAACACCACATTGGGAGCTTGTGCAAATAGGATGGATGGCATACAAGCTGTACACACATATATCAAGAATCGGCGCAAGTCTATTGTCTTCATTTGAGGCAAAAAGTAAGCATGAATGTACATTTCCGGCCAACATCCAACTTTTCGCAATTCTAACAAAATGGATGTTGTATCTTAGAAAAAAAAAAATGACCTACCATATCCTAAATGGCGATGCCTTGAAACAGCAATTCCCCTCTGAATTAGCGGGTGAGGTTCTGGTGTGTAAAGAATGTCTGATCGACGGACCTGTGAAAGCAGATTCATTACAGGCTTTCTATCAGCTTCGAATGGCATTTCTACAACAGGCATATGGAGCAAGCAGGGAGAAATATTTGCAAACTGTTCAATCTCAGTTCGAGGCAATACTGGCCATTCCAGAAGGGGCGAAGGTGCATCTCTGGTTTGAGGATGATTTGTTTTGCCAGATCAACTGCTGGTTCGTGTGTGCGCTTCTAGCGGAAAAATCTGTGATTGTTAGGCTGGTTCGTCCTGTTGGCTCCAATCTTCAATATGGGTTTGGCGGCTTGTCATCTGATGGCCTGGTGTCTTCCTTTCAGGCAAGCAGTCCCATGTCCCGACAGGATCTCTCCGAATTTGCTCAACTATGGCGTGCCTATCAAGCAGCTGATCTTGCACTTCTTCAACAACTAGGGCAGAACCTTCAAGAGGCCTTTCCCTTTTTGATGCCTGCGATTGATGCGCATATTGCCCGGATTCCAACAGAAGAGAATATCGGACGACCATCAGCGACAATCCTGGAAATCATGGAGGTGACAGCTTCCAGGGATTTTGGAACTATTTTTCAAGAGTTCAGCAAACGGGAGAGCATTTATGGCTTTGGGGATTTACAGCTCAGGCGCTTGTATGACCAGATTGCTGAATAAATCTGTTCTTCCTGAGTTGCCACGAAAGCGAAACGACCCGTATCTGACAATGATGAATTTGTTCTACTTGATAACAAGGATTGACATTCGATCCTCTGTTCAAGAGGCAGGAACATGATGAAATGAAAATCATTTTCATCCGCTATCGGGAGGCGGCAGACACTCCCGGAGAGCATATTGACTTGTCAAGTAGTCCATTGTTATCCCTCATTCTTCTTTCCGATGCACTCGCTGCACTCGCATCATCTTCACTTGATCACTACAGTTGGGCGAACTGCAATGCAACAGCCAGGGATGGGCAATGATCACATCACCCGCTTGTCCAGTAATTTCTTCTGCCTTGAGGGGAATCCCATCTATGGTTGTATCTCGCTCCATGAACGTTTGTCGTCGATTGGATTGCTCCCCCTTCCCAGCAAGCTGTTCCAGCCAGGGATGGTGCGCCATAAAAGCTTTTCGAATGGGCTTCATTTTTGTTCGATTGGGAAAAAGGGATTGCTCCAAAAATCGCTTGATCAATCGATGCGAACCTGACACAATCCCAGTTCCTCCATACTCTGATTGTACATCAGAAATAATCGAAAAGACCAAAACCCCTGAGAGTTGGTCTATTGGTTGCTCAAATCCAAAATCTGTATGCCAGATTTCCTTTGGAAGATCCCAGCTTTTCCCCGTCGGAAAACCAACCAAAAACTGTCCCCAATGCCAGGGATGCACCCATGCTCCTTCTCCCAAAATAGCGTCGATCGCCATAATGGTGGGAGAATTTCCTATTGGCTTGAACGCTTCTTCCCCTTGAAGATGCTGCAATCGCAAAGGCAATGAGGCATTCTTCCAGGTCCGGGAATCCAATCGATCAATGGAGAATCGCTCCTCCAGAGATCGCCAAATCCGGTCCTGCATAGCTAGTGCCTGCTCTTTTGAAAAGACAGAAGATAATCTGACATATCCACGTTCCTCAAAGGTCTGTTTTTGTTCCAGGCTGATCATTCCAAAAGATAGACAAAAATTGGCTTCTAGAACAGAAAGGCAGATTGTCCACATTGGACCACCTAGTTAAAGTCAGATCTTCTTACTTTTGAGTATGGCAAATCAGACACAGATTGATCGACTCAAACGGGTTCGCAATTTCATAGAATCCAATGTCAAGAAGGAATTGACTGCCTCGGATATTGCAGATGTGGCTTGCTATTCCTATCGAAATATCAATCGGATTTTCCAGGCAGTCTACCAGGAATCAATAGGGGCATTCTATCGAAGGCTAAAGGTCGAAGCACTTGCCAAACTGGTTTTGTACACTGATAAAAGTATCACAGAAATCGCCTTTGAAGCGGGATTCTCTGACTTGCAAGCATTCAACAAAACCTTCAAAAAGTTGTTTGACTGTACGCCTCTTCAATTTCGGACCTGGAACCAACAACAATATGACGAATGGCTCAACAATGAAGCATTAGATATGGAAGCAAATATGGACGCACTCAGCTATCGAATAGAAACCCTTCCTGATGTCAGGGTACTGTATCTTCCCTATCATGGCCCCTATGAGGTGGAGCCCATTCTTCAACATTGGGATGTGCTGACTGAATTCGTCGACAAGCACAACATATTCAATGAGCGAAGCCAGATCATAGGAGAGATCCTGGATGATGAAGACATTACCCAGCCAGAAAGATGTCGATATAATTGTACCATCAGCCTGACAGAGGAGCTTAAGGTAGATGCGCTGGGCTTCATGGAAATCAAAATCATTCCCGAGCAGAAATATGCGATTTTTACCTATGAGGGGACTGATCAAGGAATCCAGCAGACCTATGATTGGATTTATGGCAAATGGATTCTGGAAGAGCGGGTTGAGCTCATCGACAAACCGATTTTAGAACGCTACCTCAACCGGATGCAGGGAGCACCCAAAGACGAATACATTACCGAAATCTGTATCCCTATTCAATAACAATCACATCAACATTTATGGAAGACATCCTTACCAGGGTCGAAAACAATATCGGCCTTGTCATCGCAATCATTTTCCTCTTTTCTCTGGGACTCGCCTTGCTTGAGTTCTTTGTGGAATTGTACCAAAAGAAGATCAACAAATGGCGTTTGGGAGAAATGTGGGCCAGTCTCAGTGTTTTTATTCCTGCCCAATTGACCGAAAAGGCTGCAAATGCTATTTTTTTGGGTTCTTTCTTTTTGATCGACCGAATCATTCCCTGGCAAATCCCTGTCAATGCCTGGACCACAATTCTGGCAGTTCTTCTCATTGACTTTCTCTATTATTGGGAACACAGATGGGAACACGAGATCCGTGCGCTGTGGAGTTATCATTCCATCCACCACAGCTCTCCGATTTACAATTATACCACTGCCCTTCGCGTATCTTTCATCGACAATTTTGTTACCTGGATTTTCTATTTGCCTGCCATTATTATTGGCTTTCATCCTCTGGTTGTGCTGCTTGCCATCTCTCTGACTCTGATCTATCAATTCTGGATTCACACCGAGTTGATAGGCAAGATGGGCTGGTATGGCTGGATTTTCAATACTCCTTCCCACCACAGGGTACATCATGGGTCTGATGAGTTGTATTTGGACAAGAATTATGGGGCCATCCTGATCATATGGGATCGGATGTTCGGGACCTTTCAGCAAGAAGAATTCAAACCTACCTATGGCTTGACCACGCAGATTGACACCATCAATCCAGTGAAAGTTCATTTTCATGAGTATATCACCATGTTTCGAGATATACGAAAAGCCCGCTCATTTCGGGAAGCCATCAACTACCTGATTAAGCCTCCAGGGTGGGAACCTCAACAACAACAATCAGAGACATAACAGCACGCCTAAGGTATGAAACCAATATTTGCAGCTATTCCCATTCTCATGCTTGTTTGCCTGTCTGAGTTGACAGGCCAGACCAGAGAAGACCTCAATCGACAATGGCTTCTGAAGCACTATGAATACTTTGGCTTTGCCATCGATCCAGAAGAAGAAGAAACAGAAGATTTCCTGTTCCTGAAGGCTGATGGCTCTTATTCATCTAAAGATAAGGGACAACTGAACAAAGGATTTTGGGAGCTGGAACAAGACCGCCTCATCCTCTATGATGAAGCAAGAGAAGAAAGTATTTCCCTATTGATCAAACACTTATCCCGGAATCGCCTTAAGCTGGAAATCGGAGAAGGTCTGGAATCGATCATTGCAGTTTTTGTTCTGGCAAAAGAATGAATGCCAATCACAGAGTAAGTGCTTGTTCGATCTCTTGTCTCTCTTCCACCCGACTCCTGAACATATCATATAAGAGACTGTTTGAACATCTATCACTAATTTTTTGTATGCGTCTTTTTTCCTCATCCGGCGCCTTTTTTTGTTCCCATAGCACAACTATGAGAACAAAAAAGAGCCTTGTCTGAGAAAAAAATACATCATAAAAATTCTCAGCACAGATTCCCAAACAGTCTCTAAGGAGGGAGCCTATCAGCATAGCTGGTCCTTACTTGGTGAGAATGAACCAACCAAATCTCATAAAGGTCCCAAAACCAGATCCATGCTGATAGGCTTTCTCCTTCATTTCTGTTAACTCCTCCCGCTCAATCATTTTCCCCTCAACCATCACAAAACGTGGATTCCGAAGTGTTGATGGATGTTTCAGAGGATTGTCTGCGAGCAGGAGCAAGTTGGCTTTTTTTCCTGGCTCTATGCTCCCCAAATCGGCCAATTCCGGATGAACGCCGGAAGGGTTTATCGTTGCCGTTTTCAAAGCTTCAAAAGAACTCATGCCTGCTTCTCTATAAAAAGCAAGTTCATCATGCATAGAGAATCCTGCAGGATTGAACAGGATTCCGGCATCCGTTCCACAGACAATGGGGATACCAGCTTTGTACATCTGCCCCAGAATATATAGGTGGAACTGCTGTTGTGTGGCAATTTGGGTCTTGATTTCCGGTTTTTTTTGTGCATAGGCCGTCCAGCCCTTGAATTCTTTTTTGGATCTTTGTTGGAAAAAATGATTCAGGTAAGCCAGCTCATCACTTGTGAGGATACTGGCCCCTTCTGTTAGGATTTGATCGATCCGACTGTATACAGACAAGGTAGGACAATGAGTCATCCCATGCCTGGCAAAACCAGTTATGACAGTAGACAACTTGACAGAGTCCAGATGATGGTCCAAGGCCTGTTGGACGATATCCTCTGTATGTTCAATGGTAACAACTCCATCCTGGAAATGATTTTCATATGGAATGTAAAAACTGGGATGTGCCACTACAGGAATGTTTTCTTCTCTTGCTGTTCGAACAAGGGCATTGAATATTTCTTCCGGAATTTTATTATAGGTCTTGAGGCAATCATAGCCTTGTTTCTTGTACTTCCGCACCATTTTTTCGGCTTGTTTTGGCGATTTGAGCTTGATTCGCGTAGGGTCGTCCTCCTGTGGTCCAGACAACTGCGGGCTGCTTGTGAGCAATTGTGGACCGGACAAATTCCCGTTCTGGATCTTCTTGCGGATTTTCAAATGCCAGGGCAATCCCTGCAAGTTTCGGATACTGGTCACTCCATTGGCCAGATAGAGGCCCAATTCTTTTTTGTCCTGCAAATGGACGTGCATATCGATCAGGCCAGGCATAAGATACTGCCCTTTTGCATCAAAACTAGAGAGGTCAGAATGATGGAGGTGAGGGCCAATTTCATGAATTCTCCCATCCTGAATCAGGATCATCTGATTTCTCCAAATGGTGTCTGATGTCATAGGAATCACATGGACATTGTGGATCAGGAGAGTCGACTGCCCCAGAAGAATCGCGCATGTCAGGGAGAGAAGTAGTGTGAGCATATGGGCCATAGCTGTCATTTGGGAAGATGACAATTCAGTTACTCATTTTCCCTTATAACGCATGGCATATATTCTTCTTTCTGCCCAATGATGCATCTATCGATCTGAAACTTTCTGGATATACTTGACCCAATTCCCATAAGAAATATGGCGAACGCTCTCCCTTGTTGGAAAAAATACTGACAATTCCTGCTCAAGCCATGCTTCCACCTCCGAATAGGAAGTCTTCCCATCTTGAAGGGCAGCAGTAATATTGCTTTGGGTGGTGAAATACAGAATTAGCTGGTCAGGCGTGAACGAAATGCTGTTCTTGAAGCGTTCTTCTTGCATTTGCCTAAGTCCAAAGCGGCCCAGGTTTTCATCTTGCCAATCATAATTCCTGTTGCGCGGCGGGCTTGGAAATCTGCCCAAGTAGCTCTGACGCACCCAGGACTGAAAGGTGTCATCTCCTTCCATTTCAGCCAGGAAGTAGTTTTCATACAACACCAGAAATGCATAGGGCTTGAGGAGGCGATGGCATTCTGTCAAGAAAGCATCGATGTCAAACCAGTGCACCCCAGAACTCACAGTGATGAGGTCAAATTCTCCATCAGTAAAAGGAAGGGTCTCCGCTGGAGATTGCAGAAACTCAATATCGATTTCCTGTCGGGCATAGGCCAGCATTTCTTCCGAAATATCTGTTCCAATGACCTGATGTCCGATGGCCAGGAGGGCTTTGCTCGACAGACCTGTTCCGCAGGCGACATCCAGGATTTTGTCTAGCTTACCAGCAATTTCAAGGGTTTGTTGAATGTGATCGATGGTATTGGGATGAAAATACGGACGGCCTTTGGCGTAGCGCTCAGCGACAGAAGAAAAATCGAAATAGTTCATGTGCTTGGAAGACAAGAGGGTTATTCCTTGGTATACGACAAGCTTTGCCGCTAGTTGATCACGCCTCGAGAGAATCGGGAGGACTGTTCGATGATTGGCTTGGCATGGATGCCAGGACTGGCCGTCAACTCCTACCTCTCTCACACAAACACCTTTCTTGTTGCGACCAGCGGCACCCCAATCAGGATCAATGCCACCAGATTGATCAGCACCACATTGTGGATCGCTCCATAATAGAGCGAGATTCCCGAGTCGATCACAAACCAGCCAAGCATTCCCGCCCACATCGCCTGATAGCTCCACCTTTCTTTCCGCTTGAAGGCATTCTCCGATATGGCGATCATCAAGACATGAAATCCCACAATGGTTCCGCCGATAATGCCAAATAGCCAGTTTTTCATCGCCAAGATCTCAGAACTGAATGCCTCGCCTTCGAAAAACACCTCTCTGGTATAGCCATTATGCAGTTCAAAGAAGAGACTATTTCCAGCAAAGGCCACGAGCAAACCGACCAAAACCGTCATCACATTGGCATAGGTCAGCCATTTTTGATAAAACAGAAATCTTTCTTCTCTCATAGGAAGAATATTTTAGCGAAAAATTTGCAGAATGTCAGGTCTCTTCCCTACATTTGCAACACTTTTGGAAGCTCGTTCTTTTCTATGCTTCCCGTACCCAGCCCAGGTGGCGGAATTGGTAGACGCGATGGTCTCAAACACCATTGGGGTTAAACCCGTGTCGGTTCGAGTCCGACCCTGGGTACGAATCCAATAAAAAACACTCCATACATCAGTATAGAGTGTTTTTTATTTGGCACAAATCAACTACAACACTATGAAGACGATATCTCTTAGCTGAGGGATGGAGAGAGGCTATGTGTGATATTTCCTCTCAATTTGGTTAGGAGAACATTCTCGGCAAGACGATCAGAATCCTGAAATTTTACCTTTGGTGCTCGTTTGCTTACGGTTCTTTTTGAGCGGCAAGAAGGCTTGTTGGGATTCTGATAGGTATTCTGGACTGTTCTGGACTTTCTCGCTGCAATCGCCGTGCTTGCCCCAATCACAATATCGCGCCCCTTCTTCCAGCAGATGTTGCTGCTCGAAAACAAGGCTTCCATCTCTCTGATTGCCGCCCTTCTTTGCTTGCTTCCTGAGCGGTAGCTTCTCGCCTGATTGTACATTCTGATGGCAGAGATGGCCAGATCAGGATTCACTTCTTCGGCGATCAAGCGCTTCAAGGCCAGAACATTTTTTTCGCTCCCTTTTCCACTGAACATCTTCCGAGTCTCCTTGTCGTATTTGCCTTCAATTGTCTTCAGGACCTTATTGCTCAGTGGCTTCACTGGGGTCGCTGCAAATAGAGAGGCAGAACATAGCAGACATATGCCTGTGGCAATCATCATGCGAATTGCTGTGGTCAGACGAGACTGGAAGTGATTCGCATGTTGCAAGAGTACCTGTTCTAGTAAGCTTTTCATAGTGTTTTTGTTTTGTTGGTATGCTACAATAACGGCAGGAAAGGCACATCTCTCGGAAAATGTCAGTTGAAAGGAGGCTTTTCAATGAAGAACGGTCTTTTTTTCTGAGCAAACGGTATACTTGCCTTTGCAATTCCAACGGCCTTCAGGCATCATTTTCTCAACTCATAATAGTTCTTCAAATAGTCGATCACATCCTGCCGAATCGATTGTTGGGTTTTGGGACCATCCGCTAGATCAGACAGATCTCACCTTACCTGCATGTCGAACGGTGCTTGGATGATTGAATCTGTACGCTGAAAAAGCGATCATGATATTGGGATTTGTGATGGGCGTTTTTGTTTGTCCCAACATAGAGGTCAACATCTGATCGGAAGATTTTTTTCTACGAATGGAAGATTGAGGAATATGAAAGTCTTTTTTTTTCAACCAGTTTTTCAGGCAGGAATGCTTTTTAGTCAATGAACAACTTCTTGTTCTTGTAGTATATCCTAATTGTTTTGGATAGAAAGGTACATAATTCTCCCCTTCATGCTTTGGAGAAAAGAAAGCGATTTCTATCTTCGACATTCAAGCGTTCATCTCATCCAAAAAATCCAAAATCCCCTCCGCTCTCATGCCAAAATTTCGCAGAATCAACCAAGGTCCAACAGGAAAAGACTGGATGAAGTATCGCCCTTATGAGCAATTCTCTTCTTACGATGGTGATTACCTGAAACTGGTCAAAAAAGCTTATCAGTATTTGAGTCATCCGAAACAGGGATTTCAGCTACTCTTCGAGCGGGAGATGTTGATTGATATGGCTGTCATTCTTGGGTCTTATGTGGAAGACTCTATCAACGAAATTGGCTTGTGGAAAGCTTTTCAGCGAAAAAACAAGGAGTTGTACGGATATGCCCTTCCCTTTTATGATCTGGAAGACTATGATCCTGATTATCTCAATCCGCAGGATTTTGCCTATCTGATTTGGTACCATTTGGGCAAAATGGCTCATAAAACCCTCGATCCATATGGTGAACCCATTCTGGAAGTTGCAAATCACCTGTACGATTTATTTGAAGAACAGATAGATGAATTGCCCTCAACTGATTTCTATGAGCAATGGCTCGATCTCTCGGCAGACACCTTTTATTTCGATCTCAAAATGATCCTGGATTGGATGGCCTTTGAGAATTACTTGCTCGGTCCTGAATTCATTCCAGCTTTGCAAGAAAGAATTGAGGAGTTTTTTGAGGACAAGCCTGAGTTGATGCAAAAGGTGGAGCCAGAAATGATGATATACGGCATGAAGGAGGATTTCCTGTTTACAAAAAACACCTCCTGCTGTGGATTGACTGCTGCTGAATGGTTGGCTGAGGTAGCAAGATGTTCTGAAGAAGTGCGGACCGATGTTCGTAACATGACTCAGCGATTGCCTGGAATGTTCCTTTACGAAGGGCATGATGAAGACAGTTACCATTTTAGCTTTGTCCATACCAAGCGGAAGTTTGCCATTTGCCGGGAATCTATGGATCTCGAACTCTCGCAGATGACGGCTGGGGAAGAGCTCGCGGTGTTCAACATTGTCCCCTGGCAAGGGAAATGGTGGCTCAGTGGGACGTATATGGCGTGGGGCAAAAAAGACAAAGATCTCGACAAGATGCGGGTAGATCCCCAATTCCAAAACTTCCATGGTTGGTCAGAGGATCAACAGGAGAAGATTCGCGAAATCACCCAGGAAATGGAAGAAGCCTTCCTCAGTTACTTTGGCAAGCGATTGGTCTTTTTTCCGGATGAAAAAGCCTTGACGAAAGCCATGGGAGACCACAATAGCTGGTGGAACAAACACAAAACCAAATCCCTGCCTTCTGACAGAAAGGAATCAAAATATATTAAGCTGTTTCAGGAACGCTCCACTGGTTTTGAGGATCTCAATTTGGGCAGCGGCTCTTTAGCTGCCTTTTATGTCCCTGGAGAAGGAATAAGCATGTCTTCTTTGATTCCAGAGGTGATAGATCTTCTCCAACAGAAATCCCTCTCTACAGAGCAGTCCCATCAGCTGTTTTATTCATTCTTCTATGAACTAGATCCTTCTCTGGCGCATTATATTGCTGAGCACTATGCGATGGGGAATCTGTGCCATCCGATGATCTCTGGATACGCCTTTGTAGAGATGCACTTTGATTTCTTTTTGCGCTATTACAATCCTTCGGCTTTTGGGGAGGTGGTGCCGATGATGTCATTGTTGCCAGAGGAGTGATTTGGGATAATTGTGAAAATGGTGGTTTTGGGGTAATTTGGGGATGCGTATCAGCTTAAGTTTCCTCAATTATGGTAGTTCGGTTGGGTGTTGGATAGCAGAACACAAAATCTTCCTTCAAATTTGACTTTCATGAGTATAACTTGTCTGGGGTGCTATTTTATTATCATGCAAATTTTGATAGATTGATTCCGAACAAACAATGATAGATATGAGTCGTAGGTCTGATTTCTTGGGAACAATTGAGACAATTATCTTCCTTGTTTATATCCTGAAGCCTTCATCCCATGGCAAACATCCCTATCATTCTTCTGGCCTTTGCCAATGATCGCGAAGGGAGATTTCTGAGAAGCATTGCAGAGGAGCAACGCAGCATTCGCAAAGCTTTGGCGCCCCTGGTCGAGAAGAAATTGCTCCAACTTGAAGAGCTGCCCAATGCGACGGCAGAGGATATTTTTGATGCCTTCCGCAGCTTTGGAGACAGGATTAGAATCTTCCACTATGGTGGCCATGCACAGGATTTGGAGCTAATGTTGAGTGGATCTAAGAAACCATTGGATGTACGAGGGCTTGCGCAGTTTTTGGGACAGCAAAAGGGGATTGAATTGGTTTTTATGAATGGTTGTGCCACTGCGGCCCAACAAACGCCCTTTCAAAAAGCAGGGATTCCACGTCTAATTCTGACAGATACGCCCATCAGTGATCAAGCAGCCCTCAATTTTGCGAGTCAGTTTTTCCAAAGTCTCGCAGTGGGGCATCCTATCAGTCAAAGTTTTGAGGAAGCAGAAGGCGCAACGGTCGCTCAACTGGGTGGGCAGCGTCGGAGTCTGGTGTTTGAAGAGGTGGAAGAACAGAAAGACAGTGTCCTACCTTGGCGATTGTATGATCCTGAACAGGAGCCATGGGCATTGGCGACAAAGGCTCCATTTCCATGGAAAATAACAGGTATTGCAGCAAGCTTGTTGATCGTGACCTGCCTGGGAACCTATTGGTTTTGGATGAATGTCTTGCCTTTCGATATGCGCTTGCCTATTCAGTATCCAGATGGAACCAGTGCTCAGCTTCATTTTGCCACTCCACACAATGACATCCATCATTTCTTACGTGTGCATCTTCCTGACCGCAAACTGGAGTTGGAATTGGAGAGGGGATCAGCTTTGGAGATTCCACAAGTGAAAGGAAGTCATGGCAAAGTGCCCATTAGTCTTGACTCTAAATTCCTCATCCTGGAGGACAGTCTGATCGAAATCTCCAAAACACCAGAGGCATTGCGACTTCTGTGGCATCCCAATCTAACCCGCATTCAGGGATGGGTAAGAGGAGAATCAGGGGAAAGTCTTGAGGGAGTACAGATCCAATTAGGAGATACTTCTATTTCGAGTGGGGAAGATGGTCGATTTGTTTTGCCAGTCAAGGCTGAAGATGTACCCAAACTGGTGCATACCCTTCGCTGGCAAAAGGCAGGCTATCAAGCCAGGAGTGCCTCTTACAAATTACATGCAGATCTGGATGAGATTGAATTGGTTCTGCTTCGAGAGTAGAGAAGCTCTTTCGCATTTCCGCAGAAAATTGCTACTTTGATCTTCCTTTCCCTTTCACATCTTTCAGGACCATTTTAAAAGAATAGTCATGCCACGTCTATCCCTGCTCTTATTTTTGTTTCTCCTGAGCACTTCCCTGACTGCCCAGGTACTCAATGGAAAAATCATCGACGGTCTGGGCGAAGAAGGCATGCCCAATGTCCGAGTGGAAGTTGCGGGCTTTGCTACAGCTTTTTCTGATCAGGAGATGGGTACCTTTAGTCTGAGCCTCCCTGGTCTTCGCCCTGGAGCCAAAATCCCCCTGGACATCGCCAAAGAAGGCTATGCGGTAATCAACAGGGAAGCAACCCAGCCCCGTCTTCCTGATAATCCACTGGATCGCATCAAGATTCATCTCGCTCCGAAAGACAAACGAGATGAACTGGCTCTCTCCTTTTACAAAATCAATGTCGAGCGAAATATTCAGGTGAATTTTGATGCAGCGGCGAAGCGATTTGCAAAGGAGGCCAATTATGAAGCCATCGGCAAACTTCATTCAGATAAGGAATCAGCCCTTAAGATGAGCGATTCACTTGCTGCGAGATTGGCTCAATTTGATCCTCAAATGGCCTCTGAGGACATTACCA
Organism: Bacteroidota bacterium; assembly: GCA_039029315.1. Lineage (GTDB taxonomy): Bacteria > Bacteroidota > Bacteroidia > J057 > J057 > JBCCCJ01. The sequence goes on along the minus strand of JBCCGK010000024.1, from coordinate 60,432 downwards.
TCGCTATGCAGTTATTTCAGAAAGGGAAGATAAATGAGGCATTAGAAATATTAGATGCAGATAAAATAATCAATAGGATCGAAAACAGAAAAAATGCTATCAATGACTTAATTGAAGCCAATCAACAAGATTATTCAAGCCTTTTTAAGGCTGCCGATATGGCCTTATCAGCCCTTCGATTCGATGAAGCTGAAAAATATTATGATGCTTTGATCCAATTGGATACAGGCAAAGTGGAAAATCTCAAAATGATTGGATTATTCTTCCGGGAGCGAAACCTCATTGAAAAAGCACTGAATATTTTTTTTCTCGCTCTAAGACAACATCCAGATGAAGACATGCAAGTGATCCTACTCAATGAGATTGGATATTCCTACATCACAATGAATCAAGATCGCAAGGCACTCGATCATCTCTTGGATGCAAAAACTGTATTAGAGCAGATGAGGAACCCCGATTCTATTTTCTGGCAAAGTCATATGGCAAGCTGCCTCAATTATATTGGAATTGCCCAAAGAAAGTTGAACAAGATGGAAGAAAGCCTGGAGGCCTCTGAAACCTCTTTGAAACTATGGCAACGATTGGCAGAGCTAAAACCCAGCCATTATTTGGATGATTTGGCTACTATTTTTTCAAATCTTGGAAATGGGTATTATATGAGCAATCGATATCAAGATGCAATCCATGTTTACAAAGAAAGCATAGAAATCCGACGTAAACTGTCCCTCCAAAATCCAGAACGTTATGAATATTCTCTTGCTTCTTCTTTGAATAACCTTGCGTACACCTTAGCTGAAAAGCTCGATTACTCAAGGGCGAGTGAGGTATATACAGAATCTCTGAAAATACTCGAGAAGTTATCAAAAAAAGATCCTATCAGATATGATCCGGATTTCGTTTATGTCCTGAATAACTTTGCTTTGCTTCAACGAGAAATGGGTCAAAAAGCAGAAGCACATCGCATGTTTTTGAAAGTGTTGGAAGTGCGGAAAAAATTAGCCAAACGCTCTCCGAAGCTTTATACGGCGAATGTAGCAGGAGCCTACAATAATTTGGGTTTGGTGGAGGAGGACGATAAACTTGGATTGAATTATTTCCAGCGGGCACTTGAAATAAATAGGCAAGTATCAAATGGTCAGCCAGGAATTGAATTCAAAATTTCTATGAATCTTCTCAATATTGCTTCAACTCTAATAGATCTTGATCGTTATCAGGAATCGATCCAGGCTAGTGAAGAAGCAATTGAAATCAGGAGAAATTTGGCAAAGAATAATCCCCGCAGATTCAATCCGTATTTGGGGAATTCACTATTAAACTATGGGATTGCCCTTAATAAGTTGAGAAAATTTCCAGAAGCTGAGGAGGTGTTCAAAGAGGCAATGATGGTTTTTGAGAGTTTGGTTGAAGGAAATCAATCCAGGTATTATCAGAATTTAGCTGGAACGAACATCAGTATGGCGATCATGTACTACGATTGGTTTGTGAGGAAAGGAGAGGATCAACTCATCGAATTAGGCTTATCCTGTTTGGCGCAGGGAGATTCCTATTTGGAAAAATGTTCTGAGAATGCATTTGTTCAGCATATTAGGGATATATATTTCAAGCTGGAAGCTGACTATAAAAAAGCTGATTTAAGGGAAATTAAGTTAATCCAACCCGTACACAGTCTGACTGATTCTATTGATGAGGCGGAATCTATAGCTCTTAAAATCCCTATTCAAAAGCGCAAAATTAACCTTTATGAGAACGCCTATATTAGCTATCCTCAAGCGCCGAATATTCCAGACTTACTCGCTAAATCTCTGGATTCTTTAAGCTGCTGGCAGCTATTTAATAATGATTACAAAGAGGCTGAGTTGACAGCCAGAAAATGTATAAACCTTCAACGTGATTATCCTTCTATTCATCGCTGGTTGGCCCCTTCACTGCTCTTACAAGGAAAAAAGAAACAAGCCACAAAGCTCTATCATGAATGGTCTGATCAACCCTGGCCCGGAGAGGAAGCTAACACCTTCAAAGAAGTCTTTTTATCAGATTTGGAAAAGTTGAGAACAATAGGGATCAACCATCCAGACCTGTCCCACATCCGGGAACTATTGGTCCAATAAAACATCCTTGCTTATGCGGCCAGGAATTCTATTCTTCTTGTTTTCAGTCTTCCAAACTTCTTCCATTCATGCCCAAACCCTCAATGGCAAAATCATCGATGGTCTAGGTGAAGAGGGTCTGCCCAATGTCCGCGTAGAAGTTTCAGGCTTTGCTACAGCTTTCTCGGATCAGGAGCTCGGCACCTTTAGCCTGAGTCTTCCGGGACTTCGCCCCGGGACCAAAATCCCTCTCGACATCGCCATGGAAGGCTATGCGGTGATCAACCGGGAAGCGACACATCCTCGGCTGCCTGACAATCCGCTGGATCGTGTCAAAGTTCATCTAGCACCTGAACATCAACGTGATAAATTGGCTCTAAAATTTTACAAAATTACAGTTGAGCGCAACATTCAGGTGAATTTTGATACAGCGGCGAAGCGATTTGCTGAAGAAGCCAATTATGCAGCGATCGCCAAGCTTCATGCAGATTATGAGAGTGCTCTGAAAATGGCTGATTCTTTAGCAGCACGTTTATCCCGCTTCGACCCACAGTCTTCATCGGATGAACTCACCCAAGCCATGCAGTTATACCAGGAAGGAAAAGTTGAGGAAGCATTGAATGTATTGGATGCAGAAAAAATCATAAAACGAATTGAGGCTCGCAAGCAAATTGTGGCCAGAATGAAACAAGCAAACCAACAAGACATCTCAAGCCTGATAAAGGCAGCTGATATGGCCTTGACAGAACTCAGGTTCGATAAAGCCCAGGAATATTACGAGGCTGCAGTCATGGCAGATACGATGAACCTGGGCAATTTGATGACTCTCTGTGCCTATCTAGAGGAACAAAACCAAAGTCAGAAACTCATCCAATTTGCCAGTTTGATGAAGAATGTATCTGGAGGCAATGATTGGTATAGGAGCATGTCGATGCATTACCTTGGAAGAGGACTGCATGCTCAGAATCAAGGAGCAGATGCGATCATTGCCTTTCAGGAGGCTTTGGAGATCAGAAGACAGCTCGTAGAGAAGAATCCTTCGCGCTTCAAGACGGATTTGGCACTCACCCTCACTAGTATAGGCTTAGCTTGTGATGCCCTGAGTCGCTATGACGAAGCGTTAAGTTTTCTTGAAGAAGCCTTAGATATCAGAAGGGAATTTTCGAAGGAAAATTCACAACACTTTGAAGCGGATTTGGCAACAATACTCATCAATCTGGGGAACACATATCAGGATCTGAATCGCTATGATGACGCGATCAGTTTTTATGAAGAAGCTTTGGTAATCAGAAGGAGGCTTTCAAAGAAAAACCCACAGCATTTTGAACCAGGGTTGGTAGTGGCTCTCAATGCTGTAGGTAATGCTTATGCAGATTTGAATCGCTACGTTGATGCAATCTCTACTATTGAAGAATCCTTAACAATCATCAGGAGGCTCTCAAAGGAAAATCCACAACGCTTCGTGCCAGATGTAGCGAGTTCACTCAACAACTTGGGAAACATCAATAATAACCTGAATCGCTATGATGACGCGATCGCTGTTTTTAAAGAAGCTTTGAATATCAGAAGGCAGCTAGCAAAAGAGAATCCACAGCGCTACCAGCCAGATATAGCATTGACTCTCCTAAATTTGGGCAACACCTATTCTATTATGAAACGCTTTGAGGATGCAGTTACTCTTTATGAAGAAGCTTTGGCAATCCAAAGGCCACTCTTAAAAGAGAATCCAGAGCGGTTCGAGCCTGAGATAATCCGAACGCTTAACAATCTTGGAACATGCTTGGACGATCTGGATAGGCATGATGAGGCGATTGCTAGATATTCAGAGGCACTTGAGGTTCAAAGAAGGCTCGCAAAACAATATCCTCAGCGTTTCGAGTTGGATTTGACCCAGACTCTCAATAATCTAGGCGTCGTATATTTTGAATTGAATCGTCGGTCTGAATCGATTGCTTTCTATAAGGAAGCAATCGAAATCCAAAGACGACTTGCCGCAAAGAATCCCAACCGATTCAAAAAAGATTTGGGAAGGACTTTGGCCAACCTTGGCCTGGTGCATGGTGATGCCAATGCGATTGATCTTTTCAAAGAATCGTTGGAAATATACAAACAGCTCGCAAAGGAAAATCCAAAAGCCTATGAACCCAGCGTAGCTCTGATCCTTACCAATCTGGGAGTAGTATATAGAAATTTGAATCGCTTGGCTGAAGAATTTGCTGTCTACGTAGAAGCCCTGGAAATCCAAAAAAGACTTGCTAAAGAGAATCCTCAAGCCGAACTGTATGTGGCCATGGTCCTTATCAATTTATCAACTTTAACCCGATCAAAACTACTAAAGCACCCTACTCCTGAATTGCTACAAGAAGGCAAAAAATGGATGAGTGCTGCCGATAGCTCCCTTCATCGTTGTCCAGATGTTCCTTATGTTCAGTTCATGAAAGAATTTGTTATACCCTTTCGACATTTCTACCAGACTGTTGACTTAAAGGAGTTGTCCCTCATTCTCCCTTCTCGTGCCCTTCGCGACTCCCTTAGTCAAACAGATTCCCTCCCAGTCAAAATTTCTTTTCAGCAGCAAATCATTGATATCTATGAATCAGCCTTGGCGCAATATCCTGAAGGGCCAAGCCTCCCGGACTCCTTGACAAAATCTCTAAATGTACTATCCGGTTGGCAAGTCTACATACAGGATCATTCAGGTGCAGGGAAAAGTGTGCTTGCCTGTCTTGAGATCGATGCGTCATACCAACCCATTCATCGTTGGGAGGCGGTATCCCTGTTGCTGCAAGGCAAATTCAAGGCTGCAAAAAAGGTATATGAGACATGGGCTGACACCTCATGGTCGGGAAAGCAACATGAGACCTTCCGAGAAGTATTTTTGGCAGATTTTGTGGAATTAGAAGCTACCGGGATCACTCACCCCGATATGGATAAGATTCGAACCCTATTGACAGAATGATCATTTCTTTTGAACTTTCCCCATATCTGTAATCTATGTTTCATGCGTGCTATTTTCTGCTACTTCCTGCTGGGGTTCTCGATTTGTCCCCTCGCTGCCCAAACCCTCAATGGCAAAATCATCGACGGTCTTGGGGAAGAAGGCTAAGCAGTGCCGTTTATTAAATCGATGCAGAGCGCAATCGCCAGGTGGATTTTTTCCAGAATCTCACTTCCATCCTTGGACTTTTGTTTAGGATAATAAGAAAGGAAACTAAACGATGAAGTCCCAGATCCTGTCCTTGCTACTGCAGCGGACAGGTCTGGGATGACCCTTTGGTGACGGGAGTTTCACAGACCAAGATGTGCTAAATGCCTATCGACAGCTCCAAATGTGTTGTGCTCTAGTCTGTTTAAGTAAGGGGACACAATTATTTGTGAGGGATATAGTGGGCATAGGGAAAAAAAGGGAGACATCTTACCCATGAGCCAGTATATCCCCTATGTCCCTTATACCCAAAATCAACCCTAATATTGTCCACCCACTTACACCCCAAAATAATTCTTCACTTTTCCATTGAAGAAAGACAGAAGCATAGAAATGATCGCCACCACCATGCCGATATAAGCGCCAGCAGGGATGGCAATGAGAAAGTTAAGCCCAAATATCGCTCTGGCTCCCGTGACATTTCTTTTTATAATAAAATACACCAGTGCTGCGAAACTAGCGATATAAGCGATTCCCGTATAGATCATCCAAGAAGGATCTAAACCGCCAATTTCAATGCCTTTGCTGGTGATGACACCATAAAACACAAAGGGCAAAATCATCATCAAAGCATTCAGAATAAAGATCACTCTTAATGGAATGGGCTTGGCGGGGAGTTCTTTGACGGATACATTTGTTGTAGTGGCCATGATATGTTAGTTAAAAGGTTGAACATCGGACATCGCAATAGCTTGATCTTATTTCTTGTTTTGGGCCATTGCTTTTCATATGTCAAAGGAAGGCAAACGCCAGCAGAATAATTGGTCGAAAAAGCTCAATGATTGGGAAAATTAGTCCACATGCGAGTCAGGCAATCTCTTCCCATTTTTCATCATCTTGATAGCCTCTTCGTCCATGATATCCACAATTTTTTGATTCGATTTATGGAATTGAACACCTATGCCTATCTCTTGAGCAACATCCATCCTGTCATCCAAACTCACAATCATGCGACAAACTTCTCTCCTGTTCTTTTTGTTTTGTTTGCCAATTTTTGCCTGGACCCAATCCGAAGATCAATCCACTTCCCCTTACTTTGTGGTGAGTAGTTCGGAAAAAGGGGAACTTCTTCTCCCTCTCAAACATACTGAGGCAGAAGTCAATATCGCCGGCACCATAGCCGATGTTCGCATCACTCAAGTCTACCAGAATACTGGCACAATTCCTTTGGAAGCACAATACGTCTTTCCTGCCTCCACACGAGCGGCAGTCTATGGCATGGATATGACGGTCGGCAACCGACAGATCGAAGCCAAAATCAAAGAAAAAGTTGCGGCTCGGCAAACCTATGAGCAAGCCAAGGCCAAAGGCCAAACGGCCAGTCTCCTGGAACAGCATAGACCCAATGTCTTCCAGATGCAGGTGGCCAATATCCTGCCGGGGGATTCTGTTGTCATCCATTTGTCTTATACAGAATTGCTCACCTCCAAGGAGGGCATTTATGAGTTTGTCTATCCAACAGTGGTAGGTCCTCGATATATTCGTCCAGAAGATGCTGTGGCGACCTCTGCTGAAACATGGCCTGCCAATCCCACCACCGAAGAAGGAGTTCTTCCAAGCTATACGTTTGGCTTTCAGGGGAGAGTGGCAGGTGGTGTCCCTGTGCAAAATCTACATTCTCCTTCTCATAGCTTAGCGGTGCAAGAATTAGAAAATGGACAGGCAAACTTCAAATTGTCGCCCAATGATACCTTGGGAGGAAATCGAGATCTGGTGTTTCGCTATTCTCTCAAAGGCGACAAGATTCAATCCGGGATGCTCACCTATCAGGAAAAAGGCGAAAAATTCTTTCTGTGGACCGTTCAGCCTCCAGAACGGGTAGAGCCAGCGTCTATAACAGCCAGAGAATACATCTTCATTGTAGATGTTTCTGGCTCTATGCGAGGATTTCCTTTGAACATTACCAAAAGCTTGCTCAAAAATCTGATTGGCGATTTGAAAGAGACCGATCGATTCAATGTCATTTTGTTTGCAGGTTCCAGTAATATCATGGATAATAAAGTATCCATCCCAGCCACAAAACAGAATATCCAAAGAGCGATAGATTTCATTAACAGCCAGGGAGGCGGTGGGGGCACCAGCTTATTGCCAGCCATAGAACGAGGACTCCAGTTGGAAAGTTCGCCTGGTTTTGCGCGTAGTTTTGTGCTTTGTACAGATGGCTATGTAAGTGTCGAGGATGAAGCCTATGATTTGGTGAGGGAACATATGGGGGAAGCCAACTTTTTCACCTTTGGCATGGGGACTTCTGTCAACCGAGCCATTATCGAAGGGCTGGCAGAAGTTGGGCAAGGAGAAGCATTTGTGGCCATGAATGCCGAGGAAAGCAAAGAAGTGGGCGCGGCATTTCAAACCTATATTCAGTCGCCGGTTTTGACTGATATTCATGCCAGTTTTGGGGACATGGAGGTCTATGATATCGAGCCACTGGGCCTGGCTGATGTATTTTCGGATCGTCCGATTGTGATCCACGGCAAATACAAAGGAAAATTGGAAGGCACTGCTGTCTTGCAAGCTGTGTCCGGCAATCAGCCCTATCAGGAAACCATCAACCTGTCCCATATCAAACCAGAATCTGAAAACCGCGCCTTGCGCTATCTGTGGGCCCGGCAAAGAATCCATCGACTGAGTGATGTACGAGGAGCCAAAGGTGCAGCGAGTACACAAGAGGAAGTCACAGCCCTTGGCTTACAATACAATCTCCTCACCAGATTCACTTCTTTCGTTGCTGTGGACAAAAAACGGAGAAATAAAAACGGACAAGACACCACCATCCGACAGACGCTGCCCCTCCCAAAAGGAGTCTCCAATCAAGCGGTTCAGGCTCCCAGGACGGCATATTCCAAGTCTGTAAAATCAGGCTATTTGCCAACTCCTGCCTCTGGAACTGCTTTTGATGGCAGTATGAAGCTGGAAGAAGTGGTGGTAACGGGCTATGGAGTTAGCAGAGAAAGCCGAGCGATCAGCTATGTTGTCACAATGATCGATAATAAATCCGTCTCAGTCCTCAATTCAGGATCCATGCTTCAAGGGCAGGTCGCAGGTGTACAGGTGGTTCATGCATCTGGCAGTCCGGGAGCGAATGCCTCAATATTTGTCCGTGGAGCCACTTCGGCTATGGGCAGTTGCCAACCCTTATTTGTTGTCGATGGGATTGTGCAGGAGCCCGGCTTCCTGCCTCAAGGTGCTGGTGGTTCGGGTATGCCCACACATTTGTCTCAACATTTGTCTCCTGATGAGATTGATGAAATAACAGTCCTTAAATCTTCCTCAGCAACGGCACTTTATGGAGCGCGGGCTGCAAATGGGGTCATCCTCATCAAGACAAAACGCCCCTCCTCATCCGATGCTAGCTGGACATGGAATGGGCAATTGGGAATCCAGATGATTCAAGCAAGGAATCGAAATCTTGCCCAGAATATTCCCTACCCACTCAGAGCAGGACTCCAGACACAACAGTTTCTTAAGTACCAGAAGAACCAACAGAAACAGTCTTTCCTTGCCAGTCTCAGCCATCGACTCGATCAAGGACTGATCCAGGGAAGTAATTATGAGCAACTCTCCTCGCGCCTTCGATACCAACGAACCCTCAAACATCAATGGCAAACGGAAGCAGAATTGACGGCCAATCAAGCGATCCAGTCTCCACTACTCCTTGATTGGCTTGGCCTGGATAGTCTTCAAAGAACAGATGTAAGTAGGCAGCCCGAATTTTTTGAGGCATTTTCCTCCCGCATCCGATCCCGCTATCTTCAGGGTCGAGCGAAGATAAAGGGCGATCTCCTCCCGTGGATGTCCTGGACCAGTCATGTGTCCTGGCAGGGGCGTAACATCTTCGGACAGCAATTTGCCCCGATCAGTCTTTGGGGACAAAGCAAGGAAGAGGGATACAAAATGGAGAGTCGAACAGCTTTCCGTCAATTTCAGCAAACCCATCATCTCTCTCTCGTCCCTCGATCCTTTGGGAAGTGGGAAACAGAAGGAAAACTGTCCTGGCAACACCTTGCGCAACAATGGAATCATACGGGCATGGTCGCTTACGGCATCGATGCTACTCAAGCCCTGGACGAGGCCAAAATCCAACACCCATTGCAGCTGGATATGGCACAACAGCTTCATCTGCTCAGTCAGCAGGCCAGTATCCGATGGAGCAATATCATCAAGACTGATCTGGGTCTTTCCTGGGGCAGGATGAGACGTGGCACCAATGGCTTGGGATGGAAGGCCTTTCCTTCAGGCAAACTGCGCCTCAAGGCTGCCAACAACTGGCGTATCAAGGATTGGATGGATCCAAGCGTTAGCCTTTCCTATTCAGAAATGGGCAATGATCGACTCCCGATGTTTGCTTTTGGTGGTGCTCCAATCGCTTTTGATAGCCAGAATCCCTATAGCCTCGCCTTGTTCTCCAGACGCCTGCCCATCAATCAACTGAATTGGGAAGTGAGTCAGGAATGGGATGCGGGGCTGGATCTCCACCTTTGGAATCATAAGATCTCTATCAGTCAGCATATATATAGAAAGGTCACGCGGGACTTTTGGGCTGAGGTTCCCATTTCCACCAATGGAGACTTGTTCTGGGAGGTCCGGAATGTTGGGGATGTGCTTCAAAGAGGCTCGGAAACAAGCATCAATACCTACTGGTATGGAAGAGATTGGCAAGTAAGTTGGGGGAGTAATTTCAATTTTCAGCAGAATCGAGTTCTCAAATTATCAGAACCCGAAGGCATAGAAACGGGAATTCTACATCCCTTGAGTGGTTCATTCGTCCCGATCGGGACCATCCAGCAAGGTCATTCGCTGATGAGTTTTCAGGGCTATGAGTTGGATGATCAAGGAAAACCTCTCTCCGATCCTGAGGTCCTTGGAAGTGCGCTTCCCAATTTCCTCTTTGGTTCGCATGCTGTTGTTTCTTACAAGCGCATCAAACTAAGAATCAAAGGCTATGGTGCTACAGGTCAGAAGGTACTCAATCTCAGTCAGCTCAACGGGCAATCCATCGTAACCGAAGACATGGTAGAATCTGCCAGCTTTGTCCGGCTCTCCAATATTCAATTGGAATCTTCCTGGCCTTTGAAACGTGCCCCTAAGATTAAGGCACTCACCCTCAGAGCCGGCATTTCCAATGTCTTTGTCTGGACACCCTATTCTGGCTTTGATCCTGAGGTCAATGTGCTCGGCCAGCAACGCTCCATCCTCATGGGTGTGGACGCCGCAGCTTATCCACGACCAAGAACAGTCTGGATGGGCGTGGAGATGAAGATTAAGTAGCAGTTCACATGTGATCTTAGAATCTGAGGATCGCCAATCTACAATAGGATTGGCGATCCTCAATCTTTGCCCGTTGTTGATCTTGTCTTTTTGCTCACTTTTCTTTTTCTCTCCTCGATGATCGATAGCTGATTCGACAAGATTGCCGGTCCTGAGGCAGCAAAATATCTCGAATTGATATTTTTTTGACAAAAAGATTTCATTCTAAAACAATTATTGCTTACTTTTGTCTAGACATATTCACCTATACACCTATCTTTCTTTTTTCAATTCCTTCCTGAGCGAATCAATCACAAACCCCACAGCCACCAGCTGTCAATTGACTTGCATTCAATACCGCCTCCAGTTCAATTAATTCTCATCCAATACAAGCGCCTGTTACAATATGGGATATGGCTCAAAGATTCTTGGTTTATTAGCGGAATTGCCGGCAAAAGACCGTGCCCGATTCAAGGACTTTTTTGCCAATACCTATTGGCTCCATTCCGAAGACATGATTCGGGCCTACTCAGAGTTGTATGATGGATTATTGAAAAAGGTCAGAGAAGAAGAGAAAAAAGAATCCGCCAGCAAGCTCTCTTCTTATTCCCCCAAACAAGGGATTAGCAAGGAAGCATTATATTCAGTCTCAGGCTGGGACCCTTCAAAGAACATTGACAAGGCCCTGACACATCTGTTGGAATTGCTGGGCAATTATCTGGCATTCGTGCAACTAATGGATGACAAACATAGCCAGTCTATATTTCTCCTGAAATCAATGAATCGGCGGAGAATGCGATCCTGGTTTCAATCATTTTGGAATAAAGCTGAGAAACGACAAAAAAAGACTGAATACAATGAAGATCAATTTTTCTTGCGGTATCAATTGGAGGAGGAGATGGTGTTTTTTACCGCCTCGGAAGGAGACAGGTATCCACAAGCACATCAAGCGGAAGCTCTAGAACGACTAGATTTGGCTTACCATGCACGAAAACTGAAACTCCTGGTATCACAGCTCAATCAATCCAGGATTCTCAATTCCTCAGCCCCCTTTGAAGAGCAAGAAGCATTTATCTCCAATTGCCAACATCTTCCAAACAGGAATGCCTATATCCAGGCATATCTGTTGGCGTATGAATCCCTAAAAGAAAATAATGAACCCGCCTTTCAACGGTATCTGACATTTCTGGAAAGCAATAAACAATTGTTTCAGCTAGAAGAGCTGCGGGACCTGTATGCCATTGCCCTGAATGTCAAGAATCGCCAATACCAACTCAGCACAACAAACAGACAGCAAACATTATTGGCATACTTTGAGTTTTATCGAGGCTTGATTGAAAACGGAATTTTATTAGATGGCGGACATCAAAAACGGCGCTACATTTCTACCAATAATTTTAAAAATCTAATAAAAATTGGCATCCATTTGGGAAAACAAGATTGGGTCCAAACCTTCATGGCTCAAAATGCTCACTTATTATTGCCAGAGGAAAGACAAATTACCTTGAATTTTTCGAACGGCTTGTTGCTTATTTCCAAACAAGCGCATAAGGAGGCAATCAAATGCATGAACTATGTCCTGGACCATTCAAAGGACTTTTTTTATCAGATGGATGCCAGAATCATGATCCTGAAATCCTGGTATTATTTGAAGGAAGATCATGAAGATCATCTCCAAACAATCGAAAGTTTTCATGATTCGGTCAGAATGTATGTCAATCGGAATTCAAGGACTTCTCATCATCATCAAATCCGCTTCAAGACCTTCATGAAATATTATGTGAAATTGTGGAGACCCAGATATGAGAATCCAAAACACCTGGTAAAGCTCATCAGGGATATCGAGAACGAGAGCGTCATTGCCGAAAAAAACTGGCTCCTGAAAGAAGCCAAAAAACGACTTGAACATATCAAATAGCAAGAAAATCAATCCTATCTCACCAGGTATACATGACTTCGGTGCAGAAAAACTGAACAAAAATGTTCTAGTCCTTCGGCTAAAATATTTCGAACATAGGTGTTGAAACCAACAACTTAGCTCACATATGAAAAAATTTCTATTTTCTGCAGCAAATAGCACTGTTGCAAAAGAACAACTCAACCTTCCTGCAACCAAAGACAAAATTAGACATGCCTTTCCACATGAGAATAGCTGCTATCAATATGAATGGATAGATGATGTAACTGTACCCTTATTATCGGATGCCTTTAGATCTCCCACACAAACAATCGTCGCTTTCCAATTTTCAGGTCATGGTTCGGCCAAACAACTCAGCTTCATGCGTCCGGCGGCCTGGCACAATCAAAAAATCAATGCCAGGAGTTTGGCAGAGTTTTTTGGTCTCCAACCTTCCTTAACCCTTGTCGTCTTTGATTCTTGCAATTCCGTGGGGCTTGCCAGGGCCTGCATAGATGCAGGTGTCCCCATAGCCATCGGTACAAATCACTCTCTACAAGATGCTGCGAGCTTGGTTTTCAACCAGTATTTTTGGGGAGGCATCGTGGCTGGCAGAAGCATCTCACATGCATTTGAGGAAGCGAAACAGCTATATATCACTGAAAACAACAGATTCCTGGACCAGCCCAGTTGGGAATTGATTGTGAATCCAAACAAACCAGATGCAGCGGAGCATGCCTGGGATTTTGAAGATTGCCGCCAGCAGCCTCAACAAATGAACCACCAACAATCTATCATGAATGTACAGAATACCAAAGTCGCCATCAATGAGGTTAAAGGGGATTTCACTTTTAACGAAAGTGATACGTGAAGTATGTGATCGTCATCTTGAGGTATATCAAAGCCTCATTCCAGACAAGAAAGAGCGTGTAGAAAAGGGATGGTCTGGCTCGTAGAATACGAAAGAGATCTGGAATCCCCTCCCCCTTGTCCACGACAAGGAAAGCCAAACAGCCAGGAAACAGATTCCAGATCAAATGATTCAGGAGCACTTAAGGTAGACCTAGTAAGAGCTTGATACATACAAGCTCTTACTACGTCCAGAATTAGAAGTCATCAATCATGATGATGATGCCTCCAAATTCATGAATTGGATCTTCAAAGATTGACCCAGGAGGAATCCCTTTGAAGATCAAGCGGAGATACTCGCCCTCCCCGCTTTGGGCAAGACAATCCTGTCGCATCACTGATACACTCAGGTGTTGTGCTGCCACATCCTTGCTGATCGAATAAGTGGTAGCCAGAGGATCAAAACACCAGGAAGAATTTAGATCCAGACTAATTTCTCTATCCAAGAGCAATAGCGGATGTAGCTCAAAGTTGAGTTCGGCTCCCAGAGAAGCAGGGAAAGGAGGAAGAACGGAGAGATCAATGATCAGGTGCAAATCTCCATCCACGAATTGTAGAGAATACGCATGGGGAAATTCTCCAATGTGAACAGAAGTCGAGGAACATGATCGGTACACAGAATAAGATAGAGGCATATCTGTTGGAAATTTCTTTCCTTGTGGGAATTCAATTGAAGTTTTCATAATTATTGGAAATTTGGAAGGTGTGAAAAAACAGAGATTCTACTCCCCAGCGAGTGGGGTGATCAATCCTGAAGTCATCAAAAAAGTCCACCGAAGTGGACTCTTATCAGGACAACAAGACATTGGTGGTGGAACCAGTGATTCCCCTTTCGGGAAAATCGCCTATTCGGGAACTCGAAGCTTCATTCTTGTGAGATGATTGATTGGAAATTCGTCCTACAAGGGCCTAAGAGGAAGATGTTCGGAATCCAATCTTCGCCTTCTGTGAACTATTCGGGGTGCGTTTTCTCTTTCCCGTCATCAGTTTGAAGGAAAAGGAAACAGCAACTTGTACAGAAGTTGGGAAGAAACAGAAAGCCATCCGTCTGCACATGCGGTCTACAAAAAATAAAAAGTTTTTTTTGAGAAGCATATGAATTTTATTAGATTGCCATCTAACTGCCATTTCGAAAAAATTAGACTTTTAGCGCGCACTAACTGGTGATGTTGAATTCAATATCGGATTCATCTATTATTGCAGCTCCTCACCAATTTTCCCCGCAAAAGCAGCTTTTTTTTTTCACAATCTTTGGAAGGGAAGAATATCCAAGCGAACCAGCACAGCATAACATCCTCACTGCCAACCAATAACAACTCCCCCTTGCTCTATCACTGATTGTTTTTCCAAGAAAAATGATCTAAAAATGTTCATAAAAATCATTTTGCTGTTCAGCATTTTGCAAACAGTTGGAAGATGATGGCATCCCCCTTCATTGCACCCTAACAAGACATAGATTCAATATGACAGAAAGTAAACCTACATTCCCCTCTGCCAAAATAGTCGCAGAAATTCAATCACAAGGCCCCCTTGAAGATGATTGTTGGATTTTTCTTTATGATGCCTATCGAAGACCTATCGTGGCCAGCCTTAGATATTATATTCCAGACAGAGGTATACGGAATGACATCTATACGGAAAGTGTTCTGGATTTGATTGAGGCAATCAAGCAGCACAAATTTGTTCTTGCCAAAGGGGGATCCATCCGCAATTACCTCTGGAGCATTTACCGCAACAAGGTGTTTGCATGGATGCGAAAAGGCAGCATCGAAGGGACTATGAGAGAGGGGGAAGAAACAAGAGGGCTGCCTTCAGCAATAGAGGAGGATCAACTTCAGGAAGAATTGTTCAGCCGGTCAGCCCTTCTGGAACTGGAAAAGGAATTCCGGCAATTGCCTACTCCTTGCCAGGAAGCACTGGAACTTCGGTATGGAATATTCGGATCGCCCCAAAAGTCGCTGGCAGAAATTGCGGATCTCACAGGCAAAACAGCAAAAAATGCCTCCAACTATATCAGCAGATGCAGAGGACATCTCTTCAGAAGGTTGATCAGGAGCAAGGAAGCACATATACAGGAATATGTCATACGTGAGCTGGAAAATCCTCACAAGATCATGCTGCTGGAAAGCTATTGGGAAAAAGCAGGAGAAATTATTCGTTACCTCGATCACGAAATGACAGAAGCTGAAGAAGAGGCCTATGAAGCTGACAGGGATCAAGACCCGGAATTGGACTATTTCGAATCATGCATCAAAAAGTGGGGAAGAACCAGAATCGACAATGAGGAAACCCATTCCTCCCTTGAGCTGACACCCAATCGATCCACTGACATCCACATTACTTTCAAGACCATAGACAGACAAGCTGCCACCAGACACTTATTGAATCTCATCCGTCAATCATAATTCAGAATAGTGATGAATACACACGAATCGGAGGAACAACTCCTGCACACAGCTCCCCCTACTGACTATCCTGATGCTGAGGAGGTCAGCATGGTTCAGGAAGAAGAGGATGCCGCTTCAGAAGTGGAAGAATCCAATGAAGAGCAGGAAGAGAAACAAGACTCATCCAACGAACTAGCTGTAGAAGAGGACGAACAGACAGATGCTAAGGAAGAAAAGGAGTCTGAAGAAGATTCAGAAGAAGAGGAAGTTGATACGGAGAACCCAGACAGCCCGGATTCAGAAGAGGAGGAAGGAGCTGAAGAGGAATCCTCAGACTCTGGGACGCATATGACTTTTGGAGACAGCAAGGTTGCAGTGGGACACATTGATGGGGATTTTTATTATGGAAGCAGCCCTTCTGATCCAAGTCTGCCCTTCTATAATAGTACCTTTGATGCCAAGGATTTCATCGATCCTTCTGACTATCAGGACCGATTCATTCAGGACAGGTTGATCTTTCTGAGTTGTCCTCATAAGGAATCCCTGAAATTGGCAGCATATAGCCTGATGAATCAGGCGGCATTCCAGGAAGGATTTCAGTTTGTGTATGCCCCGCTTTCGGTGAACAATCAAGCCATCGGTCAATACAATCTGTACGACTTGATTTTTCGGAAGGCAGCCAAAAAGAAAAAGGGCAAAAAATTGTTTGTCATTGATTTTGAGAATGATGACAACAGCCTCCAATACCTCAATTCCTTAACCTCTTCCTTTGGGATCGAAAGCATAGTCGGAGAACTGGAAGCCAAAGGATGGTATGTGTTGTGTTTGTTACACTCGAGCAAACTGCTTCAAATCCTGAGTGAAATTGACACCAAGCACTTTTTGATTCAGGAGATCCCTTTTCTGAACATGCTCCTTGGTCAATATATCAAGGACGCTTCTGAACAAAAGAAACTCGAGCAGAGTCTGGAAAGTCAGATGGACAAAGACCTCTGGGATGGGACCTTGCTGGGGTATGGATTTTATGAAGAAATCCTTGAACTTGTCAAAAGAGGGAAGAGAAGCCTGAAGCATCAGATCAACTTACGAGATGAGTTTGACAAACAGGACAAATTCGACGAACTGAATGATTTTCTCTCAGAGAGAAGAAATATTCAGAAAATCAGTTCGGTTGCAGGTCCAGAGAATCCTCTGGCGCCCTACCTCATCTTTGTTGCCATTCATTTCCCCAATATTAGCCTGAGAGAATTTGATTGGTTGATCAGAATTATCTTGAAAATCAACTATGACATCAGAGAGCGAGAACACTCCCTCTCCCATTCTGCCCAGGAGGAAGGCGATTCTTCAGGCATGAAGAAGCGGAATCTCGTAGAATTATGGAAGAAGTATCCAGATTTTTGGATGAAGAAGGTCTTTCTACAGATCGAGTCCAGCAAAGGGCAGGCAGATTATGTAAACTTTGAAGCCCCGATTATTCAGAGAAATGCTGTCACTTATCTTCAGAAAGAGTTGATGTTCTTTTCTTTGAGGTGCTTTGAAGAAATCATCAAATCAGGTATATGGAAAGACCCACGCGCCTCCAAAAATCTCAAAAATGGTGTCATTCTCCTTGCATGTGAGCAAGCACGCAAAGATCCACAGGTCTATGGACATGCCTTGCTGCTCAAATTTCTATTTGCCATCAGTAAACAGGATTTTGTCATTGAAATCAACTTTCCCGAATTGGAGAAAGAAAGTAGCTTTTTGACTGAGGACAGCAGCTTGCAGATGACCAAAAAGGATGCGACGAACTGGATACTGGTTCGTCTGCTCCAGGAAATGCTTCGATACGACAATCTCGTTCAGGAGATCCACCAGTTCCTGCGAATTCTTATCAGGGGTGGTGAAAGTATGATCGCCTTGGAAATCATCTGGAGTCTGAAGTATTCTGCTTCATTCAAAGTAGCCTTCTGGATCTGCCAAATCATCCAGAAAGGAGAGGAGAAATCCAGCAAAAAAGCTTTTTACTATCTGACGACGCTCACCGATCGAAGCAACAAACATATCTATGGTATCCTCAAGGAAGTCAAGACGCTTTGGCCGCCCAAACCCCTGAAATACTATTCTCCGCCTATCGCCTCCGGTCTACGATTCTTTGTGATTTATTTGGAAAAACTCACGCTTAGAGAATCCGGGGAATTGGGAAAATGGGCGAGCAACTTCCCTCTCTTTTCCAATTGGGAGGCTTCTCCAATAGAGATTCGAGAACATGCAGACATCATTGCAGAAGGGCTCCTCCACAAATCTGTTCCCAAAGTCTTCAACCGATCCAAAAAGGAAATGTACGACAAGGTTGCAGGCTTTTTGGAAGAATGGGGAATTATCCTGTTGGGCCTAAAAGCTGCCGACACGCATCCTGATGCTGACAAAGCCTTCTGGACACTCATGGAGGCATTTGCAGAAAAAACCACACACATACGAACCAGAGAATTGCTGGAAGAAGCCATTGTAGAAAGAACCAAAATGGTCTTGGACAGCCCACAGCAAGCACCACTGATTCATTTGGCAGCACTTGCCAAAAAAATTGAACAAAGAAGAAGTGATATCCTCCTCCAAATGAGCAAATATCTTGACAGCCTTAACAATCCATCCAACCAATAATCATATGCTGACCCCAACCAATACCCCGATCGCCACAGATCTTGTTAAAAACATTTCGCCAACCGATATCGCTTCCCTGAACTGGACCCCAGGACAAGGAAGCCTATTCGCCATCACTGATACAGGCCCAGTAGAGTTCACAAGCAACTTTGCCTTGTCTAGTTCTAACAAAACACTGGCTCACCAATACTTGCTCATCGCCCAATCACAAAAGAGTTATCAAAACGGCTTTTGCAGGCCTGTCACGCATGCAGAAAAAAACCTACAGGTCTTGGTCCACTTCAAGTACACCTTCACTCTCGATCCGGGTCAGTATGAGAATCTTGCGCAATTCATGACAGATTTTGGTCGGCAGTCGAACTGGAATTTTGATCTGGCCATTCAGTCCTTCATTCTGCAATGTATGTTTGAGGTCTTCAAGGCCAAGAAAGAAGAAGGTAGAGATACCTTTGAAGAGTTTTTTGATATTCTCGCAGAGGCCAGGACAAAAGCCAAAGCCTTATTGCTGGGAACCTATCAGTTGGATGTACAACTCGATTTGCCAGTAGAGCATGAAGACAAGATTGGTCTTGTCTCCGTGAGTGGAGAAACTCTGGGGGATTTTCCTTTGGCCGGGAATTCCTCCAGGGTATTTGCGCAACTTCCTGTCTCTCCTAAAGGGAAATATGCTGCCATTGCTACCTTCCAGGAAGATGAAGAAATCGCCGCAGCATTCATGGCGACGCTCAAACAAGCTGTCATTGGTCCCAATTCGTTGGTCAAATCAACCTCCTATGAGCTGTTTTATCAGCATTTGTCCGATCAGTTGTCAAGCTTCCTGGATTCTATTGGAAGAGAGCTGGAAGATTTTCGAATAGAATTGCCTGACGCATTCAGCAATCTTCCTGTCCAACCGAATTTCACGGACAAGTTATCTGCCAACATTTCGGGAGAAATCATCGACCTTAAGCTACGAATGTGGGCCAGCATGACAAATCCTGTCAAATTTATCTCGCTTCACGCCCAACATTCTACCGTGGAAAAGATAATGGTCCAGTATCTCAGTGAGATCATTTCTACAAAATGGAAGAATCAATCATTGACTGACATCCTGATCAACTTCCCATCAGAGCAAGAAGGAATATCAGACTTGCTCAAACAGAAACTCCAGACAATCGGCTATGCCCTGGAAGGAATGGAGGTAAGCTTTGAGGCTGATTTTCCCAAATTGAAACAAATGATTCGCCTGCATATTCAACAATCTTTTGCGCTGGAAGAGGAACACATTCAGATACCGATCGAAGTACATCTAGAAGGAGTCGTTGAGGCACTTACGTATTGGAAAGATCAATTCCACAAAGATTTTCAACTCAATACCACCCTCCAACAAGACATCACGGCCCTGATTGAACACAGAAGCAAATCAACCCCTATTCATGTCGGAATCAAGCAGGCAGGAACAAGCTATGAAGAACTTGACAAGCAGCTATTGGCAGATATCTCCCAGTATCTAAGTAAAGTTGGGCTCTCTCTTTCCTCCCTTCGAATTCAGTTCGGGAAAAATCCACTGGAAGCCAAGTTGCAAGAACTTTGCTCAGAGATCTATACAATTCCCTATTACTTTGCTGATGAGCAGAGTGAACATTTGTTCAAGCTTCAATACCGCATTCAGGGAATTCTGCCAGAAGCCTCTTATACTTTCTCCACCTTGAACCAAAAGGGCAAGAATGAACTGCTGAGGAAGATCACAACACAACTCTCAGAAGAACTCAGGGCTCCTATCGCTCAGCTGCTTGCAGACGATACCAGTTCTCACGAACCAGACAAGTGGCATGACATTCTGGATACACACGCCCGGTCTTGCCTGTCGATCATTCAGGAAGTATATGGGGTGCGCATTGACATCCTGAAACTTGTTCCAAGTGAAACTGAAAATGAAAAAAAGGCGCGTGATCAACGAATGAAGGAAAAGAAAAAACAGCTCGAAACACAAGCCAAACTAGCCGAGGAATATGACAGATTAATCAAGGGAGAATTCGACAAACTCCAAAAAGCTTACCAAAAGTACCTCGGCAATCCAGGAGCCTTCAAACAAGAATTGGTAGAAATCGCTGAACAAAAAATTCAGCATATGATCAAGCATCATACAATTCTCACCTATGGACAAGAACTGGAGCTACAAGTTGAGAATGAAGCATAATTCTCCACAGTTTTTTCCATTAACTCAAGCAATTAAACAACAATAACAGCTAAAATTATGGCATTTAATGATTTTCAAGGAGAGTCCCCTAGCAATTATGAGCAAAAGTGTACCTGTGTGATGGTGCTCGATGTATCAGGATCTATGAAAGGGGAACCCATTGACAAACTGAATCAGGGGCTACAGGATTTTTATCAGGATATCCAGGGAGATTTGACCACCTCCAACCGACTCGAACTATCCATCGTCACCTTTGGGTCCAAGGTAGACTGTCTGGTAGAACCTTCCCTGGCAGATAACATCACGCTCCCCACTCTGATTGCTGATGGAAGCACCAAGCTTGTAGATGGGGTGAGAAAAGGTATAGAAGTGGCTTTGGCAAGGAAAAAATGGTACAACGACACAGGACAGCCTTACTATCGCCCCTGGGTAATCCTGATCACTGATGGAGAACCAGATAAGAATCAGGATGTAGATGGATTGAGAAGGGAAATTGAGATGGGGGTACAGGGTAAATCCTTCTTGTTCTTTGCAATCGGAGTCGAACAGGCAAATATGGAAATGCTGAATACCATCTCCACAAAGACAATGCCTCCAGCAAAATTAGCTGGACTCAAATTCAGTGAGTTCTTCAACTGGTTGAGCAACAGCATGGACATCATCACCAGTTCAGAGGAAGGTCAGGTTGTAAATTTGCCAAATACCACATGGACTGAGGGGTTCACGATATGAGATACGTTCAGATGACAAGCGCAGCATACGTAAGATGGGTTCTGTTGGCATCCGTGATGGTATCAAGCGGTATCTGCTCAGCACAATCTGGACCACAGGAGAAAATGTTGAGTTATCTTGATTCGATGATTCACACCATTTCCAGGGATTCGCTTCGACAGAGGGACAACTCCTTTATGTTCCTGCTTTCTGTGAGAGCGTCCATCTCCTCTCTTGATTCGCATGAGGTAGCTGCAAAGAGCTTTCAAGCCTGGCGAAATGAAATTGTCGCAAACTGGATGGAAGCAGTTCCCCCTTTTGTGAATTCTGAAGAAGACAAACAGGAACTCCTGGCTCATGCGATCTTATCCTGGGCAGAAACACTCGTGGCCTTGCAGCAGTCAAAAGCGCATCTCGACTCTGCCGCGCAAAGGGAGTTGCTTCAGCAGGCAGAAATAGACTTGCTCAACCAAAGAATAAACAGTCTTTCGGATACCCTTGCCCATTATCAGCGAGCGTTGGGACTACTTGGCGGCTTGTCTATCTTACTACTTGGGGTGCTCAGTTTTTTCCTTATGAAGAACAAATCGAAAAAAAACCTGATTGAGGTCGAGTATTTGGTCCCTCCTGACAGTGAATCCTTGCCCAATTCGGCAGCGTCTCTGGAAGACTGTGAAGATGAATCCGTGGCCATGGTAGAAGAACTTGAGAAGGAGTCCGCACTCGCCCTTTCGGATGTGGTTCCTCCTATTGTGCCTTCCCCAAGATGGTCTATCGTCGGCGCATCAGAAATTGGGAAAGGACATATCCAGCAACAGATTCCTTGTCAGGATAGCCACTTCTACCAATCCCTGGGAGATGGCTGGGCTATAGCAGTGGTTGCTGATGGTGCAGGATCTGCCAGACATTCAGAGGAAGGTTCCAAAGCTGTTGCGACAGAGATTGTCCCCAAGGTCTTTCTTGAAGAGCTGATCCTTCAGGAAAACTGGATAGAGAATGATTTTTGGCCCGATGAAGCAAGCTGGAACCAACTGGCCATTGACCAACTACAGCTTGTGCGGGATGCATTGGAAGAGATTGCGAACAAGCGTGGATATACCATCAAAGACCTGGCTTGTACCCTTATACTGGCCATCGCTT
The DNA here is from genome assembly GCA_039029315.1 of Bacteroidota bacterium. Classification (GTDB taxonomy): domain Bacteria; phylum Bacteroidota; class Bacteroidia; order J057; family J057; genus JBCCCJ01. The sequence goes on along the minus strand of JBCCGK010000024.1, from coordinate 38,030 downwards.
CTCCGAAAGGGATATTGTTGGCACATATTGGTGATGGGCGAGCGGCTTACAGAAATGAGGAGGAAGAATGGAAAGCCTTGATGGTTCCCTGGAAAGGGGAGGAAGCCAATTCCACCATTTTTTTGAGTTCGGATATCTGGACTCATGCTCAAACATTTGTTCAAACCCGAATCGTGAATGAAAGAATCACGGCATTTGCTCTCCTGTCTGATGGGTGTGAGTCAGCCTCTTTTGAGCACAGCATGATCGATCCAGAGACCCATATGTGGCGTGATCCTAACCGACCCTTTCCCAGGTTTTTTGAACCCCTCTATCTCAATATTCTAGAGATGGCCAAAGAGAATATTCCAGCAGAAGATATAGAAGCCAAGTGGCAAACCTTTATCCAGAAAGGGAATCGAACCTTGATCGAGGAAAAAGATGACAAGACCATGATCCTTGCAGCATTGATTGACGCACCAACAGAACAGCAAACCGACACCTCACACGAGCACTAAGCATTATGAGAAACAACATTTTGCATACAGACCGAGGCAGCAGGCTGATTGTAGGCAACCAATTGGGATCTCCCGGAGGACAGGGAACAGTATATGAGATCCAGGCCTCCCAAAGATTTCCGAACCATTGTGTAAAAGTATATCATGACAAGTTCCTCACAGAAGCCACTGAACAGCGGCTCTCCTATATGGTTGCCCATCAACCGGATGAGTTGGAAGGGAGCGGATTTCGGATTTGTTGGCCAGAAGCAGTAGCCTACAAGGATGGTGAGTTTCGAGGATTTGTGATGAAAAAAGCCTTCCAAGATGGAATCAGCTTACAATACCTCTGCGAATCAGGGAATCAGTTATCCAAACAGGGGCAAAAATGGGCTGGGAAATTTGATGCAAAAACCAAGAAAGGGTTCATGGCTCGCCTTCAGCTGTGCACAAATATCGCAGCAGCGATCTATCGGATTCATCGGCAAGACATCTATGTGCTTGTTGACATGAATCCTCGGAATATCGAAGTGACCAATGATGGCAAAGTCTCCGTATTGGATACTGATTCCTTCCAGATTGCCAATCAGTCCCGGATGGTATTCCACGGACCTGTCGCAACACCGGAATTTGCGCCACCAGAATCCGCCCGACTCAAACCTTCTCAAGCATTTATCCCTGAGAGCTGGGATCGATTTAGCATGGCGATCATTTTTTATCAGATTCTTTGTCGAATCCATCCATTTGTGGGCACCGCTGCTGGAGAATTTTCCGATTGCACGGATCTCATGAGCAAAATCCGCAATGGACTGTTTCCTTTTGGAGAGAATGCCTCTTATATCCGTGTCGTGCCTCAACCGCATGAGACATTCAAGAAAGCCCTCACACCCAGGATTCAATCCTTGTTTTTGGCATGTTTTGACTCCGGGATACACAATCCGAACCGCAGACCTTCAGCCCAACAATGGGGAAAGAGCCTGTATGAGGTGGTAACACATGCGCAGAAGGGCGTAAAGTCTATGAAGACTGCTCCTCCCAAGGCCAAAACAGGGCCACTTCCAAAAAAGAAGCTGTATGTTCCCCCTCCGGCTATCACTACGCCTGGACCAAAAACGCAGCTACAGAACCAGAAGTCCAAAACTGCCGGGAAGGTCCATCAACCCTACAAGAATCCATCCGCATACACCAATAAAGTCTCCAGGCCACTGATCAAACAGCACCGAAAAAAATTCCCTGTTCTTCAGGTTTTGGCTTCGGTTCTAGGAATCGGTTTGCTGGCAGGCTTCTTCTGGTTAAAAGAGCAGGATCAACCCAAGGTGCCTCTTCCTGTTTCGAAACCGACACAGATTGAGCAGACAGACAATAAAGAGAAGGACGCAGCCCGACCTCAACCAGAACCAGAACCGAAACCTAAGAAGAAGGAGAAAACACCTGTGAAGATCACGCCTCCAACGCCCACGCCCGTGCCTCCTCCAAAGCCGATCCCAAAAAAAACTACCTATTCTCCTCCAAGGAATTTGTCTGAGTATTGGCCCTTGCTGGGAGATACAGGAATTGCTCCTGATCAACGGGAGAAGCTGATGGGCAGGATGATAGACACCTATTTTCAAGACAGGTCGGTGTCAGTTGTCCTTATGAAAAACAATGTCCCCACTGGCGGAATGAGTATAGAGGAGCTGGTAAGAAAAATCTTCACCTCTCCGAGTCTGAAGGTCAAGGAGGTATCCAGCAAAAAAGATGCAGAAGGAAAAATTGAATTGCTCTATGTCAACACCTATTTAAGCAAGCCATAATCCCAAAACATACCCCGCTGCCTATCAAAAACTTAATTTTGAATGAAGAATAATGAATATTGAATAGACTGTCAGACAGCGAGTTAGCTGGATTTATTTTCATATCTACTTGTGCCCAATTACTTATCTATTTAACATCCTAAACTCTCACTCTCAAAATAAAAATATGAGCATCCGATTCATCATCTTGTGGCTGATCCTGATTCAGTTAATTCCAGGGATTTTTGCTCAGAATCAGCCATTCGAACTCATCACAAAAGAGGAGACTGACATTGTCCCGATCATCAAATTGTCAGAGGAGGAAGACCATGCGTTCAAGGAACGCATACAGGAAGTCGTCACAGAATTGACAGACAAAATATCCATCATTGGAGACAAAGGATATGAAACCAGATATCGAAGAGAGGCCATCAAGGAAGCCGTCAAATTGTTCTTGAACAAGCAACAGGAGGTGCATGTTTCGAGTGTCACCAAACCAGACATCAAGGTTTTTCAGGTAATGCCATACTTCGAGCATTTGTTTCTCCTCCCCTATGAAGTGGTCAAAGTCAAATTCAGCGAAATCGCACGCGTATCAGATCTGGAACGCACACCAGATGGAAGATGGGTCGGGGTAGCCTTTATTTATCAGGATTTCATCGCCTTTGATGCTGAGGGTCGAATTGTCTACAAGGATTCTACCATCAAAAAGGTGGAAGTAGAGGTCGTTATGATCGAAAAAGATATTGGTCCCGAAAAGATCCAAATTCCCAAAATAAGTTTAGGAAATATCAAAGTACTAAAAACCGAATAGGTTCTCTCGACAAAAGAAAAAAAAACATTCTTCCATGTACGAGACCGTTCTGAGCCTTCTCATCTGCTGTAAGACAGATGCTGAATCAAGGACCCTTATGCACATTTCAACCTACAATTATGACAAAAACACGCATTATTCTTCTCATCTTTCTTAGCGGTTATGGGATCTTGAGAAGTCAAATTCCCCTCACTGATATTCCGCAATGGCAGATTGATGCGTTCAACGAACGCAACCTCTCCCTGTCCATGTTTGTGGACAAATTCAATGAGGCCAAATCGGACGCTATCGCCTATGCAGATTCTACCATAGAATTGACAGATGGAGAGATGCAGCTCATTGGCCTGTTTGATTTGCAAAAAATCCAACAGGACAGCACCAAGCTCCTTCAACAAAAGATGTTGGCTTTCACCCATATCGTTTCCCGCAATCAATTATTCATCAAACCATATGGACAAGACTTGATTGCCAAGGCGCACTTCCATGCTGATTATCTGGGAGAAGAGGTCAGCATCACACTTTTCCTGCAAAAGGTTCTGAAGAATGGGGGATTATTCTGGACCATCATCGGGGTTCAGGATATTGATTTTCTCCTGTCGGATCAGCGTGACAGTTTGGCTTTTGTTCCGCCGAATTCCGCTGATGCACACTTTATCAGCCTGATTCAGGTCCTTCGCAACACCCACACACCTGTGAGTCTTGTAGGAACAGACATTCAGATTGACTACTTCAGCATCTTTCTCTATGCCATCCAGCGAAAAGACCTAACCCTTCAATATCTCGAGGACATGAGTTTTCATTTTCTCGATGTGGATGGCTGGGCATTTTCTGTGAAGGAATGCAATCGACTCACAAGCAATTCGGGCTGGCTGATTTCTGAGCTTGTCCCTACACACAACAAACAGGACTACCTCATATCCATTGGTTTACAACCCCAAAACAAAAACAAATGAACGCTTATTTCTCTAACAACTCATTGCGAATGATCTGGGTTTTTGCGGCCTTGCTCCTGGTTGGCGGAAGATCCTTTTCACAAACACCATTGTCCGAAATAGATGCCAGGAATTTCCTTGAAGCAGCTACGAGTAAGGTCGAACAATTTGGCTCCAATTTGTCCTTGTTGGGCAGGTCAGATATTACAGCTGAAGACAAGGACAAAATCATCAAATATGCCATCTACTCCGATATTGTCCTTGATCAGGAGACACATTTCTCCAACGATTTGGACCCAACGGGAAAGGCACTCAAGGAATTGCCGATAGAATCCTATCTGTTCAATGTCAAGGCTGGCTATTTTCCTCCTCAAAAGGGGGGCGTGAAAATTATTTATCAGTCCATTTCCTCAACTGACGCTGTGTATTACACCCAAGACAAGGATCAATACTTTGTCAAAGTAGTGGTCGAACGATATTTGGAAGGAAGCTTTGTTTTGGATGATCACGAGGAATATGTTCGCAATACAGATACACTAGACTTCTATGTCAAAGTAGTGGAAGAAGGCAGCGCAGTCTTCCCTCCTTCGATCTACAGCATGAGTTTTCATGAAGACAATGCCCACACCTTTACCAAAGCAAAGGTTGTAGCTGGTCAAAAACGCTTGCTTTCCGCAGAAGAACAAGCCAAGATGGAGGCCGATCTATTCAGGGTCAATCGAGAACTCCAACTCATCAAGGAAAGATTGGCTTCCTCGGAAAGAGAAGCTCGAATTCAAAAAGAGAAACGGCGACAAGCCGAGGAAAAGATCAGGCAAGAAAAACGAGCAAGAGAATTGGCTGAATCAGAAGCCCGACAGGCGAAGATTCAAAAAGACATAGCCATACAGCGTGAAGGGCAAGCAAAAAGAGAGGAAGCACTTGCAGAAAAGGAAGCTTATGTTCAGCGGCTCAGAAACAGGGTATCTCTCAAATTGGGAGCTGGAACATCGATCTTTCTTGGCAACAATTATCACAGAAATCCCAATGATCCCACCATCAATACGCTTCAAGCCCTGGGAAGTGTATGGTGGAGAATTGGTCGACTCCGAAACATGGACAGAGCCCAGAGCGGCTTTTCACTCGTTGGATTCTTTCGTGGGGGGTATCTCGACACCTACACCCTGTCGCAGATCGTGGGCAATCAGAATTCTATCAATTTTAGTGAAACAGCCAGTTTTCAGGACTTTGAGGGAGGCTTTGCCATCAGTCAATACATGAGAATCAGTGCAGGGACGGGAAATTTTTCCTATAAAGATGCCTGGAACAATCAAGTGTCTCAAAAATATTATAGTGCAACACTAGGATTTTACACCCCAGCGCTTGGCAATGTTGCCTTAACGGGATACACCCTGACCGCTATGTCGACGGACAATCCCTGGAAGGATGGAAGATTTCGCTCGATAGAAACCCTTCACCTGTCGATTAATGCCTATGTGATTTTTCAAATCCAGTAAAAGGAAAGCAAGCAATCAATCACACTATTTCCCTATGGCAGCCCTTAACGACATGCAGGCAGATGCTTGCTTGTCATTAAGGGCTGTAAATGCTCCAGCTAGAGGAATTAGTTATGCGTACGATTTTTACCAATCAGACCCAAGCTCTTTCTGGTGTTGTCTCTCTCACTTCGAGGCAAACTCAGATATCGTCTGATTTTCAGGAATCTCATTCAAGGTATACCATGCTTCTGTAGACCATAACGCTTGCCCAGATACGCTTTTGAGTGCTTTGTTGACCTTAATATACACCACATGACCTGCCTTCATTCCGGGCAGTTCCACAAATAGCTGTTTTCTGTCGTCAGACAGACTGAAGGTCTTCACGCTCAGGTTTTCTTCTGCTAATTTGGGACCGCCATACTCTTGTGTTGGCTGATAGTACCACTGCTGAATGACAAAATCCTTTGCGCCAACCTCATATTCCGGGGAAATAGGTTCGGTGAATTCTATGAGAAAGCCATTGCTTCGTGCACTGACTTTCAGCATTTCGAAGGTTGTCTTTTCATTATAGGAAAGACGTTGCAAGCCAAACTTCTTCCCGCCACTGTGAGACCAATTGCCGGAAGACCCAATGCCTCCCACCATCAAGGAGCCATCTGGTGCCCACAGAATGCGATTGACTCCTGCTTCCAATCCCTGACTAAATCTGAATAATGCACCCTGATATTGTCCATTGACTTTCTCAATGGCAACACGTTTGATGCCACCATTGGTGACTTCACAATGAATCATTTGTCCTGCATATGGTCCTTTGTCCAGATAAATTGGTGTGCTGGGAGAATTGCCGATTTCGTCCTGTGGCAACCACACCACGGGCAGGGTTTCTGGCAAGTCTTTGGTTCCAATTGGATCGACAGAGTGACTCCCATAAAAAGCCCCTTCCTTCAGGTGAACGATTTTGCTGGCGGGTAACCAGTCTCCCTGATTGTCAGCAATGAATATTTCGTCATCCACCCCAATCCCAATTCCATTAGGGGTTCGCAAGCCATGTGCAACAAATTCAACAGAACCGTCTGCTTCACTGATTTTGACTACTTTTCCCCTGTCTGGAATCTGGGGCTGTGCACTGGCGCCTCCCGGCAAAATAGCCGTTGCCAAAGTTGCATAGAAGTATCCGTCCTGATAAACCAGTCCGAAGGCAAATTCATGGAAGTTTGCAGAGACTTTCCAGGCGTAGGAATGTGCTCGGTATTCATCGATGATGTCATCGCCATTATGATCAATGAGCTCAGTCAGCTCTTGTTTTTGGAGAATGTAGATCTTGTCATTGACCACTTTCAATCCCAGGGGTTCTGCCAGACCAGAGGCTATTTGTTTGACTTTGATGCTGGCAGGATTCTCTGCCTGCCAGTTCTCTAGCATATAGACCGCTCCTTCAGCGTCCCAGGTACAAACGAGCATCCGGCCATCAGGCAAGAAATCAATGCCGCCAACCTTGGGTTCAAAGTCATCCGGTCTTGCTTGCGATAAGTCAAAGGAAGGATGTACGCCATCTACTGCGGCTCCATCTCCCGGTGATGTTTTTACCATGGAGACCGGGGGAGTATAGACGGTGGTTGGGTCGATATCTGCCTTGTCAAATGAGAGCACATCTTCCCCCACTAACTCAAAGGTTTCCTTTTCTTTGCTGAACCACTGCCAGGAAAGGGCTGCTCCTCCCCCACCCTGCCGGAAAAGGACTTTTACCGGATGCTTTCCCGCAGTCAAATAGACTTCCCCATCTACAATCTGTGGGCCGTGATCTCCTCCATTGTCGATGACTAGTTCTCCATCTATGTACAGATAGGAAGCATCATCGCTGATCAATCGAAATCCATAGCTGTCTTCTCTCTCAATCTCTATGCTTCCTTTATATGCTACAGCAAAGTTTTCTGGTCTCCCCCCAAAGTCTCTTTCTGACAACAAATGCAAGTGTGGAGCAGCTCCTTGTTTCACTGCTTGAAGCTTGTCTTCGATATCCAACGCACGGAGTCCCTCATCGTTGTAGTACAGATGAGCCATCAATCCTTTCCCGCCTTCCCCTTCATAGCGATCCTCCAACGACAATGGACTGGACTTCAAGCCAAGTGTATATTTGTTGAAGCCTATGTCTTCCTCATCATCCAGGGACAGAATATAGGAAACCATATTCTCTGCATCTGCCTCCATGAGATCAGGATGTGGTGTCATGTGTGCAATGCCCCAGACTCCTGATCCTCCCGCAATGATCCGTGCTGCGAGGGTCTTGACTGTCTTCTCATCATCATTGTACTTTCTCGCAATGGTCAGATATGCTGGTCCTACAGTTTTGACCTCTTCATTGTGGCAAGACCTGCAATCTGATTGTTCAATTAAGCTGGCTCCCAGGCTGCGTGGTTGATCTCCAGATTCCTCCCTATTTGCTGCGGCGACTTCTTCTGCGATTTTGTCAAAGTTGTGATGGTAAAAAGTGGATAAATAGGTCTCCCCGGCCCCAAGTGTCAATACTCCACGGATGGTGGATAGTGACCCGGAGGGATAATCATCAGTTTGGCTGTGTTCTGTAGTGAATTCACCATCGGTTTGGTAGTCAGTGTCCTGTTCCAAGGAAGAAAGCGTCGTTCTCAGGGCCACCTGATATGCAGAATTGTTTGACATGCTGAAATGACGCCTGAGTCCTGCTTGTTTTTCGTTGCTTTGATAGGCTGGTGATTCGGAAAGACTGATATGCTCTCCTTCAGGCGTAATGAGGTCAAAATTGATAAAGACCTTGCCCTCCTTGAATCGATGTCCCAGATATTGAATCTGAGCAGGCAGTTCTTTGCCATCTTTCAACAAAATCCAGGAATCGGACTCTCCCTTTTGTGTATAGGGATATCCCTGACTTGTAGGCTGCGGACCATGCTGGGTGGTATAGACAGCCCCGTCCAGGAGGACATCTCCTTTCCAGTTCTTGTACAGACTCGCCGTCTGAACATCATAGGCCACCCAAACATCATCATTCAGAGCGATCGTGAGCATCCGTGCTTGCTGATCCAGAACGGATCGAAACGCCAAAGGAGTTTCTGCATTGGAGGGATGTTGGGAAGGCGTACAAGCCCATATGACTCCAGCTATAAGAAAAATAGGTAAAAGTGGTTGGATCAATTTCATTTGTCAAGTAGAAGATTGTTTGAAAAGGAGAGCGCAAAGATGCCTCAAATGTCTGGGTTTGTGAATTTTTTCTTCTGTCTTTCGGCCAATGTTTCTCCCAATCTATGCTATGGTGGAATCATTTGATCTGTATTTCTTACCGGAATGGTTTCTCTTATTCTCCCACGCCCTTCTAGCTGGCAACCCTTCCTTTTCACTGGATGGCTTGTTCTTAAGAAACGCCTCATCCAGCTATCTCCAGATTGACAGCATGAAATCCTGTTGAGGTCAGTAGGCAACGCTTGTCAGGCACAATCGTTGACCAATTCATCCCCTCATTCGACCAGCAGTGGGCGCTCAGACTCAGCTTGCATGTGCAATCGAAAAAAGGAAATCGGTCCGTCATTCGCACCTGCCACGAGGACTGTACTTCCATCAAGCTCCATCATACGCAACACTTTTATATCTCCTGGAAGAAACAGTCCACTTTCGGAGGGATTGATAGGCGAAAAATGGCTAGAATCCGTATGCCGAAGTAGCAATCCATATCCGGCATCGTTTCTGGGCGTTTCGATTTCCGAGGTGAACAGGTTTCCTGCCAGAATCAATTCATCTTCCTGATCGCCATCCACATCTTTGGACAGGATGGCGTTGATTGAAGACAGTTGTGCCAGTTCTGGGAAAGCAATAAACTCAAACTGCCCTTGCCCCTCATTTCTCAATATACCGCTTTTGAAAGAGTAGGCAGACAAATGTAAGGCTTCATTCAATTGTTCCTGTCCATAGATATCCGCGACTGTAGATCGTGCAAACTCATCATAAGAAGAGATCATTTTTTTAATTTTAGGCATCTGTTGTGATGAGCATTCTTTTCCCCGAACTGGAAACAGATCTCCAAAGTTATGATATCCCAAAACCAGATCTTTTGAGCCATTATCATCAAAATCATGATAGTAGACTTCGAATGGATCTTCTGGACTTGCTTTATATTTATAGTTTTCTCCCAGATTCCCCAGCAAGAAATCTAAATCACCATCTCCATCCACATCGGATGATGCTACGGAGAAATACCAGCCTGTCAATGCCTCCAAAGAAGCAGATTCCAGCTTGCGAAATGTTCCGTCTACATTCTCTACTAGCACAGGGGCCATCCACTCTCCTACGATACAAAGATCCTCATCGCCATCTGCATCAAAATCAGACCAACTCGCATCTGTCACCAGGCCAATTTCCTTTAAATCAGGGGCAATTGTGGAACTTACTTCTTCAAACACACCTTGATGATTATGCAACAAATAACTGCTGGCTGGACTTGGATACTGGTGCGGCATATGACGTCCTCCTACAAACAGGTCAGGAAATCCATCCTTGTCATAGTCTGCAATCCGAATTCTGGAACTACTGATTGGCACGATGTCAGGCAATAATTCTGGACGATGATACAGAGAGCCATTCACATTTTCATAGATCCTATCTTGATAGTGTGCATCTCCCGCTTCAAATTCATTTCCTCCACTTGCGACATATAGATCCATATCCCCATCCTGGTCTATATCCAAAAAGGCGGCATCTACATCTTCATAAGCACGCTCCCTGTCAAAGGCCTGAACTTCTCTGAATGAACCGTCAATGTCTTGAACATATAAACGAGAAACACTGCCCGTGCTTTGGCCCAGATAGAGATCCTCTCGACCATCGCCATTGACATCTCCGACAGCGATTGCAGGTCCGAACTGGGACATCTTATGAGGCAGGAGAATTTGATTCTGATAATCATCATAGTCATTTTCTGTGTGGACCATGCGTTCCTGGATGGCAATAGGAACAAAAAAAGGCTGATCAGCCTGCATATCTTCATAAGAAGGTATGTCTTGCTTCTGGTAGGCAATGGTCAACCTTCGATCTACTGTGAGATCCTCGACTAGCTGCACCTGCTTCCCTGGCCAAATAATGCGGAGGGAGTCAATGACGGTTTGTTTGCCTAGACCAATATGGACTCCCGGCTGAACAGAACTTTGGTAACCTCTCACCTGATAGTTTTCGAATATCTGAAGCCCTGCTTGTGTGTAGACTTCAATTTTTGCACCAATGCCCTGTCTATTTCCCTCTGGCCCTTGCAGCTCAATACGCAGATAGTGCTGGGCATGACGATCAGAGGTATTCTCCAGAAGGGTTGCTTCTTGATCTACATTGTTCATCACCAAATCAAGATCTCCATCCAGGTCAAAATCTGCATAAGCGGCTCCATTGGAATAGCCTTCTTCGGGCTTGTTGATCCAGGACAAGGAGGTATTCTCGAAGCGCAGCCCACCATTGTTTCGATAAAAATAATTTCGATACGCCCGATGAGGGGTTCGCTCAATCAGTGAATTGATCTTTTCAGCATTGGTCAGGGCATCAGGATTGCTTCTTCTGAAGGCTTGCATGTCATGGAAGAAATCCTTGTTCCGAAAATCTCGTTTGATTCCGTTTGTGATGAAAATGTCCTTCAAGCCATCATTGTCAAAATCCGCTATCAAGGGGGCCCAACTCCAATCCGTATTGGAAATCCCCGCGAGTTGTCCTATCTCTGAGTAGAAAGGAATACCGGCAGAATCTATATAGGTGCTATGTTTCTGCAAGGTATTGTACATATACTGATAGTGCTTTCCATTGGCTACATTTCTGGCAAACTTATCAGGATTCATACTAGCCATGCTGGTCTTCATCCCATAGTTATCTTCCGCAACCATATCAAGGGTCAGAATATCCAAATAGCCATCATTGTCAAAGTCTGCGATATCATTTCCCATGGCAAAATTAGACAGGTGTTTGGTGGCTTGTTTGGCTACCTCCTGAAAGGTACCATCCTGATTATTTATATAGAGATAGTCTGGCTCATCATAGTCATTGGAAATATACATATCTGGCCATCCATCAAGATTGAGGTCTCCGATTCCAAGTCCCAGGCCATAGGAAATGGCATTGGAATAAATTCCTACTGCTGCACTTTTCTCGACATACCTTCCCCCTTCATTGACATAAAATTTATCTCCTAAAGGAGACAATTCTTCCGTCTTCCCAAAAGCAACTGTCTGTGGGTTATGATTCATGAGGTACATATCCAGATCTCCATCCAAATCAAAATCCAGGAAAGCTGCCTGGATCGAATAGGAGGCATCATCCAGGCCGTATTTCGATGCTGATTCCTGAAATATTGGAATCCCATCCTCATTGGTGCCCTGGTTGATATAAAGCTCATTTTGCAACAATTCTCTATTTTCAAAAGGCCCGGACTTGCACACATAGATATCCAGCAAGCCATCTTGATTGATATCAATCATGGACACACCCGTGGTCCATCCTCTATTTCCTGCTACTCCTGCCTCCTTGCTTATGTATCGAAATTGGAGATCTCCTTCGTTGAGGTAAAGGGCATTTTCATGAAGGTTGGAAGAGAAGTACATATCTGGCAAGCCATCTCCATTCAGATCACCAGTAGCAACTCCTGCGCCATTGTAGACATATTCATACACAAATGAGTTGGTCAGTTCATTTTCAGGAATGACGTTGCGAAAATAAATATGGCTATGACTGCTCTCCACAACTCTGAACAGATAAGCTCCTTCCTTCTCTCCATCGCTACACGATATTGCCAATAAAAAGAGCCAAATGCCTGATACAGATCCAATGCCAGCAACTAGGATTTTATTCTTCATCCTGCTTCAATTATGTGTTGGACAGACTATTCCCTCCCTCCCAACATAGCTCCCTGCCTATCCCGTGATTATAAAAAAAAGGAGAGGTATTCCCCTCCTTTTCTCATCAAAATATGCAGATGCATAAAACTACTACGCCTTGAGGTCAGGCACTTTATTTAGCAAACCATAATTTGGTTCCCTGCATGTCTGGTCCTTGGGCATCTATTGCTGCACTATAATTCGGATTGGCCTGTGCGCCTGAACCATACCGCATCCGCTGAGGATAGTCGCCATTCAAGGTTCCTAAGGCAAAGATGATTTCATTGCTGACACCTTGAGCCAAGGCTGCGGGATAGCCCGTTTTTCGTACGATTGCCCATGCTTCAAATCCATCCGTGAAGCTGGCCAACCACCTCTGTAGTGCAATTTTTTCAAGCTGCTCCTCTTCACTTCCAGTACTGATGTCTGCCAGCGCTGCAGTAGCTATATAATTCTCAATCTCCCCACTTGAGACATCCCAGATTTTCATGGCTTCCCGAATCCCCGATGCCATTAAGGTTTGTGGATCTCCTCCGCCAATACCGCGGATAGCTGCCTCAGCTTGCAAGAAATATGCTTCTGCACTCGTCAGAATAATTTCTGGATACGCATCGACCTGCTGTCCTCTTCTCTGGATCACATTGTTCGTAGGTGTACAGAACATATTGAAGTTGACGAATGGGTAGATGTCTCCATTCAGTCGTACAGGCTGTCCAACAAATTGGCCTCCAGCCATTTCGATCGTGGCCATTGAATCAGCTGTAGTAAGAGTATACTCTGCTTTTGCCTTGTCGAGGGTAGAGGTGATAAAGTCCACTCTTGTCTGAAATTCAGGATCGGTTCCATTGTCTTCATAGATGAATGTGCCCCCCTTCGCTGGTTCTGCAAAAATGGTCAACCTTGGGTCATTGTTGGTAGTTAGCAGGTCGATCAATGTCTCTCCCAATGTGAAGGCAGACCCATTTCCACCGAAGTCATGCCAGATATCTCCGTAAGAGGAAGAAGCCCATTCACTGATGACAAAGTCCTTTTTCATCAAGACACTGCCTGAAGTTTCATCCAAAAGCGGCTGAGAAAGTGCCTGGGTAATAGCATTGTTGGCAAAATCTTCTCCAGGAGCGCCCAAAGCCCGCATCCCAATCCGAAGTTTCAGGGTATTGGCCAGACGCTTCCACTGTTGCAGATCTCCCCCGCAATAAATATCGTTGGAACCCACATCATCTACCCCAACACCAGTCCGTTCTGCATCTCCGATGAGTGCCATGGCATTATCCAGGTCGGCAATAATCCCTTTGTAGATATCTGATTGCTCATCGTATTTAGGAGTCAGGATACCTTCTATGCCTGCTTCACTGAAAGGGACCATCCCGAAGGTTTCGGTATACATTTGATAATACAAGCCTTTCATGATCAGCGACATGGCATACATGTATTGATTTTCAAATTCTCCACCATCCTGGGTGAGATCTCCAAAGGACTTGACAGTTCCGAAGTATCCTGACAGCCAGCCATAAGCCGCATCAGTATAGCCTCCATTAAAATCATAACTCAAGCCGTCATTCCACCAGGAGTTGGTGTGTCCAAACGTAAAATGTCCGGCAAAACGATCCGAATGAATCAATTGTGCTCGCCAGTATACAAAGCGATTGGGTGCATACAAGGGTACCTGGGCACTGGTCAGAAAGAATTTGGCACTGACTTCATCGGCCGTAAATCCTTGCTGATTGATGTTGATCTCGTCAAAATTCTCGGTACAGGATGTTCCTGCCATCAATAGAAGGAGGCCAAACATCCATATGGTTATATTATTCATATTCTTATTCATGTCTAAATAGCTTAGAAATTAAGATTCAAGCTTGCCCCGATGCTCCTTGTTGTCGGAAGGGCATACCACAATACTCCCTGGCTAAAATTACCAGTTGCATAACTCGACTCAGGATCAAAATTATCTACATTCTTGTAGAGAAAGAATAGATTCCTGCCGATCAGGCTAATGGAAGGACTACTGACAAAGACATCACTGAGAAAGCCTTTGGGCAGGCTATAACTCACGCTCAGTTCTCTTAGGCGGACATTGGTTTGGTCGAAGATATATTCTGATCCAATGCTGCTGACCGCCTGCCAGTAATCCTGTGCGCTGATCGTCGTTGTGTTTGGAGAAAAGGTGCCGTCTGCTTCTTCGACCACGCCATCAACCAGAATTCCGCTTTCACGATATTCGAGAGAACGCCTGGATACGCCAGAGGCATCCATTCCAATCTCTGTAAAGTTGAATACCTCCCCACCAATTCTGAAATCTATCAGCGCATTCAGACTAATGTTCTTGAATCTGAAGGTATTGGTAAAACCACCGGTCAAATCAGGTTGGTAATTCCCAAACAATTCTCGCTCAGAGGTTGCCTGTGGTCTACCTTCTGTGGTCAAGATCAGTTGTCCAGCGTCGTTTCGCAGCCAGGTCGTGGCATAAATATCACCATAGCCACCATCTACTTGTGCACGGACATCAACAATCCCTCCATTACTGCTACTAAAATTGAAGTTTTCTTGTCCCTCGATCAGGCTTACCAGCTCATTTCTGTTTCGCGAAACATTGGCTGAGATATCCCATCTAAAATTAGCTGTTTTGGCAGGAGTCCCACCAAGCAGGAATTCTATTCCTTTGTTGGTGATTTCTCCAATATTTTCCCTGAAGAAACTAAAACCTGTTCCCGGATCTACTGGCACGTCAAATATCAAGTCCTTGGTAGTAATCTGGTATACAGAAAGATCACCATAGAGACGGTTCCTGAACAATCGGAATTCAAGACCTGCTTCTGTCGTTCTGATATCTTCTGGCCGGAGGCTCTCGCTAAAGCGAATATTTGGCCGATTGATCTGCACATTTCCGAGATAGCCGTTGGCTGCCACACTGAAGACGTTCATAATCTGTAAGGGATCAGTATCATTCCCCACATTGGCGGTACTTCCTCTGAGTTTTAACAAATTGACTGTCGTCTCATCCATTCTAAACAGCTTATCCAACAACAGGCTCACACTTGCAGAGGAATAAAAATAAGATCGATTCTCTGCTGCCAAGGCGGAAGACCAGTCATTGCGTCCAGTAAAGTCCACATAGATCATATCATCAAAAGACAGAGAAGCTGATCCATACAAGGAATTCACCCGTTTCTCGATCAGGTCTGATTGATTGGCTACAATTCGTGTCCCGTCAGTATTGTTGAGGAAATACCTGCCCGGAATTTTGAAATCTGATCCATTGATGCTGGATCTTCTGAAAGTAGAACGCCGGGAGTTTCCTCCTGCATTAGCCGAAAGATTAAATCGGTCTCCCAGGTTTTTGTTTAACATCAGGAGGAAATCATAATTGGTTTCAGTCCTGTCAGTATCCTGAAATCCAATGCGACCAGTGGTAAAGAAATGATTTCCATTTGCTGTTACTGTCTCAAGATTCTGGCTAATGTCATCCGTTCCTGCTCTGGCGAAAGCGGAAAGCCAATCTGTAATTTGGTAATCCAGTTTCACAAAACCGTTGACTCGGCTTCGGGTATCAGCCTGACGATTGTTATACAGCATCCAATAGGGATTTCCACCATTGGAAGTTGGCGCGATTACCCGATAAGGATCGGCTGGATTGATTGGATTTTCTATATCCTGATAGACCATCAGATCACTCAAGGCAACATTTCGAGCCATGGGCCATACATAGGCCATCAATCCTTCAGACCCTTGAGAGGCTCTGTTCTGTGCTTCCTGTAAGAAATAGGTAATCTTGGTATCCACCGAGAGTCGTTTTCCTAGAGAGGCTGATCCTCTCAAATTAAAATTGTTCCGCTGAACAGAAGAATTGGGAAGGATGGATTGAATATCGGAATTGGTATAAGAGAAGCGCACAGAGGTCTTATCTGTTCCGCCACTCAGTGCTACAGTATTGATGAAGGTAGAACCCGTCTCAAAAAAGTTCCTCACATTGTCTGGCTGAGCCGTATAGGGTCTCTGCATGCCATTGTATGCCAGCTGACTAGAGTTGTCAAACTTCGGCCCCCAGGAGGAGGTACCTCCGACCACATTTACCTGTGTGGCCAGATCATCGGAAGGATTGAGTTGGGGGAAATTTCCATCTGTTCCTCTTCCATACTCATTCTGAAATTCTGGCAAAACCAATGGCGTTTCCAATGTTATGCTAGAAGATAGAGAAATGCCCAATCCCCTCCCTCTTGTGCCTTTCTTGGTCGTAATCAGCACGACGCCATTACTCGCTCTAGAGCCATACAAAGCCGCAGCGTTGGGGCCTTTGAGGATAGAAATGGATTCGATATCATCTGGATTGATATCAGAAATCCCGTTTCCATAATCAGGCACATTGAATTCTCCTGCTCCACTCCCTGCCAGATTGGAATTGTCAATTGGCACACCGTCTACTACATAGAGTGGTTCATTATTTCCGGTAAGAGAATTATTTCCCCGAATGATCACCCGAGCAGATCCACCAGCCCCTGAGGTGTTTTTGTACACAACCACTCCTGCCACTTTTCCTGCGAGTGAACTGGCCAGATTTGATTCCTTCACCTTGGAAACAGCATCTCCGTCCAGCTCTGTAACGGAATACCCCAATGCTCTCTTATCCCGGCTGATCCCCAAAGCACTGATCACAACTTCATCCAGATTCATGTCCGCTTCTGACAAGGTGATGTTCACAGTAGATCGATTATCAATACTTACCTCCTGAGAGGCATATCCGACATAGGACACAAGTAATTTTGTTACCTGATCTTCAACCGTCAGGCTGTATTGACCTTCACTATCGGTGATGGTTCCCTGGGTGGTGCCTCTGGCAACAACGGTAGCACCAATCAGCGGCTCTCCCGCTTCATCGGTAATTGTCCCTGACACAGTTTTTTCAATACGTTCCTTGACAGAGTTCAAAATTGCAACATTCCTCTTATGAATATTGCTACTGTTCAGAACGACATTTAGGTTACCTTTTTCCTCCAGGCGCTTAATCTGTTTGATCTTTTTTTGAATCTTCCTCGCATTTCGTGTGCCATCCCTGTCATTTTTGTAGATGATGAGATACTGCTTCTCGTAGAATTCATAGTTCAATCCCGTATGAGTGAGCAAACGTTTTACTGCCATGTCCAGACTCTCTTCCGTTCTGAATTCAAAATCCACCTGAATATCCTTGATCAGCCTCGATTGGTAGCTGATAAATACCTGATATCTTTCACCCAGATCGTTCAGAACCTCACTTAGCTGGCGATTCTGAAAATTGTCATCCACCGGGACCGGATTGGCTTTTGGGGATTGAAACAGTGTCCCCAACAGGATTATGAACATCATAATCCTTGGAACGTGTTCCTTTGTAGCGTAGTTTTTCATACTTTTAAACGTTTAAATTATGTTTAAATACAGAACTGCCGCAGGTTACCACCACCTGGCGGCTGTTCGTTTTTTTAGTCAGATTTTGATTGAATGATGAACATGTCATCCACCTTGTTGATCTCGGTCCCACTTGTTCGGGCCAAGACTGACATGGCGAGTTCCATGTTGTGTGTCGGAATAGAGATGGTCAACTTTTGCGCTTGAAGCGAATCATCCTTGATATCAAATCGGATATCATTGGCTTCTGCCAATGTATGGAGGATTTCGAGCAGAGAAGCATTCTCAAACTCCAGCATCCCGGTTTTCCAGGAAGATTGAACGCTGCCTGATACAATTTGAGGGGAGGAAAAGGTCTTTTTCTTTGCGGAATAATGGATGATTTCTCCCGGCTTCAACAATATTTCTTTTGCCTTTGTATCCTCACCTGTGATTTTGAGGCTGCCTTCTTCAAGGAAAACAACTGTTTCTTCTTTTCGATGGTTGACGTTAAAAGAGGTTCCGAGGACTTCTATGGTAAGCCCTTCAGTCATTACTTGGAACTTGGATTGGGTGGCAGGTTTTTTTTCTACCTCAAAAAAGGCTTCTCCTCGCAAGTATACCTGCCGGGTCCCTCCTTCTTTCCAGTCTTTGGCATATTGCAGAGCAGAATTACCATTCAAAGAAACCAAAGAGCCATCTGGCAATTCGATGTGCTGGATTTCGCCAAAGGCTGTTTGAATTTGGAGTTGGCGACTGTTTCCCCATTGGAAGATCATCCAACTCCCAATCGCCAGAATCAGGATAGAAGCAGCAATTCTCAGCGTCCACAATTGACGAGAAGACATGGACGTTTGCGCTTCCCGAATTGGCTTTGTTGCTATTTCTCCTTCCCTGACCCTGCTATCAATCCGAAGTTTGATTTTTGTGAAAATATTCTCCTCATAATCAGGGATTTCTCCCAACTGCTGTTGCAATTGTTGCATGATTTCAGGTCCTGCCTCGGAAGGATCATTTCGAATAAGCTCAAGTAGAATGCGTAATTCCTCTTGGGAGCATTGATCATAAAAAAGCTTGTTGAGGAGTTCTTCTTTTCTTTGCATGCAGATAAGCAGTAGAATTTTTCAAATAAATCCTGTCTACCCATAGACCGCAAGCAGTAGACAAAAGGGATTACTCCAAATGCAATTTCTTTTGATAAGGCTTTGTTTTTGTTTATTTTGAGAGATAGTATCGATCGATTTTTTCTTACATGAGCTTGCTCCAAACAGATGAACATACTTCCTTAGAGGCCCTCGCAAAAGGAGATTACAGAGGGTTAAATTGGCTCTTTGATCAGCATAAGAAGTCTGTCTTTCATTTCTGCATGAAGCTATTGAAGAATCAGGATTTGGCAGAAGAAGCGACAGCTGATGTATTTATCACCATTTGGAAGAAACGGCATCTCATCGATACAACACATGCTATTTCCCCCTTCCTGTATAAGGTTGCCAGGGATACTGCATATTCGTATTTGAGGAAAGTAGCCTCCAATGAGCGATTGAAGGCGCGATTTTTGGAGACCTATCAAACAGCTGACCACGAGGATGGGGAATGGCTCTACTTGAAAAAAGAGCATGCCGAAAAGGTTGCAGATATCGTAGGCACACTCCCTGCTCAACGCCAATTGATCTTCAGGATGCGATATTTTGATGGGAAGGACAATCCTACCATCGCGGAAGAATTACACCTCTCTATCCATACTGTCAAATCCCAGCTTGGGAAGGCCAGAAATTATGTCAGGCAGGAACTCGGAATTCTCGGGCCTTCGAATGTGTATGTCTTGCTTGCCTTATTGATGATGGGGGAAAGCTAGGCTATCTCTCCTAGCTTGACTGCTTCTCTGATGAACAGGTCCCAATCAAAACTCAAATCCAAGGTGAAATCCTACAGTCCCTTCTGATTCTGTGCCAATTACAGTTCCTAATACGGGTCCAAAATGAAACCATGAGACAGGCCGAATGTTGATTTCTGTTTCCGCATAGAAACCGAGACTGAATTCTCTATGTTCCGTTGGCAAAGCAAAGTTGGGACCGACATTCAGGGTCATCCATGTATAAGGGTTCATGCTTCCCAACAAAGCCATATCCTGAAGGATTTCTCCCTGCTCGAATTTTGCAGTATAGGATAGTCCACTGCCCCATGTGTGTGTGAACCAATAGGTGAAGTGGACCTCTGTGCCTCCCACCGCTTCCTGATGTGCAAAAGAATAGACATAGACACCAGAGGTGATCACCTCATAAATCCCTTTTTCCTTTTCTGCTGCATGATGGCCTTCTTCCGCGTGCTGGGCTTCTCCCTCTTGTGCACAAAGCATGGATGACAGAAGAAAGCATAAGGAGAGAATCGAGAGGAATCTTTTCATGATCAGTCAGTTAAGTGTATAAGATTCGGGACTATTGAGTTGTATTTCGTTTGTGAGAAGTTGGCACTCTGCCAGCTTCAATTACCTACCCGCTCCACCTCAATCTTGCAAGAGTTCCTGGATTTTCAGATCTAATCGGAGCAAGGCGTTGTTGGGATCAGAGCCAAAAATCGAATATGCAATGATCCCTTGCTCATCTACCAGCAACCAGTGAGGCGTACCTCCAGCTCCATAGGCCCAAAAGGTGGTGTTGTAGTTGTTGTCCTTGAAAAAAGGGAATCTGATATAATATTCTTCTTTAGCCCGAGAGAATTTGTCCAAAGCAAAATCTACCCCTTCAATATTGGTATGAATCCCCATCACTGCAATCTTTTCTCCCTGCTCGACAACAATCCGATTGGCGTAGGGAATGGCACGCCCCAGACAACCTGGACACCCCAAACTGAACAACAGAATGAGCAATGGCCGACCAGCAAACTCATGAATTGTCGGAGCCAGCTCATCAAAAATCGTCTCAATCGACCAATGTGGTAAGGCTTGCCCAGGAATGGGACGGGAAAAATCTAGTGGGTTGTTCATGGTAAATGTTCGTCGGAGGTGGAACAGGAAAGGACAGAGGGTGAGTTCGGTTAACTGTTCCACACTGAAAAAAGTGCGAAAGCATCACTCATCAAAAGAAATGACTTCTCCCTGGTAATGGACATCTCCCTTAATCTCAATATTGTTGGAGAGCAATCTGTTGATATAGGACTTTTTCGCAGCTTTGTGTAATTGTCTGATGGCTGTATTTCCCAGATCACCGTCAAGATCCAGATGAAGATGGAATTGGGCCGTTTTGGTTTGGCTATTTCTCTCCAGATCTACTTGTATAGAAAAATCCTTCAGATCAAATTCTTTTTTGCGTGCCAATTTTTTGACTTCGCTGCCAGTACAAGCTGCCAGAGCGGCTGCCAGCAAATCTGAAGGATCTAGTTCACTGATGTTCACACATACCGCTGATTCATTGGTCAGGGTTCGATTTCCGTTGATATCTTTTACTTGTATACTTGTCATGACACAGGTGTTTCGTAATACATAAAAAAATCACTTATCCAGTTGCAGGGCAGCTGCTGACAGCAAGGGCTTTGCAGCAGACCATGAGGGAGGCCAATCGCATGCTCTGCTGCATCATCGAGAGCTCAGGACTATTTATTCTGCGGCTTCCCGCTTGAGTCGGTCGGCATACATACTTCTGAGTTTGCTGATTTTCGGATCAATCACCACCCGACAATAGCCTGCATTGGCATTGTTATTATAATAGTTCTGGTGATAAATCTCCGCTGGGTAGAAGGTCTCTAAGGGAACCACTTGCGTGACAATCGGATTGGGGAAGCTGTCCGCCAATTGTTCGATGAGCTTCTCTGCCTTGATCTTTTGACTTTCATCCTGATACAAGATGATGGAGCGATACTGGGTTCCTCTATCAGCTCCTTGCCGGTTCAGAGTCGTTGGGTCATGGCTGGTAAAAAAAATGGTGAGCAAATCTTCGAAACTGACCACATCTGCATCAAAACTCACCTGAATCACTTCGGCATGGCCGGTAGAGCCTGTGCAGATCGATCTATAATCTGGATTTTTGGTGTTGCCTCCTGCATAGCCTGAAACGACCTTTTCGACGCCTTTGACTCGTTGAATAACGGCTTCTACACACCAAAAACAGCCTCCGCCAAATGTTGCAATTTGCTTATTGTTCATGTTGTACATTATTTTTTGTCAGTGAAACTGAATTGATACAGTAGCGCAAGCCACTGGGAGCTGGTCCATCAGGAAATACATGTCCAAGATGCGCATCACACACATTGCACATCACTTCTACCCTCACCATCCCAAATGATTCATCTTTTTCATACTTGATGGCATTTTCCTTGACAGGCTGGGTAAAACTTGGCCAACCAGTACCAGATTCGAATTTTTCCGTGGAGTCGAACAATGGGGTATCACAGCTGCTACAAGCGTACATCCCTGGCTCAAAGAGGGAACAGTGATCTCCAGAAAATCTGGCTTCTGTTCCTTTCTGCCGAGTAATCCGAAAAGCTTCCGGGCTGAGTTGTGTTCGCCATGCCTCCTCGGTCTTTTCAATACGGGTGTCTGGCTGTGGATTTCCATGCGTTGCGTAGCTGAGAACGTCTTTCCAATTTATCATATTATGTCTCCTATTTTGTATGACAAAGATACTGAGATCAGTCCCAATTTCGCTTAGGCAACATTCCCGATGATGTGTGAATTTTTCCCTTTATTTCCCAAGACAGGAGAAAAATTGCTCACAGAGTTGTTTATTCTTCCCGAAAAGACAGTCAAACCCTGACAGAGCTGAATGCATAGTTGCTGAATTGCAGGGCTCTTCAGGCTGTACAACATGAAGGAGTGAAAGACGACATTCCATTACTTGCCATTCAGCAATCCTACAAAGCTCCCAAGCATACAGTCGCTAGGATTGATGTGCAAGTTTGTTCCTGAAGTTGGAAGGAGAGCTTCCCATGCGGGAGCGAAAAAAATGACTAAATGACTGAACATCATTAAAATTCAGGTCATAGGCTATTTCCTGAATTGGATGGTCCGTATACTTGAGCAACCTTTGGGCTTCGAGCAAGCGACGGTTATTGATGATTTGCAAGGGAGTTTTGTCAATGTACTGGCGAAAAATATTTGATAAAGTCTTGGGAGATTTGTGCAGAAGATCGGCATAATCTGAGACCTTACTCAGGCTACGAAAGTGTTTTTCTACCAAATAATTGAATTCCCGAATCAGTCCTACACTTACATTGTCAGCAGGTAAATTATGATTCTGTTTCTTGTATATACGAACACACAAAATCAGGAATCGCTTGAGCAGGCTTCTCAACATTTCCAGGGTATAGCCATCATTCTCCTCCACCTCCATGGTCAAAATGTCCCACAGTAAATGAAACTGCTTTTTCCTTTCTTCCGGCATGATGATTTTGGGCACATAGGCATCTCCAAAGAATAGTAAGCCTTTACATCCCAATTCATCATCGTTCTTCTCTACACAATAAAAGGGTCGATTGAATTGAATGACATTCATCTGCTCAAACTGAAATTCGTCAATCTGGTAATATTCCGTCAGAAAAATCACGCAGTCTGTATTGAGCGTAATGGGTTCCTTGTCAATGACAAAATGAGCTTGTTGTCCGGTATTCCAGATCACGCTCAAGCCAGTTTCCAGCTCCTTATCGAACATATAGCTCCGCTCCGGGACAATGGTAGAGACAAAAATAGATTCATTGATATTGCTCTCAAATCTCATTTGGTGAAGGTAGCATTTTGAGTTGGGGGAAAAAACAGCTTCACAGGTGTTCCACGCTTACATGTCATCTATCTTTGCTCACATGATATTTCATCAAATAACTGAAGCTAAAAGATTGCACCAATTCTAATCCCAAACGCGTCATCCGACTGTCATGGATTCCTTTGGGAGATCTTCTGTCAAAACACTATCTTGGCTTTGACAAGGACAAGCACATACATACCGAATCCAAATCACCAGAAAGCCAAGTGATGCGCCTGTATAGAATTGTCAAGGAAGGAGAATTTGAATCATGCGACCTATTTGTTGGAAAGGACTCCTTGTACATAGAGGAGAAATCCTGTGAAGATGGTGAAGGACTCACTTTGGAAGAGCTGCTTTTCTTGTGATGGAGATCAATATATACCCCCAATCATAACTATCTACTTTACCCCTTATGCTATTAGAACACGTCGCCATCAATGTCCCTGATCCAGTTGCCATGGCAAAATGGTATGTCACTCACTGCGATATGCGTTTGGTTGTTGAGAATGACAGTCCTCCATTTGTTCACTTTCTTGCGGATCAGACAGGAAGAACCTGCATTGAGATCTACAACAATCCAATGGCGCCAGTCCCGGACTACAGCACTCAACATCATTTGATCTACCATCAAGCATTTGCTGTGGAAAATATGGAACAAAGCAAAGCCGACCTCTTGTCTGCCGGGGCTAGCTTTGTCGAAGAGGTTGTAACCCCCAATGGATCGCGCCTCATCATGCTTCGAGATCCCTGGGGCATTCCACTTCAGTTGGTCCACCGCATCGGTCGTTGGTATTGACAGTGATATAGCCATTATCCAACTCCAATTTTCTTCATCCTTTCATTCTAAGATCCCAACCGAATGCGAAATTTCTTGTTCGTATTACTTCTCCTGCCAGCTTTTGTCAAAGCTCAGTCTCCATTTCCCAATACTCTTTCCTGGAATGAGTCCACGGGTTCGCCCCCTGCCGAGCTGACTGCCTTGTCCTGGATTGAAGGGCATTGGCGAGGAGAAGCATTTGGGGGAATCGTCGAAGAGATCTGGTCTCCAGCCCTGGGCGGATCTATGATGGGCAGTTTCAAGCTGGTCAATGATGGACAAGTGAGCTTTTACGAATTAGAAACCATTGTGGAAGAGCAAGGCACCCTCATCCTGCGACTCAAACATTTTCATGGCAATCTCAAAGGCTGGGAAGAAAAGGATGAAACAGTGGACTTTCGCTTGGTCAAGGTCACAAAGGACAAAGTCTTTTTCGAAGGGTTTACTTTTGAGCGAATCGGCAAGAACAACATCAATCTGTATGTGGTCGTAGGAGATGAGGGGAAAGCCTCAGAAGTAACTTTTGCCTATACAAGAGTAAATCCTGTTCCTGAGCAAAAAGAAAACCTTCCCCCCCTTCACAGTCTGGCGAATCCTTTGACAGAAGCCTACTTGCTAAAGGCCTTGAAAGGAGCTGGCCCCAAGTTGATTTTGAGTCCTCCCCTACTAAAACAACTCAAGAAGAAGCTTGCCAGCGATCCCGTGGTCAGCAACTACTACCGGGCGATCAAACACAACGCAGACAACATTCTTCAACAACCTTTACTCTCACGCACCCTTATTGGTCGCCGACTGTTGAGTACCTCCAGAGAAATGCTCTACAGGATGAGCATTCTGAGTACCATCTATGTTGTGGAGAAAGATCCTGACATTCTTCGAAGAATCGAAGAGGAACTGATTGCCGTCTGCCAGTTTGAGGACTGGAATCCTTCTCACTTTCTGGATGTAGGAGAAATGTGTATGGCAGTAGCTCTGGCCACAGATTGGGTTGGCAAAGGCCTGTCTTCCTCCACAAGAGAGTTGGTCCTGACCGCATTGATCAACAAAGGCATCAAACCGAGTTTCTCCTCAGACAACTATAGCTGGTGGATCGATAGCGACAACAACTGGAATCAGGTATGTCATGGTGGAATGATCGCAGCTTCTGTAGTCATCGCCAAAAAGAATCCAAAACTGGCTACCCAAACCATTCATCGGGCATTGGAACATATGCCTATTGCCCTGCATGCATACGGACCAGATGGCGTCTATCCAGAGGGAGCTACTTATTGGGGATATGGAACCAGCTTCACTGTCTTGACAATCGCGATGCTCGAAAGTGCGTTTGACACAGACTTTGGAATCAGTCAGACACCTGGCTTCATGGAAAGTGCCAATTTCTTTCTGATGAGTATCGCTCCCACAGGTCAGTATTACAACTTTGCCGATTGTGGCGACAAGCGGAATGCCAATGGAAATCTTCCCTTGAGCTGGTTTGCCGCACATACCGGCAATTCTCTTTTTCTTGAAAAAGATCGCTTTCTCCAGGATCCGGAGCGGATGGGCAAATTGTCCCGATTTGCCGGCCCAGGTCTCATTTGGCTTTCTCAATTTGAAGAAAAAACGGCGCTTGATCTTCCTCTAGCCTGGAAAGGTGAAGGAGCCAATCCTGTGATATTTTTTCGTGGTAGAGAAGACGATCCCAATCACTATTTTGTGGGTGCCAAAGGCGGAAAAGGCTCAGTTAATCATGGAAACATCGATGCCGGATCATTCATTTTTGAACTGGACAAAATTCGGTGGGTAGTTGATCCTGGCAATCAATCCTATCATGCGCTGGAGAAAACGGGTTTCAAGTTGTGGGATCGCTGTCAGACCTGTGAGCGTTGGACCTTGCTGACCAAGAACAATTTTGGCCATAGCACCCTTACCCTCAATGACCAATTACATAATGTAGAGGGATTTGCTCCTCTGATTGACTTCCAGGAAGGAGACAAAGCAGAAGCTACCTTTGATTTGTCGGCTGTTTTCGGCGGAGAAGCAGACAACAGCATCACACGCCGATTTGTCAAGGAAGGTCCACGCAGCTTGCTCATAGAAGATTTTCTGGTTCTGTCGGATACAGTCCAGACAGTGGTGTGGCAATTGATGACAACTGCTGAGGTAGAAAGCAGGGCAGGCGGGGCCATCTTACGACAGAATGGGAAAAGCCTCACCCTTCGCATAGACTCTCATCCGACAATTCGCCCTTCCGTCGTCTCTCTTGATCCACCTCCCCTTGAGTTGGACCGAAACATTCCAGGATTGAAGCGCATTGAACTTAGACTTCCTGTATATTTGTTTTCTGAGCAGAGAGGTCGTATTCGGGTGTTGTTGAGTGGAGAATAGGTACTGGGGAATTCGCGATTTATTCTAACAGATCGATTTTGCATTGAAACAAACATGACAATCACCAACAACCAAATTGAAGGCACAATTTTCGGTTCAGCCATAGGCGATGGGTTCGGCTATCCAACTGAATTTTGTTCTTTTGAGGAAATCCTGGAACGGTGGCCCCCAATTGGGCCACAGGAGCCCGAAGGAACAATCATTCGTGTTACTGATGACACTCAAATGGCCCTGGCGGTGGGAGCTGCCTTGATGAACAGTGGAGATCGCCTTTTTGAACAGGAGGTATTTGCCAATGAATTAATCCGCGCTTTTGTCCGTTGGCTAAACGACCCACAAAACAATCGAGCACCAGGTATGACTTGCCTGTCTGCTTGCGAACGACTGGAGCGAAACATTCCCTGGCTGGAAGCCACTGCTCGACATTCCAAAGGCTGTGGAGCCAATATGCGCGTCATGCCTGTTGCTTTATTGATTGCTAAAGGCTATTCATTGGAAGAGATTGCACAACTCGCCCAATTACAATCCGCCATTACCCATGCCCACCCGACAGCTCTGGCAGCCTCCGAGATCACAGCAATTGCCATCGCTATGCTTCTCCAGCATACCCCTCCCAATGATTTGCTTGAGGCACTTATAGATCATGCCCAGAAGCAACAATCTGTCTACCATGAAGCCCTGTTGGGAGAATTGTGGCAACGACCGAGCATTGATTCACCAGATATCTATATCAAGTTAGGATGGGAAGAAATCCTTTACAGCCTCGATCGTGTCCTGGGCAGTCTCCCCAACTACCAGGATGGCCATGATCCTTGTAGATTTACGGGAGAAGGCTGGATTGCAGAAGAAGCATTTGCGACAGCCTTGTTGTGCTTTTTGTACAGTCCTGAAGATGCAGTGGCCATTCTGAGGCGGTCCGTTGCCAGTTCAGGAGATTCCGACTCCATTGGCTGTATTGCAGGTGCCCTGGCTGGTGCCTATCTCGGGATTGACGCCTTTCCTTCGGATTGGGTCAATCGCATTGAATATCACCAGGAACTGACATCCTTAAGTCAACATTTTTTTTCTTACCAATAGACAAAACATGGCAAATAAACGCTAGTCGTATATTTTCACCTTCTCAGATGAATAGACTTTTATCACCTATTTATTAACAATTTACCTATGAAAACCTCTCAATTTGTCTCCCTATTTCTTTTTTGCTTTCTCATTCAACAAAACTGTTACGCCCAATGGAGTTCTGTCCTTTCTGTTGGCGGAGATGTCGACTTTCTGGCCAGAACAGGGGATACACTCATCGCAGGCGGATTATCTGTTTTGCAATTCAGCTCTGACCACGGAGATCATTGGACAGACATTCAATCCGGTCTACCTCAATTTCCCAGTATTACCGGAATCCAGGTGAAGGGGCAAGAATTGTTTGTGAGTATTATGGGAAATGGGGTCTACCATAGTCCCGATTTTGGCAATAGCTGGAATGAGTTCAATACAGGCTTGGTCGAGCCTTTTATTTGGGGGATTGCCGTCAACGAATCATTTATTTTCGCCGTCTCGACCAATGGGAATGTCTATCAGTCATCCATCACTTCGCCTGCCTGGTCTAGCTCATTTAATGGAGGGTCTACGATAACCGAAATCATTGCTGATGGGGACAACATTTACACTGGTTCAATCAGCAATGGAATATTCGTGTCCAATAATTCAGGAGGAAATTGGACAGAAATAAATGAGGGGATCCCAAGGGGGTCAACAAATCATGAGAAAGAAATCAACAAACTGGCCCTTAGTCCTCAAGGAACCCTCTATGCTACGGTCAGAGGGGAGGGGGTATTTCAATTCGATGCCCAATCGCAAAGCTGGTCTGCATTGACAAATGGCATCACGGATGTACAAGAACCTCCATTTCATGACTATCATGGTCTCTACTGTAACAACAATGTCATCATTGTTGGCAACGATAACTTCAATGTCTTTATGTCCGATGATTATGGCCAACATTTCCAAAACATCAGAGATGGAAGTCCGTTGAGGACAGATGATTTGACAGTACAGGGGGGATATATATTTGTTGCAACCTCTCAGGTAATGCGCAGGGCAATCGATACGCTGTTCCAAATTACTTCTATCGATATAAGAGAACAGCAGTCATATGTGGACATTTTCCCAAATCCAACCACAGACCTTGTTCAGATATCCGGGAACATCTCCTTTGATTGGGTAGAAATCGTGAGCCTGGATGGACGAATTCTTCATCGAACAACGATGCCAACAATCCATTTATCAGCATATCCAAAAGGGCTGTATCTGATCAGAATCGGCAAAGCAGAACAATTGCTCTATACACAAAAAATTCTTCGACAATGACCGTCAAAATTCATTTATTATGAGCCAAAATACAGTATTTACTGTCCTTATTCTCGGCCTTGCCATCGGGCTTGGCGCATGGATCTATGCCCTCAAGATTGAAAACAATCAACTGAAGGCTGAACTGGCTGCACACCAACAGAAAGCCAGTGAGGCAACGGAATTGGCAAGAAAGCATCAGGAATTCTCAGAAAAAGCCTATCAGCAATCACAAAGTAGAATTGACAGCCTGGAATATGCCCTAATTGACTGCAAAGACCAGCAGCTTCGAATTGACTTCTCCAATTGATCACCACTAAACTCCCTCCTCTTTTATGATTCTTGAAGCAGCCCTTCTAGAAGTCAAACAAGGTCAGGAACAGGCTTTTGAACAAGACTTTGAGCAAGCAGGGCAATACATCAGTGCGATTCCGGGCTATCTCACACATAGCCTCCGTCGATGCATGGAGCAGTCCAACAAATACCTTCTGCTTGTGGAGTGGACCACCCTGGAAGATCATACCATTGGATTCAGACAGTCTCCCCAATATCAGGAGTGGAAACGCTTGCTGCATCATTATTATGAGCCATTCCCAATTGTAGAGCATTTCGAAGAAATAGGCTGAATTCGATTCAGGAGATAATCTCTTGTGTAGCAAGTTTTCTCGAGCGTCCACAGCAGGTGAGTATCAGTTGGAAGGGGTCATTCCTGGACGACGTCCTTCTTTTGTTCGAATATTTCCTATCACCTGATGGTGGATTTCCCTATCAAGAAAGCGAGTCTTCTTATTCAGGAGAACCCTGCCGCAGGCAAATGCTTGAATCAGAATTGGTCCGACAATTGAGGGACTTGCCAGGGAAAAGAGCATGATATCTTGATTCGGATTTGTGCAAAAGAGGAAAGAAGCCCAAATTTGGACGAACATGAACAATTGACTCTATGTCCAAAATTATTCTTAATCTCGCTGTCAGTCTGGATTCCTTTATTGAAGGTCCCAAGGGGGAATATGATTGGTGCTTTAACGATCAGGACTATGGGATGACTGAATTTCTGGCTACGACGGAGCATATTTTTATGGGAAGAAAGAGTTTTGAGGAGCTGAACAAAGTAGCTCCAGATGCTTTTTCTGACAAGAACAAAGTGGTATTCTCCCGAAAAATGAAGGAAGTTGAGGGTATACGCATCATTCGAGACAATATAGAAGAGGAAGTGCAACGGATCAAAATCGCCTCTGAGCATAACATCTGGTTATTTGGCGGAGCAAGTTTGGTCAGCAGCTTTATTCAGATGAACCTCATCGACGAATTGATGTTGTCCGTTCACCCGATTTTGTTGGGAGCAGGCAAGCCCCTCTTTCAGGACATTGCGCATCGACTTCCACTGAGTCTGATCAAAACTCATACCTACGATACTGGTCTGGTACAACTCCATTATCAATTTGTTCGATAGATTCGATAGATACTGGCGTGATCTGTTGTCAAGGCATCGACAGAAAGTCCGTATCTTTAGCAGCTCTCTTACCACAATTACATGCAACAAACGGATCAACAGCTCACCTTCCGCTTGAATCAAGGCGACAAGCAAGCGTTTCGGCAGCTGTTCGATCAATATTATCCCTATCTGATCTCAACCGTTCTCAAACTCTCTGGAGATATGGAATTGGCCAGAGATGTGTCCCAGGAAGTTTTTTTCACCATTTGGAAAAACAGAGAGAAGCTTCAGATCACCTCCTCTCTGAAAGCGTATTTGAGGCGTGCTGCTGTCAATCGGATGCTCAACCACCTCAAAGCCCAAAAGTACCAGCACACGGATACTGGTCCGATCCTGGATGCGCCGCTTGAGGGAGAGACGGTCCTACAACAGTTGGAGGCAGGAGATCTCCAGCGCATCATTCAACAAGCGATCGATCAGCTGCCACAGCGATGCCGCATGATCTTCTTGTTGTGTCGCGTGGAGGGGCTTTCCCATAAAGAGATATCAGCACAAATGAACATTTCGCCCAAAACTGTTGAAAATCAAATGACCAAAGCCCTCAAGACCTTGAAGAAGGCCATCCATCCTTATACCACCAATGATCTGCTAGGAAGCGGATTTTTTCTATTGGTCATAGGGGATTGGATCGTTTCGCTTGTCTAGGAAGAAAAAACAATCCTATGACAACATCAAAGAAAGCCTATGAAAGAAAACCTCTACATATCGCTTCTTCAAAAGCAACTGGCGGGAAGTCTCACACAGGAAGAGAAGGGCCAACTGGATATCTGGCTACAGGCCTCGGAAGCAAATCAGCGATTCGCAGAAGATGTTCGTAACGCATGGGAGCTAGGTGGACACTATCCAGATCCAGGAATCCAGTTGGATCTGGACGCTGAATTTGGTCTATTGGAAGCAAAAATCGAGCAATTTGAGCAAGAGAAAGGCAAAATCAGACGATTCCAGCGCCTTCCACTTTGGTCCAAAATTGCCGCATCTATTCTGATTGTGGCAGGCATCGCCCTGGCTATCCGAAGCCTGCTCTCTCCCACATCTCCTACTCAATGGCAGGAGATTCATTCCTTTGCTGAAGCCAACGAATTGGTCGAGCTTCCTGATGGCAGCAAAGTGTGGCTCAGTTCACATAGCAGCCTACGATTCCCTTCCAGCTTTGATGCCTCAGATCGGCTTGTAGAACTCAAAGGGCGTGGCTATTTCGATATTGCACATCTGCCCAATCAGGCTTTTGTTGTCCAAACTGCTTCTGCCGAGGTTCGAGTGCTAGGGACCAAATTCGAAGTCAGGGATCAGGAAGGAGATTCTCTGTTGAGCGTTCAGGTTGTCGAAGGAAAGGTTGCCGTTCATAGCCTGTTGTCCGATCATACACAAGTCCTGACACAGCAGCAGCGACTTGCCATTCACAAAACGAACAAAACAGCTACCTTTGTGCCCGAGGCTTCTCCCAATGCCATTGCCTGGCATACGAATGAATTCGTCTTTCAGGACACACCGCTTGGAGAAGTCGTACAGAGCTTGCAGACCAACTTTGGCTTGATCGTTCGTATTGAGGCAGCTGGCATGCAAGATTGTCCGCTTACTGTCCAGCAACATATCAAGGATCCCAGGACTTTTCTGGAAAATATTGCTGATGTGTTTGCAATGGAATTGAGAGAAGAGGGAAGCAATCACTATTCATTGAATGGAGGAAGTTGTCAATGAGAAATTTTGTCTGTCTTTTCTTCCTGATCCTTTGGGTTCATTCAGCCTGGAGTCAGGATATTCTAGATCAAACACTTGACTTTTCGGTACATGAGCAATCCATTCCTGATTGTCTACAGTTGCTAGCGCAACAAAGCGGTATTCCGATTGCCTTCAGCAGTCGGTTTTTCGATTCCGGGACAACACGTAGCCTGGATCTCCAACATCAGTCATTGGGAAGCATACTCGAAAAGATCCTGGAAGGAACAGAAATCGCAGTAAAAAGTCGCAATGGAGGTATTGTTTTGTACCGAAAAAAAACTACCCAACAACAATACTGGATCAGTGGATATGTAACAGATGCAGAATCAGGAGAACGCATCACTGGTGCAACTATCTACTCTCCTACTCCCGGCATAGGCACCCATAGCAATGAATATGGCTTTTACAGCATGAAATTGCCTGCAGGCCCTGCCCTTGTGATAGTCAGTTATGTGGGAACCCAAAGAGATTCTCTTCAGTTGGCTTTGGCTCAAAATCAATCGATTCACTGGGAGTTGCAACAAACCCTGTCCATGGAAGAGGTGGTGATCAATCAACATTCAGAGGATTTCAGCCATCACCAGGACTATCAGATTGGCATGAGGAGTATCAATAAGAGGCAATTGCTGGCCGCCCCTGACCTGATGGGAGAAGAAGATCTTGTGCAACATGTCCGCCTGCATCCCGGCATCCAAAGTGGGGCTGATGGCATTGGGGGATTACACGTCCGTGGAGGGAACAACAGCCAAAATCTACTCTTGCTGGATGGAGTTCCTGTCTACAATGCTTCCCATTTGATTGGCGTTTTTTCGATTTTCAATGCCTCGGCCATTCGCCACGCCAAGGTCCTGACTGGTGGATTTCCTGCCAGATATGGAGGAAGACTGTCAAGCGTCCTGGACATCCATACCCGAGAAGGCAATCAAAAAAAATGGGGGGGCGAACTCGGGATCGGATTATTGGGCAGCAAAGCCACGATTGAGGGCCCTCTATTGGGAGGCAAAGGAGCAGTCTTGTTGACAGGAAGAACCACCTGGATAGATGAATTTCTTGCGCCCTCCGTCGTCAAGGTATTTACAGACGAGGAAGTCCCTTTTTCGACCTTTGGGTTCTATGATCTCAACAGCAAAATCAATGTGTCCTTTTCTCCTTCTAACAGATTGTATCTCAGCCTCTATCAGGGAGGAGATTCATTCTTTCTTGAAAGGGATTCTGTAAAAATAGAGGATTTTTTTCAAAGCCAGGAAAGTGAATTGAATTGGGGAAACCGGATTGCTTCTTTAAGGTGGAATCACATCTTTGGCCCCCAGTTATTTTCCAATCTTACACTCACCTACAGCCGATACCAATTTCACAATGCAGAGTTTTTTCGAAAACTCTCAACTGATTCTGTAGACGAAAAGGAATTTTTCTTTGAGGGCTATGAATCCGACATTCAGGATTGGGCCGCAAAAATGGATGTGCACTATTATCCATCTTCCAGGCACAATCTTCGATTTGGAGGAGGCCTGACACGTCATCACATCACCCCCAAGCTGACCCTGCTCGATGATGAAACGGAAGAATTTCTCTCTTATCAATTTGACAGCATAGACGATTTTGAATCCCTGATCAATGGTCCAGAATACAGATCATATGAGACATTCCTGTATCTGGAGGAAGTATACCAGCCCCAAGCTCGCTGGTACCTCAATGTTGGGAGTCGTTTTTCAGCTTTTTTGAACGATGACAAGGCCTATGCCTTCCTCGAACCAAGGATAAGTATTCGACATAGTCTTCGACCCAGACTTTTTGCCAGACTTGGGATCAGTCGGATGGTCCAATATCTCCACCAAATATCCAACACCAACCTCAATCTCCCCAATGATGTCTGGCTCCCTTCCTCTGCTTCAGTCGCTCCTCAACGTTCCTGGCAATGGGAAGCCGGGATACAGTATTCTCCTGCCGATCAGTGGCAACTCTCTTTTGATCTGTATTACAAACGCATGAATCACCTCCATGTATTGCCTCCATTTATTAACTATCAGGAGGCTGCAGATAATTTGGAGGAAGTCTTGTATGAAGGATCAGGGGATGGCTACGGATTCGAATGTGTGATTGAAAAAAAAGGAAATCGAACGCATGGCTGGTTGAGTTACGGATTGGGAAAGGCAAATCGGCAGTTTGAGGATGAAAATCTGGGACTTCCTTATCCCTATCAATTTGATCGCAGACATCAAATCAATCTAGCTTTTTTCCACAAATTCTCTTCCACCCTGAGCATGAGCACCTCCTGGACTTATGCCTCTGCCAATCCCCTTCTTATCGTAGAAGGAGAAGAACGGGTCAATATCTTCGAACCGGGATTCAAAAATTCGGAACGATCCTTTCCCTATCATCATTTGGATGTGGGCCTTGTCTACGAGCGCAATACCTCTTTTGGGCAGCATCGAATCAAGCTGGGGGTGTACAATCTCTACAACCGGAGGAATATCGCCTTTCATCGGCTCTCCTATTCGCCTTTCACAGAGGAAGAATCTCTATCTCCTGTGAATATCATGCCTATCCTCCCCTCCCTTTCCTATAGTCTGAAATTGTAGGACTTTTCTATCAATCCGAAAAAAAACGAAAAAAAATTTCTCTTCACATAGGGGAAGTCATTCTGGGGCTTGTCTGGTCAATGTATGTTTCGGATGTGCACAACGAAATCCAAACAATTCAACTGATAACAAACAAATCTCAAAATGAAATTGCTCAGTAAAATCGGACAAGTATTTTTCCTTCTCTCTATTTCGGCATTGCTATTCACTGCTTGTGAAGACTT
Organism: Bacteroidota bacterium; assembly: GCA_039029315.1. GTDB lineage: Bacteria > Bacteroidota > Bacteroidia > J057 > J057 > JBCCCJ01. Next base: position 3,061 of record JBCCGK010000024.1, on the reverse strand, counting down.
CAAGCTAGGTCCCAATCAGGAAGGAGAATCAGAACAATCAGGAAGTTTTTTCGAAATTCAACAATCCATCGAGGATCATCTTTCTGGAGATGGAGACAGTACAGATATAGATTCGATCGATTGCTTTGAATTTGTCTATCCCATAGATGTGATCCTGCCCAATAATGGTGGCACCCAAACGGCCACAAATGAGGATGAACTGGATTCTATTTTGACAGCGTGGGAATCACAAAACGGAAACAATGACACAGATTTTCCGACCCTGTCTTTCCCTATACAGATCACCCTGGAAGACGGGACGACCAAGACTGTGAGCAGTGATGATGAGTTGGCAGAATTGTTTTGGGAATGTTATGAGGAATATGAAGAATGGTGTGAAGGCGAGGAGTTTGAGGAGGATTGTGGGGAACTCGTCTTTCCCGTAACGGTCGCATTCCCGGATGGCAGTACGCAATCCGCAGCCGATGAGGATGAATTGGAACAGCTGTTTGACACCTGGTATACCCAAAACCCCAATGATAGCATCAATGATCCCACCTTTGTCTATCCAATTCAGGTGGAAATAAAGGATACGGTGATTACTGTCAACAATGATGACGAACTAGAGGCGTTGTACGAAGACTGTTTCGAGGACTATTACGACATCTGCTTTGAGATCAACTTTCCCATTACCATTGCCTTGCCAGATGGCACCCAACAAACTGCACAGGATGAGGATGATCTGGATACTATCATCGATGCGTGGTATATGGCCAACCCAGACAGCCATCAAGAGCCAGATGTGGTGTATCCATTCGATGTAACCAAGGAAGATGGCACCATTGTAAGCATACAATCTGAAGATGAGCTGGATGACTTGCTGGATGAATGCTGGGAAGATGAAATGGATCTGGATGGTGGAAAAATCATGTTGGACTCTCCCGGATTATTGGCGATAAAAGCCGTTAAGATCGGGAGCAAAACCAACTAAGGAATGGAGACAAAATAAATCATCACCATTCCTAACAATCATATGTGTGTGTGCTGAAAAAGCCGTGTCTTTTTCAAAAGGAGTCACCTTCGTGGCTCCTTTTGTTATATTGTGGTTCTAACAATCAACACATGATCATTCTTCTTGATATGGATGGGGTACTTGCCGATTTTGAAATGGGCCTTCTCCAGACGTTTAAATCTAAGCATCCCGAAAAACCCTGTATTGAGCTACAGGATCGGACCCAATTTTATGCCCATCTGCAATATCCACCCGATTCCCGTCAATTGATTCAGGATATTGTCTATGCGCCCGGATTCTTTCGGAATCTACCCCCTATTCCCGGAGCCATGGAAGCTTGCCGTGCGCTGGCACAATCCCGGCACGAACTCTTCATTTGTACCAGTCCCTTGTCCAAATATGAACATTGTGTTCTTGAAAAATACCAGTGGGTAGAGGAACATTTAGGAATGGCATGGACCAGGCGCATGATTTTGACCAAAGATAAGACCCTGGTGCATGGAGATTTCCTGATCGATGACAAATTCCCAATCAAAGGCGTCAGGACGCCTACATGGGAACATCTCTTGTATTCCCAACCCTACAACCGATCCGTGCAGGGAAAGCGGAGAATAAATTGGCAAAATTGGCGTAGCATGATTCCTGATTGACCTAGCCTCCTTCATAGACACCTGATTTCGCCTCATAGACCACCTCTCCTCTCAGGATGGTTTTTTTTACCTGAAATCCCTCTTCCTGATCAGCAAACAGAACCATGTCGGCCCATTTTCCCTCCACCAATTCGCCACGATCCTCCCAAGCAAACAAACGGGCCGGATTTCTACTCACACATGCGACAATCTCCTCCAGACTCCCTCCGCAGCTCCTTTGCATCTGCTTCATTCCATGAGACAGTGGCAAGGAAGCTCCAGCCAATACATTTTCTGATGGCATCATGATTGCCCCATCTTCACGGACCCTGACTTCTCTGCCAAAATCCTCATAGGTCCCTGGAGGCATTCCAGCAAGGCGGGTCATATCCGATACAAGGATGGTCTTTGCCGTTCCCTTTACTTGCCAGAACACCTGCATTTCTTCAGCTGTCAGGTGGAATCCATCAGCGATCACACTGGCAAACAGCCCAGCATTGGCCAGCTGCGGCCATAGGGGATTGTGATGCCGATGAATCAGATTGGCGCATCCATTTCCCAAATGCGTGGAGACAGTCGCACCTGCCTTCACCGCATCATGAATTTGCCCGGCAGTGGCATTGGTATGTCCCAGACCAATCACAATTCCCAGATCGACACATTTTTCTATCAGGGAGAGGGCTCCGGGAACTTCCGGGGCGATCGTCAGCTGTGCGATTCTTCCTTCCGACAATTCCCACCAACGAACAACTTCTTCCCAATCCGGCTCGCAAATCCATTGCCGGGGATGCGCACCGCGAAAGCCTTCCACAGAAGAAATATAAGGACCTTCTATATGAATACCAGGAATGGAGCGTCCAATATTTGCATCATCCATTGCTTGGCTCAGTACAGAGATATTTCTGCGAAAAATACGCTTGCTTTCTGTGGTCAGGGTTGGCAGGAAAGTCGTGATTCCTTGCTTCCAAAGCGCCTGGGTCAATTGTTTTATATCAGCGACAGACAAGGTCTCTTCGACGAATGAAATGCCATTGCAGCCATTGAGTTGATGATCGATCCAACCCGGAGAGACAAATAACGGATTCTCCTTCTTGGCAGTTGCCTCTGTCTTCACATGAGAAATTCTGCCCCCTTCTATCGTGATGGTCACAGTATGTGTGCGGGAACAGGACAGCCCCTTTAGTTGATGGGGAGGTGTATTCATTCGATCATGTTATTTACAGAAAAAATGAGGATTACTTCCAATCTGTATAAAAAAATGCGAATCGCAAGTTGATTTGACACACTAAGAGACTGTTTTGGAATCTGTGCTAAGAATTTTGGTTCTGTGACAAATTCCACGGGAATGTTACCTTGGCTTTATGGAAGCTCAGGAATTCTATGAACAACTTTTGGACCTATCGCACTTGAAAGTGGACGATGTGGAAGTTAAGCAAAGTCG
>JBCCGK010000023.1:0-120669 GCA_039029315.1 Bacteroidota bacterium | reverse complement strand
TTCGCTGTTTTTGGGGGATGTTGATTAATTCTGATTGAAAATAGGCTTGTAAATAGGGGACATATTTACATATGCCTATTCTATTCCTCCCCCTCCCCCCTCCAAAGGAAAAATCATTGATTCCTGGCCTTGTGGGCTGATTTCTCCCGCTGGCGGGAGAGCGAGAGGGTGGAAAATGATCGCCAAATATAAACCTGTCCACTTACTTAAGGCTTTGAAGGCAGATTTGAATTTCCATTTTGGCCAAAGTCAAACTTAGAAACTGTTTGAACATCTATCCCTTATTTTTTGGATGCGTCTTTTTTCCGCATCCGGCGGCTTTTTTTGTTCCCATAGCACCACTATGAGAACAAAAAGGAACCTTGTCTGAGAAAAAAATAAACCCTGAAAATTCTCAGCACAGATTCCAAAAAAGGCTCTTAGTTGGACACAATTATACATTGGACCTGATAGATTCTTCACTTTAGATGTAAAGATGTAAGGCATTTTTCAGACGTAACGCGTTTTTCTGCCCTGATTCCATCCCGCAAACGCGTCACGTCTAGGCTTATAAGCCGGAAAAATTGGGAGTAAAGATCAGGGAATGAAAGAGGAATCAAATGGAACAATTCATGCGGCCCAAAGTATAGATATGAACATAGATTCTGCTAACTCGCTGTCTGGCAGCCTATTCAATATTCATAATTCTTCATTCGAAATAGTCTCCATACTTAAGGTTCTGGAGTGAAAATATGTGATAAAAAACTTTTGGATAACTCGCTGATTGACAGGGCCTATGATTTTTTGTTATTCCTGTACGTATTTTTTCTTTCCGAAATGCCCAAGCTTTCCCGCAGCTTCTGAGGGAAAACATCCGTCTTCAAGAGAAAGCAGTTGACTTTTTCTTCCTTCCTTCAGCTCATTGTCCCTAACAAATGTTTACAAAACTGACCCAGCAGACATCAGATAGGAGATGATTTGTACGTGGAGGAAAACCAACAGCCAATCGTCAAAAGTGTTTTTCCCCCGATCTAACACATGCTACATCCTGATTTTTTCCTCAACCATCAACACCATCTTTTCCATGAAAAAACTACTTCTCCTCCCATGTGTGATCGCTTCTGTTCAATTATTTTCCCAGAACTATCAGCTGATGAAGCTGGACCGTCAATCTTATTTTTCCGGATACAATATCAATCAGGGAGCCAATTACTTTCTTGCGCCGGATTCGGTGTCCTGGGATGATAGTTTGGCTAGCTATTATCGAACTGCCCTTCCGATCTTCTGTATCGAAGAAGAGAAACAATGGGCATATGACCTATATTTCTGGCTGAGCAATCCAGTCCAGTGGGATAGTACAACAGGCATCTATCATTTCGCGAATGATACACTAGAATCCATCGAATTTCGAACGCAAACCCAGATAGGGGAGAGGTGGACTGTTTATACCTATCCCAATGGGAATGTGATGGAGGCGGTACATATGGAATCAAGTCTCAGCGATGTGCTAGGGGTTCAGGATCTCATCAAGGAATTTTCCATCATTCACAAAGATTCAACCGGAATGGTGATTTCGCATGATCGTTGGGATGGCAAGACTTTTCGCATTGGTGAGCAATCGGGCTGGGTACAAACCTATAATTTTGATCGTTTTCCTTCAGATACCTTTACCTTGTATCTCTCAAGCCTTAGCAACCCGAATCTGGGGCCGGAGCGTCTGAATGCCGGAAAGATCTATGATTTTGATCCTGGAGATGTGTTGCACGTAGAAGAAACCGGCGAAACAGATTCTGGCTATCCATTGGACTCAACCTATGAAAAATTTGAAATTCTGTCGCGGCTTGAAAACGCCAGTCAGGACACGATTGTTTATCAGGTTTGGCGACAAAAAATCTTCAATTCCTTTCAGGATAACGAATGGATCGTCACCAATGACACCATTCCCTGGGTGATTCCTGTCCATAGTTTGAGCCACCAACCCGGCCGAATCCATGCGAATGGGGATTCCCTTTTGAGAAAGTGGGTGAATGAAGAGTATGTGTGCAGTTGGGAAAGATCTGATGCTGGAGATGGAAGGCGATACAAGTACTACAATCCAAGATGGAGCAAGGGCTTAGGTGGATTGGACTGTTTTAAGAGCAGTGCCTTTGAGAACTTACGTGAGGATTATGGGATAGAAGGACTCGGGGGAGGATACTATAGGGCACATACCATTGCTAGTAGTTTATCCCGTTGGCTTGTTTACTACAAAAAAGGCATAGAAGAATGGGGAACGCCACTGGATTTTGACAACATCATCTCCTCCATTGATCCGCAAGAGAATTCCTTGAAAGCAGAAGTCTGGCCCAATCCCTCGACGGCTCGGTTTCATATCCAATTTGCTGAGACCCTTCAAGCACGACTCTCTGTCTATACGATTCAGGGTCAGTTGATTCAGGTAAAAGATATTGTCGGGCGTGAAGCGGACATAGACTTGTCTGATCAGGCCGATGGTTTGTACCTGCTCTCTGTTCAGAGTGATCAGGGAAGGGGTAGTCGCCGACTCATCAAGCAGTAAGAGATCCCCAACAAAGCTGAACTCACCGCTTGGGTGGGCAGATAGAATCTGGACAAAGGGTAAATCTCAGACAAATGAGTTGGCTAGGTCGCTCAGTTGTCTGGGATGACCTTCTTGGAGGCATCCAACCCTTGATTGGCATAAGGGATAAGCGTAAGCTTAGACTGTTGACAACCCAAGTGCCCTTTTTTGAGTTCTATGGGTAGATTTTTATCTTGGTTTTTCAAGAATCACGAATGATATGAACATGCAATTTTCTCGTTTCCTCATTATTCTCTTCAGTAGCACACTGATGCTAATGTCTTGTGAAAAAGAAAATGTTCAGGTAATCGATGAAACATTTGTGCCTTATGTGGATCGCTTCTTCGAAGAAGCACAGATGCGAGGACTTGACCTGAAGAAGGAAGATTTTTCTTTCAGCATGGAGTTTGGGAGCATCGCACATGCAGCGGGTATTTGTCGGTATGCGACGAATGAAATGACCATCAATCCCAATCACTGGAATGACCGAAATGAAATCGGAAAAGAATATCTCGTCTTTCATGAGTTGGGCCACTGTATTCTGGATCGTCGGCATGAGAATGTGATCCTGGATCATGGAGAATGCAAAAGCATCATGAAGGGGACGGAGGATGGAAGAAGATGTTTGCGAAGTTTGGTGTCAGATATTTGGCGAAGCTATTATGTCGATGAGTTATTCGATCCAGAGACCTTGCCCCCAGACTGGTACATTGATGAGATCGAGACAGAAATTGATCAGGAAATCCTTGCTTATGAAGACAGCTCGGCAGAGATATTGATTGCGCCAATCACCGGCCTTGATACGCGAAAGAATTTTGACATTGTCGCAAACATCAGCAAAAGCAACTTTCGGGACCAGGTTGAATTGTCATGGGGAAACTTCAAAATGACACTAAATGAAGATGCTATCCTTATTGCTTATCCAGAGCAACCGATCTATTATCACCTCGAATGGACTGTCTTTCAAGAGTCGGAACTCAGATTTGTTCAACTGGGCGACTTTCAGTATTTCCTGGTAGATGAGAAAATGTTTCACATGGATCAACTCCCCGACAATTCCTTCTCATCGATTCGCTTGTCGGTGTTTCCCACGAACTCTTCTCCCGAGGTCCGCCTCTCCCTGCAGGTCAACCAACTGAAATAAATCTGGCATGTCCCGGAATTTCACGGCCGCGCAACTTCTATCTTGGTGGGTGGTTCTTTGAAGTGAATGTCACGACAATTTAATTTTTCTTCCATGAATCAACTTCTCTCTCTTTGTGTGCTGGGTACTTTTTGCCTAAGTGCACAGATTCTCCCTGCACAAACGTCTAAACAAGCCGTAACCATTGGTCAAACCTATGAGCTGACATCTCAGTACACGGATTTTGCTTATGATGTCTCGGTCTATCTGCCGGACAATTATGAAGAACGCAAAGATACGCTGGATTATCCTTGCCTGTACTTGTTCATCGGAGGCGAAGACCTATTTCATTGTGCAACGGGCGTCACACGTCTATTGGCCAGACATCGGGAGATACCCGAGATGATCGTTGTTGGCGTAACCAATATTCGCTGGTGGCCAGATCTGACACCGGAGAAGGTAGAGTGGCGGGAAGATGCTGGAGAGGGGAAGGATTTTTTGGCCTTTGTCTCCAATCAGCTGATTCCTTTTGTTGATAAAAATTTTTCCACCAATGATCACAGCCTGTATATGGGCCACTCGCTGGGAGGGCTATTTGGGGTCTATACCTTGACAGAATCCCACAATCTTTTCGATGACTATATCTTGATCAGTCCTTCCGTTCAAGACCGAGCCAATTCTCTTTTTGGCCAACTAGAAGAAACCCTGGCGAATGAAAAAGAAATGAACAATGATGTCTACTTCACCATGGGTTCGGAAGGCAATCGGATCTCGAAAGGCTCTCACAAAATCGCGACGGCTTTCAGCGGCTATGAAGGCAAGAATCTGAAATGGCGCCTAGAGGTTATGCCAGACAAAAATCATTTCACCACCATGATCCCAACCATGGTCAATGGGCTGAAGTATGTGACGGCGAATGAGATGGAGAAGGACTAGGGAATTTATGGGTCTAAGGTCTAAGGTATGGGGTATAAGGCTGGGTGGTCAAGAATCTGGTTCAGCATCCAATCCAACCTATTCAGAGGTATAAGGTGAGATGTTTATGAATCCAGGACAGCTCAACATTAAGCCTTATACCCATATTTCCCCCATACCCTATACCTATCTCCGTGGTCATAATGCCGAGTATTACCTTACATCCTTAGCTAAGTTTCGAATTTATCCCCGTCTTCTTTCCATCAGGATCATCATCATCAATCCCAATACAATTCTGGTTTCTTCTCCTTCTTCAAAAGGAGCGAGCTTCTCGACTTTGAATTTGCGTCCAAAAAAGGAGGGCTCTTTGCTTAATTTGGCCACTTCGCTTCCATCAGGTCTTGTCAAGAGATAGGAAGGATTGAACAGGTATCCAGTGAGCATGCCCAGGATCGGGATTTCTCCGACCATACCGTCTATGACTTTGACCCAACCATTTTCTTCCTGAATGAGGAGATCCTGTTTCTGGTTCTCGTCATAAATCTCATAGCGAGCTTTCCAGAGGGAAGCCCAACCTTTTCTGGCAACGCGTCCTAACTCACGACCTGACTGATCCGAGAAGAGATAGGCAGCAGAAAAATCAATCCATTTGTTGGCCTTGATGGAGTATTTGACCTCAGATTTCGATTCGTCCTTGTAGACAAGCACCTCATCGATCAACTTGAGCATCTTTTGTCGAACATAAGCGATGGTGCGTTCTTCTGCATCTTTGGCCACAAAATCATTGGAGAGGGTAGAAATTTTGAAGGTAAAATGTAATGGGAATTTGAGGTTTTGCATGGGGTTGGTTCTTGAGAAAGTTGAGTATGTAGGAATATAGATGTCGCTCATCAATAAAGGTTGGATTTTGGCAAGCTCATAACCTCATTGCGGGCCTGGACAAAGGAAGCTACTGATTGAGAAACATCTTCCGCTGTCGTCGCCCAATTGCACACACTGATTCGGATCACTTTTTTCCCAAACCAGGAAGAGCCGCCACACCAGCAGGTTCGGAGTTCCTGTACGCGCTGGAGGGTTTGTTCAGTAGCGTCATCTGAGCCACAGGAGACCAATACCTGATTGAAGACCACATCATTCAGAATCTCAAATCCTGCTGCAGTCAGTTCTTCTGCAAATTGTCTGGCGCGTTCGTGCATGCCCCAGATCATCTCATCTATGCCCTGCCTACCGAGATACTTCATCGTCGCCCACAATTCGATGATCCTGGCTCGTCGGGACATCTCTGGTGTATAAAACATGCCATCGCGCTTTTTGCCCCGAACCAGATAAGCACCAGACATATGCATAGCCGAGACCATGGCCTCTGGATCAGCACACAAAACAATGCCGGAATCATAAGGCGTATTGAGAGTTTTATGACCATCAACGGCCCAGGAACTGGCGAGTTCCATTCCGGTTGTGAGAGGCTTGAGTCGCTGGCTCGCCCCTGCCCACAAGCCGAATGCCCCATCCACATGCACCCAGGCCTTGGCTTGTTGTGCTTTGATACAGACTGCTTCAAATGGATCGAATGACCCGGAATTAACATTGCCAGCTTGGAGAACAACAATGGTTTGAGCGTCCAAGTCAGGGAGTTGATCAGCGATGAGTCTGCCCTGATCGTCGACTTCTACCCATTCAATATTGGCCCGTCCGAATCCGAGCAGTTTGATGGCTTTGAGCGCAGAAGAATGCGCATGATGGCCTGTCACAATTCGAATCCTCGGTGCAGCAAACAAGCCTTGTTCATTGATGTCCCAGCCTTGTCTTTGGAGAATGCGATATCGTGCAGCAGCCAATCCACACAGATTGGCTGATGAGGTGCCACTGACATAGCCTGCCACCGTTTGTTCAGGTAGACCAAACAATTCTCTCAACCAGGATTCGACAACAGACTCCAATTTTGCTGAGATGGGAGAGATGACTTCCATGGCTGTGTTCTGATCCCAAAAATCTGCCAGACACCTCGCTGCTAGTCCAGCAGGTACCACGCCGCCATTGACAAAGCCAAAGTAGCGACCAGCAATCTGCGAGACAGTAGCTGGAGAGCCATAGGTATGCAGGTGCGCCAGAATGTCTGAAGCATGTCCAATGTTGTCTGGAAGTGCTTCATCAAAGACACTCAGTTGACTCAGGGCTTTCTCACTCGGATAGACATGACGATCCCAGGCTTGATCGACATATTCGTAACCATAATTTTTCGCCTGATCAAAAATGTGTTTGTCAGCCATGTCCTGAAACATGGCTTGTTGGAGGGGAGATGTTTGTTTCATGATAATGGGTTTGTGAAAGTATTATGAGCTTTTGTGAATCGAAAATAGCATTTGTTCTGAGGAGGAGAAAGAGAATTTTGTACTTTGATTGTTATGAAATTCGTCCATACCAACATCATCACACAGGACTGGCAACGGCTTGCTGACTTCTATGTACAAGTATTTGCTTGCGAGGTCGTTCCACCAGAAAGAGATCAATCCGGGGACTGGTTGGAAAGAGGAACGGGTGTTCCCAATGCGCATCTTCGTGGGGTTCATCTTCGCTTGCCGGGTTATGGGGAGCATGGACCGACTTTGGAAGTCTATCAATACGCAGACAATTTACAAGCTCCATCTTCCCTGTCCAATCGTGTGGGATTTCGGCATATTGCCTTCGAAGTGGAGGATGTGCGAGCCGTTTGTGCGCAGGTTGTTGCACATGGAGGGACTGCATATGGAGAGATCATTGAGACGAGTGTGGCAGGCAAGGGAGCATTGACTTTTGCTTATGTGAAAGATCCCGATGGGAATTTGATTGAGATTCAGCGATGGGGATAGGGAAGAAGTATGGGTAAATTTTTTATCTTTGATTGTATGTCAGCAAAAGATAAATATCATGATGTAGTTCGTGCGGCTTTAGAAAAAGATGGTTGGGTTATCACTGATGATCCCCTTCGGTTAAGGGCTCAAGGTAGAAATATAAAAATTGACCTAGGGGCTGAACAAATCATTGCAGCCGAAAAAGGACCTGAAAAAATCGCAGTTGAAGTGAAAAGTTTTATTGGGCTATCTGTATTGTCAGATTTTTATCTAGCGACAGGCCAATTCTTATATTATCGTTCTGCTTTGGCAGATGAAGATCCAGAAAGAGAGTTATATCTAGCTGTTCCAGACGAAGCATTTGATTCCTTTTTTTCTGAAGCTCTTACCCAAACAACTATTCAAAATAGCCAGATAAAGTTGATTGTATATAATGTTGAAGACGAGACTTTAGTACAATGGACAACAAACTAAAAAAATATAAACAAATCGTATCAGAAGTACTGGATGAGGTAGGACTGCCGGGACTCAAGCCAGATGATCCTATTCAAACGCAATTTATCAAGGACCATGAATCAGGTCATTATCTGTTGTTCTCTGCAGGTTGGAAAGGAAAAAAACGCATCTACGGTTGCTTTTTGCATATAGATGTGATGGAGAATGGGCGTGTTTGGCTTCAGCATGATGGCACCGATTTGGTAGTTGGGCAAATGTTGTTGGACAAAGGGATTCTCAAGCAGGATCTGGTCTTGGGATTTTTGCATCCTAACAGAAGAAAGGATACTGAATATGCTGTCACATAATTTTCTTCGACAATGGAGAAAGAGAATTTCTATTTCATCTTCTTTTCCTTGTTATGCCACATTTTTTTTGCTTTTCTCATCCATTCAACAAATTCTTGTTTGTAGCCATAAGGATCATATGATAATCCTTTTTTCGCCCCACGAATGATGCTATCCCAATTGGCTTGGCCTTTATGTGTATGATCCCGCACAAGGAGCCCAAACTCTGCTACGGATGCTGCGAAAAAAACGTCTGCCGGAATTGGATCTGTAGAATCAAAGAGTACCTGATGATGAAGAACCTCTGAAGATGATTGAGATGCTGGAGTGTAGTGGAGGGATATGTCTATAGGATCTGGCGGAACATCTGGTCCAATGGCCTGAGGAATCAATTCGTACAATGCAGTATAAGATTGGCCAGCATATAGTTGACCCACAGAAGATGGAGGCATGTCAACCCTGTTTCCCTCCAACCTTCGATATTCTTGTCCAATCAATCTATAAGCCTTTACAACTGTCGACGGGAAATCGATAGTCAGATGAACATCCTTTACTTTGGGAGAAAAAGAACGAGTCAATTCTCTTTGAATAAAGAGTTTGGCTTCCTCTGCTCGTTCAATGATAGCATATTGTCCACCGCCTTGTTGGACCAATTTGTCGTATCTATGATCTCCTGGATATTCTGGTGTGATCTCAAAAACCGAAAACCGGGTCCCTGAGCTATATTGTTTGGCAATAGAATCAGCCCAATTGTAATGATCAGCATACCAAAAATAGCCTGGATTGATTCCTCCCTCTGTGATAAAAATAACGCTATTGGAGGTGTTGGGAGACCCGGATGAGTGGATCAGATCAAAAGCATCCTGTATGGCTTCTAGATTAATTCCCGCCTGCTCAATCTCTATCTGATCAATGAGGTTGAACAAGGCAGATGTATCAACTCCTGAAGTTGGAGGAAGAATAAGATCTATTTGATAATCAAGGCTGAGAATAGAGATTCGGTCTTGTGGACGAAGTTCCTGAATAATGTTTCTCAGCACTTGTTTGACCAGGTGGATGTCATTTTCTCCATAAAAAGATCTTGTGAAATCCAGCAAAAGAACCACATTCAATGGGGGGGAGGAAAGAGGATCGATCTTTTTGGTTTGCATGCCTATGTGCAACAAGGAATTGTCTGGATTCCATGGGCAAGGAAGTACATGACTTTGGAGATGGATGGGATGCTTGCCTTCTGGTTGATCGTAGTTATAGGAGTAGTGATTGATCAATCGACTTGGATATATATTATTGGGATGGGGCAGTTGATCGCGTTCTATCAGACATCTGGTCAATCTATAGGCCATTGGGTCTGCCTCGACTGAAACCTTCGTTTGAGAAAGTTGAGAGCTTGGGATAAACAGATTCTCATACAATTCAACATATCCTCCAAAATAATCCCGGACAGTATCTATCGACCTGCTCCAATCTTTCTGAAGGAAACGATAAACAGGATCCCCGAGAAATAATAAACGAAAGGGGATCGGCTCTATAATCCTAATTGGCTCTAACTCAATTGGGATATCATGGAAAAGACTATCTCCGGCCTCGAAGAAAGGGAGCGTAAACCGGTTGATAAAGTATTCTGGTGCACTGGCCAGGAGTTGATATTGATTTCGAGGATCGAGATCAAAGTGATATTGGGCAGTCTGATCTGTTTGATAGGTGTTGAGTAATTTCAACTGCTCGGCCTCTCGCGTGTACAAAAATACTGAAGAGAATTCGATTGGCTGCTTAGTTACACCATCGATGACTGTTCCTGAAACGTAGGCAGATGTCGGTTGTGCCCAACAACAGTCAGGAAGAAATAAAAAAAGAAAAAAACAAAATAGAAAAGGTCGGATGTACATGAACTCAAAATAGGGAAAATCTCTCCGGTTTTTTGTCCCAAAATTCAAGTCTAAAGAGAGAGCTGTTTTTTTCTAAAACCTAACAGCTCTCTCGACTCAGAGTAATAAGTAATACTCAATACATCAACACCACACCCGGATCAAAAGCATATCGACCAAATTCTTTTCCATACACAGCAATGCCGCCTTCGCCTTCTGTCTGAATCCGTATTGTCATCTTCCCGGATTTGGCAGCAGCGCGGATCATGCTCCTCTTAAGCGGAATCTTGACCATATAGCCATAAGAACCCGCTTCTCGCAATTTGCGATCCTTGAGCTGATGATGCCAGGAGAGGCTGCCTCGATGGTCGGCAGGGTCGTCTGTCAGGGTGGTAGAATGAAGCTGTTGCCCATTGACCGATATCTTGACTGTAGAAGGAAACATCACCTCATCAGACATGGGGTAGGAGTTGGGGTTGCTACTGGGAGCGACAACAGATCCCTTCATGAAATCCTGATCGCGATCATATTCTTCTTGATCCTTGACGAAGAGTTCCTTGGCAGAAAGTTCGAACAGTAGATAAGCAGATTTGGCTTTGTTGGCATTGGATGGGAGGTCAAGTGAATATTCAAAATACCCCTTTCCGGCTCCGTTGGCTTTGCGGCCCTCCATGACATTCCATTGCTTCTTGCTCCATTCCGCTGATGAAAAATCGCTGGGCTTTGCTGTGACGGCAGTGGTCTTGTCGAGGCTTTGTTCTCCCACAACTTCAAACTGCATGAAGTTTCTGCTCAAGACCTGCCCAGAAGCAGTCGAGACCTTCATGGCCAGAGTACTAAGACCTGGCACAGTCGGCATCATGACTCCAATCGGATCGAGTTGTTCTTGCATCCAGGCTTTGTAGGGAATCCGCATGGAGCCGTTTTGATTTGTTTCTGTTTCACCTATATAGTTGGTGGAGCTAAATGTATATGAAACGGTGAGTTCTTCTCCATAATCTTCTCCTGTCATGACCGAGAGGAAGAGCGGAACAGTGACAAATTCATTGGTTTTGACGGTCTTGCAAATCTCATTGCCCGTGGAGAGGTAAACGGCTGCATGCAGATCATTCAGACTCATGCCCTCTACAATGTCTCCCATTCCGGTTTCTTTCTCACTCCTGTCAAATCGCCAATAGCCATTCCACTCATTGATCACATCATGATGCTCGGTATATAACCAACCCCCAATTTTGGGATGGACCCGGAAGGTGTTGATCATGCGATGATAGTCCCAACTCCAGTCTACATCCCCCGCACTGCCATCATAGCCCCAAACATTCCCACATTCGGAGTTGATATTGGGTTGATTGCCTTGAGTATATCCCTCTTCAAAGTCAAACCCACTTCCGGGATAGGTATTCTTTTCGATATTGCTGAGATAGTCTTCCCAGGCATAACCAGGAAGATAAACATGCCAGCTATTGAGATCGGTCTCTGTATGCCCTCTTCCGCAACAGATGGAATTGTCTTCCACGATCCGGCTTAGATCCAGGGATTTGGCGAGATAATACATGGAGGCAACCCAGGCCTGGGTTTCAGGAAGATACACTCTTTCTTTTTTGTCATCCTTTTCTACTTCTGTAACCAATCCCCATGTCTCATTGAAGATCACCCATGAAAAAATGGAGGGATGATTGTAATCCCGCTTGATCATTTCTCTGAGTGTGTATTCTGATTCTGCCTGCATCTTGGCATCCGGTTCTCCCCAGCTATTGGGTAAGTCTTCCATCACCAACAAGCCGAGTCTGTCGGCCCAATACAGCTTTCGGGGAACCTCTACTTTGATGTGTGTACGGATGCCATTCAGACCAATGCTTTTGCTTCGCTCGATCTCTTCCTTGATGAACTGATCGCTGGGAAAAGTATAAAAGCCTTCGGGATGATAGGACTGATCCAATGCTAACTGAACATAAATCGGTTCATTGTTCAAGGCTATATAAGGATAGTCCGTTCCAGGCAGGTTCATGGCAGAAATCTTTCGCATACCGAAGTAGGAACGGAGTGTATCATCTCCCAGACTCACCTTTACTTGGTACAAATAGGGATCATCCAGGGTCCAGAGATGTGGGGATGGTATATCTAAGTCCAATGTATGTTTGTAATCCCCTTGTGGGAAGGTCGTAGAGAAGGTCTTCGAACCTGATTCGGTCTGAATGCTAACAGAAATAGGTAGATCTTCCTCCGCATCAGAGGGAAGATAAGCAGTTACAGTAACTGTGTTGGCATCAATATCCGGGGTGAAATGTACCGCATCCAGATACTTCTGTCCGCGGGCTTCGAGATAGGCAGTTTGCCAGATCCCGCGAGCATTTCCATATCCTTGTTTGCCGTACAAGGTGAATTCGCGGCGGGCATCATCGACCTTGATGATCAGTTGTTGTTCTTGGTCATAGGTCACATGATCTGTCAACTCAAAAGAAAACGGGACATAGCCGCCCTGGTGTGTGCCCAATAATTGTCCATCCAGCCATACAGTTGTTTCCCAATCAGACGCCCCGATAGTTAGGAAGGTTCGTTTGTCTTTCCAGGCAGAACTAACCGATACCGATCGCCGATACCAACCGATATCTGCCTCGTCCTCAACACCAGACAAGGCAGAGCCCCAGGGAAATGGAACTTGGATACTCCCTTCAAAATCAACTTCTCCATTCTGCCAGCCTTGTGCCACCCCTTCATTCTTGGGATCAAATTGGAAGGCCCATTCGCCATTCAAATTGATCCAGTCGGCTCGTTCGAAGTCAGGTCGGGGATGTTCTGCCAAAGGAATATCCTGGCCAAATAGATATGAGGAAAAGCCCAATGTCAGCAAAAGACAAATGGAAATAAGATGAAAGTGTCTCATAAGAACAATTAGTGGTGAATGATAGAGGATGCGTGGGTATCTCAAAGCCTCCAGGAGGAGTGCAAGGAATGATTGATGGGAAGCTAGGAAGGGTCTTGCTCACTCTTGGCGCTTTTTGTTCCAACGAAAGAATGAAAATAGGATTTAACTTCAAAAAAATAAGCACACGGCAAACGATTGAAAAAGAAATAGATATCTTTATTTTATCTGTTTAACTCAATGTGAGACAAATGAAACTGAATCGGAGAACATTTTTCCCATTGGCATTGGGCGGAATTGGAGCAGCAGCTCTGTCTTGTTCCGATGCCTCAGACCCTCTTTCTGATACAGACACCTATAGGCTGTTGGACAAGATTTTGCAAGAGCCAGTTTTGACGCGAGATCTGTTTCCCGATCCTGTCATCATTGACACATTGGAGCTTTTGCGATATGAGCGGAATTTCATCTGCCGAGTTCGGTCAACGGATGGGGCAGTTGGGTTGTGTGTCAGCAACAATGCACAGATGGCTTCGCTGTATCCAATTTTTGTGAATCGGCTTCAGCCATTTTTTCCAGGCAAAGACGCACGCGATCTAGAGCAATTGTTGGAGGACGTATACGTGTACAAAAGCAACTACAAGTTACAGAATCTCGCATTGTGGGTTCCCCTTGCCACCATCGAATTTGCTATTCTGGATCTGTTGGGAAGAATCTCAGGGAAGGCCATCGGCCAACTGATCGGACAGATCCACAATCCGCGAATCGCCGTCTATCAGGCCAATAATTACAGAGGAAAGACGGCAGAGGAGTCCATTGCCTTTATCCAGAAAAATGTAGAAGAAACCCAGGCCAAAGCTGTGAAATTCAAGATTGGAGGGCGAATGCGTAAGAATGCAGATGATCCTCCGGGCCGAAGCGAAGCACTGATTCCTTTGGTGAGGAAGACCTTTGGAGATGAGATGACAATCTATGCCGACTCCAATGGATCATATGATGCGAAGGAAGCCATTCGAATTGGAAAAATTCTGGAGGAGTACAAACTGGATTTCTATGAAGAACCTGTTCCATTTGATTGGTATGAAGAAACCAAACAGATAGCCGATGCCTTGACGATTCCTGTGGCAGGCGGGGAACAGGAGCCGAGTATGCATGGCTTTCGTTGGTTGATTGCAAATCATGGATTAGACATTGTGCAGCCGGATATGTTCTATTTTGGTGGCATGATCCGATCTATGAAAGTTGCCAGAATGGCACATGCGATGGGTAAGAGCTGTACCCCACATATCTCTGGCTCAGGTCTGGGCTATTTGTACATGATGCACTTTGTTTCTGCCCTCCCCAATGCTGGCCCATTCCATGAATTCAAAGGATTCAACAAGAATATCCCGCTGGAATGCGAAACCTCTTCTCTGGACAGTGAAAATGGCGTTGTGACGGTGCCTTCTGGTCCAGGACTAGGGGTTGAGATTGATCCTGCATTTGTGGAGAAACATGAGGTGATCAAGTTGCAAAGGGGGTAAAAAAACAGGAAAAACGTCGAATGACTTACCCTCACAAAATTCCCCCTCTCTTTAACATCTCAAAAAATTCGTCCTTCAATCTTCTGCTGATAGGAATTTCGTGTGGGCCAATCCGAACCATGCCATCCTCGATTTCGGCTATGTGATCGACATTGATGATATAGGAGCGATGAAGGCGAAAGAAGGAAGAATCAGGAAGTGCTTCTTCCATGGATGTCAGGGTGCGAAGACTTATATGGATCTTTTTTGGAGTGTACAGCTTGACATATTCCCCATAGGCTTCCACAAACAAGAGGTCCTGAAAAGGGACTTTTACCAATTTTTGGTCCACTTTGACAAAAATGTAGGATTGTTCCAGGACTTGAGGAAGCTTCTGAATTCTTGACGCCTGAAGTATTGGTTTACGGATCTCCATGGCTTTGGAAACGGCACGGAAAAACCTGTCAAAAGAAATAGGCTTTACCAAATAGTCTACCACATCCAGCTCATAGCTTTCGAGTGCATAATCAGAATAGGCTGTCGTAAGAATGGTGGCAGGTGGTTGTTTGAGCATTCTCAGAAGATCCAGGCCTGAGATATCACCCATATGGATATCCAGCAGAAGAATGTCTATATGCTCTTCAGATAGGATCTTCCTCGCCTCGATCGCATTGGTACAGATCCCCGCAAGATGCAGATCTGATACTTTGCTGATGTGAAGTTGTAACAAGCCACGAGCGGGTTCTTCGTCATCCACGATGAGGGTGCGGTAGGGCATAGTCGACGGCATTTTGGAGCGGTAAGATCAATTCGAGCCGATAGGTCTGGTCATCAATATCGGTATGAAAGGAATAATGATCCTGGTAGATGAGCTCAATTTGTTTCTCGATATTGAATTGGCCTACACCGGCTTGGTCTGAAGATGAGGCTTGGGGCTTGGTACTATTGGTGATTCGAAATACAAATTGACCTTCAACAGTGACCTCCGCTGATATATGGATGAATCCTTTGGGATTGTTGAGAGCATCACTATGTTTAAAGGCATTTTCCAATAAGTTCACCAAAATAAGGGGAGCAATCTGATGTTGTGTCTGAACTCCTTTGTGTTGAAGGGTGATGTTCTTTTGTTCAGAGTTTTTGATTTTGTAGAGGTCAATGAGGTTTTGTAAAATGTCTATTTCCTGTTTCAGGCTCACCCGATCCTTTTCTCCCTCATACACCAGATACCTGAGAATCTCGGACAGTTTCTCAATCATATTTGGGGTTTGTGGATGTTGTGAACAGGCATAAAAATATATGTTGTTCAGGGTGTTGAACAGAAAGTGTGGATTGATCTGAGATTTGAGTGCTCGTATTTCGGAGAGCAATTTTTCACTTTTTAGGTTGGCCTGATCTGTTACTTCTTTGAGCCAGCCTTCAAGCGTAAACAAGACCAGACTACACCCACCGATGATGGTGAGAGAGATCGGAGAACAAATCAACACATAGGTCAATAAGGGCGATTCATAGCGATAGGTAGGGAAAAAAGCATTGAAGGCCAGATAATTGATGGCGGGTGCGGCAAAAATCAGAATAATACTGATCACACTCAGAATCCAAACGGAATTGCGGTTGTTTTTCAGGATTGAAAATAAATAGTACCATAAATGCACAGCTAGAAATAGTGGAATATTTCGAAATAGAGCTCCCATGAAGGCTACATGCACAGGTTCGTGGCTGAGGGATGGAACAAATTCCCCCAAGACCAGCAAGGTCCAAAAAATGACTTCAATGGCCGGACGATTTTTTAAAAACTCTTTGGTTCCCATGAGATTATCACCATTCTAGCTGATACAAAAAACAAAGAAATGCCCTGAGTTCCCAATTCATCCGATGAGCGGCAGCATTTGACCGATCAGTGGTTCTTGCTATCCTTTCATTTGTCAGAAAAGATGGAATCCCCATTCAACTGCTGATAGTTGTCAGTCATCGGCGAGGAAAGACCATTCATTGAATTGTATGGAAATTTGACAACTTCCGTCAGAATTTGGTGTATCTCCTAGTACACGCTCACCTTTAATTCTTCATCCTATGGAATCCTTACTTGACAATTGGTTGTGGGAAGCTTATCATATCCTGGAAGATTATCTGAAGTTTGCTACAGGAGCCTTCATCCTCTTTTACATCATTCTGAAACGTCCTCTCTGGTTCAGGAAGATTCAGCAAAAAATGCCAAAGCTCAACGATTATGCGAGAGACTTTATGTACTCCATGATCACCATCACTATTTTTGCGACGGTGTCCATCCTGACACTGACAGTGCTTCGTCCCTATACCAATGTCTACTATGATTTCAATGAATATAGTACGGCCTATTATATATTCACTTGGGTCTGGATGTTCCTGCTTCATGATACCTGGTTCTATTGGCAACACCGCTTCATGCACCATCCCAAAGTCTTCAAGTATGTGCATCTGGTCCATCACAAATCCACCAATCCTTCTCCTTGGACAGCATATGCTTTTCATCCAATAGAAGCCGTCCTGGAAGTGGCCATCATTCCACTGATCGCCTTTACGCTGCCAGTCCATATCGGAGCCATCAGTTGGTTCTTCCTTTTCCAGATTGTCTATAATGTCTATGAGCATCTGGGATTTGAGCTATACCCCAAAGGATTTCACAAAACCTGGATTGGCCGGTGGATCATCACCTCTGTGTCTCATAACCTTCATCACAAACGCTTTACGGGGAATTACGGATTGTATTTCCTCTTTTGGGACAGAGCAATGGGGACGATGCGGGCAGACTATGACCAGATGTATGAGGAGGCAACAGAAAGAAAATCAAAAACAAACAAGAAGCAGGAAACCACTCCTGTCATGAACTAAGTAATGGTAACTTTTAGAGTGAAATGGTCCGGTCAAGCTAGCTGCTTGCCGGACCTTCACTTTTGAGGTCAGAGGAGCTGGAGAGGATAGAGATGTGATACGCAGAATACAATTCACCTCAAGTCTGTTGCCCGGACCATTCAAATTCCTCTATGCTTTTCCGCATCTTGGCCAACAACTGCTCTTCAGAAGGTAAATACAAGTGATACTGACTGGCGAGAATTTGATGATTGTCTTCTGGTAAAGAAAACTTGACCACAGCATCGTTTTTGTCAGCACATAACAAAATGCCAATGGTCGGATGCTCATCCGGTCTTTTCTCTACCCGATCATAGTAGTTGACATACATATTGAGCTGTCCAAGGTCTTGATGACTAAGCTTGTGGGTTTTGATTTCAATGAGGACAAAAGCGCGCAATAAGCGATTGTAGCATACCAAATCAATGAAAAATTCATCTCCTTCCAAATGAATTCTCTTTTGGCGAGCGACAAACGAAAATCCGTTTCCCAGTTCTAACAGAAAATCCTGAAGCTGGCTGATCAGCCCCCGCTCAACATCTTTTTCATAATAGCTTGCTTTCCTTTCCAGCCCCAAAAACTCTAGAACCATCGGATCTTTGATGATTTCTTGAGGCGATTCAGGCTGTTTTTCCTGTCTCGCTACTGCGAGTACCGATGCCTTGTCATTGCTGAGAAGAAGGCGCTCATACAATTGGCTGTTGATCTGGCGCTCCAACTGGCGAGAAGACCAATTATTCTTGACAGCTTCGTGGATGTAGTAGGTGCGTTTGTCCTGGTCCTTGATTTGGATGAGACGCTTGTACTGGGTCCAACTCAATTGTGACCGCAGTGCAGTCACAATTGGGAACGTTCGAAAAAACTGCCTGTAAAGATGAAGTTGACGCTTGGAGAATCCAGAACCAAACTCTGCTTGTAATTCTTTAGCAAGGCGATTTATCAGAAATGTTCCATAAGCAGCTCTGTCCTGCCCATGTTGTTCTTCTTCAAAAATTCCTTTGCCAATGTGCCAGTACAATTGTACCCGTGCTGCATCCACGCTTCGGACGGCTGTTTGCCTTGCTTGAAGGATGAGACTTTTCATTTCCAGGATAAAGGTATCCCGTATCTGTTCATTCATGATGAATAGATTGAATGGTGAGAATAGAAAAATGTCTCGTAAGTCAGGCGTAAAATTAAGAGACTATTTGGATTGTTTCAAGAGCCATTGGCCAAAAACTGTGAGGACTTCAGAAAAATTTTCTCGCCCAAATCCTATGCGTATGTGTGCTTGTCCATACTCAAACATCTCTGCTGGAACCAGCATAATGCCGGTTTCTCGCACCAGTCGCTCTCCAAAATCCAGGCTCGACTCAGAGATGTGTAGCTTCGCAAATGCCGTTGAGCCCGCTTGTGAAGGAATACATTGAATCCACGATTCATGCTTTCTGACAAAGGCCTGAAACAGGCTCAGATTTTTCCTGATTTTGGTCAGATTGGGTTGGACAAATGCATCTTGATGTCGCAGCGCGATGAGGGAGAGGATTTCACTGGGCGCACTGTTGCAGATCGAGAGATAGTCCTTGAACGCCAGGATTTGCTGGAGAATCTGTGTATCCTTACAGGCAAGCCATCCCATTCGCAATCCTGCCAGACCAAAGGTTTTTGCCATGCCCCACAGACTGATCCCTTTTTCGTACAGATCACAAACTGAGGGAATCTCTTCTGTCTCACCATGAAGCAGGCTCCGATACATTTCATCCGAAAAAAGATAAATTCCCTGCCGTCTGGCCAAGTCGACGATACGATCTAGCTCATCTCTTGAAGGAAATGCACCCGTAGGATTATGAGGAAAATTGATGATGATCATCCGAGTGTTGGGGCGAATCAATGCCGCGAGTTCATCCGGGTCAAAATGCCAATTGTCAGGATTGGGTTGCCAAAATGACAGCTCTGTGCCCAAAGATCTAGCCACTTCAAATAAGGACTGATAAGCCGGAGACATGCAGATGACATGATCACCAGTGTGCAACAAACGATTCATCAGGATGAAATTCAGTTCGCCGGGACTCGCTACGACTATTTCCGATGGAGAAATGCTTGTGTATTGATCCGATATCGCTTCCCGAAGATGGATATTGCCTTCGGATTCAGTATACCCCAAGGTCAGCTTGTCCCAAAGATTTCGTTCTTTGGTAGTTGCCTGATCCAGCACATAGGAAAGAGGATATCCATCACAGTCTGAGCAAGATAGCAGATAGCGTGTGGTGAATTCGTATTTTGCGAAGTAGCGTTCGAGTTTAAATTCAGCGATGTTCATAGGCAGCTAGATTGATGATTGAGGCCTCAATCAATGAAAAAATCTTCCCATTTCTTAGTTTGACTTTGTCCATTTTGTCTGTAACAAAGACATTCTAGTGGTTTTAGATGGACTGTTTCCCAAATTCAACCTCTCTCTTATTCCCGGACTACTTTTATGACGGCAACCCGATCATCAGCCTGCACTTGAAGCATATATATCCCTGATTCTGTGGGTAAACGAACAGACGTTTTTTGGCGAGATTGATCTCTATAGGTTCCAATCTGTTGCCCAATCGCATTTTGAATGTCTATCTCGATGTGTCGATATATACCTCCTAGGTCGATGGTCAGTACTCCAGAACTCGGAGACGGAAAATATCTGAGTTCATGCGCAAAGCTTTGATCCAAGCTGGTAATAGTCATAGCCATACACGCTGAGGTATCCCGACAGTTTCCATTGGTTACGATCACAGCATAATTTCCATCTGCAACAGGACTGTAACTCTCATTCGTTTCTCCGGGAACAGGGAGATATCCACTATCACAATTCACCCACTGGTATTGTGAGTTGAAGTTGGGATGGGCGAATATCGTCCAACCATCAGAAGTTAGGCTTACATGTAGTGGTTCAATGGTTAGATCAAGCAAAATGCTGCTATCGCATCCCTCTGCATTGGTGAGAAGTTGGGTATACATTCCGCTACTCGTATAGACAGAATCATTGAGAGAATACGCATCGCATACAACAATGGAATCAAGATAACTTTGTGAAGCCTGCGAAATACGCAGATCCAGCGTGAGGGTGCTATCACATCCATATTCGTTCATGAGAATCTGTTCATAGGTGCCAGAGACAGTATATAGGCTGTCATTTAACGCATAACTCTCGCAAGCAGATGCTGTCAAGAGATGCTGAGAG
This sequence comes from Bacteroidota bacterium, assembly GCA_039029315.1. Taxonomy (GTDB): domain Bacteria; phylum Bacteroidota; class Bacteroidia; order J057; family J057; genus JBCCCJ01. The sequence goes on along the minus strand of JBCCGK010000023.1, from coordinate 100,149 downwards.
GCTGGATGGATGGTCACATCCAGGCTGATGAGGCTATCACAGCCAGCCTGATTCGTCAATGTGTGGGTGTACAGACCAGATTGTGTATATAAGCTATCATGAAACGAGTAGCTTTCGCAACTGCTATCAGCCAGGAGATGTTGGCTGGCTTCATGAATGGTGAGGTTCAGGGTGAGAAAGCTATCACAATTCAGCCAGTTAGTAAGCAGCTGTGTATAGGTACCGCTGGTGGAATATGTTTGTCCATTAAGGGTATAAGTGTCACATGTATCTACCGTCAAGGTGTCATAGGTTTCAAGGTGAAAGAGGTTAAGGTAGACTGTTAAGACACTATCGCAGCCTACAGCATTGGTGAGAATCTGGGTGTGGATACCCGAAATGGTATAGGTGGTATCATTGAGAGTATAGCTGCTCCCGCAGGGATTTTCAATCAGGATATTGACAGAAGGTTGATATCCAATTGTCAGATGAATGGTAAGAAGGGTATCACATAAGGTTCCGCTAAGGGTATCCTGATAGGTGCCAGAAGTTGTCCAGGTGTAGAGGCCACTGGGACTGGTGTATGTACTGCAGGCTGCAACGGTGAGAGTATCCAGGACCAATGGACCGGCATTTCTCCAAGCCATATCTCTGGAGTGGAGCAGGCCACCGAACAGGACCAGAAGTACCAAGAGGAGAGTTGTTGTTTTCATTGTGAATGATTGAAGGAGGAAAGGGAGGAGAAGATCCTGTGTAAGCGTCTGTAATAGACTAATATAGAAAAACTTATGTCATTTATTGCTGATGATCAAACTTTTTGCTGGAATAAATCAAGCATTTGCCCACCTATCAATATGGGAGAAATGATCCCGATTCTTTAGCTTTATCCCCAATCAATATCTCATTTGTATGAAACGATTACTCCTTATTACTCTCTTCGCAATTGCCTTCAGTTCCCTCTTTGGGCAAGCTCCTTCTATGCTCTCAGAAGCCAGTCCCGAAAGTGTGGGTGTTTCTGCGGAGAGGCTTGCCCGGATTGAAAAGATGTGTGAAGAAACCATCGAAAAAGAACATGTCCCTGGAATTGTGGTTCTGGTAGCCCGCAAAGGCAAGATCGTCCTGCACAAAGCGTTTGGGACGGCAGATATTGAGGCGGATCGCAGATTGAAGAGAGATGATATATTCCGCATTGCTTCCCAGACCAAAGCTATCACCTCTACTGCAGTCATGATGCTGTGGGAGGAAGGAAAATTTCGGTTGGATGACCCGATTTCGAAGTATATCCCTGAATTTGCGGAGACAGGTGTTCTGAAAAACTATCGCTATGCGGACACGACCTTTACGACGGAACCCGTCAACAGTCCGATTACCATCCGACATTTGCTGACGCATACTTCCGGGATCGGATATGGGATGATTGATCCCGATGAGCGCTTCAAAATGCTCTATCAGAAGCACGGAATTGTCGATGCCTGGACTACCGAGGAATACACCATAGAAGAAAACATCAAGAAACTCGCCAAACTTCCGTTGCATTTTCATCCGGGAGAAGAATATCTCTATAGCGAAGGTCTGGATGTGTTGGGATATTTCATCGAAGTAGTGTCAGGAATGCCCTTTGATCAATTTCTAAAGGAGCGTTTGTTTGATCCGTTGGGAATGGAGGATAGCTATTTCTACCTCCCCAAAAAGAAAGCCAAACGCCTGGTTGCAGTACATGGGTTTGAGGATGGAAAATGGCAGAATTTTACGGATCATCGCTTTGATATTGATTTTCCGATCAAAGGTGCCAAGGCATTTTTCTCTGGTGGTGGAGGATTGAGCAGCACAGTCCTGGATTATGCGAAGTTTTTGCAAATGTACCTCAATGGGGGCACATACAATGGGCGCAGGTTTTTGAGTCGAACCACCATTCAGTCCATCATGGGCAATCATATCAAAGATTATTGGGGAGACGGCGGCAGGTATTACGGTTTGGCCTTTGGGGTTGTAGATCAGCGGGGACAAGACATGGGAGGCAATGGCAGTATAGGTACGTTCGAGTGGGGCGGATATTTCAATACACAATACTTTGCTGATCCCAAAGAGCAAGTCATTGGCATCATCTATAAGCAAACACAGGGCTGGAATGGTGATCAGACCGGCTGGAAATTCAAGCAGTTGGTAGGGCAGATGATTGATGACTAACAGAACCTGTAGAGTTCGGAGGCGCAAGGAATGATCTGTTCTTGTTCAGGGGTAGTGCAAATCACAGGAAAAAGCTGTTGCTTGGCCTGCAAACTTCTGTGAGCGAGAATGTTATTGCCTGAACCCTTAGGATTTCTCTTTCCTTGTGCCTTCTCCTTACATCTTCGGAATAAACTGCCGTAAATAAGAATAGCTCTGAATCAATGCAGCTTTTCGCTTCTCCAAAGAGCCCTCATAGGCCCGGTCTTCCACTTCCACGCAGACTGGGCCATCATATCCGGCACTGGTAAGGGTAGAGAAGAATTGTCCCCAATCCACCGCTCCCAAGCCAGGTAATTTGGGGCTGTGCCATTCATTGGGGGGGGCCATGATGCCGACCTCATTGAGTTTGTGATAGTCAATGCGCACATCTTTGGCGTGAATATGATGAAGCCGATCCGCAAAATTGCGCATTGGTGCCAGATAATCCATGTGCTGCCAAATCATATGGGAAGGATCATAGTTCAACCCAAAATACTTGCTGGGAATCGCCTCGAACATCCTTCGCCAAATCTCAGGGCTGGTACCCAGATTTTTGCCGCCAGGCCATTCGTCATAAGTGAACAGCATGGGACAGTTTTCGATGCCCACATAGACTTTTTGCTCCTCGGCATAAGCAATGATGTCAGGCCATACTTCCAGGAAGCGTGGCCAGTTGTCTTCAATACTTTTGTTATGATCACGACCAATGAAGGTGTTGACACGTCCGATATTCAGCATAGCCGCTGCACGGATGACTTTCTTGATATGATCGATGTAGACCTGTCCTTCTTCCTTATCTGCCACCAAAGGATTGGGGTAATATCCAAGTCCGCTGATAGAGACGCCTTTTGCACCAATCAAACGTCGTACTTCCAGCACTTCATTCTCTCCAAAATCCGATACATCGATATGGGTTACCCCTGCATAACGTCTTTCAGCTTTGCCTTTGGGCCAGCACATGATTTCTACACAATCATATCCGATTTCTGCTGCAAGTGACAGCACCTCTGCAAGACTTTGTTCCGGGAGAATGGCTGATACGAATCCAAGTTTCATGTTCGTGAAGGAGATGAGGAAGAGTGAGACGAAAAAGAATACTGCGTTGAGATTGGACCAAGTTAGTGAATTTCCTAATATGCAGGCCTAGAAACATCAATGAGCAGATCTATGGATGACCCAAACACGTCTTCTCCCATGCCAGACCCGCAAATCTTGCTGGAACTGGTCCGCCACAAAATGCCCTTTGGCAAGTATGCTGGGACGCTCCTGTGCGACCTTCCTTCGCATTACCTGGAATGGTTTGCCAGAGAAGGATTTCCCAAAGGCAAGCTGGGCATGCAACTAGCCACGGTCTACGAAATCAAGACCAATGGTCTCAGTGATATTCTGTGGAAATTGAAAAAGATGTAGAGAGAAGATCTCTTGTTCTCTCTACAATCGATATCTGTTGCTCAACGGCTTTGTGTTCAAGATCAAAAGGAGACTATATCTCACTGGTCTTTACCCATCTTTCTTCCGCGTGACTTTTCAGGATCGCCTCACAAAGCACAACTTCATGATGGCCTTGTACAAATGTCGGATACACAGCCTCATCTGAAGGGGTATTGTTCAAAATGGCATCATAAAAAGCTCTGAAACACTGTTTGAAGGTATCAGGGAAGCCTTCATTGTGACCCCCGGGATAATTCACATACTGACCGACAGGCCCACCTACCAAAGCGGGATCTTTGATCATGAGTTCATTGGGCCGCTCTCTGTGGCCAATTCTGATCTCATTGGGTCGCTCACTGTCCCAATACAGAGATGATTTCGCGCCAGAGATTTCATATCGAAGGCAATTTTTTCGACCTGCAGTTACTTGCGATACCCATAAGGCTCCTTTGGCTCCGCCTTTGAATCGAAACAGAATACTGCCTGTATCTTCAGTAGTGATGGGAATTTCTTCTACTTCCTGAAAGGTCTTTTGTTTGCCTGAAAAAGTCTCGACTTCCCCAATAGGTCGCTTCCGAATCGGATGGACAGTATTTAGATCAGCAAAGACTGCTTCAACCTCTAAGCCTGTAATGGTGGTCACCAGATCCATCCAGTGGGTGCCAATGTCTGCGACCGCTCGCAATGCACCTCCCTGATCGGCCAATACCCGCCAGTTGTAATCTGTATCATACTGCAACCAGTCTTGAACATAGCTACCAACCACAGAGTAGAAATCGCCCAATTCTCCTTGCTCTACCCGATGACGAGCATCCAGATTGAGCGGATAAAAGCGAATATTGTAGCATACCCCTGCTACCAGACCGCTTGACTTGGCCAATTCGACCAGCTCCTGACTTTCTTCCGATGTCATGGCCAATGGTTTTTCGCACATGACATGCTTGCCTGCGAGAAGAGCTTGCTTGGCAAAGGGATAATGAAGCACATTCGGCAATGCCAAATGAACCGCATCAACCTCTTCATCATTGAGGACATCCTCAAAGGAAGCATAAGCGACTTCCAATCCCATTGCCGCTCTGGCCTGTTCAGATTCAGCCTGATCTTTGCCTAGTGCACCTTTTACCCGGACCCCCAGGCGTTTGAGTGCTTCCATATGAACAGGTCCGATAAAGCCAGCTCCGGCAACAACAGTAGTTAGTGTATGATACATTGTAGTTAGTGAGTTTTTTGTAATAGGAGTTAGAAGAGAGGAAAGATAGTAGTTTGCTTGGAAAATGCAGAATGTGCATCAAACCATTTCGCAAGATAGATAGACATCCTTCCTGTTTTTTGGTACCTTTAATGAGATCATTTGAATTGTGAAGAATAAAAATGAGTACAACTGAAATTATAAAACACATTTTTGCCCTTCCTCAAAGTCAACAATGGAAGGTTGTATTAGGTGTACGTCAAAAACTCCAGACCGAAAACACTGGCGAAGATATGTCTATGCCTGGAGAGTCTATGTCCATGGAGATATTTCAGCAAAGGATATCAATGGCTGAAAAAGATATCGTAGATGGCAGAGTCTTTTCAACAGAAGAGGTTCGAAGGCGACTGAATTCATGGAAGTAAAGTGGACTGAACAGGCACTCTTGGCATAGGAAGATGTCTTTAATTACGGGAATAGATTTAGTCAAGAAAGATCTATTGAGTATACAATCGGATTGATAGATTTTTGTGATCATCTTTCACAGTTTCCTTTTAAGTTTCCTATCTGCAAAGAGCTTCCTGATCCTTATGGCCGATACAGGTCAGCAGCGTATCAGAAACAGTATCGAGTCATTTATCGGGTTGAAAAGCAGGAAAACCAACTTTTTATATTAGATATTTTCCATACATCCAGAAGTCCCAAGTTCATCGAACGTTTACGGAAAAAGGAAGATAGAGACTCCCCGCCTGAATAATCTTCTTGTATATTTTATTTTACCACCCCGCCCTCTCCCCCCATTCCAACTCTCCTTCCAATTCTACAGAGGCAAATTCCAAATGAATCACCCGCCTTCGCTTCTGCGTCTGACTCTTGGACGACGCATGCAGGATCAGGGGCTTCATCAAATGAATCCCCCCAGAAGGAACTTCGCACAAGACTGGAAGACTGTTTTCTGCAATCAGGCGAATTTCATCATCATCAAAGATCTTTTTGTGAGAACCAGCTAAGATTCGGAGGGCACCGTTCTGGGCATCAGCATCATCCAGATGAATGCGAATACTAAAACGATTCTGACAAATCTGCTCAGGAGGACAGACACTGATGACGCCATCTTTTGCCGTCCACTTGCTATAGCCAGCCACTTCTTTTTTCTCTGCGACATTGATTGGGATATCCTGATGCCAATTCACAAACCAGTTGGCGTCAGGGGTTTTGTCAAAATAGATCGCCTTGGTCAAAAAAGCTTGTTCATCAATATTATGAAGAATACGTCGAAGATTTTTGTTGAATAAGACCGTTTTCAAACTCGGAATAAGCTGAAGCAACCGCCGTTCGGCATGTGGGCGTTTTCCTCCGTTATTCAGAACTTTGTCCAGCATGCGTCGGATATGTCGGACCTCTCTGCTGGTATAGACATAATTCAGGATGCTGGACCCTTTGTGTTGAAGCTTGTTTGCGGCAATGTCCAGCCCCCTGCTTCGCAGGTCCGTTTGATAATTTTCCACAGCGGCCTCCATTCGATCCTTGATTCTTCTTTTCAGGCGCTCAGGCGAAATCACCCGAACCCCTTCGCCAAAAGCCAGAATCTCTTTTTCCAGCTCAAAATTGTGCTGGACATACAGAGAGAAGGTAATCCCATAAGCATCTTTTTCCAGCAATTGTTGCGAGTGGTGGAGAGGTTTGGTGATAATATAGGGAGCATGTTTGTGAGTGGCAAACAGCACTACTTCTTCTGCATGAACACCGGGACTGACAGAAACGCCGATGGCATCCTTGAAATATTCCGCTGCATTGAAGCCCGAATCGCCCTGATACCAGGTCTCTGTGTCTTCGATTCGCACAATCCGATCCAAAGCCAAATTGAGCAAATTGCTTCCTTTTTTCTTTACCCCAAGAATGAACCAGCGATTCCGGTATTCCTTCAACAAATAAGGATGGAAATCAAAGGTACTTTCGACTCGGGCCTTAAATGATTGATAAGTGATGTGGATCGCTCTTTTTTGGATAATGGCCTGATAAAGTCGATCCAGATGTTCGAGTCCCTTGAGGTTGTCATTTTTTTCAAAATCAATGGCTGGTTTGTTTTGGGTTTTCTGGGAATAGATGTGGTCTTCCAGTTTCTGCACCATACCGTCCAGCCCACGAAAGTGAGAGAAGCCTTGAAACTGCTTCATGAATTCCACCGCCTCGGTCAACATGCCCAAATCCTGATCTGTCAAGGGAATATTGGTGATACTGTAGGTGGGATCTTCATATGTATAATATTTTCGATCCACCACAATGATGGGCGCATTGTAACCAAGCTTATCACTCCGCATCATTTGGATATCGGCCTGCACAGATCGCCGACTTACGCCTTTTGTGATGCCTTCGTATTCGTATAGCGCATCAGAGCAAGCCTCAATGAGATCATTCAGGGTCCATCTTCTGTACCTGTTCTGCAAGCACTTGTCGATGGTCTTGTAGCGAATGAGAGCGTTTCTGTTGACTGGCATAGAATAAGGGTTTGACTCTCTTTGAAAAGTGAGGCGAGTATTGTGCGATTCAAGGAACGAAAAAAAACCTCCTCTTTTGGCCCAAAAACCGCCTTTTCCAAAAATTTTCATAAAAATCGCCACTTTTTTTTATCTACGCAAATAGATTGCGCAGTGCCTCCTCATATTTGTATTGTAGCAAACGGACAGCCAAAGACCTGATGAGAGTTTCTGTATGGCTCCATGGTGTGCAACCTGCAAAGGACGCATATGCCGCTTATCTGATCGTTTGTTGCCAACAACTCAGGTGTTGCGGGTTCGATTCCCGTCTATTCTCACGTGAATAGTAGCTCAATTGGTAGAGCACTGGACTTTTAATCCAGCTGTATGCAAGAAGAGTGGAAACTTCTATAAAAATTCCACCTACAAGGAAACAGCACCCAAAGGGGCCGTCTGACTACCCGGTGTAGAAAGACAGTTTCTGGAAGGCCCTGAACACTCAGGATACCGCTGAAAGAGTTGGGATCCTTTCTGCTTCGGCAGCCAGAGCATCTAAGATCGTCTATGATCTTGCATGACGAAGGCCCCTGATCGGAAACGATGTTAATAGATTTCTGCTCAACGAGAGTTCCGCTTTCTCCGAAATGCCCTGGCGGGTCTGTTTTCTTCTTTTTTGTCAACAACCATCAATTATATCAACGTCATGAACAGAGTAAGAATCGCAACCGGTCAAGTCGCTCTTGTCTCCAGATTTGGGAGCTACAGAAGAACCCTTACTGAAGGAAGTTATTGGTTGGGGTTCCATGAGCAAATTGAGCGACATGACATGACACAGCCACTGAACAGCAGATTCCCATTGAGTCTATTGTTGAGAGACCCCATCTTGAGTGAACAACTCTATGTGGTCGAAGTGACTGACAATGAGATCGCCCTACAGTATGAGGATGGCAACTTCAAAGCCGTTCTCAGACCAGGAAAACACGCATTTTGGAAGGGAGTAACGGTTTTCTCCTTCGTGAAGATAGACCTGAGTGTATCTGAAATTTCAGACAACATTGATGTCAACCTGTTGGTGAAGCCTACGCTTTCTCCTTTTGTCAGAACATTTGTCATTGAATCCTATGAAAGGGGGCTGTTCTTCCGGGATGGCATATTTGAGCGGGAAATCGGTGCCGGGATCTACAGATTCTGGAAGAATGCCGAAGCCATCATTGTGCTGAAAGCTGACATGCGACAGCAGCAACTGGAAGTCCCCGGACAGGAAATTCTGACCAAAGACAAGGCAGCCTTGAGAATCAACTTCCAGACCATCTATCAGATTGTGGATCTGAAAAGAGCACTGGTAGACAACAAGGTGTATGAACGATCTCTCTATACCTCCATTCAGTTGGCGTTGAGGGAGTTTATCGGAACCTTGACATTGGATGAACTATTGGAAAAAAAGGAAGATATTTCTCCTTTTATGCTCAAGGCACTCGCTGACAAGGCCGAAGAACTGGGCGTCGCAATCAAGACATGCGGGATTCGGGACATCATCCTGCCGGGAGATGTGAAGGAAATCATGAGTCGGGTACTGATTGCACAGAAAAACGCCCAGGCCAATATCATCACCAGACGAGAAGAGACCGCTTCTACAAGAAGTCTGCTCAATACAGCCAAGCTCATGGAAGAAAACGCCATGCTCTTCAAACTCAAGGAGATGGAATATGTAGAGAAAATTGCCGAAAAGATCAGCAGCATCTCCCTGTCAGGCGGAGGTCAGATTGTGGATCAGTTGAAGGAGATCTTTTCTAAGTAATCATCAAGATGAACGCGGAGACACAAAGACGCAAAGCGCCAATTCCCTTTCTGTCTTTCCAGCTTTGCGTTCATCACCTTACCCTTCAAAACAATGAAACAAGTCATATCAACAGAAAAGCGACCAATCAAAATGTGGTTGGAAGACATTGAGCCTGGGGCTTTGAAGCAGGCCAAAAACCTTGCGAACTTGCCATTTGCCTTCAAGCATATCGCCATCATGCCTGATAGCCATCAAGGATATGGAATGCCAATCGGCTCTGTATTAGCTACCAAAAATGTAGTCATCCCCAATGCTGTCGGAGTAGACATCGGATGTGGAATGTGTGCGATGCGGACCGAACTGCAAGACGTGTCCCGAGAAGAGTTGAAGAAAGTGATGGGCGTAGCCCGATCCTTGATCCCATTGGGATTCAACTGGCATGCGGAGAAGCAAGATGAGGCAAGGATGCCAGAAGGACATGCTGCCTTAATGAATGTTAGCCGCGGGTACAACAAAGCCTTGAAACAAATCGGAACATTGGGGGGAGGGAATCACTTCATTGAGATTCAAAAAGGTTCTGATGGCTACATCTGGATCATGATTCACTCAGGGAGCCGAAATCTTGGATATACTGTAGCCAAGTTTTACAACGAATTGGCCATTAAGCTGAATGCACGATATCATTCTACCGTAACCAAAGAGATGGGACTGGCATTCTTGCCATTGGAGATTGAAGAATCTCAAGCCTATATCGATGAAATGAACTATTGTATTGAATTTGCCTTGGCGAACCGGAAGTTGATGATGGAACGTATGAGTGAGGCTTTGACCGAAGTTGTAGGAGAATTCGAGCGAGAGGACATCATTAACAAAGCCCATAACTTTGCCGCATGGGAGCATCATTTCGGGGAAAATGTCTTCGTCCACCGAAAAGGGGCAACCAAAGCTTTCAAAGATGAATTGGGGATGATCCCAGGATCTCAGGGAACCCACTCTTACATTGTTCGCGGATTGGGGAATGAGCAGAGCTTCATGTCTTGCTCCCATGGAGCTGGGCGAAAGATGGGACGAAAGCAGGCCCAGCGAGAATTGGATTTGCAGCATGAGATCGATCTAATGAACCAGAGAGGCGTGATCCACGGATTGCGAAACCAGAAAGATCTGGATGAAGCGACCAGTGCTTACAAGGACATCGATGTCGTGATGGAAAACCAGAAAGACCTGGCAGAAATCGTGGTAGAACTAACTCCGCTTGCTGTCCTAAAAGGCTAAGGAAGAACCCTTAGTCATTCAAGATCAGGAGACCGGGAAAGGCCGTAGTGCAAAGGATTCATCTTTTGCCTATGCGCCTTTTCATTGTTTTTTTTCCTATCATCGGAAAAACGTAAACAAGTTGAAGACAGCTTCTTTCTTTCACCTATCACATGTTGATGATGAAATTTCCTACACTCCTGCTTCTTTTTCTGATTATCTGTTCCTTGGGAATAAGTCAGACCAAAGAAAAAAAAATCCCGGATGATCCATACGGCCTCAGCTATGACGCAGTGTTCGACAACATGCACTACAATCAGCCACTTCGGCCACAGGTGCATTATACCCCTATCACTGGCCAGATTGCTGATGCGACTGGATTGATCCTATACAAGGGGACCTACCATTTGTTTTACATGTATGATGAGTGGTCCAAATCACGTCGGTATAACAAAAGCTGGGGACATGCCATCAGCAATGATTTGGTCTTTTGGGGACAACTGCCTCAGATCATGAATACCAGATTGGATCATGCACCAGGTAGTGGGAGTGGGATTGTAGATTGGAACAATACACTTGGATTGCAATCGGGGGTAGAAAAAACACTTGTCGTCTTTTATACAGATTATGGAAGGGGAACCTCCATTTCTTTTAGTCGGGATGCTGGCAAAACCTGGATTCGGCACAAGGATAATCCCGTCATCCCCATGCCGGAGGGGAAAGCAGATCGTGATGCCAAGGTTTTCTGGTACAAACCTGATCAGTCCTGGCGGCTGATTTTGTATGAGCCTCCGGGATTTACATTCTACAAATCCGACAACCTGCTCGATTGGAAGGTATTGAGTAAGCTTGAGGGCTTTTATGAATGTCCTGATTTTTTGGAAATGCCGTTGGATGGCGATGAGAATAACAAAAAATGGGTCATCATCAATGGAGATGGAACCTATCGGATCGGGGACTTCGATGGAACACACTTTCACTCTGACATGCCGAACACCAAGGTCAATCATGGAGTCGAGAGGGAGAATTGGCGCGGCTCAGATCGGGAATTATATGCCACTCAGGCATGGGCGCATTCCTATGAAGGAGATGCTCCTTTTTACCAGATGGGATTTATGCATCTGACCGAGGCCCCTACCCATGATCGAACATGGAGCCAGCAACAGATTTTTCCCGTAGAACTCAGCCTGAAAACCATCAACGGACTTCCTCGTCTCTGCCGTATGCCGATACATGCGATCAAGCAATTGAGAAGTGACTCCCACCTCTGGCAGGACCTTGAGGTGAGTCCAGCTGACAATCCACTGGAAGACGTAGATGGAGATGTCTTCGAAATATTGGTAGACATTGACCTCCAAACAGCAGAAGAAGTGGGCTTGGTTCTACGTGGAGAACGCTTGAGCTATTCGAAGGAAACTCAACGATTGACCTTTATGGGATCGGAGGCGACCCTCTCACCTATGGATGGTCATATTCAGTTGAGATGTATTCTTGACAGAAATTCAGTAGAAGTATATGCCAATCAAGGAGAAGTTACCTTCACAAAATTGTTTTATCCCGATCCATCGAACAAGGATCTGGCCCTTTTTGTTGAAGGAGGAAAGGCCAAATTGTCTTATCTGGAAGTGTATCGGCTTGAGTCTATTTGGCTCAAAAGAGAACAGGAGCTAGGGTATCAGCGGTAGACTACAAACGATGGAGCAGGGGAGAGGACGAACATGAGTTTTCTGTTTGTCCCTCCTTCGAATCAAAGGCAAGTTGACCAGAAAGAGGGGCAAAAGGTATATGGGAAAAAGAGTACCTGCCTGGATATTGCCCCCAATCCTTGCTCATCTAGCTTCATACCCCAAGCAAGATATCTCAACAAGATATCTCAACAGAAAAGCACCTCATCTCATATTTGATCCACAGATGGCACATGGTCGGAGACCAATTAGCGTCTGACAACCACCTTTTTCATTTCTGCTTTTTCTCCCACAAAAAAACGAATGACATACAGTCCATTGTTCAGATTGGCTAGTGCAATCCGATCGTGAAGGGGCTCGATTTCTCCATTCGAGACGTTGCGCCCATCTGTCGCTAGGATCTCATAGGCGAGAGGCTCAGAAAATTTTGTGTCCACATACAGCCAGTCATCGGAGACAGGATTGGGATAGGTGGAAATGGATTGAAAAGTAAAGATCCGGTTGTTGGTTTGTTGACAGTCTGACCAAAGTTGAGCGAATCCCTGATCCGGAACCCATTCCTGATTCAGGACATCCCATTGTCGCCGCGAGCTGAAAACAAGATTTCCGAAAGAATCGAAGGTGAAAATTCGCCGTCCAACCCCAAGCCAGGTAGACAATTGTTCATCCCAGCGATAGGAAGAATAGCCGTATTCTTGTAAGTCTGGTGTGAAATGGGTTTCATTTCTGCGTTCATAGGTCCAGATCCGAAGGGAATCATTCCAGCTGGATTCAGTGGTTTGAGCCACACGATTCGTGCCGGGGTATGGCTTTCGCTCTTCTTTCCTGCCAGTGCGACTCCCATTCGGTTGGTAAAAGAAACGAATGCTTTCATTGACAAAAGCTCCGCTATCCCGAATCTGCTCAAAGCTGTCAAGGAGATTCCATTGGAGAGAATCCGTATTCCAAAGAAATTTTTTGGTGCAAACGAGATAGCTATTGTACCAGATATTTTGTGTACGTCTGTGTTTTTCCCACTCCCCGCGAGTCAGATCCCAAAAGTATTCATTCTGATAGGTGAAACTGGAGTCTCCAAGAGGCTCTCTGCCATATTCGTGTTTGAGTTGTCCAACCCATCCGGTCGCAGGATCAAAGTTAGTCCACTCCTGCCAACCAATCCATTCTCCAGTAGAACTATACAAGAATTCTTCTCTCTCAAAATAAAGCGGATCTTCATGGCGGATCTCTACCCGTAATTTGGTGCCAAACTCATCGAAAATATGCTCCTCTGTTTTGGCAAGCTGCCAACCTCCCAGCGTGCCAGCCCAGGAAAATGTGACATGTGTGATCAGTTCTACATTCAAGGGAAAAGCCTTATAGGTAAGAAGCTGTTTGTTCTCTGGTACCCAAGCTTCTTCTTCATGGTTCCACCTGTGCTGGATGATTTCGCCTGGACGATTGTTCCTGAGATACACCCGATCTTCTTTGAGTCCATACCAGATCCCTTCATCTACACGATAGACTCTCTCTGCATCCAGGATGAGAAAGCCCTCATCAAACTCCTTCTCCCGGATCAGGAGGAGACCCCAATCTTGCCGATCAGGATTCCAGGCATATTCCTGATATTTTTGTCTCCCATTCTCTTTGGTGTTCAGGGTCCAAAATAAGGGCTTCCAGTCTTGTGTCTGATCATCCCATTGATAGCGGATTTCTGAATGATAGTCTCCCTCTCGTTCAATTCGCTGTTCTGTTTTGAAAATCCTGTCCCAGTCGCGACTTAATTGATTCCATTCATAAGAGACACAGGAAGAAAAATTGTAACAGTCCACCATATTGTTTAGGTACCCATCGTATTGACAAACAGTCTTGTTGTGTAGTGTGGAGTCTGTCGGGGACGCATATGAATAAGTGGAGGAAGACTCGATGATACGGCCTGGAGATTGGCTCCTGACGATTGTTGCAAACAGCAAGGCGATTCCAAGAATACAGCCTGTGAAATATCGAGTAAATGGTTGTTTCATGACGAATAGTTGGTTGAGCAGTTTCTATTGAAAATATTCAATGCCTGAGAACCTTCCAAATAGGTGAGCAAAGCAGGACAGTCGTTTCCTGATATAAAAATGTTGAGAAATGGGTTTTTGTAAACAAGAGAAATATTGCTTGTCTGCTGTCTCTGCGCCGAATTCCTTTTTTATTTTTGGTTCTTTGACAACAGTTGTGGAAGCAACATTGTGGGATGGCGGGTTGTTTCTCCTGAAGGAAAAATGCGACCCGAGGGAGGTCATAAGCGAGCAAGCAAGAATTTATTACCAGCTCCATTAACATTGTCAAAGACCCTTGTTTTTTTGTGGAGCCTGCAGAGGTTATCGCGTGATTGCTACATATATTTTGCAAGGAGAATGTCAGCGAAAAAGATGAGTCAGGCTTGGCTGATCAGGCTGCTGGTGCTGCCCTTTGTCCTCATCAGATGAACGAGAATCAGTAGTTTTGGAATGATTTGTCTGGAGTCGAAAACAATTTCCCCCAAGAAAGACCAGTATTTCCCCCAAGATTTCATGGATGATGTGTACCTTTCAATCAGGTCATGCAATCAAGAATTTCACCTATACAATATGAAAAGATCAATCTGTTGTTGGGCGGTTGTTTGTCAACTATTGGTTCAAGCTGGAATTGCTCAGGGATTTTCATTGCGATTTTTTGGAAATGGAATTGCTGCTGTTGATCAAGATCGGGTGAAAATCCGGATTGATGACCCGACGATGCCAGCCGATCCTGGTCCTCCGGTGGATGTTGGAGACACAGATCTTACGATTGAATTTTGGATGAAAGGAAATGCAGCCGACAATACCAGTGCAGCGATCACTTGCGGCTTTAATTACGATTGGATCAATGGGAACATCATTCTGGATCGGGACAGATTCAATCAAGAGCGTGCTTTTGGGATTTCGATTGCCGGAGGTGTGCCAGTGTTTGGGATATTGGATCCATTTTTTAATTCACAGACCATTTGTGGCACGACCAACGTCCTGGACAATGTTTGGCATCATATTGCGGTTCAGCGCCGATTGAGTGATGGATGGATATGGTTGTATGTCGATGGGATGCTCGAAGCACAGGCAGACGGACCAGATGGCAATGTATCCTATCCCGATGATGGGGTTCCAGGCAACTTTTGTGGAGGGCCTTGCACGAACAGCGACCCTTTCATTGTGCTGGGGGCCGAAAAGCACGATGCTGGAGCAGCCTTCCCCTCCTTCAATGGGTTCATGGATGAGCTTCGCTTCTCCGACGTTTTACGGTACACTGCCAACTTTACGCCAGCAACATCAGCCTTTGTTACGGATGGATCCACAGTAGGATTGTATCATTTTGATGAAGGAACAGGAACAGTGATTGGTGACCAGTCTGGAGCATCCGGTGGCCCAAGTGATGGCTTCATGAATGTGGGAGGCAGCCCATCGGGGCCAATATGGTCATCCGATAGCCCGTTTGGATCAGTGATGTCCATCAGCTTGGAAGATGCGCACTTTCAGCCAATGCCAACGGAACCCTCTCTGCGTGCGTTTCCGCAACCACTTGAGTCGGTTCTGCATCTCAACATTCCAGGCTCAGGAGACAAACAGGTGGCTTTGTACCATTATACAGGGCAAATGGCCTGGAAAGGAGTGCTCCAAGCCGGGGGCCAACATGTGTTGACCAATCTCTCCGACCTGATTCCGGGCATGTATGTTGTACGAATTACGGGCTTTCCTCCCTTGACTTTGTTGAAAAATTGACATCCTTCCGCAGTCTGGAAATGATGCTTCTATAACTCCCACAAATATGCTACTACTACGACTACTCTCTTTGTTGACGCTTACAGCCTGTTTGGCTCTGCATGGTCCCGAACTGATGGGGCAGAAGACCACGACCAATGAACTCGACAAGGTGATGCAATCCCGCAAGCTTCGGCAGCGAATCATGTCTGACCCGCATCGTCCGATCTATCATTTTGTAGCGCCAGAAGGAATGGCCTATCCTTTCGACCCCAATGGCGGAATATACTGGAATGGCAAATATCATCTTGGCTTCATTTACCAAGCTTATCACAAGGGATTTCGAGAACACTACTGGGGACATGCTGTCAGCACAGATTTGTTGCATTGGCAGTTGTATCCGGATATGCTGGATGTGAAGGATGGAGACATAGAGAAAGGCATTTTCAGTGGAGGAGCGTTTCTGTCCAGAGAGGGGATTCCGCATATCATGTATCATGGGCAAGGATCTGCCACCAACCTGGTAGCATATTCGACAGATGCAGATTTGAGGGAATGGAAAAAATTTGAAGGAAATCCTGTGCTGAGAAGCCCGGAGAAAGGAGACCCTATGTATGAAAAATATCGAGCCTGGGACCCTGAGGGCTGGTATGACAAGGAAACCGATCACTACTACCAGATTTCAGGAGGGAAAATTGCAGGCTTTTTTCGATCCAAAGACATGATGGAGTGGGAATATTTGGGGGATCTGATTCCGCAAGATGACCGAAAACGACTCGATTTTGAAGACCTATCCTGCCCCGACTTCTTCAACATTGGTGACAAACAGATGCTGCTCTTTATCAGCCATAATCTGGGAACACAATACTACATCGGGACCTTCAAAAACGGACAATACACCATCGAACAGCATCATCGAATGAATTGGCCGGGTGGGACCTTCTTTGCCCCGGAACAGATGGTCGATGATTCGGGACGGAACCTCATTTGGGGATGGGTACTGGAACGCAAGCCCGATCACCTCGAAGACTTTGGATGGTCTGGCATCATGAGCATGCCCAGAGCCTTGAGCCTGCCTTCGGATGGTGTGTTGCGGATTCAGCCTCCAGAAGAATTCAAACAGCTCCGTCTGGCTGGGACCGAGGAGACAGATCTTGTGCTTTCTCCCGATACAGAGCACCTGATGGATCTAGATGGGACAGCACTCGAGATAGAGGTAGAATTGGACGGAACGATCAAAGATACCTATGGTGTCAAAGTATTTTGCTCCCCTGATGGCCGTGAAGAAACAATCATTCGCTACGATCCTGGATCGAAAGAACTCGTGATCGATTTTTCCAACTCCTCCATCAGTGCAAAAGGAAGCCAGACCTTTCGCTCCAACTGTATGGGCGAGCCTCAATTGGAAGGATTTACAGAACCCGTTTCTGAGCAACGCGCACCATTCGAACTCAAAAAAGGCGAATCCCTTAAGCTGAATATCTTTATAGATCAGTCAATCATTGAGGTATTCGCCAATGGAAGACAGTGTATGACCCAAGTGGTCTATCCAGAATTGAGAGAGAGCAATCAGGTAAAACTGTTCACTGGATCAAAATCAATCAAGATATCACATGCCAGAGTTTGGCAAATGGCCAGAACCAACGTATACTGATTCTTGATTTGGCAGGAAGAAGGGCAGAGGATGTTGCACTGATTGACGCCTTCCACGGACAGCAATGAATCCTCGATCAAATGAGTCGCTCGTGGCTCTTATTCCTGCTCTCTTCGAGCTTCAAGTGTCATCCTTCGATCGGAAGCGTGGCTGACTCGAGATCCGCAAGCAAGCTGAACAAATTATGAATGCGATCAAGCTAAACAATCCATATGCAACTGCCCTGGATGGACTGGTGATAGAAGACCCGGTGCACGCTTTTTTTGATTGGTGCAAAGAGCGGGAACAAATCCGAATCCGACGAGAAAGTGGACACCCGCCTCCCTGGACAGATGATCCGGTATTCCAGCAGGGGCGTTTCCTCAATGTGTTTCGTGAAGATGATAAGGGCTCCAGAGCGGTGGTACAGTTCTGCCAAGCTGTGAAAGATCAGAGGTCTGATTTGGTTCATGCCTTGTTCTTTGCTCGTTGGTGCAATCATCATCTGACCCTGAACATGATAGGGGCAGAGATGTTAACACATCCTTTAGCCTTGCAAGCCCGACTCAGAGATCTTGGAGACCAGTGGTGTTCAGAAGTGTATCCGGTCGTTCCATTGCAATGGGAAGGAAAAAGCTATGATCGATTCACTGCCTGTACAGAGTTGTTTCCGCAGATCGTACCCTTCTTGCTGGAAGCCATTCAGACTGCTGATGGCAATGTAGTGACCGCTACTGAGACGATCAATGCGACTTTTCAGATGGAAAACGATTTTCCCATTTTCATGGCCTTGATTGATGTATCTTGGTTTTTTCCAGATTTGATTCGCCCGGATAGCCCTGTTCCAAGTGGAATTGGTGCCATTCCCTATCTGGATCGTTTGCAGCATCATTTGGGCTGTGCGGATCATCATGAGGTGGCGGAGAAAATGATTGCCAAGCAAGCAACTCTCTGGCCGGAAGCCAAACGTTCATTTACACCAGTTGATATTGAATACTTGTCCTGTGAGTGCCGAAAATATTTTAGTTATCTCAATGGTACCAAACGATTTGAAGGACGAAATCTCTTTATCCCGAGAACTTAGAGGAGGCCCTAATCGTTAATATTTGCTCAAAATATGCCCCTTCTCCTCTCTCTATCTTATATCTAATATTTTAGATTTATTCAGGATCATTTCCTCAAGATAAGCTGCCATATGATGTGTTTGAACAAGCATATACTACTATTTCTCCTCCTGAAACTCATTGTCTGCCTTCCGTTCCTGAACGCACAGACAAGCAAGCAGGAGGAGCGCCCCAATATTCTGATCATATTCACCGATGACCAGGGCTATGGAGATCTAAGTTGTTTTGGCTCCAAGATTCGCACCCCTAACATTGATCGACTGGCTACAGAAGGGACCCGATTTACCAGTGCCTACGCCCAGGTTGTGTGTGGACCATCTCGTTCTGCATTGTTGACCGGGCGCTATCCAGTCAGAAGTGGGGGTTGGTCCATGCCTGCCAGCGAAATCACCTTGGCAGAACTCATGCAAGAGAATGGGTATACAACGGGCTGTGTCGGCAAATGGGATGTGTCTAATCGGGCCGCCATCATTGATCGCATGCCCAATGCCAAGGGCTTTGACTACTATTGGGGAACGCTCGGTGCCAATGACAATGAGTGGATGGTGTATCACCACAACAATGAAGAGGTTGGAAGAACAGAGGACATGGCCAGTATTACCAGAATATATACAGATAAGGCCATCGGATTTTTAGAAGAAAACAAAGACAAGCCCTTTTTACTCTATCTTGCTCATAGTATGTTGCATTCTGTCATAGATGCCTCGCCTGAATTCAAGGGCAAGTCCCGTGAAGGCCTATATGGAGATGCCGTTGAAGAACTGGATTTCCATACCGGACGCCTGCTGGATGCATTGGAGGAATTGGGCTTGAAAGAAAATACACTTGTCCTTTTCACAACAGACAATGGCCCTTGGAGCAATCATGTCGAAAGCCTGAGCAAAAAACACGATGGTGCATTGGCCTGGGGATCGCCTGGTCCCTTGCGAGGGGCAAAAGGCTCAACCTATGAGGGGGGGATCCGGGTTCCCACCATTGCCCGATGGCCTGAAAATATTCCCGCAGGGCGTGTCAGCGATGCAATCTTCTCTACCCTTGATTTCATGCCCACCTTTGCCAATCTGACAGGATATCCTGTGCCAGAAGATCGCGTCATTGATGGCGTAGATCAGACAGATTTGCTATTGGGGAGGAATGAAGCCGGAGCCAGAGATCATTTCTATTACTTCAGTCGAAATGAATTGCAGGCAGTGAGGATGGGAAAATGGAAACTTCGCTTGCCGAATCTTCAGAAGTTTCACGGATATCTGGATGACATGGGATCTCAAGAGACGGAACTATACAATCTTGATGAAGACATAGGAGAATTGAAGAATCTGGCAGCACAACATCCAGACATTGTGAATCAACTCCAGCAGAAGATCAAGGCCTTTAGCTGGCCAGACGATAAAGAAAAGGAGGGAATCTATCTGGGGCCGGAACTGAAGCGATACAGTTATCCAGATTTGGTCAACAAGCTGTATGATATGGAGCAGCTCGCTGTCCCACCTGTGGCTGCAGAAGCCTCCGGGAATTTTTCAAGCTATGATCGCAAGTCTCAATATGATCCTCAGACAGAGACCTATGTCAATTGGACTGCAAATAGAGATGGGACAGGATTTGTGCGCAAAGAAGGGAATGGGATTGTCATTTTTGACAAGACAGGACCCGGGGTTATCTGGCGTGTGTGGAGCGCACTGGCTCAGACTGGTCATATCAAGATCTATATCGACTTTGCCGATGAGCCAGTCGTGGACATGCCCTTTTCAGATTTTTTTGACAAAATCAATGATGATGGCCCCCCGCCCAAAAGTTTGCCCGGCATCCCTTCCATCAACCTGCCGAATCTGATGCCAACCCTCTCGCGTGGGCGCAATCGCTTCATTCCAATTCCCTACCAACGACATTGTAAGATCGTCCTGGAAGAAGGCTGGGGCATGTATTATCACGTTACCCATTCCAGTTATCCCCTGACTACGCGTTTGCCCAAATTTGATGGAACCTACTACAAGGATGCCTGTATTGCACTAGCTGAAGCTGATCGGGTTCTGGCCAACCGTGGCTATGACAGAAAGTCTTACGACAAGGAAGCCATCCTGCAAAAGCGAGCAAAGCTAGGTGCTGGGGCAACAAAGACCGTTTCTGTTTTGACCGGAAACCGCGCCATCACACATTTTAGCATCAACTATGACAAGTATGTCTATGATTCTGAGCAGGAAAAAGAAGAACTGCTGAAGAATATTTGGCTCAAAATTACCTGGGACGATGAGTCCGAAGCAGCAGTCTTTGCCCCGATCGGCTTGTATTTTGGGACCTATCCGAATGTTTATCCCTATCGGAGCTATCCCATTGGGGCGCTTCCCGGACATCTGTATTCCAATTGGTATATGCCGTTCTCCCAAAAAGCCAAAATTGAACTGGTCAACAAAGGGAGCAAGAGCCATCAACTCAAAATGGACATTGCTCATATTCCTCTTCAGGAGTCAGCTAATGACTTGCTGCGCTTTCATGCCAAGTGGCATGATGGGAAGTATAAAGAGCAAGTCCAATCCGATGGGCGTGACAAAGACTGGCCATTACTGCTTACTCAGGGAAAAGGGAGATTTTGCGGATTGAGTTTGCATATTCAGAACGAATGGGAAGAGCCAGAAGAAGAAGTGAAAAACTGGTGGTATGGCAAATGGGGGTACAAGAACATCAATTGGTGGTGGGGAGAAGGAGACGAAAAATTCTACGTAGATGGAGAAAAATTTCCATCCACTTTTGGAACCGGCAGTGAAGATTATATTGGCTATGCCTGGTCAGCTGAACCACCTTTTGCCTTGTTTGACAGTCCATTTGCGGCACAACCCTTCACAGCGATTGACGGTAATGGACACACGATCGTTAGCCGCTTTCATATTGCGGACAATATTCCTTTCCAACGATCATTTACAGCTGTTATCGATAAATATAAGGAAGACCAATGGGGAGACCGTAATATCTGTCTTTTTCAGGCAGTGGGCTATTGGTATCTTGCACCTGGACAAAAGGATGGCTACTAATTATATAGAGAACTATGACTTGGAGCAATACTCAAAAAAAATGGGCCATAGGAGCAATCGCTCTGACAATTGTGCTGGGAACCATTGTGTTCTGGCCTACAGGATATGACGCCCCGAATTTGCCGGACAAGGTAGATTTTAACTACCATATCCGACCACTTCTCTCACAGAACTGCTTCGTTTGCCATGGGCCAGATTCAAGTACCAGAGAAGCAGGTCTGCGGCTGGACAATCTGGCAGGGGCCACAGCCGAATTGCAGGACGGGGGGGCTGCAATCGTGCCGGGAAATATTCGCAAAAGCCTGCTGCTACACAGAATCAGTTCTGATGATCCGGAGGTTCAAATGCCACCTCCCAGCGCAAAAAAAATCCTTAGTGAAAGAGAGATTGCCCTGCTGACCAAATGGATCGATCAAGGAGCCGAATGGAAACCTCACTGGGCGTTTATCAAACCTGAAATGCCTTCCATGCCCCGCGCAAAAAGAGAAGCTTCTCCCGCTGAGGTGATTGATTATCTCGTGGATCAGAAACTGGAGGAACAAGGCCTCACATCTGCAGCAAGGGCGAGTCAGGCTGCACTGGTTCGGAGAGTCGCATACTTGTTGACAGGTTTGCCTCCCACACAAGAAGAATTGATGCAGTTTGCACAGGATTCCTCTGTGGCCACCTATGAGGAAGCTGTCGATCATTATCTGGCATCTCCTCACTTTGGAGAGAGGTGGGCCAGACACTGGATGGATCTGGTTCGATACGGAGAGTCGATGGGCCATGAAGGAGATTTCAATATCAGCCATCCCTGGGAATACCGGGATTATTTGATCCGGGCCTTCAATCAGGATGTGCCCTTCGACTTGTTTGTCAAGGAACATCTGGCAGGAGATATGTTGACAGAAGCCCGCTATAACCCTGACGAAGACTTCAATGAATCCATCATTGGGACCGGTTATTTCTTCCTGGGAGAAGGGAAGCATGCGCCTGTCAAAATCAAGTTGGAAGAAGCCGACAAAATCGACAATGTTATCGATGTAACGTCCAAAACCTTTCAGGCATTGACTGTGTCTTGTGCGCGTTGTCACGATCACAAATTCGACCCCATCCCGACCACGGATTACTATGCCATGTACGGGATGTTTGAAAGTTCGCGGATCGGACCCATTCCTGCCAGGAGAAGCAAACAACAGGAAGATCAACTGGAACAGTTGGCAGAAATAAAAGGACAAATCCGTACAGAACTTGGCAAGCAGTGGAGGGAGAAACTCTCTGATGAATCTGTGTTCCAATTGACCCAATATCTCCAAACCAAGGATACCCCTGAGAAAACACCCAAAGATCCTGATGACTATCAGGTAATTGGAGATTTTCGAGATGGGAATTTTGCAGGTTGGTTTGCAGATGGTTGGGCCTTTGGAGATGGTGTGTTGATGGGAGAACCATACTTCGACTCCCGAACAGAAACATTTGAAGGATTGGAAAGTGGATTTGTATCCAGCAGGGCAGTAGGAAAAGGGGTACAAGGGGTACTTCGATCTCCCAATTTCATTGTTGAGCATGACACAATCGCTGTTCGTGCGGCAGGCCATCATGGTCAGATCAGGATCATCGTTGACAACTTCCAGGTCATTCAAGGACCGCTTTATGATCGATATGAGGCCATCCTGGATGAGCCTGAGTGGAAGACCTATTATTTTGATGTCTCACTCGTCAAGGGACATAAGGCATATCTACAATTTACTCCTGGCAATTATGGAGAGAAAAGACGTCATATTTACAAGATCACTCCTGATGACTATATCGATGTCCAATACGCTGTTAACTATCAGAATGGAATGCCCGATATGAAGTGGAACAGGAATGTCGCAGCGGATCAGACAGTGGATAAACAGAAGGTTCTGGAGAGGTGGGTACAAGGACAAACAAAAGCTGATGATCTGCCGATTCTCCATGGAATCTCAAAAACATCTGAGAACACAAAACTAGCAGACCTTCTCCAAAAACTGGCTCAGAAACAAAGTGGTCTCATTCAGCAGCTCTATGATTCTACCCATTTTATTGGATTGACAGAAGGCGATCCAGTCTTCAGTTCTGTATTCATCCGAGGAAGCATTGACAATCAAAGTGAGGACAAGGTTCCCCATCAGTTTTTTAGTTTCATCGAAGCGGGCCCTGAATCCTATCCGCAAGGAGGAAGTGGCCGACTTGCCTGGGCAGAAGCTGTTGTTGATTCTGAGAATCCACTGACGGCTCGTGTGATCAGCAACCGACTTTGGCACCATCTATTTGGCCGAGGAATTGTAGAGACAGTGGATAACTTTGGCTTGCAGGGCAAAGTGCCAAGTCATCCCGAATTGCTTGATTATCTGGCGATCAGAATTCAGGAGGATGATTGGTCCATGAAGCGTCTGATCAAGCATATTCTGATGACCCAAAGTTTCCAACGATCTACTGAAGCACGCGTAGAAAATGCAGAGAGTGATCCCAATAATCTGTTTCTGCATCATTTTCCGATACGACGTCTGGAAGCAGAAGCCATCCGTGACGGAATTTTGGCCGTATCCGGTAGATTGAACAAAGAGATGTATGGTCCCTCTATTCCTGTGCATTTGACGAACTTTATGACAGGCAGAGGGAGACCAAGGACCTCAGGCCCTATGGATGGAGATGGACGTAGAAGTATCTACATTGCTGTCCGGCGAAACTTTATTCCTCCAATGATGCTGACCTTCGATACACCGATTCCTTTTTCAACCTTTGGCAAACGGAATACCACCAATGTGCCTGCGCAGTCATTGACCTTGATGAATGATCCATTCGTTCAGGAGCAAGCAGGCATTTGGGCAAAAGCTGTCCTGGAGCAAGCAGATGAAAGTCTGGAGGCGCGGGTACAAACCATGTACATGAAGGCATTTTCCAGAAAAGCCAGCGAAGAAGAGATGGAAACCGCCAGAGCCTTTCTTGCCAGCCAGGCCAAAGGCTATGATTCCAGCTTTGAAGAACTCAAAAACGATCCCAAACTATGGGCAGACTATTGCCATGCCTTAATCAACCTGAAAGAATTCATCCATCTACTATAACAAGGTTAACGAAGGACGGTCTACGGTCAACGGAAATGTCGCTGACTGAAAGCCTCCATCGTCCACCGTCATCCGTCAATCATATGAACAAGCATATCAGTCGCCGTCGAATGCTCAGCCTGTGTCGCAATGGGTTTGGATCTATTGCGTTGTTGGGATTGATGCAAAATCCCTTTGTCAATCAGTTGTTGGCAAATTCTTCCAGTGGTGTAGGAAAAGAGGGTGGAAAGTTTCCCCATTTTGCCCCCAAGGCCAAAAGTGTCATCTTCCTTTATATGGATGGAGGAATCTCACAAGTAGATTCCTTTGACCCCAAACCACGTCTGATCAAGGACAATGGCAAAAGTCCTTATGATTTGTTCAAGGTCGACGCAACCCAATTCAACAGCATTGGCAAGCTGCTGAGAAGCCCCTGGGAATTCAAACAGCATGGAGAATCAGGGATGTGGATGAGTGAGCTATTCCCGCACATAGCAACTTGCGTGGATGACATAGCCATGATCAATTCTATGTATTCGGAATTCCCGGAGCATACCAATGCCAATTATTTCTTGCATACAGGAATCGGCATACAAGGAAGACCCAGCATGGGGGCCTGGGTTACCTATGGCCTGGGAAGCGAATCGGACAATCTACCTTCTTATGTTGTCCTGGATGGAGGCTTGACACCTCCTGGAGGCCTGGACAATTTCAAAAATGGCTTTTTACCTGCTACATTTCAGGCTTCCGTCTTACGGGCAGGAGATACACCCCTGGCCAATATCTCCCCGCGAGAGGTCAAGGAATCCCTACAGTTGGAGAAGTTGCAATTCATGGACCGGATGGATAAGACCTTGCTGAACAAGCTGGGACATGCCGATCAGATCGAATCTGCCATTTCCAACTATGAACTGGCCTATCGGATGCAATCTGCAGTGCCTGAATTGGCGGATCTATCCGGGGAATCAGAAGCAACCAAAAAGCTGTACGGTCTGGATTCTCCAGATCATCATTGCAGAGGCTACGCTGCTCAATGTCTTCTGGCAAGACGATTGGTGGAACGTGGAGTCCGATTCATTGAGTTGACCTGTCCGAACGTCGGTCACGACCGCTGGGATCAGCATCGCAATCTGAAACAAGGCCATGAGGAAAATGCGCACGCTGTCGACCAACCTATTGCTGGCCTGATCAAAGACTTGAAAGCGCGGGGCTTACTGGATCAAACATTGATCATTTTTTCAGGTGAGTTTGGCCGAACTCCTTTTGCAGAAATGCGTGAGCCCATTGGACGAGATCACAATCCACAAGCTTATAGCATGTGGTTTGCCGGTGCCGGCATCAAAGGTGGCACTGTCTATGGCAAGACGGATGATTATGGTTACCGGGCAGTTGAAAATCGGACGAGCATTCACGATATGCATGCGACAATGCTACACTTGCTGGGGATCGACCACATTCGACAGACCTTCCGATTTGGAGGTCGGGACATTCGGTTGACAGATGTACATGGCCATGTCATTCATGATATTCTGACCTAAAAAAACATGACTGATCCCTCTCCTGATATTGTTGTCGCTGGACTGATTTGTTTGGACATCATCCTGCCTTTCGATGGGTACAAAGGAGATTTGAGTCAATTGGTCAGGCCTGGAAAGGCGGTCAATGTCGGGGCTGCGATTATTAGTACTGGTGGAGCTGTGGCGAATACTGGATTGGCTTTGCATCAATTGGGAATATCGACCCGCCTTATTGGTAAAATCGGACAAGATCATTTTGGGGAAACCATCCTGGACATCCTGCAAAAACATGGATCAGATCTTACAGAAAAAATGATCGTGTCGAAAGAGGACAGTACCTCTTATTCCATTGTGATCAGTCCTCCTGGAATGGATCGGAGTTTTCTGTACAATCCTGGCGCAAACGATACCTTTCGGGCAACAGATATCTCTCCTGAGACTTTGGAAGGTGCCCGGTATTTTCATTTTGGCTATCCATCCGAGATGCAGATGATCTATGCTGATGGGGGAGAGGGCTTGGCCCAACTCCTGTCAGAAATCAAGCAAGTGGGCTTGACAACCTCCCTGGATATGTCCTATCCAGATGTTAGTTCTGAGGCTGGAATGACTGACTGGAGAGCATGGATGAAAACGGTACTTCCGCATGTCGATATCTTTCTTCCCAGTTATGATGAGATTCTCTTGATGATGGATCGCCCGTTGTTTGAGCAGATGGACAAACAAGGGACAGTCATCATTTCCAAAGAATTGTTGCTGTCTCTCAGTCAGGAGCTGCTGGAAATGGGGGCAGGCATAGTTGTATTGAAGTTGGGAGATCAGGGATTATTTATGCAAACTACGGATGATCCTGAGCGATTGTCACAGATGGGAAAGGGAAGACCTGCTCACATCGACCGCTGGACCAACCAACGTTTAATGTCTCCTTGTTTTCAAGCGAATGTAGCTGGGACAACTGGGGCCGGAGATTGTACCATCGCAGGCTTTCTGGCAGCCATGAACAAAGGGATGTCCCCAGAGGAGGTCATGATCATGGCGACAGCTGTAGGGGGCTTCAGTGTTGAACAAGCGGATGCAAGTAGTGGCGTGCCACAGTGGGAAGTGGTCTGCCAGAGAATTGAAGATGGCTGGCCACGTATGTCAAGCTATCTTTCCCTTGATTAAATATTTCATTTTTAACCCCTTGTGCGATGCCATTAGTAAGCATGAAACAAGTCCTGGAGCGCGCCTATCACAAGCACTATGCGGTCGGCTCCTTCAATGTTGTGAATCTCCATTTCCTAGAAGCCATTGTAGGGACTGCTATGGCAAAAAATTCGCCCGTGATCCTGAGTATTGCGGAAGCGCACTACCCATATGTTACCCCAGAAAACATTGTGCCTGCTATTCAAGCCCTGGCTGCCAGAACTTCTCTCGACATTGTTCTGAATTTGGATCATGGCTTGACCATGAAAGGCATAGAGCGAGCCATTGACAATGGCTTTACGAACATTATGTTTGACGGATCTCAATTGGAATTCGAAGAAAATATTCGCCAAACCAGACAAGTCGTGGAAATCTGTCATCCATTGGGGATCAGTGTAGAGGCAGAGTTGGGAGCAGTAGGTGGATCAGAAGGGGGAGACTTGGAGGGAGAGGCAGATCCAAGCAAATATACCAATGTGGAGCAAGCCAGAATATTTGTAGAGGAAACGAAGGTGGACTTCCTCGCGATTGCATTTGGAAATTCTCATGGAAAGTACAAGGGAGAACCAGATTTGGATTTTGAACGCTTGAAACAATTAAGGGATATTACTGGGATACCTTTGGTGTTGCATGGAGGAAGTGGAATCTCTCCAGAAGATTTCCGGCGAGCCATCAGCCTGGGAATTGCCAAAATCAATTTCTATACAGGCATGTCTCAGGCAGCCCTACAATCAATGACAAGCTATCTCAACAATGCCGGCAAAGTGTATGATGATTATGTCATCATGATGAAGCAGGCGCATCAGGCTGTCGGAGAAGTTGTCGGTAAGCAAATGGACATTTTTGGCAGTACAGGACAAGGAAGAAGGTAAAAGTAAGTGTCGAATTCAGGGATTATTTATAGACCATAGATCCTTGTCAACAATATTTCACCTGTTTTATGTGAGGGTCTTTTCAGCTAGTGGTTCAAGACTTAAGTTTCTGATCATTAAGTCGTAGAGCTTTTGTACTCCGCCAACGCATTTTTGAGGAAGATAGCGAAAAATAAGGCAGGTGGAGTGCAAAAGGACCAGACTTGGATTGTCAAGGACTTAAGTCTTGAACCACTAGTAGGCTGTTGAATATCTACATTGTCGATTGGATCTCTTACATGTTGACTTTATGATGCTTCTTTGTCCTGGGCAGATGGAAACTTGGATCAGTTTGAATTGGCCAATTGTTTGAATCGACTTGGTACATTTCCATATTCCTGTCGAAAACATCTGCTGAAATACTTGGTGTCATTATAGCCTGATTCGAAAGCTACTTCACTGACAGTCATATCTGTGGTGAGGAGCAATTTGGCAGCGAAATTCAATTTTCCTTTTCGCATGAATTCCACCGGCTTGATCCCGGTATACTCTTTGATTTTTCTGTAGAGAGAAGAGCGTGACAAATTCATATGAGAGGCCAGTTGATCCAGGTTAAATGTTTCATTAGAGCCATTTTCGTGAATGATTTTCAAACACTCTTCTACGAAGGCATCTTTCCCTTCCTTTTTGGAGACTATCCCCTTCATGTTGAACATCCCCTGAAATGATTCCTTGAGTTGCTGCCGTGAAAGAATGAGGTTTTGAATTTGAGAGAGAAGGACACGCTCATTGAAGGGTTTGGTTACATAACTATCAGCTCCAATTTCGAATCCCTGAATTTTGGAATCCTCAGAATCCACTGCTGTCAACAAAATTACGGGAATATGAAAAGTCAATGGATTGCTTTTCAATTGTTGACACAATTCGATTCCATCGATTCCTGGCATGTAAATATCGCTTACTACAAGATCTGGCATGTCCTTGTTGATCAACTCCAGGCCTTCTTGCCCATTCTGAGCTTGCACAACTTCAAAAAACCTCCCAACACAATCAGATATTATGGTGCGAATTTCTGGATTGTCCTCAACCACCAGAATCTTGGCTTTAGAAAAAGAAGTGGAGGGCGTAGGAAGAGACCCCTCTAACACTTGTAGAGAAGCCGGAACCGATCTGGATTTGTGTTGAGGGATAGTGAAATAGAAGGTAGATCCTTCTCCTAGGGTGCTGTATGCCTTTATGTGACCTCGATGAAGCTGGATTAATTTGTAGCAAATGGCCAGTCCAAGACCATACCCTTCTATATCATTGTGTAGATGGCCTGCTCGATAATATCGATGAAAAATATTGGGTAAATCTTTTTCGGCAATTCCGATGCCAGTGTCTGAAACAGCAATGGTGATGGTTTGGTGAATACATTTTACCTCAATATGGATGCTCCCTCCTTCTTGGTTGTACTTGATCGCATTCGACATGAGATTGCTCAAGACCTTCTCTATGACAGAAGGATCTACATATGCCGGGAGAGTTTTGGGTATGCTGGAAGTAAAGGTTAATTTCTCATTTTCTATCCTGGGAAGATAAGAGTGAATCACTGTCTGAATAAGCGTGGCGAGATCAACTTCCTTGAACATCAACTGATAGTGATGTCTCCCAACTTTTTCAAAATCTAATACCTCCTCGGAGAGTCGGGCAAGAACACACAGATTTTGCTGGATCGCACGAAGGATACTCGAAAATTCCGGGGAGCGTTCTGTTTCCACCAGTCTGTTGATCGGATGCACAATCAAGCTCAGTGCTTGGCGAAATTCATGCGAAATATTGTTGAAAAAACGTGTTTTTATTTCAGCATCTTCTTCATCCATTCGCACAAATCGCAAAAGCTTATCCCGCTGATTTGTGATCAAGCGCGTTTGTTTCCCAATGGTTTGATTCTTGATGTTCAGGATTTCATGCGCTTTACTCTTTTTATATAGATGATAGAACGTAAGCCCGATAATGGCGATCAGCATACAGCAGATAATCACACCCAGAAAGAGAAATGTCTGTTGTTTTTTGAGTAAAAAAGCCAGTTCGCCCAATTGCTTTTTCTGGAAGTCAACCCTGGCTTGCTGTTTTTCGATTTGATTGGTTTGAAGCTTCATGGTTCGTGCATTGGTCTGGTCAATGCGAATGGTAGACAGGTTGTTGATTCGCTGGAAGTCTTTTCCTTCGAGAATGTCCAGGGCCAACTGTATAGCCTTTCCGCCTCCCGTGGGGTAGAGAAATGTGCCCTCGATTTTTCCTTCCAACACCAGATCAATTCCTCCGCTAGGTGTATTGAGACCATCTACCCCAATGATATGGGGATGGAGATCATGGGATTGGGATGTTTCGTAGGCACCGAGCGCCATGATATCGTTGGCCGCATAGATCAAATCAATATCGTTGCGCCGCTGAATGACTTGCTCCAACTCCTGCATGGCCTTTGTTTGACTCCATAAGCCATCGATCGTTTCGATGATATGGATGTCTGGATGAGAGTCGATAATTTCTACAAACCCTTGACTTCTTTCCTCAGCAGGAGAAGAACTCATCAAGCCTGTGATATTTACAATGTTCCCTTGTCCATGAAGCAATTGTGCAGCAAATTCTCCTGCTTGCTTCCCAATGGTATAATTGTCCCCACCTATATATGCGGTATATTTCTCCGAGCTGATTTTTCTGTCAATAATGATGACAGGGATTCCCTGATCGTAGGCTTCTTCCACGATTGGAGTCAGGGGGGCAGCTTCATTGGGAGAAATAATCAACAGATCGAGATCCTCTTTCATGAGTGCTTTGACATCCTCTATCTGTTTGGGACTTTCCTCATAGGAGACTTTGATGTGCAAATCGATCTGATATTCGGGATGAAATCCCAATTCTCTTTTCATCTCCTGGATCATTTTTTTTCGCCAGGGATGATCAAAGTCACACTGAGAAAACCCAATGCGCAGGGAAGGGAGGGGATCTTGCTCCAATGTGTTGCAAGAAAGGAATGATCCAGTAAGAAGAAAGAGCAATAGTAGCGATCTCATACAGTACAGCTAAGGATGTACGTCAGATATTCAACAATGTCCTTTAAAACAGTCTCTAAGAATAAATGGTTAGGTGCAAGAGGCCATCATTTCCAAAAATTACTGATTTCTTAGTTGGAGAGCCTTAGAAAAATAGTCTAATTCCTGTAGGATTGTTGTAATCGGAGTATTGGGGTGTAAAATATTGATTGTGAGTTTTTTGTGCGGGGGTGTTGTTCGGTTCATTTATACGACATCTATAAAAATGATGCATTTGTCTCAAGATTTGTTGCATACATGTATGCTCCTTTAGCTCCAGTCCTTCCGATACTTGGTCGGACTGATATCATATTTGGTCTTAAACACAGTTGAAAAATACTCTGGAGAACTATAACCGACCTTGTACGCAATGTCCGAAATAGACAATTCCTCTTCTTTGAGAAGTTCTTCGGCTTTCTGAAGCCGGATTTGTTGGATGTAGTCGCTGATGCTCTGTCCAAGCAATGCCTTGACCTTCCGGTACAGTTGGGATCGTGAGAGCCCAAATTCTTTGCTCAAATCTGCCACCTGAAAATCCTCTCTATGAAAATTCTGGTTGACAAAGAGGACAAAGGCGTGGAGAAACTGTTGGTCCAGAGAATAAGAGGGATGGGGCTGTATCCCCATCAGGACACTGCCATAACTTTCTCTGAGGATTTGTCGATTGTGAAGCAGATTTTTGATTTTCTCCTTAAGCAAAGAAGCATTGAAGGGTTTGGGAATATAAGCGTCAGCTCCAGCCTTGGTGCCTTCTATTTGTTGCTCGACAGTACTTTGGGAGGTCAACAAAATGATGGGTATATGGGAGGTTCTAAGATCGGATTTGAGTGTCTTTGTGATCGATAAGCCATCCTGACCAGGGAGCATAACATCACAGATGATCAGATCTGGTCCCAGCTCAATCGCTGTTTCGAGACCATGGACACCATGTGATGAGGAGATAATGTTGTATTCATGCTCCAGTTGTTGTTTGAGAAAAAACTGGATGTCTGAGTGATCTTCAATAATGAGAATGGAGTATTCCTGATTCTGCTGCTGCTCCTTAACCGGAATCAATACCTCTTCTTCCAGGTCCAGGTATTCCCCTGGATTCAAAAACCCTACTGGTTCGAAAGGCAAAATCTCCTCATCTTTGAGGTGATGTCTACCCAATGGCAAGCTCAGAGAGAACCGACTTCCCTTGCCCGGAATACTCTGAGCGATCAGATCGCCTTGATGTAACTGTACCAAAGCCTTGGAGAGAGGCAGTCCCAGGCCTGTGCTCATTTTGGTTGTGCCATCCCCCTGATAGAACGCTTCGAAAATGTGATTCAGCACTTCCGGTCTCATACCAGGACCGCTATCTTCTACCTTGATCTTGACGATGTTTTCCAGTTTGTCCGCACGTACATATAGGTGGATTTTGCCATGATCAGGCGTAAACTTGAACGCATTGGAGAGGAGGTTGAACAACACCTTGTCCAGCATGTTCACATCAAACCAAACCGGTAGGCGTTTGTGGCGACTGATGAGCTGAAAATCAATGTCTCTATTTCTTGCCGTGGGGAAATAAGACTTCATGATATTCTGAATAAATTCCAGAATATCCTGTTCACTCGCTCGAATGATCATTTTTTCGCTTTCAATCTTTCTAAAGTCCATCAGCTGATTTACCAGACGGAGCAGACGTACGGCATTTTGGCGAATGAGTTTGATGTTCAGTTGGGTTTGGTCATTGAACTTCAGGGAAGGCAAGAGATTCTCCGCAAAACCCAAAATCAAGGTCAAGGGCGTGCGAAATTCATGGGAGATGTTGGTAAAAAACTCCACCTTAACCTGCGTAGCTTTGCGGACTTCCTCAGAAATTTCCTCTATTTGGGTTTTTTGGGCAAGGACTTCCCTGTTTTTGAGCTGAAGGTCCAGATTAATCACTTGTTTGGCACGAAGGGAATACCACAGAAAACCGCCCAGGATCATGGCAAGCATCAGACTGGACAACAGAAAGAAAATGAACAGTCGTTGATTCTGATAAATGCCCTGTAATTCCTGATTTCGATGGA
Organism: Bacteroidota bacterium; assembly: GCA_039029315.1. GTDB lineage: Bacteria > Bacteroidota > Bacteroidia > J057 > J057 > JBCCCJ01. Next base: position 66,922 of record JBCCGK010000023.1, on the reverse strand, counting down.
TTTGCTGATTGATGCTTTTTTGAAGCAAATGAACCTTGGACAGTTGAGAGTGGAGGATGCTGGCATTGGTGGAGTCAATGACTGTTGTCTGAAGTCGATTGATTCGGTCATAGGGCATATACTTCAGAATCGTCATGGCCAGACGGATGGCTTCCCCTCCGCCAGTCGGATACAACAAGGAAGCATCCAGAACCCCTTTCTCCACAGATTCAATCCCGCCTCCTGTACTGGGATACCCATCCACCCCAACAAAAAAAAGCTCCTCTTCCAATTCTAACTCTGAAGCAGCTGAGAAAGCGTTTTCAGCCAACAAATCCGTATGCCCGAATATGATATCGACTGGACCTAGGCTACTGAGGAGTGATTTGACAGAATCTCTCACATCTGAGCTTAAGTTCAAATTCATCTCGACAGACTTGATGATTGAGAAATGTGGATACTGTTTGATTTCATCGACGAATCCTTGATGCCTCTCAGCTGCAGGAGAGATCTTCATGGCCATCTGAAGTTCAAGAATTTTCCCCCCATCCTTGAATCTGCTGGAAATATATTTGGCTGCCGTTTGACCAATTTCATAGTTGTCAGCACCGATATAGGCAGAATATTCTGCTGATTCTGTCTTGCGATCAATCAAGATCACAGGTATGCCCGCCTGATACACCTCCTCGATGATCGGAGTGAGTGGTTGGGATTCGTTGGGGGCAACAATCAATAAGTGAATCCCTGAATCAATCAATTCTTTGATTTGCTTGATCTGTAATGAACTGCTGCTCTGGGCGCTTTTGGTGATGAATTGAATATCAGAATGGAAAGTCAGTTCCCGAGCCATTTCTTCATTCATGACATCCCGCCAGGCATCATCACAGCATTGAGAAAACCCAATAATATAAGGGTATTGTGGTCCTTGTGTAGAGCAAGATACCAGGCTTATCAGCACAAAAAGGAAGATGGGAAAGAGCAAGTTCTTGAGGACCATGTGCGGATTGGAGCTTTTTTCCAATATACCGAATGTATAGAGGGAAGCCAAATCGAGGACGCGCTAAAAAAATTCCCCCCAAATTGATTTGTTTTTCATCCGTAATTCTGGGCAGACTTTTGCAAGTTGCTACTAGAGATTCGAAGGACTGGCTTTGGAATTATCCAGCCAAAAGACCTTCCGCTTTAAGTTGTAGTTTAATTTGTTCATTAAGCATTGGCATGTGGAAGCATGGGAATAGGTGTTTTCTGTTTCCTGCATGTCAATTTGTTTTTCTCAACTGCTGGATTTATGAAAAAAACAGCCTGGCTCTTGTGTGTGCTCCTAGGATGTGTGCTTTCTGTATGGTCTCAGGAAAACAAACGAACCATCAAGATCACGAAAAAGTATCTCAATCTTCCTGTCCAACATTCTGAAGACAGGCAACAAATGAAATTTGAGATAGGAGGGGTCAATATTCGCACATTCGTGATTCGTCTTAGCACAGAAGAACCTGACTACTGGGTATTTGCGGATATGTCGGCCTTTCAAGGAAGCAGTCTGACGATCCGATATCCAGAGAAGGTAAAGGGCATGAAGCAGATCTATCAATCAGATCGATTTGCGGGAGAGGACAGTGTCTACAAGGAAGTGGGGCGGCCACAGGTGCATTTCAGCTCTCGTCGGGGCTGGAACAATGATCCCAATGGATTGGTCTGGTATGAGGGAGAATACCATTTGTTTTACCAGCATAATCCTTATGAAGCCAATTGGGAAAATATGACCTGGGGACATGCCGTAAGTACGGATTTGGTGTTTTGGAAAGAACTGACAGATGTCCTGCATCCAGATGAGTTAGGGACCATGTTTTCAGGGACAGCAACCATTGATGCCAAGAATACAACAGGATTTCAGGAAGGAGACAATCCGCCAATCATTGCAGCGTATACTGCACATAAATATTTGGGAGAAGGGGATGCCATTCAGACCCAGTGTATCGCCTATAGCAATGACAAGGGCCGAACCTTCACCAAATATGAAGGGAATCCTGTGGTTGATAGCAAAGCAAAATGGGACTCCAGAAATACCCGAGACCCCAAAATCTTTTGGCATGAGGGAACGCAAAAATGGGTCATGGTGGTCTTTGAGAAAGATGGCCATTCCTTTTACAATTCCGACAACCTCAAAGAATGGACCTATCTGAGTCATTTGGTTGGATTTTGGGAATGCCCAGAACTGTTTGAATTGCCCATAGATGGCAACAAATACAACACCAAATGGGTGATCTATGGTGCTTCTGGTACCTATATGATTGGTGATTTTGATGGAAAGTCCTTCAAGCCAACTTCAGGAAAACATGCCTACTGTGCTGGGAGCCTATATGCTGCTCAGACGTACAACAATATCCCGGAAGAAGATGGAAGACGCATACAGATCGGATGGGCAAGGGGTATGGACCATGGAGGCAAGATGCCATTTACCCAGATGTTTCTCTTTCCTACCGAACTCACCCTCCGCTCTACACGCAATGGCGTCAGAATGTTCTCAGAACCCATCGGCGAACTCAAAAAACTTCATACCAACAGCATGCAGTGGAGCAAGCTTACTACTGGTGAAGCCAATGAGAAGTTGGCTGATGTCAAAGGAGAGCTTCTTCATCTGAAACTGACAGTCGAGACCCTCGACGGGACCTCTTTCCAACTCAAATACAAAGGAAATGTGATCCTGACCCATGACATGAACTATAACAAACTCAATGGTGTATTCTATGAGTCAGATCTGGCCGAAACCAAAACCGTCGACCTGGAAGTCCTGATTGACAGAACATCTGTTGAAATATTTATGGATCATGGACGCTTCAATTTTAGTGCACCTCTAAATGAGCCTAAAAATCAAGAAGGATTGTCTATAAGTGGACGGGCTGAGATCGTGATTCACCATCTGGAAGTACATGAACTTCAGTCTATCTGGTAAATCGAATCATAAGGGTACAGCGAACAAGCGGATTCATCTCCTGGAAGATGAATCCGCTTGCTGATTCTTCTTCAGGCTGTTTGATTAGAAAAATTCCCCCCATTCTGATCAGTTTTTCATCCTCAGAATCTGATCGGGAATAATAATTTGAATGTTGACTGTTATCAGTTCAAATCATCAATCAACTTAAATCTACTACTATGAATCAACCATTACTGCGGCTCTTGAAGATTCCATTGAACCGTACTCTCAAATTGATTCTGTTTGGTGTCTTATTAGCATTAATTCCCAATTTGGGTTTTGGGCAAAATATCACAGGAACAGTTACAGGTTCAGATGGGGGAGGACTGGAAGGGGCTACCATTTCAAAAAAAGGAACAACCACAGGCACATTCTCGGGAAGTGATGGATCTTATCGAATTGCAGCGACGGAAGGAGATGTCTTGATCTTTTCTTACATCGGTTATGTCTCCCGGGAAATGACGGTTGGTGGAGGGACCACCATCAATGTCACCCTGGAAGTTGATGTTACCACCCTGGAAGAAGTCGTTGTTACTGGTTATGCGACTGAGAAAAAGAAGGATCTTTTGGGAGCTGTGGGGATCATGGAGATGGAAAAAACGAAAGGGAATACGAACAACAACATCATGCAAACCATGCAGGGGAGAGTTGCGGGGGTTCAGGTAGGTCTGGCAGGACAACCGGGACAAGGGGCGAGTATCACCATACGGGGGATCAGTACCTTGGGGAACAACCAACCTTTGTATATCGTAGATGGGGTTCCTGTACAGCCATTTCAGGGGGCGAGCAACACCCCCAACACCCAGGCAACCTGGGGGCTGTCATGGCTCAATCCTGCCGACATTGAATCTGTTCAGATTCTCAAAGATGCTTCTTCGGCTTCTATCTATGGCTCCAGAGCTTCGAACGGGGTAGTGATCATCACCACCAAACAAGCGAAGCAAGGGCGAAGTTCTATCACAGCCAGTGTCCGATTCAGTACAGAGAGAATAGTCAATCCCTGGGATTTGATGACCAGTGAAGAAAAAGCCATCAACCAGTGGCAAGCTGCTGTCAATGATGGTGGGGATCCAGACAATGTCGGTCGGTATCGGTATGAGTGGCACTATGATCCTTCTCTGGGGCCTGGTATCCAAGGCAATGGTGTGCCTGTATTGGACAGAATCATCTATCCAGAGTGGTTGGATGAAGCAGATCAGCTGAGACCTGCAGGACATCCCAATAGCACCTGGACTGGGACAGAATATGGTGGCTCTTCTTTGGAGGCTGGAACCGATTGGAATGATGTGATCTTTCAGCAAGGGATCGTTCAGGATTATAATGTAACATTTGATCAGGCAACAGATAAAGGAGGGGTTCACCTCTCGGTCAATTTGTTTGATCATACAGGCGCAGTTATTCATAGTGGATATCAGCGAATTTCCACTCGATTGAATTCTAATTATAAGTTCCTCAACGGACGTGTGAAAATTGGAGAAAACATTGGCGTAACAAAAGGTGAGCGCCAGTGGTCTGACGATGGTTTTGGCGGAACAGTGGAAAACCTGATGCGCGTGATGAAGCCCATGCTGCCTGTAAAGACGGAAGATGGAAGATTTGCTGGCCCTCCCGGTGCGGGATTTGATGATCGAGACAATCCTGCTGGTCTGGGCTTTGACAATCAGGATGATCGAATCCACAATGTCAAGGCATTTGGGAATGTCTATGTTGAGGCTGAGATCCTTAAAGGGCTGACCTTCAGAACCAATCTGGGGATCGATTATGACAATATTTACACCAGAGACCTTTTCAGAACCTATTCAAGAGGTTTCCTAAGCAACACAACGGCTGAATTGAGGCTGACTCAGATTCATCAGACGAATCTGGTATTCAACAATACCTTGACCTACTCCAAGAATTTTGGGGGCAAACATGCCTTGAATGTCCTGGCGGGGACAGAGGCCGTTGAAAATCAATTCCGCGTATTCTCTGCTTCAGGCAAAGATTTTGCTCTGGAAAACAACGACTACTTTCAGTTGTCAGCAGCTTCAGGAGAACGAACTTCTGCTGGATCTCAGACAGGTTTCTCTCTCTTTTCATACTTCGGAAAAGTCAATTATACGTTTGCCGACAAATATCTTACATCTGTCACCATTCGTCGGGATGGCTCTTCCCGCTTTGGCTTGAACAATCGATTTGCGGTTTTTCCGGCAGCTTCTGTAGGATGGAGGATCAGCGAAGAAGAATTTCTTCAAGGGAGCAAAACCTTTTCCAACTTGAAGCTTCGTGCTGCATGGGGACAAACCGGGAACCAGGATATTGAAAATACAGCCCGATTTGCTTTGTATCAGGCTGTATATGCACCGCAGAGTACCTATCTTCCCTGGGGAAGTGGGTGTGCACAGACCTTGTGCCTGGATGCTGCAACTGCCTATGATATTGGCAACAATAATACAGGCATTCTTCCATCAGGTTTTCTGGCGACCCAAACCGGCAATGATGACCTGAAATGGGAAACAACCACTGAGATCAATGTTGGACTGGATTTTGGGTTGTGGTCTGACAAGATCACCGGTTCTATCGAATTGTACCAAAAACAAACCACCGATATCCTGATTCGTCCTTCCGCTATCGGACACTTTGGAGATGGATACAGTCGATGGGCCAATGGTGCGGACATGGAAACCCGTGGATGGGAAGTCTCACTTGGATACTTTAGTCCCTTGAGTGGAGATTTCAACTATACCATCAGTGGGGTATTCTCTGGCTATGTCGACAAGATCACCAGCCTACCTGAAGACTTATGGGCTTCTTATCCTGGAAATGGAACAGAAGATCAAAACATCATTGGACATTCTCCAAATGCGATGTTTGTCTATCGTGTAGATGGCTTGATTCAAAGTGCCGAAGAATTGGCCGCTGCACCTGCCTATCCTGGAATCCGGGTCGGAGCTTTCAAATATGCTGATTTGGATGGTGACGGAATGATTACGCCTACAGATCGGGAATACATTGATGCCGCTGCGAGAGCATTGGTAGACTTTGGTCTGAATTCCCAAATGAATTATAAAGCCTTCGACCTGACCATTCAACTGACAGGAGCATTGGGACGATTGATCCCTGGTGATGCCAATTATAATGAACTGGGAGGACTTGCGCCAGGTAGAACAGCAGGAAGTGCTTCTCTCAATGGCTGGACATTTACAAATAAAGACACCCACATTCCAGCACAAAGTACCAGCACTCGACCTTTTGGATTCTCCGATTGGGATGTCAGAAGTGGTGATTACCTCGCGATTCGACAGGTAACCTTGGGATGGAATCTCCCGGCAGCTGCCAACTCACCTTTTGGTTCATTAAGAGCCTATCTCACAGGGGAAAACCTCCATTATTTTTCTGTCACAAACGGATCTGAAGCGTCATACCTATTCGGTTCTCTGATTGAGAGAGCGAATGGAACGCGATTTGGTCAGCGCCTCCCCGGAAACTATCCTCGACCTTTAAGAATTACGCTGGGGATTGACGTCGGATTCTAGCTCTGTTTTATTTATCAAATTCACCCAAAATGAAAAAATTTATATATATCAAATTCCTTGTCGTCCTGATCATCTCGATGACCTTTAGTGCAGGCTGTCAAGAGGAATTTCTGGACTTTACACCCAAAGGAGTGGTCAATAGTGAAGACCTGAATAGCCCGGAGAATATTGAAAAACTGGTCATTGCTGCTTATGCGGCTCAAGGAAATGACAACTTTTTCGCTCCTTTCCAGGACATGTGGACATATGGAAGTGTCGGAGCAGGAGATGCGCATAAAGGAGGGGGAAGTATTCCTGACCAGTTCAATACCCACCGAATCGAAGTCAAAACGCTACAGACTGCAACAGGTAACACAAATAATCGCCTGATGTGGTTGAATTTGTATGTATTGGTTTCCAGAATCAATGAAGCGATGGGACGCTTGCAAGCAGCGAACGAAGCAGACTTGCCTACAAGAGGAGAGCGAATTGCTGAGATGAACTTCTTGCGTGCCCAGACATATTTCAAACTGAAAGTCCTCTACAAACATATCGTCTATCTCGATGAGACCATTGAGAAGAAAGACTATATCACGAAACACAATCGAGAGCTGAGCGATCAGGAAGGATGGCAATGGATCATAGATGAATGGCGTGCTGCAGTGGCAGGCTTGCCAGCTACACAGAGTGAAATCGGGCGACCTACCAAAGGGGCAGCCAAGCTCTTCCTGGCCAAATCCTTGATCTACAAAGCCTATGTGCAGGATGACAACCATCAAGTGACCGCTATTACTCAAAGTGAATTGAATGAGGCCGCCAACCTGATTGCAGAAGTGGATGCCTCTGGAGAATTTGACCTACATGCTGACATCGCTGACAATTTTCTGTGTGAAACAGAAAGTGGAATCGAATCAGTTTGGGCAGTCATGCGCTCTATTGACGATGGTGCACCAGAAGGAAGAGGGAACCATTCCAATGCGCTGAACTCAACCATGGGACCTGGATACGGATGCTGTTGGTTCAACATTCCTTCTGTCAATCTGGCCAATGCCTTTAAGACAGATGTTGATGGCCTGCCAATGTTTGATACCTATGATGGGGATCCTATCATTGATGGAGTGGCAGCTGTGGAGGCCAATAACCTCGACCCACGATTTTCTCATAGTATTGCTGTACTGGGAATGCCCTGGAAATATGTCCCTGATCGAATCTTTGATGAAACCTACTCTCGCGTGCCTGGCATATATGGTTTCAATGCTGCTTTCAAAGATCAGGAACTCCCTGAATCTCCCTGCTTCCGCGGAACAGTCGCATTTTTTACTACTGCTCGAAACACTGACCAAATGCGCTATGCTGATGCACTTCTCTATTGGGCAGAAGCATTGATCGAAACAGGCCGACACCTGGAAGCCTTGCCGATCATCAACCGCATCCGTGAACGGGCAATGAACAGTACTGGCAAACTTGTCAAGGCGGATGGTAGTTCATCAGGCCAGTATATGATTGGCTTGTACAATGAGTCTCACTTCGCGACCAAAGAGGATGCCTTACGAATCCTGCGTTGGGAGAGACGATTGGAACTCGCGCTGGAATCTCATCCAGGTCGATTCTTTGATCTGGTCCGTTGGGGAATTGCAGAAGAGACCCTGAATGCCTATTTCTCTACTGAGAAAGCCCGACGAGAATACCTCAACGATGCGAACTTCGTTGTAGGACGAGATGAGTATCAACCCATTCCTAACTCTCAGATCGTGGTTAGCCAGGGTGCGATCATACAGAACAACGGATACTAGACCATTACTATTTATCTGGCTTGACCTGAGTAGATCGCCGCCAACTATGCTTGTTTTGCTGTAGTTGGCGGCTTATCTTTCTGACAATTGCCTGATTTCATGCATTCGAATAACAGAACCAAACATCCTTTGATATGAATTTACGCTACTACTTACTCTTCCTGTTGGTGGGAATTCTTGCTTATCCAAAAGCACAAGATTTTGTGCAGGTAGAAGATGAAGCCAATTTGACCCATATCAGTGCGAACAATGGTGTGGCTGTTGCCGATTATGACCAAGATGGGGACCTGGATATTTATTTTGTTGGGTATGGTTCATTCATTTATCTGATCGACTCGACATGGAATCGATTGATGCGTAACAATGGGGATGGGACCTTCGAGGATGTTACCATTGAAGCGGGCCTGGAGGGGCAGTTTTTCAATGCGGGAGAACCTGCTGCAAGAGGAGAAAAAATGGGCGCTGCCTGGGGAGATTATGACAATGATGGATATCCCGATTTGTTTTTGACCAATAGCAGGGATGACCAACTCTACCACAACAATGGAGATGGAACCTTCACTGACGTTACTTTTGAAGCAGGAGTCAATGGTTGTTTTGACTGTTATAGTGGAAGTGGTTTATGGTGGGATTACAATCGGGACGGATTCCTGGATCTGCACGTGAGCATTCTCAATGGTCCGAATATCATGTATCAAAACAATGGCGATGGAACTTTTGAGAATGTAACGGAAAAGTTGGGCCTGGGGCTGGATCTGCTTGCGATTACCTGGACAAGTATTGCGATTGATGTGAATCGGGATGGGTACCTGGATCTGTATGATATCAATGACACCCAGGCCAATAAATTGTGGCTGAGCCAGGGGGGGGCGGGCTTTCGCAATGGGACCCTGGCATACCGCATGGGAGATGAAGGAGCTGGAATGGGGGTTGCGGTCGGAGATTATGACAATGATCAGGATTTTGACATATATGTAACCAATATCTATCTCCATCATCCCAATCCATTGCTCAGAAATGAAGACCACCTCAAGTATGTCAATGTTGCGGAAGAAATGGGTGTGGAGAATACCGGTTGGGGATGGGGAACACATTTCTTTGACTATGATCACGATGGAGATGAAGACCTCTATGCGGTCAATGGGCCAATAGACAAACTCAATGGAGTTCCTCAAGAGGCAGTCAACAATTTTTTCTACAAAAATACTGTCATGGAAGGAAGCACCGGATTTCAGGATTGGTCCAAAGAATCAGGTGCGGGTGTGCTTACTGCTGCTAAGGGGCTGGAGGTTTTTGATTATGATGGCGATGGTGATCAGGATATGATCGTGGCGAACCAGTTTGTTGCACCTTATCTGTTTCGCAATGACATGATCAAGGATGAGCAGCCACAGGATAAGAACTGGCTGCAGATACGATTAGAAGGAAGCACGTCTAATAGGAATGCCTTTGGCAGCAGGCTGCTAGCCAAGGTGGGAGAGCAAACCTATGCCCGCTATTATCATGGCGCTGGATTCTTTGGGCAAAGCATCAAGCCCGTTCATTTTGGGATAGGCGCCGCCAGTGTGATTGATGAATTGCTGATCTACTGGCCCAGCGGACTGAGTGATACCCTGCATGACATCTCTGCCAATCAAATCATAGATGTGAAGGAAAGCCCTGCGCCTGAGAAGATTGATATTCCTGATAACTTTGGCAATCGACTCAGCTACAATTTCCCCAATCCATTTGTGAATACAACTTTGTTGCGATTCCAAATTCCTCGATCAGGTCAACTCCACATCAAGATTTATTCCAGTCTTGGTCAGGAATGTTTGGCACATACAGAAATTCTGGAAAATGGAGGCACATTTGAATTGAATTGGGGGGAAGACCTCAACGGCCAAAAGATTGCGAATGGGCTGTATTTTTATAAGGCAGATTTTGTTTCCGATCTTGGGAATGAGCATTTTGAGGGAAAGATGTTGAAAACGGGACAGCCATAAAATAAATGAAAAAAATTACTGGGCTAGTGTGGTTCGTCGGAGTCATTGGCCCTTTACTGGGGCAGCCAATCTCCACAGCCATTCTGCAAGACCAGAAAGCGGCGCTGGAGCAGCAATATGCGCTTACTCATGGCAGTCTTGCCAACTGGCTCAACGGTCGAGAATACAATTTTACCTTTCCATTTTCCTATGGACATCCATTTTGGGAGACAAATGAATGGACCATTGGCAACTTATCAACGACCTTTCACACCTATCCTTCTGTTCTCATCAAGTATGATGCGTATTTCGATGCACTCGTTTTTGCTGCAGATCTGGTGAGAGGGAATATCATTTGGGTCAATCCTGACCAGGTCATTTCTTTTGTCTTGAGAGGAAAAACATTTGTATATTATGGACGAGGGACTGAAAAAGAGCAATTGAAAGCCGTTAAATTATTTCCCGGATACTTTGAACTCTTGTATGATGGCCCTACCCGCTTGCTCGTCAAAAGAGCCAAATATCTCAAGCCCATTCAGAATGATTTGGATAAGACAGATGAGTTTGGAGAAAATTCGCGAAGATATCTGATCAGAGACCATGTATTTCATTTGATTCGTGGGAAAGGGGATTTTTTGAGATTTGCTGCTGCTCACAAAGAAGAAATGTCGCAATATATCAAGGAAAGAAATCTCCGATTCAGAATCATTTCTGATGCGCAATTTGTTGCTTTAGTTGCCTATTATGATTCCCTATGACTCGAATTGCTCGTATGAGGTATACCTCCCTGCTTTTCTTCTGCTTTGTCGGATATCTGTGCCCTCCCTATCTGCTTTTTTCACAAAATGAAAGCATTCTGATCCGTCAATCATATCATGGTAGGCCATTTCAGATATTTATCGAGCAGCTTGAGCAAAAGTATCCACTCAGGTTTTACTATGCCCAAACCTGGATAGATTCTTTGACCGTTGTTCAAGTGGAGAATCCCATGCCCCTGACGAAGATCCTTCTGGCAACCTTCGAATCAACAGAACTTTCCTATTATCAAGATGAGCTGGGACGAATATTTATCACCCGGGACTTCCCGATAGTGATTGCCATTGAAACCAGCCCACCTGGTCCAGCAGGCAGCCCTTCGGCTGATCAAGGAAGGCAGCAGCAGTCTTTTGTTCCCGACATTGCCCCGCCTCTAGTACCTTCCCAAACTGAATCCCCAGGCAGGAAGGCAGCAAAAGAGAAGCAGGATCAGGATGTTGTAAAAGAAATTGGGGAGAAGTCTGATGAATCGAGAACCCGCGGAACCATCGTAGGCTATGTCAAAGATGAGGCTACTGGGGAACCATTGATAGCTGCCAGCATATTTGTTGCCAAACTGTCTGTAGGAGTAACGACAGATCAATATGGGTATTACTCTCTGACATTGCCAAAAGGGCCCCATACGCTGGGATTTCGAAGTTATGGAAAGGAAGAAAAAACACAAGATATCTTGCTCGTTGGAGATGGAGTACTGGATATAGAACTGGAACCAACCATCATTCAACTGGATGAGGTGGTGATCGAATCAGAACGTGATGCCAACATTGAAAGTACCCAGATGGGGCTCGCAAAGCTGGATATTCAGACCATGAAACAGATGCCATCTTTTATGGGAGAAATCGATGTAATCAAATCAACTCTATTATTGCCGGGGGTCCAATCCGTGGGAGAAGGGACCTCTGGATTCAATGTGCGTGGAGGAAGTGTAGATCAAAATCTGATCCTGATCAACCAGGCACCGATTTTTAATTCTTCTCATCTATTTGGGTTTTTCTCCGTGTTCAATCCAGATGTGATCAAGAATTTTGATCTGTACAAAAGTGGAATTCCTGCTAAATATGGAGGGCGAATTTCCTCTGTTCTGGATATTGCGATGAAGGATGGCAACAAAAGAGAGCTGGTTGGTTCAGGGGGAATCAGTCCCGTGACAGCTCGCTTGACCCTGGAAGGCCCTATTCGAAAAAATCGAAGTTCTTTCATCCTCGGAGGAAGGAGTTCTTATTCAGATTGGATACTGAAGCGTTTGCCCAGTGCGGAATTGCGCAACAGCAAGGCAGGTTTTTCGGATCTTAATGGCAAAATCAACCTGGAACTGAGCGACAAAGACAGGCTGGATGTATCGGTCTATGCCAGCCGTGATCAATTTGTATTGAATGGAGATACGACCTATCGCTATCACAATCTCAATGGATCTGTAAACTGGAAGCATCTCTTCAACAACAAACTCTATGCGGTGAGCTCTGCGATTGCAAGTCAGTACAGGTACCGAATAGAGTCGAGTGCCCAGGCTGAGACAGCCTACCGTCTGACATATGGCATTCGATATCAAGAGCTCAAATCAGATATAACCTATATTCCCCAACCGAATCACCAAATCCGCTTCGGTGCCAGTTCGATCCTGTATCAGTTGAATCCGGGTGAGAGACTTCCCAATCACTCAGAATCTTTGGTCATGCCTACCGCTTTGCAGGAGGAGCAGGCATTGGAGAGTGGGATCTATCTGAGCGATGAATGGACAGTAGGCCCTCGTCTCAAGCTATATGGAGGTCTCCGCTATTCCCTCTATTTGTTTTTAGGCCCTCATAGCATCAATCAATACAGAGATGACTTGCCAAGAATCGCTGATAATATCACTGGAAGCATTCCGTATGAAGCCGGAAGGATTGTCAAACCTTATGGAGGGCCTGAAATTCGATTTTCTGCCCGACTTGCGCTGGGCACGAGAAGTTCTCTCAAGCTCAGTTACAATCGCTTGAGGCAGTATTTGCATATGTTGTCAAATACGACTTCCATTTCTCCTTCAGATAGCTGGAAACTGAGTGATCCTTACATTCGGCCTCAGATAGGAGACCAACTCTCAGTTGGATTCTATCAGAATTTCCGTCAAAACTCAATTGAGACCTCCATAGAGGTGTATGTGAAGCGGATCAAGGATATGCTGGAATTCAAAAACGGTGCACAATTGTTGCTCAACCCACATGTAGAGACAGATATCGTCAATGGATTGGGGCGAGCATATGGAGCAGAATTTCTCATAAAAAAGGAGAGAGGGAAACTCAACGGCTGGATCAGCTATACCTATTCTCGGGTATTCTCACAAGTGAATGGACAATTCCCGGACGAAATCATCAATGGGGGAGAGCCCTTTCCAGCCAATGTAGACAAGCCACACGATTTTTCCTTTGTCGGAAATTACAAATTTTCCAGACGGTTCAGTATGTCCAGCAATATAGCCTACAGTACAGGCCGACCCATTACCTATCCGGTATCACAATTTGTATTTGGGAATACGACTCGATTGGACTATTCCTTGCGCAACCAATACAGGATTCCCGACTACTTCCGTTGGGACTTCTCGCTCAATATAGAAGGCAATCACAAAATCAAGAAATTCGCGCATACCTCTTGGTCATTGTCTGTGTTCAATGTATTGGGGCGGAAAAATGTCTATTCTATATATTTTGTCAGCGAACCAACGGGCGTGCAAGGATACAAGTTGTCTGTTTTTGGAAGACCCATCATGACCCTCACGTTTAATTTTAGAATCTGATGAGAGTAGGAGCAGCCATATTGTCGATTTGTGTTCTTTTTGGGCATTGGAGTTGTATTGAGCCATTTGATCCAGAAATCGAAGGAGAAGGAGAAACGCTGGTGGTAGAAGGCCAGATCCTCGAAGGGAAGGCAGGCGCTGAAGTTCGCCTGAGTCGATCATTTGCTTTCTCGGAGACAGCGCCCATGATGGTGGAAGATGCGCGTGTGCGCATCACGGATGATGTCGGAAATGAACATGAGTTGATTTCCGGAGGAGAAGCGGGTGTGTATCTGTCGGATACCTCACAATTGGAGGGAGTGGTTGGCAGATCCTATCAACTGTCTATAGTTACGCCAGAAGGAGAGCAATATGAGTCAGAATGGGCCTTGATGAAGAAAGGTATAGCAGTGGATGAGCTGCATGCAGATTTTGAGGAACCCAACAACGGGATTGATTCTGCAAGGGGAATGCAGGTCTATCTCAGCGCGTTTGATCCAGAGAACGAGACCAAATTCTATCGATGGGAATATGAGGAGACCTGGATTTTCGCAGTGCCTTTGCCAGCTGTAGGCGTTTGGAATAGCCAAACCAGAATGCCAGATCTGTATCCTCCTGACGAAATTCCGCGAATTTGTTGGCAAACAGTTCATTCTTCTCAGATATTTCTCGGGTCAACTATCGGACTCTCGGAGGATCGAATGACAAATGTTCCAATCAGATTCATTTCTGATCAGGACAATCATCTTCGGATCAAATACAGTATTTTGGTCAAGCAATATAGCATCAGTGAAGAGACCTATGTCTTTTACCAGCAACTCAAACATACAACGGAGACCCTGGGAACGCTGTTTGATCCCATTCCTGGCGAAGTTCGAGGGAATATCCGGAATGTGAATAATTCCGGGGAATCTGTGTTGGGATGGTTCAGTGCAGATGGATTTGGGCAGGATAGAATCTTCATTAGCAGATCGGACCTGCCGAATATTCCCATTCCGAGTGGCTACGCCGCATGTGCAGCCGATACCCTGGCGAATAGTTTGGAAATGGGAGGCTATATCATTGGCGGAGGGGTATATGTGGAAGACCTCCTTGACCCTTTTGGCAATTTGATTGGGTACATTGGAAGTCGTCCCTATTGTACAGATTGTCGATTTTTTGGAACAACTGAGAGGCCGGAGTTCTGGGAGTAGCCCAACAGGATTATACGTCCCAGTTTCCCGAAAGTCCAGGTCCGCCGGCAGCAATGGCACCCCCACTCTTGCCTGTTTGCTCGGAGCTAACCCAAAATGCGTAGAAATGAACATTTTTTAGGTAGAATCGAAACCGAACAGTCTGCCCTGCAAGCGTCTCCAAAGAGTCGTGAGCCGTCCAGCGAATCATGTGTTTGGTGCTGTCAACTGATATTGGGATACAGCTTTCCAGACCAAATCCGGGAATGGGCTTTCCATCTTCCTGACAGACTTCGACCCGTAGTTCCCCATATTGTCCATCTACATTGACAAAGAGATAGGCTCCGCTGAATGTAAGCTTTTTGGTCAAGAGAATTCCTTCTTCTGATCCGGCACCCATAGAGGCAAACCCATCTCTCCTGAGTGTTGCCAAACCAGTAGAAGCATGGGCATACATGCCACTCCAATATTGCAGGTCATGGAGGTTCGAAGCATCTCCCTGGAATGCTGTGTAATAGAAATGAAGTTTGTCTTCCACAATATTGCACACGCCACCAATAGAATGGACATAGGCACGGTCCCAGTTATTTTCATCCAGTGTCGCACCGATGAAGGTCTCTCGATTGCTTCGATCCCAGTGAAATCCATCTCGACTGAAAGCCAATTGAAGTTCAGTAAGTTTGGGGAATCCGCCTTTGGCACAGACAGTATTGGGAGGACCATAATGAGGTTGAAGGAAGCCAATCATCAGGCTTTCATAGCCGGCAGCATCAACTTTGTACAATTGGGGTTCTCTCCCAATGTCATAGCCTTCGCGTTTGCCATCCAATCTGTCTGTCCCTAACCAGAACACTGGATCAAAATCTTTCCAGGAGCCTACTGCGGCTTTGAAATCTGCATGTTCCCAATAGGAGCGCGCCCGACCTCTTGGGCGTTGATCCCATGCCTGGTACGTCCAGGGAGGAGCAGGTCTCCCAAACGCCCGAATGGTGAATACCCATTTTTTTCGGAAAGGATTGTAGAAAAAAGTACTATTGTCTCCTGTTTTGCCTACTTGCCCATGCCAGGTCCAATGGATGCCATCTGGACTGGTCATGATATATCCTGCTCCACCAGAGAGTTTCTCTCCAACTTTCCCTTTGCGCTCAAATCGGTACATCTTATAACGCTCATTTGGATCTTTGGCTTCATGATCGATCCAGACGGATACCCCGTCTCGGGACTCTCCCGGGGGCAGGACCAGATTGGTTCCCGGAACAACATCAAATGCTGGCCGTTCCCAATGAATCCCATCCTTGCTGGTTGCCAGGGCTGTCCCGTCAAACCAGCCTGCCATGTACCACATTTTGAACAATTTGTCCTTGGGGTCATAAAAGCAACCGTCTGAAAACGGTGCCGCCATAGGACAATAGCCCTTGTTCATTTCTACTTCTGTTTCTGGCTTGAGCAAGGGATTCCCTTCATATTTTTCTGGCTGGTGGAAGTTGCGACTCAGGTCTGTTTTCTCAATCAAAAAATCATCTACAAATAACTGCCGACCGACATCTATGGGGATGATATCTGGTGGAGAAGCCAGATAGGGGATTGGCATGGGATCGTAATGGGCAGGTTCCTGCGTTCTTGGAGGCCATTCGGCAGGAAGTTGAATGCCATTGTAGAGGAGTTCTCCTTCATCTGAGATCTTACTCTTGATTGATTGATCCGAAACAGCTGGAGTTTCTGCCTGCATGCTTCCCAAACCAGCCAGAGCAGCGGCACCACTGAGCGCTCCGGTTTTGAGGAATTGTCGGCGATTTTGGGAGGAGGAAGAAGGTTGGTTTTTCATAAGAGAAGCATTAGGGATAGATGCTGATCATTCAACTGAATCTAGCATATATTCGAGGAAAAAGAGAATAATTGACTGGGCAAAGGCTGTAATTCAGGCGGTTGGCTGTTTTTCTCCTTCCTGCCTTTTGTCTATCTTTATATTTATGAGAAAATATCCTATCGGCATACAGGATTTCCGTGAACTAAGACTTGGGGACTATTTATACATTGACAAGACAGCTGTTATTTTCAAGTTACTAGAGCAGGGTAAATATTATTTTCTCTCGAGACCACGACGTTTTGGCAAATCTTTGCTTTTATCAACTCTCAAGTATCTATTCCTTGGAAAGAAGGAGTTGTTTGCCGGATTATGGATCGAACACAAACACAATTGGCAAGAACATCCGGTGATTCATTTGTCTTTTAGCAGTATTGGCTATAAGGATTTGGGCTTGGATATAGCTATAGATTTGGAAATCAACAGGTTTGCCAGCCAATTTGATGTACAATTAGAAGAAAAAGGGATTGCCAGAAAATTCCGGGAATTGATTGAAAAGATCTTTCATAAAAAAGGGCAAGTTGTCCTGCTAATAGATGAATATGACAAACCTCTTGTTGATTATATTGATCGACCTGAAGAGGCTGAGCAAAACAGGGAGATTCTCAAAATTTTCTATTCCGTATTAAAGGACGCAGATCCACACCTTCGATTTTTTCTCATAACAGGGGTATCCAAGTTCAGCAAAGTGTCCTTGTTTTCAGACTTGAACAACTTGGATGATCTGACACTGGTTCCGACTTTTGGGAGCATTGCTGGCTACACACAGGAGGAAATCGATCAATATTTCCAGGAAGATCTTAAAACTCTCAGTGAACAGGAAGGCACTTCTATTCAGGATATGAGAAATCGAATTAAGGACTGGTACAATGGCTATTCCTGGGGGAATGATGAAAGGATTTACAATCCATTTTCGGTTTTGAGCTTATTTCGACACAAACGTATCGCCAATTATTGGTGGGAAACAGGGACCCCAACTTTTTTGGTCAAAAAACTTCGTGAAGCATACTATTTTGATCTGAATGAAATGGAGGCAGGTAAGGTTCTGTTCGAGAGCTTTACCCTGGACAATATGAATTTGATCTCTCTTCTGTTCCAGACAGGATACTTGACCATCAAAAGCTATAGTCCCGAGGAACGATTGTATCTCCTTGACTATCCCAATCTGGAAGTCAAGGACACGATGCAACAGCATCTATTAGGAGCTTTTCGGCATACGCATCAGGTGGAAAGCCTGCCATTGCTGGTAAAAATCAAAAGAGCGCTTGAAAAAGAAGACCTTGACCGATTCATTGAACTAATCGACCTACTATTCTCAACCATTCCGCATCAAATTTTCCTGCAAAAACAGGAGGCCTTTTTCCATGCGATTCTTCATTTGAGCTTTTCAGGTATCGGAATGATCGTGCAATCGGAAGTGAGTACTTCCAAAGGCCGTGTAGACAGCGTGGTTCATACCAAAAACCACATCTATGTCATGGAGTTTAAGTTGGATGCTTCGGCAGACTCTGTGTTGGCTCAGATTCGTGACAAGCGCTATGGAAGCCCATTTCTGAATCAGGAAAAAGAAGTCATTGCTTTGGGTATTAACTTCAGTTCAGCTAATAAGTCCGTGGAAGAATGGCGATCAGTTAGTTATGAAAGCTTGTTGGTAGAAGGCTAGATCGGCCTATTCAACTCACAAAGGCGAAAAGAAGCATTTGCCTCCCTCCGCCTTTGTGTTCAATCAAAGAGTATTACACGATCCGAATCTAGTACCCAGGATTTTGGGTCAAAGATGGATTTGCATCAATGTCCTGCTGTGGAATCGGGAACAGCACATGATGATCCTGGGCCAGTGACTTTCCTCTTTCCTGAGCGGAAGAGATGTACTTCCCATGACGAATCAGGTCTTGACGTCGCAAGCCTTCTGTGAAGAATTCCCATCCTCTTTCGACCAGGATTTGATCCCGGAGAGATTCCTTGCTTGGGAAATCTGCCAGGTTGTAAGGGGGAACTTCTGCACGTGCCCGAACTTCATTCAGGAGATCGATGGATTCCTGATTAGGGCCATTCAGTTCATTTAGTGCTTCGGCGCGGGTAACCAATACTTCTGCATAGCGGAGAATCGGCATGTCATTGCCATGCTGAGCACCAAGTGCATTTGGATCCGGGGTGAATTTGAAACTTCTGGGATATTTTTTCTCAATTCCAGGAGTAATCTCGTCATTCATCAAGTCGACGAGTTCCCCTCCTTTGTTGGTGTAACTGGTGAGAATCCATTCTCTTCTTGTGTCATTTTCATCAAAAGAATTGACAAACCATCGCCATAGTTGGAACTGGGCACCATAGTTGACCTGTCCGGTTTGGAACCCAACCGGATAGGCATGGGGCGTATAATTCCAGCCAGGACCAGTTGCCAGGGATTCGAATACGAAAATCAACTCGGAATTTCCTTCATTTTCAACACTGAACAAGCCTACAGCAGGAGTGAACAGGCTGTAGGTATTCAGATCAATCACGGCTTTGGCAGCATCAGCAGCAGCCTGCCAGTTTTTTTGATTCAGTTGATGTCTGGCCAGAAGCGCATAAGCAGCGCCTTTGGAGGCTTTTCCTGACAAATCTGGATCTACAGGTAGATTCTGAGCAGCAGCTTCCAACTCTCCTACGATGAAGGCACTGGTTTCTTCTGCACTGGCACGAGCAATCTGAAGATCCAGTTCAAGGCCAGACTTAACCAATGGGACTCCGCCGAATAGGTCGTGCAAGACGTAATAATTGAAGGCGCGTAAGAATTGCGCTTCCCCTTTGAGGTTGGCAATCTTATCGGCTGGAATCGCGGTTACATTGTCGATATTGTCCAGAAGAGAATTTGCATTCCGAACAGCTTCATACAATTCTCGCCAGTTGTTTCGGAAGAAATTGTTACTGGCATTCCACTGAAAATTGGCAAAGGTCGCGGCAGGAGCAGCATAACCTCCACCTCTCTCCAGTTGAAGATCCGTGGTCCATCCTGCAAAAGAAAACCAGGTCTCGCGATACAAAGGACGAGATTGGCGATAGGTCGCTGTCAGGACGGCATTGACACCAGCTTCTGATTGAAGGAAGGTGTCAGGATCATATTCTGTGAAAACCTGCTCATCCAGGAAACCCTGACAACCAGCCAGCATCAGGAAGAAAGCAGTGAGGAAAAGTGAAATGATATATTTCATGACATTCATCTTTGTTTTTGAAATTGATTAGAAATTCAGTACACCACCAATTCGAATGGTTCGTGCGATGGGATAATCACTAAAGGTAGCTCTGGATACACCTGCGCCATCGGAATTGCCATCAGGATCATAGCCGATATAATCTCTGGTCAAGGTATACAAATTTTCACCTGAGATGTACACATTGGCAGACTCTAACAGCTTGAAGTTTGGCAAATCCAAATCATAACTCAGGGTGACGTTCTTCAAGCGGATGAAAGAAGCATCCTGAATGGTATAGGTATTCACTTTGTTTTCTCCATCGGAATAGGAGGTATAGTTCACCCCGGAAGGATATACGGCATCAGGATTGCTGGTGGTCCATCTGTCCAGATAGTTGATGGCAATATGATTCCGTTCCTTGTTGATCGGATAGAGGGATTCTGCGACAAGGTTGTTGAATGTCTGAACACCATCTACACCGAGGATGTACACCTCCAGATTGAATTTGTCAAATGAGAATCGGTTGTTGAAACCAAAGGTCATGTCCGGGAATGGCGAGCCAAGCACAACTTTGTCATCTGCATTGATGGTACCATCTCCATTGGTGTCTACGAACTTGGGATGACCTGGAAGGGCATTGGGTTGAGCAGATGCTGCAATATTGTCTCCCTCCTGGAAAATACCATCCAACTCATAACCAAAAAAGGATAACATGGGAACTCCTTCTGTTGTGATCCGGTAATTACCAGAAAAACCAAATCCACCAGAGATAATTTCCTGTGCAAATTCTGGCAGCTCGACCACTTCATTCTCAAGGAATGACAGGACGAGATCGGTATTCCATTTGAAAGCACCTGTCAGATTGTACGTACTTAGATTGAAATCAATTCCTCGGTTTCTGACCTGTCCTAGATTGACACGGAAACTGGAAAATCCTGTGGTCAATGGGAGCGGCTGCTGGAACAGTTGGTCATGAGTATTTCGTTCATATAACTCAATGCTACCAGCAATTCGGTCGCCCAGCAGGCCATAATCCAGCCCAATGTTGATCTCATTGGTGGTTTCCCAGACGAGATCCTGATTGGGAATTCTTGCGGGAATCGCACCAGTTTGGAGTGCCCCACCCAAGACGGCATTGCTTCCTGCTCGGAAGGTCTGGATGGTCTCAAAATTGTTGATCCCCTGGTTTCCGATAGAGCCATAGCCGACTCTCAGTTTTAGATTGGTAAAGAGGTTTTGGCCTGACATGAAGCCTTCCTCAGAAATCTTCCAGCCTACCGAGGCAGAGGGGAAGGTCGCAAACTTGTTTTTGTCTGAGAATCGGGACGTTCCGTCAATTCGCACAGAAGCTGTCAACAGATATTTGTCCTTGAAAGAATAATTGATTCTGCCCAAGCGTGAGTTCAGTCTGTTGATGGATTTTCCGCTTTGGATGACGAAGGTTTCAGAATTTCCACTTTGCAGGAGATTGGTGGTGGTTACATGAGAGAGGAAGTCTCCAGCCTGAACGAAGACAAATCGATTTTCGAAATTCTCATAGGTGAGGCCTCCCAATAGCTTGAGTGCATGATCCCCAGCATCCAATTCATAGGAAAGCAGATATTCCGCCAGCCAGTATACATTTTCGGTGGACCTCACACGAGCCCGACCATTCAATCCTCGTCCAATCTGGAATTGATCATTTTCATAAATATCACTTCTGTTATTATTCAGCTGGGTTCCAAGTCTTATAGTTGCTTTCAGGCCCTTCACAATCTCATATTCGCCAGTTCCTGTTGCATAGACAGTATTTCCTACTTCGAATTCATCATGACCTTCAATCAAAGCCATGGGATTCTCAATCGCCACCAATGGATTGACATCAAAATATCCTTCAGCATTTCTTTCCGGTCCGATTGTGGGATCAAAGAGTAGCATGGCAGACAAGACGCCCACACCTTCATTGGTGCCACGTCCGAGTTTGATCTTGTCCGTAAAAGCCCTGTTGGCACTCAGGTTTAGCCCAAACTTGAATTTGTCAGATGGCGTAATCTCGTAATTGATTCGGGCATTGTATTTCTGCTGTCCTGTCTCCATCATGACGCCCTTTATGTCTATATAGTTCAAGGCGACATAATAATTCGACTTATTCCCCCCACCTGAGAAGGAAAGCTGGTGGTTATGGGTAAGACCTTGTTGAAAAATGATGTCTTGCCAATCATAGCCTTCACCTACCTGAGCGATTTTGTCAGCGGAATGGATGATCCCACCTCCGGATTCTACATTGATGTCATTTAGGACGGTCAGATATTCAGAACCATTGAGCATATCTACCCGATCTTTCACATCCTGAAAACCTACATATCCATTGTAACTGATACTCAGGTCTCCTTTTGCTCCCTTTTTGGTGGTGATTAACACCACACCATTCGCAGCTCTTGAGCCATAGATGGCGGAAGCCGAGGCATCTTTGAGGACTTCGATGGATTCAATATCATCTGGACTGAGTGCATTGATGTCTCCCCCAGGCAAGCCGTCAATCACGACCAGGACAGAATTGCTACTATTGATCGAGTTGGCTCCACGGATTTTGATATCAATGCCCCCCCCCGGAGCAGAACTGGATTGACTGACCTGTACACCGGAGGCTTTTCCGTTCAGGAGTTGGAGTGCATTGGTATTAACCCCCTTGACGAAATCTTCTGAGTTCACCCGTACGACTGCCCCCGTCAGGTCACTCTTTTTTTGTGAACCATATCCAACAACCACAACTTCATCCAGGGTAGAAATGGATGGCTTCATGACACAAGCAATGGTATTTTTCCCTGCAACATTGACCTCTTCCTCTGTATAGCCGATGAAGGAGACGAGCAAGACCTCACTGCCCGCAGGAAGATCAATGGTGAAAGCGCCTTGCTCATTTGTCAAGGTTCCTATTTGAGTTCCTTTGACCAATACAGTCGCTCCAACCAGACGATCATTGTCATCTGAAGAGACTGTCCCGCTTATGGTTCTTTGAGCCATGAGAAATTGTGTGCATATCATCAGACTCAGTATCATCATACCTGTCCGCCATTTTTGTTTGGTCCAGGTATCGAACGATAGGTACATGTTGTTCATAGTAGTAAAAATTAAGAATGTAGATTCAAACAAGGAGAAAGAACATGCGAGGTAGAAAGAAAAAATCTGACTTTGGGAATGGGTTCATCCTATGACATGTTTAGAAACAAGATAACGGATTTGATCAAGGATTATATGTGGAAAACATTTGCCCTGTCGGGATAGATGGACAGGCTGTATGGCCTTTCTTCGGTTTATGTACCAATACCTTTCAGCCAATAGGATCAAAGAGACTATTTGTCCCCTGTGTACATGAGTCCAAAGGAGGAATCCTGGCATCTATTGGCTATCTGGAACTCTCCAATAGGGAGTCGCATCAGCAGGGCTCAATCAGGAAATGGAGGGAGATATTTGTATGAACCAACCAGTTCTCATCCTGAAGGGAGAGAAACAGGTCATTTTGGGTGGAGGAAATAGAATTTTGTTTTCCTCTTTGAAATATCTGATTACTTTTTCCTAGAGGAAGAGCAGAATTGCTTGTGCTTTCAGATTGTAAGCGGGAGGCATATAACCAGTTTCGGGGCCTGAGCGTCAGGAAAAACGTTATCTGAGGCAGATTTTGTGTAAAAAATATGCCAGAAGAAGCCGATATTTGTTTGCAGATTGCTACCTGGTAAATTCACTCAGACAATGAAGTATCGACAACTCGGAAATACAGGTTTGGAAGTCTCCTATATCAGTTTGGGAACCTCCTCCCTCGGAGGAGTATATCGGGATTTTGAAGAAAAAAAAGGAATTCAGGTAGTCTTCACTGCATTGGATCATGGAATCAATCTCATCGATACTGCTCCAGCATATGGGGCTACCAAATCGGAAAAGGTGCTTGGAAAGGCGTTAAAACAAATCCCCAGAGATCACTATTTCCTTTCCACCAAAACCGGGAAATACAGCAATACCGATTTTGACTATTCTTATGAGCGAATCATCAAGGAGGTAGAAGCAAGCATGAAACGATTGCATGTGGAACACCTGGACCTTCTCCATCTGCATGACATCGAATTCAGAGAGGGGATTGATAAAGAGGTCGCATTGACAGAAGGATATCGCGCCTTGAAAGATCTTCAGCAACAAGGGAAGGTTCGCTTTATTGGCATTGGAATCTATCCGGTAGATTGGTGCAGAGAGATCATGTATAGCCATGATATACAGGTGATGATTTGTCATAATCACTATACTTTGAGCGATACACGGATTCTGGAGTTATTGCCTGATTTGAAAAAAACAGGAGTAGGCTTGATCAATGCAGCTCCAATGGGGATGGGATTGTTGACTCACCGGGGCCCTGCTGCCTGGCACCCTGCAAAGGAAGAAGACAAACGGATGTTTCAGAAAGCAGTGGCATTATGTGATCGTGCCGGAACCCCAATAGAACAGTTGGCGATGCAGTTTGGGGTTTCGCATTCAGAGATTCCCACTACGCTTGTCAGTAGCCCTGATCCAGATGAAATTCTGAAAAATATTAAATGGGGTTCCCAGCAACCTGATATGGAGCTGGTGAATGAGGTGCAGCACCTTCTCTCTCCAGTAATGAACAAAGATTGGATTGTTGGCTGATTAGGGAAGACGACTCGCACTGATCCTGCGAAAGGCAGGTTCGCCAGCCGTCCCCTTATTGATGGAGGACAAGTTATCTGTCAAGGGCTGAACATAATCGAACCAATACAGAAATTCTCCATTCACAAAGACATCATAGTGATCAGCTGTTCGCTGCACAGTAATTCGATTGAACCCCTCTGTCAAATGTGAACTTTTTTCTTGCAAAAACATGAGCCCCCAAACGCCATCTCCACTATCGATGGAGATGTCTCGGTGACGATTGGTGGTGATTCTGATATTGTCATAGAGAGAGCCCCCCATAAACTGTATGCCTCCAAAGCCGGTCATGTTATCCGTACTAAATTCTACATCTAATTGAAAATTTCCTTCAGAGAGTCTGTCAAAATTGATGTCAAATCCCTGGCTAAGCAATCCGTCAAAATAGACTTCTTCATTGGCCGGAACACGAAGATCACTTGTGCGAGTGGACCATGTCGGTATATCCACCCCCGGATCAAACAATTCATCCAAATAGTAGTCCCGTCTGCTTCCAGCAATGTTTAGGACAGCATTGTCACAATGATCAAAGGGAGCATTGCGCATCAGGCTGGCCCATTCTCCATTGGGAAGTTTTGCATTTGTGTGATCTCGTTGAAGTTCGCAATGACCCAGGGCATGAAAGATCAAGGCTTCCCGCTCAAAATCATCCAGGGCCAGCCAGTTTTTTTCCTCAATCAGAATGACCCGATCTCCGACACAGGCATGGCTGGAACCGTCATCGACACTGTCTCCGAACTGGATGATCAAACCAGAATTTGATAAATCAACAATATATTCTCGTTTGTGTCCTTCCTCAACGAACCGCTGGAGATAGGGAGCGAATGCTGGATCAACACTGGATTCGGTTACTTCTCTACAGCCCAGAAGTATCAGGATTCCAGCAATGAATAAGATGATAGGGGAGGCGAGATGCTTCATACGAACAAATGTCTATATATAAGTAAGTAGATGGACAATATTAGGGTTGATTTTGGGTATAAGGGAAATAGGGGATATAATGGCTTGATTGGTAAGAGTTCTCCCGTATTTCCCCTATGCCCACTATTTCCCTCACAGATACATTTGTCCCAATTATTTCTGTTTCCAGCCTATCAATAGGCAAGTTTTGGTTGCTGTCGACTGTATGAGCCTGCGGCAATCATGGCTTCTTCCAATGCCCAACAGCTATACAGGGGATAATATTGTTGCCAGTCTTCCTGTGGACATTTGTCCTGGACAAGTGCCAATACCTCGGGGAAGATTGGAGAAGCCCGCGGCCCCAATTCTTCGAATATTCTTGCCGCATATAGCCGAATCATTTGATTGGATGATTGCAAATGAGTCAATATGACAGCCAAAGATTGATCGCACAACCCTTGTTGACAAAGTGCCTGAGCCGCGGCCAATTGCACGCTTGGGAGTTCGTCCGCCAATCGATCCTGGAGGGCTGCTCTGAGTGTTGATCCTTCCCAACCTTTGATCTGCAATAGCATGGAAGCCCAAAACCTCAGATATGCATGATCATGAGTGAGATAAGCCAGGATGTCTGCTTCGCTTTGCTCCTTGCCAAGCATGCCATCTGTCAGGTCCAGAAGATCTGGAATCGAGAATACTGTCTGATCCCTGATTGCTTCATAAATGGTTCGGCCATCGGCAAGGGCATGCATATCCGGTTCGTGTAGCAAGCCAGAATCATAGGTCTTGATAGCCCATTCCCGATGTGCCTCGCGCATGTTCAGGAGGGTTTGTTGATGAGTTGGCTCTGCAACCAGATTGTGAGTTTCATAAGGATCTTCCCAGGTATCATAGAGTTCTTCGGCTGTGCGCCTTTTTTGCCACATATAGATTTGAGCAGGACTGAGTGTAGCCGTTTGTTTCTCTCGATACAATTCCTGCATAATCTCAGACTGGTCGGTATAGAAGTTGGCCTGAATCAGAGGGAGATGAGGGAGGTAGTTGCGGATATACCGAAAGCGTTTTCCCCTGACGGTTCTGGATATTTCGTAGGCTTCATCTACACGATCTGAATGCCCAAATACATAGGGTTGGGATTGTTTTTTCGGCCCCAAAAAAGGAATTCCTTGCATGTATTCAGGGATAGGGAGTCCAAGAAGATGAAGGATGCTTGGGGCAAAATCTGCAAAGCTGACAACCTCATCACGCACACTTCCCGCTGGAAGATCCAACTGCTCTCTCCAGGCTTTTGGAGCAGAGATGATCAAGGGCACCTTGAGCCCGGAATCATAGAGCGCACGTTTGGACCGAGGCATGCCTGTGCCATGATCTGAGTAGTAAAAGATAATCGTTGACTCTGTGAGTCCATCAGCTTCAAGTTGAGCCAGAAGTTCTCCCACCTGACGATCCATGAGAGTGACCACGTCGTAATACCTTGCCCATAGCTTGCGAACTTCCGGCGTGTCAAAGTGATAAGGAGGGACCTTTACGGCCGAAGGATCACACCTCTCTGAATCAGAGAGAAGGCGACCATACTTTTGATGAAAGACAGAATCTGATCCAAATATTTGTGATTGATGTGTGGTGGTGATGTTGAACACACTGAAAAACGCTTGGTCCGCCTGCCGATTGCGCCAGTGAGCAGTCTTGCTGGATTCATCCCAAATATCTGGATCGCGAAAGTTGTAATCTTCCTTGCTGTTGTTGGTGCAATAATAGCCAGCCTCTCTCAGGTATTTGGGAAATGGGATAATCTGATCAGGAATCTCCACTTCAGATCTCAAATGTTGAGTTCCCAGCGAGGTCGCATATACACCTGTGATCAGACAGGATCTGGAAGGCGAACAAACCGGTGCTGTGGCAAAAGCGTGTGTATAGCGAACCCCTGTCCTGGCCAGTTGGTCCAAATGTGGCGTGATGGCCAAAGAATCGCCATAGGCTCCCAGGAAGGCATTCATGTCCTCACTGGTGATCCAGAGAATATTGGGCCTGTCAGGGAGAGATGGAGTGGGAGGGGTACAGGAAAAAAATCCGAGGCAGACAAGTAGAGTGGAGAGTGAGAGGATGGGTTTCATACAATTGAATGAGCGACTTCCTGCACAATTATGCAAGAAAAATCTGTTGATTTTATGCAATTTCTTACCTTTGGGTTCGTCATCCTGATTATTCAGTGGATATTGATCCATACATTCTACTCCTAACACATTATTCTACTCCTTCCCATGATGAAAAAAAAAGTTGTTCGCTACATACTCATTGGCCTCGTGGCAGTGTTGGTGATCATTCAGTTTTTTGGAATAGATAAATCTCAACCAACCATCGATCCCAGCAAGGATCTCATCGCAGTGGAATCTCCACCAGCAGAAGTGGCGACTATCCTCAAAAGTGCCTGCTATGATTGCCATTCCAATGAGACAAGTTTTCCCTGGTATACCAATATCGCTCCGGTCTCATGGTGGATCAAAGGTCATATTGATCACGGAAGTGAACATCTCAACTTCTCAGTATGGGGAGATTATAAAGTGAAACGGAAGAATCACAAGATGGAAGAGATTGCCGAGGAAGTAGAAGAGAAAAAGATGCCGCTGAAGAGCTATACCTGGATGCACCCGGAAGCCAAGCTCAGCGCTGATGATCGGAAGCTTCTTGAGGACTGGGCCAAATCAAAAATGGGGGAGTAGGAAGATTGAAGGCAGTTAGCCGCTTACTGTACATCTGAATCGATATATCGGGCTTCTTCCTCACCCACAGTTTCGGGAGATAAGGCACGCCAACGATAGCGATCAGACCATTGATGCATGCCCCCTTCGGCCACAGCTGCAATCATGTCCCCAATGATTGGCCCCATTTTGAATCCATGGCCGCTCCCACCAGAACCTACAGTTAATCCTTCTAGTTCTGGATGACGATCAATCCAAAAATGACCGTCCAGTGTGTCAGTATAACAACAAAGCCGTCTGTAAACAATGGGCGCATCTGCCAAAGAAGGAAAACTGACGCGAAGAAATTTTTTCAGGCTTTCCTCTTCCGCCTGCCGAATACGCCTGGCATCCTTCTCTGGGTGAATAGGAATCCCCTGGCTATGTCGGGCGATTTTCACCACTTGTTCTCTTGGATGCAGCGGGAAGCCATACCAACCAGTATTCGAGATGTCCGCACCAAAGACGGGGAAGTGAGGAGACGAAAAAAGTGCTGCTCGTTCAGGCTTGAGGTGAAACACAGGATGGCCGGTGATCTGCATATAGGGAGACAATTCAGGAAGTA
Source organism: Bacteroidota bacterium (assembly GCA_039029315.1). Lineage (GTDB taxonomy): Bacteria > Bacteroidota > Bacteroidia > J057 > J057 > JBCCCJ01. Next base: position 38,055 of record JBCCGK010000023.1, on the reverse strand, counting down.
TATAAGGCGTGAAATTCCCTGCACAAATCACAACATGACCAGCAGCAAATCGATTCCCTTCCCGGGTGCTAACTGCTTCTACACGGCCTGAGCGCGACATAATGCGAGAGACTGTTTGCCCTTCTTCGATTCGGATACCTGCCCGTCTCGCATAGGCTGCCAGAAGCAGAACAGTTCGGGCAGATTCTGCATAGCCAGCAGTGGCATGAAAGAATCCGTCCCTATATACCTCTGGTGCAAATTCTGGAAACCTTTGAGGAATGGCAGAACCTTCCAATCGCTCCGGTTGAAACCCCTTTTTGAGTAGGTTCTCATAACTACTCGCTTCGAATGCTTGTTGTCCAGATGCAAAAGATTGTCTGGCCGCAAGCAAGAATCCGGTTTCATGATATACGGTTTCCTGAAGGAGCTGATTCCATTCTTTCCAGCCTTGGATAGCCTGATTGCCCATATCCATATATTCCTCATCAGACCCATATTCCATCCGTACGATTTTGCTGATATCGGTGGAGGCGGCCAGGGGGCTGGGAATGGCATCGGAATTCAACACACACACACTATACCCCTTTTGAGACAAGGATATGGCGGTACTCATGCCAAAGATTCCTGCGCCTACAATGAGAAAATCATATATTTTCATCCAGAATCATGGCTTGTGGTTTTACTTGAAAAGGAATGGTAAAATAAAAGGTGCTTCCTTTTCCTGCTTCTGATTCTACCCCGATTGTCCCTTGATGTTGTTCAATAATTTTTTTGCATGTCGCCAGCCCAATGCCTGTTCCTTCGTACTTGGAACTATTGTTTAAGCGCTGAAAAAGCAAAAAGATCTTCTTTTGGTAAGAAGGTTTGATTCCGATCCCGTTATCCTGAACTTCAAATCTCCAATGTTCCACTCCTTTCTCAGCGGAGAGGCGAATGATTGGTTGCCTTTCTTCGTGGACAAACTTGAGGGCATTGGTAAGCAGATTTTGTAGCAATTGCCGAATCTTGGTGGTGTCAGCCTGTATTGATTCTGGCATGGGACCAAGCTCAATGATCGCATCCTTTTCTTTCACCAACATGTCCAACTCATCGACGACCTCTTGGGTGAGAATATTCATATTGACCTTCTTGATCTGAATCTTGGTGGTATTGACCCTGGAAAAAGACAGAATGTCATTGATCAGATTGAGCATATTGTTCGAGGCTCCCACCACAAATTCCATAAATTCTGTTTCGTCATCCTCCAGGCGATCTTCCAGCCTTTTGTGGAGAAGTTGTGTGAAACTGATAATGGTTCTTAAGGGAGCCTTGAGGTCGTGAGAGGCTAGATAGGCAAATTGTTCCAGGTGAAGGTTGGAGTGAATATATTTTTGAAGCTCTTCATTTTTATTATTCAGGTCAACAATTTGTTGTTCAATGATTTTACGTTGGAAGTTTTTTTCAGTCACATCCCGTCCGATGATCATTCCTCCTGTGATGTGTGTTTCTGAGTCGTAGAGGGGAATCATTCTCATATCCACAGAGATGGTATCATCCTGCCCCTCTAGTTCAAAGGATTCTGAGAATCTTTTTCCTTCAAATACCATCCCCATCCAGCTTCGATATTTATTCAGCAGCATGTCCGGCACATCATGTTTCCAATCCCTGTTGGGCATGTCCGTAATCCCGAAAAGAGATCTAAAGTAAGACTGCCATGCCTCATTGTACACCATCCAAGATCGGTCCTTGGCCATGACAAAAATTGGATCTGGCAGGCTATCAATGATCTTGCCCAATAAGATCCCCCTTTGCTCCAATTGCTGTTTGGCTTTTTCTTTCTCTGTTACATCCATGGCAATGGTCAGAATACCAGTGATTTCTCCATTGGCTCGATGGATGGGTTTTTTGATTAAGTCAATGAATTGCGAACCAGAAATCTGCGACTGTGAGAGGATGGTCTTTCCTTCTTCCAACACTTGAAGATCATCTTCTTTTTGACCTAAAATTCTGTCTCCCTTGTTCAGGAAATGTTGGATGTCTTTCCCAATGAGGTCTTCTTTCTTTCTCCCCAAGGCTTCTAGAACAGCTCTGTTTGCGTAGGTAGTTCGAAGATGTTTGTCTTTGGTGAGGATAAAAAATGGATGTAAATCCGAGATGTCTTCCAGAAACTGTTGACTTTGAAGAAGTTCATTTTTGATGACAGTGGTATGAACGTTGGTGAAATATCGAGCAACCAATACACTCATGACACTGATCAGTCCGATGCCCAGTTCCAGTTCGATGGGATTCTCAATGGCAGAGGAATAGTTCTGATCCATGATGATGCCATATAATCCAATGCTGATAAAGAACATAATGAGATTGGCCGTATACTCCTTTTTGGTAGCCGCGAGGTAATTGATCACCAGATAGATGGCCAGGTATTCAATCAATATGGCTATCAGGGGAGAGATCAATAATGGAATGAGGGTAGCAATTGCATAAAAAAAGAGAGAAGAACTCCAGAAAATGAACCTAAGCGTATTCTGAGCAGCAATGAAATAACAGGTGCTCAGGAAGGTCAATCCAATGATCGACATCAACAAGCCTTCCCACGGTCCCCAAAGCACAAAGTGAATGGCTAGTGGAATATTGAGAATGGTCAGAATCAAGGACAGTTGCTTGACGAATTTTATTTTCAGATCAAGCCCCGTTTGAGATTGGTATGGAGAAAAGGAGGGATGGTTGAACAGGATATTTCTACTAATAGCATAGGCGATAATGGCCACGGCGAGCAAAAATACAACCATCGCAATCCCAATCATGTTGCTCTTGTCCAGGATCTCGGAAGCTTGTTCTTTTTCTGCCTGTTCGACGAGATTCGCAGTCTCCTCAGTGAGATATTCAGAAGTTCTGAACTGTAGCTCTTCCCGCTTCTGGTTCAGGATCTCATCGACTCTTAGGACCCTGCTCAGGTATTGGTGCGCTTGTTGATAATCATTCTTTTTTCGATACAGTTCCTCCAACATGAGGTAGCACCTTTTTTCCAACTCCAGATCATCCACAGTTGGCAAGGTCTCCGTGGCCTGATACGCATTCAATAAGGCCAAATCATAATCGGAGAGTGCCAGCTGAATGTCAGCCAACAAGAGGTTGGATTTTAGAAGAGAACTCGATGAATGGACCAGGAGGGCCTGAGACTTGGCCTTTTCCGCATAGTCGATGGCCTGGGCATAATTACCTGTTTGTTTGAAGATGGTACTGAGGAGGATGTAGCCTTCAATTGCAATCAGAGGATATGTTACATTCGACATCTGAATACATTTCTCTGCATAGATCTTTGCAGAATCTACTTGCTGCATATCCAAAAAAAGATACCCCAAATCCTTGTAGATGTAGGCAAGAATATTCGGCATATTCAAGGGAATGGTTTGCTGATTGGCCTCTCTTTTGAGCGAAAGTGCCAACTCCAGTTTGCCCTGCCTGTGATATTCTTGTGAAATCAACCCCAATACCAGAATTCCCATTCGGGGTGCCCCAAACTCCTCACTGAGGGAGCGAACCAATTCATACTGTTTCATCGCCTGGGGATAGGCCTCTATGTTTTTATAGGCGATCCCCATCCCATAATGAATACGTAAAATGATGCTATCCTTTTTTATCCCTCGAAGCTTTAGGATCTCCCGATAAAGTTGCAAGGCTCGAATATGATTTTCGGACAGTTCTTCCAGACCGGCTTCCCGTTCTTTAAAATAAAATATATCACTTCTACTGCCATATTTGGTAGCTAGTTGTGCCCCTTTCTTGAGGAACTCTTTGCTTTTGCTAAGGTCTTTATACTTAAAGTGTTCGACCAACTGGGCGTATAAACCTATTTGAAGAACCGGATCTTGTTCCCTTTGCAAGCGGTTGAGTAATAGATTGAGGGAGCTGTCGGGAGTCGGATGAATGATTTGTCCTAGTCCCTGTACATGCATACAGACAGCCAAAAAAAGAACCAAGACATAATTCAACTTCTCGCGGCAAAAAACAAATTGCATATTCCTCGTATTTCAGATGGATGAGGGAACAACATTTTGAGCTCCAAGTAGCCTGGAATAGGATAGCAAGAGTTTTGGAATAATATTAGTGATAATTCCGTGCCACAACAAGAACAAAAACCACAATTTCTCACTTCTTAGCCCCTTATTCTGACCATTGGCTCATTTGAGCCGGGTTTTGGCTGGATCGTATTTCTCTCCTACTTTTTCAAACCACATATTCCGCACACGACCATTGGATGCACGTGCACCGATGATGCGATTGCGTTTTCCCCGGACCAGTTGGAATCTGAAGGATGGATTCCGCAACTCATCTTCCTGTCCTCCTTGAACAGGCCTGCTTCCGTGGCGTTGGTGGTAGAGGCTATATCCATCATCAGAAGACCAATCGATGCGATAGTAGGTGTCGAGCTCTGGACTATAATAGCGTCCAAGCATCCCTGTTTTGTCGGATTCACTCGGTTCCCATGAGGATGATTGTTCGGCTTGTCCAGGTGAGGAAGACGATACAGGTTCCAGATGATCAGATAAATATAGATGGGCCAGTTGGAAGGCTTTGCCACCGGCATTGCCTGAGGAGCGATTACTCAGGACAATGAATCCAATATCATACTCAGGAAAAAAGAGGAAAAAAGACCGAAACCCACCGATTGAGCCGCCATGATGAATCACTTTGGCGCCTCTATGGGTGCTGACGATATTCCCCAAAGCATAAGGAATCGTATCTCCATTGGTAAGGATGCCATTTTCCTGGAGCCGCTTGAAGGCTGAATTGGGCTGGCGAAACTGCTTCATCCAGACAGACAGATCCGCAACGGTGCTATGCATATTTCCAGAACCAACATATGCCCAGTATTCCACAGCTTTCTGAAATTCATTGTTGGCGGGACCATAATAGGAGGTAGCAACATGTGGAATGACCTGGTTGATGTCTCGCCGGCAAAAAGATTGAGACATGCCAAGCGGATCGAATACATTCTCCTTCATCCAGCTTTCATAACTCATTCCGCTTATCTGTTCAATGATATCTGCACAAAACATATAGCCGGTATTGCAATACAAATATTCGGAACCAGATGGGAAATTCAACTCTTTCTGATTCGCAATGAATCTCCTCAGATCAGCATTGGACCGCCGATCATCCCCTCGCCAGCCAGCCATCTCCAGCAAGGCATGCAAGGACCGCAATCCACTGGTGTGGGTGAGCATCTGGCGGATCGTGATTCGCTCTCCAAAATCAGGGACATCTGGCAGATACTTTCTCACATCATCTTCCAACGACAGCTTTCCCTGCTGCTCCAAAAGGACCATTCCATAAGCAGTAAACTGTTTGGAAACAGAGGCAAGATTATAGATGGTTTCGACCCGATTGGGGACACCATATTCCAGGCTGGCCATCCCATAAGCTTTGGAAAAAACGATCTCACCTTCCCGTACAACAGCGACAGTCCCTCCAGCGACATCCGTTCCGTTCCAGGTAGCAAACAAAGAGTCGATCTTTGCTTCCTTGTTCTCCCCGGAAATGAAGGGAAGATTGGACGAAAGAGAGGACCCAATCAAAATAATACTAACGAAAAATAGAAGTTTGTACCACATATTCCTGGCTTATTGTTTGTGGGTAAATTGAACGGACAAAGGAGCTTCTGATTCTCCCCATTGTCCAGTATGGCTCATGCCTTTTGCGCGAATCTGAAAGTTTCCAGGCAGGTCAGATGTGCGAAACCTGATTACCGCCCTGCCCTGATCATTGGTCTGGATGTGTGGTTCCCAACAAAGCAGCGATCTCATGTCAGGAAGTCGTCCATTTCCTGTTGAGGATTCCTCGCCTTTCACTCCTGAATACTGAGCCGGAGGGCTAAGGAAAGCATACGGTCTCCGAAGGTATGATTGAGGAAAACTGACAGATTGTGCGTCTCCTTCCTCGGTTACTGCATGGATAATGCCTTGGAGTTTCTCCCCATTGAGATAATAGTATGCCGTGACAACTTCGATTCTTTCGATCATTTTAGAGGGAAGATCAATCAATTTGTTGGCATCATTGATTGGCACACCGTCTACCATCACAAGGGGATCTCTTTCCATAAGAGCTGAATTGTATTCATCCAGCACCCGAAAAGAAAATTGTTCGTGCTTCTTTTTCAAGCTGACACTATAAAGGATTTCGTGGAAGGTCTCTTCTGTATCGAAGCGTGTATATTCCCCCAACTCATACATCCTGTTCGGCTGACCATAAAATGATTGAAGCGAGGGAATGGAGGTAAGTGATTGTGGCGCGAAGTGGTGCTGGTAGGCCTGCTGAAGTTGAGCATGAACCAGATAGTCCTGAATCCAGGGCAGATCTTGAGGAGAAAACGAAAAGGGAGTGAGAAAATAGGGAACATCACCCAGAATATCGGCATCCAGTTGGATGCGAGCAAGTGTTCCCGTCGAATCCACAGCCCCAATCATGATTTCTCGATTGCCGTAAATATTGTCAAGTAAAAAACTGAATCTTCCTTCAGCATTGGTCCGGGAGATGCGGACAAATGGAATCTTGCCAGGAAGAGACAGGACCACTCTCCCGCCTGTCGCTTTCCGGCCTTGCTGATTGGTGAGTGTCCCATGCACCCCAATCCCAAACAAATCCGGAAGCACTCCCTCTTGTTGATCGTCTGCTCTGGGAGAGAATTGAATCGGGGAGGAGAGAAGGGAGGAGGTAGGGAGTTGCAGCGCTACACTCAAAGAAATATGTGCTGGGACAGCTTGGCCATCTGATGTTTTGCTTTCAATCTCAATCACAATTTCCTCCCCTGTCTCTGCTTGCTGTTGGCATGTCAGCACAATGTCCAAAGATTCAGGAGGAGAGGGGGAAGACGGATCAGGATTGTCGGGAGAGGGATCTATTGCTTGGGCTTCCTGCAGAGGCAGGGGGGAGTTGGGATTCACAACAAGGATGGCCTGGTGACAAAAGCTTGAAGAAGGCCCATTGGCCATCCATTTTGTATAGGCTCGAATCAGGTAACGAGCTGTCGATAAGTCTGAAGGCAAGGTCCAATGCGCTTCTCCCATTCCATCTTGAAGAAGTGCTTTGCTCTGCTGGTGAATTGTCCCATTCTCATCCCAGAGTTCCAGAAGGACGATTTTACTGAGGTTGGTTGGGAGAAAAAAACGAGTATCTCGAACATAAATTTTGATCCAAACCATCTCCCCATTCAGATACAAATCTTTGTCGGTATGTATGTGTACCTGTTCTTGAATATCTGGCTGAGCAAATAGCTGAAGAGGAGGGCTTCCCAAAAAGAAGACAATATATAGCAGGAAGATGTGAATGCTTTGTGTCATGCTTCATCCAAATGTATCAAAAAATCAGCAGTCTGTAAGAGGAAGTGTGTGGATTTCGTGAAAACGTTTTTACTGGATACCTGCCTATTAGAAGAGAAACCTTGAATAATATTAAAGATTTTTTGCGTACTTTTTCTTGCTAGATGTTCTGCCGTTTTTGGACAAAATCTACCCACCCATGCACCGGACCATTTTTCCCTATCGATTTCTGATTCTGGCAGTGCTGCCTGTTCTCTTGTTGGGAAGTACGGCTTGCCAATCAGACCAGCACGCCTCCCTGTCTCAATTTCGACTTCCTGACAAAGTCGATGTTAATTTTCATATCAAGCCCATTCTCTCTGATCGCTGCTTCAAATGTCATGGGCCGGATGAGAAAGCAAGAGAAGCTGATCTGCGATTTGACACAGAAGAAGGAGCTTTTGCTGCTTTGGACGAGGAAGGAACGCAATTTGCGATTGTAAAAGGAGATGTCGAAGCCTCCCTCCTCGTACAGCGGATCAGTAGTACAGATCCTGAGGAGCAAATGCCTCCGCCGGCCTCCCATTTGTCCCTGTCAGCATACGAGATTGCGTTACTGAAGAAGTGGATCGAGCAAGGAGCAGAATGGAAAACCCATTGGGCATTTAACCAGGCTGTCCGGGCCGAGCTGCCTTCTGTTCGACAAGCGTCATGGGTTCAGACGCCGATTGATCAGTTTGTATTGGCAAGACTGGAGCAGGAAGGCGTGAAGCCGTCTCCTCCCGCTTCCAGGGAAAAACTGATTCGCAGAGCGAGTTTTGACTTGACTGGCTTGCCGCCACAGCCATCAGAAATAGAGGCATTTTTGGCAGACCAGTCTCCCAATGCCTTCGAAAAAGTTATCGACCGTTTTCTTGCCTCCCCAGCTTATGGAGAGCGGATGGCCAGCGAGTGGCTTGATGTTGCTCGCTATGCAGACTCTCATGGGTATCAAGATGATTTGGAGCGGAGCATGTGGCCTTGGCGGGATTGGGTGATCGATGCCTTCAACCAAAATATGCCCTATGATACGTTTGTTCTATGGCAACTCGCAGGGGACTTGTTGCCCAATCCCACTTACGAACAACAGCTCGCGACAGCTTTCAACCGAAATCACAAAATCACACAAGAGGTTGGGGTCATTGATGAGGAGTACCGTGTGGAATATGTGGTGGATCGTACCCATACAGCAGCAGCAGCATTTATGGGGCTTACCATTGAGTGCGCGCGCTGCCACGATCACAAATATGATCCCATTTCCCAGAAAGAATATTACCAGTTATTTTCCTTCTTCAATCAGGTGCCAGAGCGGGGGAGAGTGGAGTATGGAGTCGAAATAGCGCCCCCTACCCTGGAGTTGCCGGATGAGACCGTAGCCAATTACAAAGCCTACATTCGCTCACTGGTATCTGAACAAGTGGAGGAAATTCAGACACTGAATGAACAGAAACCAACTCAGCTGCCTACGCCCACAATATCTTCTTCATCTGTTGTTTCCTTCCCTTCTGGCTTACACGCCTATTTTCCTCTGGACTTTGGGATAGATAGTCTCACACCAGAAGCCACTAATCGGATTCCATCTGCCCGCTTGAAGCATGAACCTGTATTCACCAAAGGCAAGTTTTCTGGGGGACTGGATTTCAATGGAAAAAATTATGTCGCCATTGAGGGGATGCGCACAGCAGGGAGACCCACAGCATTTTCCTGGAGTATGTGGCTATATTCGCCAGATGGAGGTGCAAGAAATACCATCGTTTCTCAGTGGGAGCAAATTGGCAAAAAAGATCAGGGAATCGAATTGGGTATCACTGGTCCCAAGCGGATGTACATCAATATGCGGACGGTTACGAACAAATCAAGTATTCGTCTGGAAACTCTCGAAACCTTCCCTGAAAACAGATGGGTTCATGTAGGCCTGACCTATGATGGTTCTGTTGATGCAGCAGGATTTCAGATCTATATAGATGGAAAAGCAGCAGAAATGGTTGAGAAATCAAACAAGCGCCCTGCGCCATTTCGCAAGCTGGAGCATATATGGTTGGGAAAACATCCGGGGCGACAGGGATTTTTTACGGGAAAAATAGATGAATTCAGTGTATTTGGGAGGAAACTGACCGAAGCCGAAATGGGCACAATCGCTTCATACAATCCCCTTGAGCCTATTCTTCAATCCGATGAAAAGGAGCGCTCCGAGACGGATCGATTCCGCTTGCAGGCTGCAGAGCGATTCAAGAAGGCGGATTATATGGATGCCACTGAGCGATTGCGAGAGTATAAAATCAGAGAGGCGAGATGGCTGGATGTCGTCCTGAAGCCTACCATGGTGATGCAGGACATGGATAGCACGCGTAAGACCTTTGTCTTGAATCGAGGACAATACAATGCGCCTATGGAAGAGGTGTTTGCAGGGACTCCCTCTCATATTCTCTCTTTTCCTGATTCCCTTCCTTCCAATCGCCTGGGCCTTGCCCAATGGTTGCTTCACCCAGAAAATCCCCTGACTGCAAGAGTCATTGTCAATCGGTATTGGCAATTGTTTTTTGGACAAGGAATCGTCGCCACCCCGGAAGATTTTGGTAGTCAGGGAGATCTCCCTTCGCATCCAGCGCTGCTGGATTGGATGGCAATAGCCTTCCAGCAATCCGGCTGGAATGTGAAGGCACTCCACAAACTCATGTTGATGTCCGCAGTATATCAGCAATCAGCTGCCATCTCACAAGAGCTACAGGAACTCGACCCGGAGAATCTGTTGTTGGCAAGAGGTCCCCAAACCCGCTTGCCAGCAGAGATGGTCAGGGACCATGCCTTGGCCATCAGTGGATTATTGACCAGGAAGGTGGGTGGCCCAAGTGTGAAACCCTATCAACCTGCTGGCCTCTGGTTAGAAGCGGCCTCTGGGAATCAACCTCTGCGAAGATATATGCAGGGACATGGGGAGGAGCTGTATAGGCGGAGTTTGTACACCTTCTGGAAACGAACAGTCCCTCCGCCTACCATGATGACTTTCGATGCCCCAACCCGAAATCAATGCACAGTGAAGCGACAGGCCACCAGTACACCCTTGCAGGCATTGGTGATGCTCAACGATCCTCAATTTCTGGAAGCTTCCCGAGAGTTTGGGTTGCGAATGATCGAGGAAGGAGGCAGATCTTTGGAAGAACGAATACAATTTGCTTTTCAGTGGGCGACCTCCCGAAAACCCTCTTCCAAAGAAATCAGCTTGCTGTCCCAATTGTTTGAAGAAGAATTGACAGAATTTGAGCAGCATCCTGATCGAGCCGAAGCCTTACTCGGCCTGGGTGAAAAGCATACCATCTCCGACCTGGCAAATCCTGAACTTGCCGCCTATACGATGTTGGCCAATGCTGTGCTGAACCTGACTGAGACCATTCAAAAAAGTTAAGCCCTATCATGAAAGAACTAGACAGAATCAATAGACAAATGACCAGACGACATTTTCTTTCGAAGACCAGTCTGGGTATAGGTGCAGCGGCTTTGGGAAGTTTGCTTCCCGCCTGTATGAATCAAACTACTCATTCCCTCTCCAATATAGATATGGGACTTTTGGGCGCACCACACTTTGCCCCGAAAGCCAAACGGGTTATTTATCTCTTCCAAAGTGGTGGCCCTGCCCAGATGGAGTTATATGATCACAAACCCTTACTTCGAGAGAAGCAGGGATCGGAACTCCCGGACTCTATTCGGAATGGACAACGACTGACCGGCATGACGGCAGGGCAATCCAGTTTTCCACTGGCAGGAGCACACAAGGATTTTCATCAACGAGGAAAGAGTGGAGCCTGGGTGAGCGATTTATTGCCAAACATAGCTGACATAGCTGATGATCTGTGTTTTGTCAAATCGCTGCATACAGAAGCCATCAATCATGATCCGGCCATTACCTTCTTTCAAACGGGCTCTCAGCAAAGTGGTCGTCCAAGCATGGGAGCCTGGTTGAGTTATGGGTTGGGAAGTGAGAATACAGATCTTCCGGCTTTTTGTGTGTTATTATCCAAAGGGACGGGTCGAGTGGCGGCGGCTCAGCCTCTGTTTGCCAGACTGTGGGGAAATGGATTTTTGCCATCCCGACATCAAGGCGTACAGTTTCGCTCCGGCAAAGATCCAGTATTGTTCGTCAACAATCCCTCAGGCATCAGTGCCTCCAATCGCCGGAACATGCTGAATCATTTGGAGGAACTCAATGAACTCTACCACCAGCAAACAGGAGATCCCGAGGTGACGGCCCGCATCGCGCAGTATGAGATGGCCTACCGAATGCAAACTTCTGTCCCGGAAGTCATGGATGTCTCTGGCGAACCAGATTATGTATATGAAATGTATGGTCCTGACTCGCGAATTCCGGGGACCTATGCTGCAAACTGTCTACTCGCTCGGCGACTGGCTGAAAGAGGGACGAGATTCATTCAGTTGTACCACCAGGGATGGGACCATCACAATGACTTGCCTGAGCATATCGCGAAGCAATGTAAGGATACCGATCAGGCTTCGGCTGCCCTCGTTCGGGACCTGAAACAGCGCGGGATGCTGGATGATACCCTGGTCATCTGGGGAGGAGAATTTGGTAGGACCAATTATTCACAGGGCAAACTGACCAAAACGCTCTATGGAAGGGACCACCATCCACGCTGCTTTACCTCCTGGATGGCTGGGGGAGGTGTGAAGCCTGGAATCAGTTATGGGCAAACGGATGAATTTGGCTACAATGTGATAAAAGATCCCGTTCATGTGCACGATTTTCAGGCAACCATCTTACATTTGTTGGGCATTGATCATGAGCGAATGACATTCCGACACCAGGGGCGACGATATCGCCTGACAGATGTCCACGGACAGGTCGTCAAAGCTATTTTGGCATAATAAGATTGGTAACATAACTGAATGACTATCATCACTTTTTTGAGAGGAGTCCTCCTTGTTTGTCTGGCAATGTGTTCTCTGACATTTGCACAACCAACTACAGATATTCCGACCGTTCATGTCCTCAAAACTGACGAAGAAGTGTTGATAGACGGGGTCCTGGATGAAGCTATCTGGCAAAGGACAGTCCCCGCAGACAATTTTTGGCAATGGTTCCCGACAGATACTTCCGCCGCAAATTACCAGACGGAGGTTCATATGGCTTTTGATGATCAATTTCTGTATGTAGGGGTGATCTGCCATTCCGCAGGAGATAATTATATCACCACCTCATTGAAACGGGATTACAGAGCGAGTGAGGGAGACAATGTTACCTTGGTGTTTGATCCCTTTTTGGATAACACCAATGCTGTGATCTTTGGGATGAATCCTTTCGGCGTGCAACGGGAAGCCTTGGTGTCAGGAGGTGGGAGAATCCGACAAGATTTTCAGACTTCCTGGGACAACAAGTGGTTTGGAGAAGCGACTCGTCATCCAGATCGATGGATCGCAGAGTTTGCGATTCCCTTCAAGACCCTGCGATTTCGAGAGGGGCAGACGAAATGGTATTTTAATAGTTATCGATTTGATACACAGGGAAATGAACGGAGTACCTGGATTCCGATTCCACGTAATCTCATGGTGATGGATCGTGCCTACAATGGCATCATGCAGTGGGAATCAGCGCCTCCCAAGCCTGGAAAAAACATCTCTGTTATTCCTTATACACTTGGTGGTCTCTCTCGGGATTACGAAGAACAAAGCCCCTTGAACCGGAGAGGAGGAATCGGAGGCGATGTGAAAGTAGCCTTGACGCCCTCTCTCAGTTTGGATATGACAGTCAATCCTGACTTCTCCCAAGTGGAGGTGGATCAGCAGGTGACCAACCTGGATCGGTTTGAGATTTTCTTTCCGGAAAAGCGACAGTTTTTTCTGGAGAATTCTGACCTTTTCGCCAATCTTGGGACAGAGAGAGTTCGACCATTTTTTTCGCGGCGGATTGGGGTGGCAATTGATACAACTACAGGACAGAATTTGCAGAATCCCATCTTTTATGGCCTTCGTGTGAGTGGAAAACTGAATGCAAAATGGCGCACAGGTCTCCTCAATATGCAGACATCTTCTGACGCCAGCAAAGGGGTGGAGGCAACGAATTTCACGGTCGCATCCCTGCAACGTCAGTTGGGACGGTCCTTCATCTCGGCTTTTGTGGTGAACAAGCAAGCGACGCAGGATGCACAGGGCAACTTTACTTTTTCGCCCGAAGCCTTTAATCGGGTAGTGGGAATTGATTACAACCTTGCCACAGTGAGCAATTATTGGCGGGGAAAATTCTTCGCGCACCGAAGCCAGAATGAAATGGGGGGAGGAATCGCACAAGGAACCAACCTCAGTTATACCCGAAGATTTTATCAACTAACCTGGGATCAACAATGGGTGCAGGACAGCTATGAGGCTGAGACAGGCTTCACGCCTCGAAACGGCTATATTCGCATGGCACCGGAAGCCTCTATATTTATTTATCCCGATCAGGGGGCCTTTAACTTTCACTCTCCAGGTATCAAGGCGGAGGTGATCACAGATGAAGTATTTGGCAAAACAGATCATAAATACAGCATTACCTACTCTGCCTGGATGAAAAACACCAGTCGGTTTATCGTTAACCTCAATCACAATTATATCCGCTTATTGGATGAATTTGACCCGAGTAGAAGTGGTCTGACGCCTTTTGAAACTGGAACAGAGTTCAACTATGTGGATGTTGATATCACTTTTGATTCAGATCGCCGCCGCAAACTCTACGCATTGGGCAAAGCCAATATTGGTCAATATTTCAATGGAAATCGATTCAGTATTGCATGTAGCCTGGGGTATCGAATCCAACCATTTGGTGTGATTTCGGCCGTGATGAATGTCAACCAACTTCAATTGACGCCCCCTGATTCAAGAGAGAAGCAAAATGTCTCTCTGTATTTGATCGGTCCTCGTTTTGATTTCACGTTCAGCCGAACCCTGTTTTTTACAACGCTCTTTCAATACAATAGCCAATTGGACAATCTCAACATCAATGCTCGTCTTCAGTGGCGATTCAAGCCTGTCTCGGACTTCTTCCTGGTGTATACCGACAATTATCTGACAGCGACAGGCTTATCAGTCCGGAATCGGGCTGTGGTGGCGAAGCTAACCTATTGGTTGAATTTGTGAGCTGCCATTCACTTGTCGTCTGCCTTCAAGGAGGCAAGAGGGAATAATCTGAGCAGAATGTTCTTAGAGACTGTTTGAAAATCTATCACTTATTTTTTGTATGCGTCTTTTTTCCTCATCTGGCGGCTTTTTTTGTTCCCATAGCACCACTATGGGAACAAAAAAGAGCCTTGTCTGAGAAAAAAATACACCATAAACATTCTCAGCACAGATTCCAAAACAGTCTCTTAGAGAATGCAAGACAAGATGTCGACAACTCATTCTCTTTTCCAGATTTCTGTTTCCCAGCTTTCCACATTCCGTTCTTCTTTTGAGAAGCCAATTCCAACCAGATGGATGATTTTGGGAGAATTAAGATAGGCGGAAGTGTAGGCCCTGTCTTTGATTTGAGCAATAGCATTCTCTGCTGGTTCATCCAGTTTGAATTCCATGAAGTAGAGGAATTCTTCAGTCTCAGCAAGAAGGTCAAGACGGCCTTTATGTTTGGTAATTTCTGTTGCTACCCGGAAACCCATATAGGAGGTGAGAAGATAGATAATGGTATGAAAATACCCTTCCCACATCTCAAAGGCAGACTGTTTGTTTTGTTGTCGATTCTTGGGAGTCAAATGGTAAGAAATGTCAGCCAGAATGACTTCTAATTGCTCAACAAAAATAGAAATATCTCCTTGTTTGAGTCCGCGTTCCATTTTGATGAGGGCATTACTCACGATGGAGGTACTTTTATAGGTAAACGCTTCCATCAGGTTGTGCATCATGGATCTGCGAACTTCGCTGTTTGGATAATCGAGTACATAATAGCTGTCGAATCCTTCTGTGATAATTTTCTTGATGGTAAGATATCCTGTCTGAAACAACAGGCCTGCCATATCCAATTCCTCCAGTGTGAATTTGTCAAAAAAAGTATTACTTACCTCCTTGTTTTCCAGCTCTTTGGGATTGATTCCCTGATTTCGGATACTATTGACAAGAAAGGTTGGGGTTCCTGTAGCAAACCAGAAATTGCGGAATTGATATTGATCAAAAAAGTTTAAAATTGAGAAAGGATTATATAAATGGGTTTCAGCGTCATAGGAATATCCATCGTACCAGAGCTTGATTCCATGAAGAATTTCCTCATGATTCATCTTGAGGCTTTCTGAAGCGTGCTGAATATGATCATCAAAGTACAGGAGGAGTTCTTCTGAGGTAATCCCTAATAAATCATAGGCCAACGGATGTATTGTCAGATCTGTCAGATTATTTAAATCTGAGAACAGGCTAACTTTGCTAAACTTTGATACGCCTGTAATGAATAAGAATCTCACATGTTCCTGTGCTTCCAACTCTTTGAGAGGCCCAAAAAATTGCTTTAGGATTTCCTGATTGGACCTGGCTTTTTCAGGTTCGGTCAAAAAGTCGACAATGGGTTTGTCATACTCATCTACCAACAAGACTACGGGTTTATCCTTATGTGAAATTCCTTCTATTAAGGTTCGGAATTGTGTCGCAAGAGAAGTTTTTTCAATTTCTACTTCAAATTGTGTCGCAAATCTGTGAATGTGATTACTCAGTTCTTCTTCAAGATTTTCTACCCTGTGACCAAAGGCCGCAAAATTAAACTGAATAACTGGAAAAGTGTCAAAATTGTAATCAGTATTTTGACCGATATACAATTCCTTGAACAAGTGTTTCTCTCCCCCAAACAAATGTCTGAATGTTGAGATCAACAAGGACTTCCCAAATCGACGAGGACGAGAGAAAAAATACAATTTCCCTCTTCTGATCAACTCATAGACTTGTCGTGTTTTGTCTACATACAACAAGTCTTCAGAAATGATTTCTTTGAAACTCTGCCGCCCAATGGGTAAGTATTTCATCCTTCAAAGGTAGGAAATTTATAGAGAAAGCGCGCTTTCGCCTCTTTGGGGAGATAGCAAGTTAGCCTTCTGTCTCTGTTGAGAAACGAATGACAAGATAAGGCTTCAGCTAGCCCAGAACGCCTTTCACAACTGACCCGTGAACATCTGTCAACCGATACCTGCGACCCTGATGTTTGAAGACAAATCGCTCATGCTCGATCCCTAACAAATGCATGATCGTCGCTTGAAAATCATGCACATGAACTTTGTTTTCTTGTGCATTGAATCCAAACTCATCCGTAGCTCCATAGCTGATGCCGGGTTTGATGCCTCCGCCAGCCATCCAGATGGTATATCCATAGGGATGATGGTCTCGGCCCCATTGTTTGTAGTCGCTGATTTTCCCTTGTAAAAAAGGCGTTCTGCCAAATTCTCCCCCCCAAATGACGAGAGTGTCATCAAGCAGGCCTCTCTGTTTCAGATCTTTAACCAAAGCAGCGCTGGGCGCGTCAGTATCCAGGCATTGGGTCTTGAGTTGGTAGGTTAAATTCTTGTGTTGATCCCAACCGGCATGCATGAGTTGTACAAACTTTACACCACGTTCTGCCAGCCTTCGTGCCATGAGACAGTTATAGGCATAACTTCCCTGGCGATGCACATCTGGCCCGTACATGTCCAGAATATGCTGAGGTTCATCTGAGAAATCCGTTAGCTCTGGAACACTCATTTGCATTTGATAAGCCATCTCATATTGAGCAATGCGGGTTGCAATCTCCGGGTCTCCATACTCTTCCATATTGAGTGCGTTGAGCTTCTCCAGATCATCCAGGATGCCCCTTCGCACATTCCGATCCATGCCATCTGGATTGCTCAAGTACAGCACAGGCTCTCCATTTCCTCTGAATTTCACCCCTTGATGCTTGGAGGGCAAAAAACCGCTTGTCCAGTAATAATCGTAAAAAATCTGTCCGCAACTGGCTTCCTTATCCCGGGAAGTCATCACGACAAATGCAGGTAAGTCCTCGGAGTCGCTTCCCAAACCATAATTGAGCCATGATCCCATGCTCGGTCGGCCTGGCATTTCTGATCCTGTCAGGAGAAAGGTGATGGCCGGGGAATGATTGACTGCCTCAGTATACATAGACTTGATGAAGCAGAGGTCATCAGCAATGTCGGCTATATGTGGCAAATAATCAGAGACCCAGGCCCCACTTTGACCTCTTTGTTTGAATTGGGTGATCTCTTGTAGCAAAGGCATTTCGGCCTGTCCACCTGTCATGGTACTGAAGCGTTTGCCGCTGATCAGTTCTTCAGGAATCTGCCTTCCATGCCATTCTGCCAATTTGGGTTTGTAGTCAAAGAGATCTACATGGGTTGGCGCACCATTCTGAAACAAGTAGATGACACGTTTTGCTTTTGGGGCAAAATGCGGAAGTTCCGGCAGCCCTCTTCCACTGGGAGAAGCTGCGAACACAGAAGGAGTGAGTAGGCTGGCTAAGGCAGCAGTCCCAATACCGACAGCAGATTTGTGGAAGAATTGTCTGCGGGTGAGATTGGCGGAATGTTCCAGAAATGGATTCATTGTTTGGTAATGGTTTCGTCCAGGTTTAAGATCATGGAGCAAACGCCAGTGAAGGCAGCATGTTCTCCCGCATTCAAATTCATATCTCTGGGCATCTCTCCGACTGCCAACAGCTCTTCGGCAGCAGATGTCTGCTGATATGCCAGTCTGAGTTTTTCCAGGCTTTGAGTCATAATATTCATCTCCTCTGTTTTGGGGAAACGAGAGGTGGCTAAGTGAAAGGCCAGAGACAGGCGTTCCGGATCTTCAACTTTTGCTTTCATGATGCGTTCTGCCAGAACCCTGGCTGCTTCCACATAGGTGATATCATTCAAGGTGGTCAAAGCATGGAGTGGGGTGTTGGTTCTGGATGGGGTGACGGAGCAGGTTTGGCGCGCAGCATTGTCAAACAACATGGTTGGCCCGACTATGCGTCGCCAAAAGGTATAGAGGGTCTTGCGGTAAAGGTTGGAACCGTGATCCTGTTCATATGTTTTGAAGCCAAATGTAGCCTCTTCCCAGATTCCGGGAGGCTGATAGGGCTTGACAGATGGTCCCCCTATGCTGTCGACGAGTAAGCCACTGATTGCCAATGCCTGATCCCGAATCATCCAGGACGGGAGCCGATGTCGGGGAGCGCGGGCAAGTAGGCGATTGTCAGGATCTTTTTCTCTGAGTCCAGGTCTGAGGATAGATGATTGCCGATAGGTAGCACTCATCACGATCTGTTTATGCAGGGCTTTGACATCCCACCCATTCTCCATGAATTCTACTGCCAACCAGTCCAGCAATTGAGGATGACTCGGCTTTTGGCCCTGTATGCCGAAATCATCTGAAGTTTTCACCAATCCTGTCCCAAATATGCTTTGCCAAAAGCGATTGACCGTTACTCTTGCCGTAAGTGGATGTTCTCGATCCACCAACCACATAGCGAGAGCAAGGCGGTTGTTGTCGATTCCTTCTGGTAAAGGCGGCAATACCTCTGGAACATTTCGGTGGACTTGCGTTTCTGGCTGGTTGTAAGACCCTTTGGTGAGAATGAAACTGGGCCTTTCTTCTTCAATGTTATCCATCACCATCACCTGTATGTGCTGAGAAGCCTCATTGTCCCTTTTGGTGATCGCCTGTGAGAGTTCATTCAATTTCTGTACATAGACTGGATCTTTGTCTTCATGTGCCTCTCTTAGCAACCGCAAAAAATAGGGATTACGCCTGTCAGGTGGAATTCTCAAAGCATAGAGATCATCGCCTGAGAGCTCATTCGCATTCGGCGAATCGGCTGGACTTTCCCCCTCCTTATGTGGGAATAGATGTGTTTCATGAGCAGAAAGTGCTTGTGCTTTTTCATCTACCCATGTTTGTAATGCTGCCAGTTCAGCTTGTTGGATTGAATCACTCAAATCCAGAATCGGGGCTACCCGCCCATGATATCCAATCCCTTCTTCGGATGTCTGATTGAAGTAGTCGAAGAACTGGTAATATTCTTTCTGGGAAATGGGGTCAAATTTATGATCATGACATCTGCTACATCCAACTGTCAATCCCAACCAGACGGTTCCAAGGGTTTCCACCCGATCAAAGACATTGTCCACTCTGGTCTCCTCGGGAATTCGCCCTCCTTCTCCATTGTACATGTGATTGCGGTTGAAGCCAGTAGGGAGAATGTCGTCTACTGAGGCATCGGGAAGAAGATCTCCAGCCAATTGTAAGACAGTGAACCGGTCATAGGCCATATTGTCATTGATGGCCTGAATGACCCAGTCGCGCCAGGGCCACATACTCCTTGTAGGATCACCCTGGAATCCATTGGTATCGGAATAGCGTGCAATATCCAGCCATTCCCAGCACCAGCGCTCACCATAGGCCGAGGATGCCAGAAATTGATTCACGATATTCTCATAAGCTCCAGGATCTGGATTTTGCACAAAAGCTTCGACTTCTTCCGGGCTTGGCGGCAAGCCTCTGAGGTCAAAACTCAATCTGCGAATCAGGGTTCTTTTGTCTGCTTCGGGAGAGGGGGACAAGCCTTCACGCTCTAGTCGGGCGAGGATATACTGATCGACCGGGTTGTGAACCCACTCTTGTTGTTGGACTTTGGGAAGATGGGCCTTTTGGGGTGGAATGAAGGACCAGTGTGGCTTCCATTCAGCTCCTTGCTCTACCCATTTGACCAGAATGGCTTTTTCTTCGGCGGTCAGACTCAGCTTGGAATCTGGCGGAGGCATGATGTTGTCGGGATCTTCTTGCAGGATTCGCCAGATGACAGGGCTGTTCTCTACATCGCCGGGAATAATTGGATGACGACGATCTCCTTTCTTGAGTCCATAGAGATCTTCTTTTGTATCCAACCTAAGATCTTCCTCCCGGGTTTTCTCATCTGGCCCATGACAGGAAAAACATCTGTCAGAGAGGATCGGACGGACATGGAAATTGATGTCTATTTCTTCCGGAAGATTCTTGTATGCTTCGGCGACATCAGGTGGAAGGTGAGGGCCGCAGGAAATACAGAAAACAAGAAGCGTGCACACAGCAAAGCTTAAGAGCAGACGCGAATCCATTGTAGTAGTGTTAGGTATCTCAACATATCAAATTTCCCTGAGATTGGCAATTTTTCCATCTGTGGAAAGGATGGCAAAGGTTTGGGACAGGTGGATCAAATCGTTGATTCTTCCTGTGTTTATCATGATCAGAAGTAGGAGTTCGTGTCTGTCAGGCCCTCTTTCAATCGAT
This sequence comes from Bacteroidota bacterium, assembly GCA_039029315.1. Lineage (GTDB taxonomy): Bacteria > Bacteroidota > Bacteroidia > J057 > J057 > JBCCCJ01. The sequence goes on along the minus strand of JBCCGK010000023.1, from coordinate 17,503 downwards.
TTTTTTATTCCGTTCGGGTTTGATTTTGATAAAACGCTAATTGTGCCCAGTTCTTCATGGAATCTGGTAGATGCCGAAGGCCCTTATTTTCACTGAAACCCATAGGTCGAGATTGTCTCAGGTATTCGTGTTACATAATTGTTGCCAGGACAAAGACTTGCCATGGACAAACATTCATCCATGCTAATAGTACAGCCCATTTTCCTGGATAGACTGTATTGCTTTTTTTTCATGTTGTACTAAGCGGTCATACTGATCCTTTTCCAGCCGACTGTCCACACCAACAAATGTCATAGGATAGGCCTTAAGAATGGTAGAAAAAATGAGCTTTACCCTTTCCACATGATAGTTCGAAGTAATAACCATGAGCCTGACATGATTGAATTGGGATAATATTGGCTTCATCTTCACTGCATCATCCACTGTGTTAGTCGATAGCGCGCTTGGCAAAAAGGCTTCTTTTGGGAGGCCTTTTTCAATTAAATAGGTTTTGGCATAGCTGGCATGTGGATGCGCTGAGGTATTGAAATGTGGTCCCCATCCACCAGTACATAAGATTAATTTTTCTTTGGAGAATGCCTCCAGGCAGGTATCAAGTCTGCTTGTTGAGATGATACTTAATTCTCCAGAAGGAGAGTTCGGAGATCCTAAAACAGCCAATACTTCTTTGTCCATTGTGCAAATGATACCTTTACTCATTGTTTCCTGGCGGGATGCCGGTTAATCACAGCTTCTCGTGACATATTATTCTCGTGACATATTATTGATTGTCATCAAGATTGAAGGTCCATCATTATTCTCTCCCTCCTTTCGCAGCCAACACCAGGGCCCGCATCCCTTCAATCACGGCCAATTCTGCTCCTTCCACCGACCGTTCTGCCAGGGCAAGCATTTCCTCATAATATCCCTCTTCTTCTAGGGGGAGAGTGGTCCCATTGGCAATCGCATGGACCGCTGTGATGCCAATATTGGAAATGACAGACAGATATTTGGACATCTCTTGATAAGGGGCGAGCCTGGGGTTTTGCTGGATGGTTGAGAGCATAGGCCGATGATTGGATTCCCAGATTCGCATGCTGCGAAGCAGTTCCTTTTTATGTGTTTGATGGCTTGTGTCAGCCAAAAAAATGCCTACTTGCTGCTTGAACAAGCGAGCTGTCTGGCTTTCTGGAGCGGCTGCATCTGCAAGAAACTCCAAAGGTGTATCAAGTGGTTTGCCAAACATGTTTCCCAGTCGCTTATAATACTTGCCTTCCTGCAAAACTGCCACAAAGGTCTCCAATGCGGCCAAATCAGGGCTGTTGGGAGCGATCCGTTGGAGCAGTGGTTTGCGGTAACTCATATGTGTCAAGCCCAGCTTGTCTAATTGGCGGGAAAGTTCGTCTAATCGGCGATACATATCCTCAGCATCCGTGGTCAAGACCTGCGGCGACCAGAGTTTCTCGGCAATGGCAGCAGTGCTTGGCCAGATTCTGGAATCTACTGTTTCTCCAGACACCACTTCCGACCACATACACGCCTCTCCCCCAAGAATGCGCGCACGACTGCTGTCGGTCAGGGTGGGGATGCGTTCGATCTTTGGTGCCACTGTCCCAGCCATATCATGGCCCCCGATTTTTTTGCCTGCCAACTCAAAGGAGAGGAAGGCCATGTTGATCGAGCCAGTCAATAGGTCTCCGGTCAAGGTTCCTTCAAAATTCACGGTCCCCATGGGGCCTTCTACCTGGAAAGACAATTGATCGCCTTCTTTTTTTGCGGGGTCAACCCCTGTCAAATTCTCCATCAGGCCCCAAACTCCCCGAAGGTCATCATCCGTACCAAAGAGAGTCAAGGTAGAGGGAATAGTATTGCCTTGAATCTCCATGTCGATGGCATAGCTTTCCCATATGCTATCGGGCTCAATATCTACCCCTCCTTTGACCACTTCAGGATCGTGCAAATAGTAGGTTTCTGCATCCAGTTTATGATCCAGATACCACCCATTGGACAAGATGGCGTGATAGCCTTGATCGGCAGCTTCAATCAGGGACTTGTGTGTCCGCCAACTTTGGACAATGATGTCTGGGCCGCTGAGATCCGGATGAATGATTTCATCCCATCCAATCAGTTGCTTGTCATGTGAGCTGAGAATAGCTTGCACTTTTTGATTGAAATAGGCTTGCAAGCCATGTTTGTCGGTGAACTGATGATCCTGAATGAATTGCAAAATAGCAGGATTGGTGTCCCAGGCCTCTGCCAGGACTTCGTCCCCACCAATGTGGAAATAGGGATCAGGGAATAGGTCTGCCATTTCTGCAAACAATTCATCCAGAAACTGATAGGTGCTCTTCTTTGTTGGATCAATCGCTGAAGGCTTTACCCCAAAGGTGGCAGGCAACTGAAATGGTCCTTCTGAACTCGCCAACTCAGGATGCCCAATGAACCAGCTGGTACTATGGCCGGGAATGTTGAATTCGGGAACAATCCGAATGCCACGATCCGCAGCATAATCAATGATCTCCTTCATATCTGCCTGTGTGAAATACTGACCATTGGCCCCCATTTCATGAAGACGAGGGAAGCGCTTGCTTTCTATCCGAAATCCCTGATCATTGGTCAGGCTGAGATGAAGCACATTGAGTTTGACAGCCGCCATGCCATCCAGGGTACGCAGGATGACTTCTTTTGGAATCCAATGTCGACAGACATCGATCATCAGACCACGCCAGGAGTACCGCGCTTGATCCTGGATCTCACACAAGGGAAGAGATGTACCATGTTCGTCCTGTCGGGCCAGTTGGAGGAGGGTTTCCAATGCGTGAAGGGCTCCCAGCTCAGTTTCGGACTTGATCCTGATTTCGTCCGAATCTACTGTAAGAATATAGGATTCATCCACCTGAGGGAGGGGATATTGACTCCCGATCCCTTGCCAACTGATGAGAATATTGCCTGAAAACGGAGAGTTCTTGCTCGGTGTTGGCTGAGCATTCCATCGTTTGACCAATCTTTTGCCTGCTTCTTCGAGCCGGACATTTGACGGCCGAACAGAGATCCCAATGTTGTCGCTGAGATACATTTTGCCTTCTTCCATAATCATCTGAGCAGGCAGGGGCATGAGCTGAAGTTGGGCTCGATCTGCTTCTGATATGGGAAGTGGGTCAGCTTGAAGGGATTGATACAAATACCAGGCAATTCCACCTCCAATAAGAACAAGAATAGCAAGAACGATCAGGGTTTTTTTGAGCATGATGAGCGATTGGGTATACAGAAGATCAAAGCTAGAATAAATTTACAATTCTTCGATGAGGATGGAGAATATTGTGGGGTTTCCTTTTTGACTTCGAATAACTTAGTTAGGAGATATTCAGAATTTGAAAAAAAACAATACGAAAAGGAAAAATCCTGTGTATATTTCTAGTTCATTGGATCACCCTTGCTATGTATGCTCGCTTTCTTCTTGGTTTAGGTATCCTGGGATTTGCAATTTGTTGTGACTCCCCAAGCAATTTGCCGACTACGATTGCTGACTCTCCCAGTCCTTGTGAGATTGAACGTCTCATTGTGGTCAGCATTGATGGGCCGCGTTATTCGGAGACCTGGGGGCATGTAAATCAGCGACATATCCCTTATATGGCCAAAGAACTGGCACCGCAAGGGGTGTTGTATACACAGTTTTTCAATGAAGGTCTGACCCTGACCATGTCTGGGCATAATGCCTTGCTATCAGGCCACTATGAGGCCTTGAACAATGAAGGACATCAATGGCCAAGTTCCCCTTCCTGGCTCAAACATTATCTAAAAACTACTGGGAAACCTTCCAGTAAAGCCTATTTGATCGCAGGCAAGAGGAAATTACTGGCCTTGCAGGATTGTCAAGATCCCCTTTGGCGAAATCAATACAATCCTCATCTCGATGCGAGCAACCGTTCGGATTCTGCGACATTTGCTGCTGCGCTTCAAATTCTTGATGAGGATACTCCGGATCTGGCAATGATCCACTTCCGGGAAGTGGACGCGCATGGACATGCGAACGACTGGGATGCCTATATCGCTTCCATTGAAGAGACGGACGCTTTTATGAGTGAGCTATGGAAGTTCCTGAATACGCATCCGTACTATCGAGATAAAACCGCTTTGTGGATCACCCATGATCATGGCAGACATCTCCTCTCAAATGGGGGATTCAGGCACCATGGGGATAAATGTGAAGGCTGTAGAAGAATCAGTTTGCTGGCCTTGAGTCCGTGTATTCCGCGAGGACTGGTGGTGGATCGTCATGCAGAACTCATCGATATCTTTCCAACGATTTCTACGATTTTTGGATTTGAAACAGAGCAAGGAAAAGGAGAGGTATTGTTGGAACTCATTCCATAATTTATCCTGTATCGCCTTTGATCTAAAATTATACTAATCAAAGCTTTTGGGACGTTATGGATGCGAGTTTTCTTTTCGCATGAACTTGTAGCGCACTAACTTTTTTCAGGCAACTCTTAAACACTGACCCTTGTCTTTTGGTGGGGTATATTGTTTGAGAGGCGCTATGAACAGGTAAACTGATTGTAAACCTGTATGTGAAATTGATTATAGAAACAAACAACATGAAGTTCTTCAACATTGGCTTTATCGCTTGCTTACTTGCGACTACTTTCCAGACTTCCATTCTCTATGGAAATAACTGTTCCTCAGCAACCTCAATTAGTCTTGGCGGTTGCCAGACGATTGCTTTCGATGCCGTTTGTGATTTCAGCCCTGCCAGCCAAATTGCGTGCACCTCTCCAGTTTGTCAAGGAGACGCCTGGTTTGAATTTGTTCCCGGTGGCACCAATGCTTCCCAATTCGATGTTCAATTTGATATATCTGTGGATGTTGCGAATACGATCAATGTCGTGTTAATCTATTCCGAATCTGTTGAGTTAGGAGATCCTTGCGAATGGCCATCTGGTGCGGAAGGATATACCAGACATGGCAGTGTCTGTACGGAAGTTGTATCTGCCGGGGTTCCATTTGATTTTACGGTAAGAGGAATGGATGGATCAGGAACCTTCTTTCTGTTGGTGGAGCGGGTTACCGGAACAGGAGGCAATGTCACGGTCTGCCCAACCCTGCTCGGCAATTGTCCAGCACCGTCTAATGACAGATGTTCCAATGCCCAGCCTTTAACTTCAGGTAGCGGGATTGACCCCAATGCTGCAACTGGCCCGGCCATTCCTAACTGGAATGACGCGCTCAAATCCACCAATGCTTGTGCCACCAAGCAACGACTGACTGACTTTTGCAGTTTGTTTACTGCAGGAACCCCAACGGAGGACCACTATACAAGAAAGTTGCCTGGTGTTTGTTACCACAATGGAAATATTGGGGATAACATCTTTCCCGGTGGCGTGCAATGTGATGAATACCTCGAAAATACTGTTTACTATTCTTTCCAGGTTCCAGTATCTGCAAATGATTGGTACTTGCATCTTGGATCTACCTCCCAATGTACCCAGCAGCCCAACAATCTGATGGTTACGATTTTGTCTTCGATGGATTGTGCAGATGCAGACCTTTCTGTGAGAATGGAATGTACAAAGACGGCCGTCTTTGGAGGAATTCCCAGTGCAGATTGGTCTTCCAGTGCCATGAATCTCAATTCTTCGAATACCTATTATATTGTCATAGATGGTACCCGGCAATCCCAATGTGATTTTTGTCTGCTGTTGGGACGCGGTCCTGCCAATCCGGTCTTGCCCGTTGAATTTCTTTCTTTTCAGGGATTTCAACAGGAAACGGGACATCTCCTAGAGTGGACCACCAAAACCGAAGATGGCATTTCCTCCTTTACTGTCGAAAGAAGTCTGGATTCCGAGACCTTCGAAACCATTGGAAGCATCAATTCCCTGGGGTCGATAGATCAAGGGCTTGATTATCAGTTTTTGGACGAATCTGCGCCTGTCGGGGGATCTTACTATCGGATTACCACTCTTGACATCAATGGTGTGGAGTCTTCTTCTGAGATCATCTATCTGGAAAGAGTGCTCCCCGGACCACAGTTGTTCCGATTATATCCCAATCCTGCCAGTGATCAACTTCATCTGTTTCTTGGGATTCCTGAGCAAGCCTCAGCTTCTTTCTCTCTGACTGATATGTGGGGCAGAACGGTGCATCAGGAGATGCGTCAACTTCATTCCGGGAATCAGGAACAGGTGTTGGATGTCAACACCTTTGCAAGGGGGCTGTACATCCTTCGGATTCGAATTGGTAAGGAGGTCCTGACAAAGAAAATTCTGCTGAACTAGACAAGGTGGAACTTGGTTTGCCTTGCTCCTTTAGCTCGAAATCAGAACCTACCTCGAATAGCAGCTTGTTCCGGCTTATGGATACGCTTCGATCCACAAGCCGGAACCTCTTTATTCCCCACTGCCTAATGCGCTATCCCACCAATTGTTGTCTGGGTCATACTCATCAGACAAGAAGTCAAGGCGACGTTGTTCCAGAGTTGGCCACCATTCATTGACCATCTTGTCATATCTCTCCTTTGCCAACTGATCGTTGTACTCAGGATCGGCTTGAGGAAGCCAGGCATCCATGTCGACTAACCATGCATCAAGCTGAGGACGCATTTGTTTAAGAATGTCTGAATGTTGCTCTGCCACATTGGTCTGTTCGCCGGGATCTGATTTCAGGTTGTAGAGTTCATCTCTTCCATCTTCATAATAGTGAATCAACTTCCACTCTCCATCTCTCATGATGGAAGAGGGTTCTCCCCCTTGATTGCCATAATGTGGATAATGCCAAAACAAGGCGCGCTCTGAGAGGGAATTGCCTTCGAGGACTGGACGCAAGCTGACGCCATCCATATGCTGATTCGGTTTGAGGGGAATATCAAGCAAGTCCAGGATGGTGGGGTAAAAATCCATGCCGATAGCTTTTTCATCTGTTTTGGCCCCATTGTGGTTCATCCAGGGAACCCGAATGAAATAAGGTTCTTTGATTCCCCCTTCCCACTGATAGCCCTTGCCGCCTCTTAGGGGAAGATTGGAGGTGGAGTAGGCATCCCCTGAAGCAACTCCGCCATTGTCTGAGGTAAAGACGATGATGGTATTATCATCAATTCCGGCTTCCTTGAGTGCCTGGAGAACAAGTCCTACAGCATCATCCATGGTCTCTACCAAGCCTGCATAGACCGGGTTGTCCTGTACCTGGCGAATGGGAAGAAAATGCTCCATGATGTAGCCGCTATCGGCTACTCCCTGGGAAGCAGCCTTGTCTCTGTATTTTCGCCACTTCTCTTTGGTTGTCTGAATCGGACCGTGAACGGCATAAAAAGACAAGTAGGCCAGAAAGGGAGCGTCAGCATTGTTTTTGATAAAATTGGCTGTTTCCTCTCCCAATCGAAGGGTCAAACTCTCCCCATCTTGCTTGCTTTCCAATCTTGGATTGGTCCAGGGGGCATAAAAGCCACCAATCGGGCTGCCCTTTTCCCATCCCCCTTTGTTGATGTCAAACCCATGATCCTCTGGATAGGAGCCTTCAGATCCGATGTGCCATTTGCCCGCAAAAAAAGTCTTGTATCCCACCTCTTTCACGGCTTCAGCGAGACTGATATCTTCAAATGGGAGATGGTCTTTGTTCTCGGCCGGCAAGAGCTTGTTGTGGCGATTGTGTTGACGCCATGCTTCTCCTGTTTTTGCTCCGATCCAGTCCGTGATTTTGAGTCGGGCAGGATACTTGCCAGTCATGATCGCAGCCCGAGAAGGACTGCATACCTGACAGGCTGCATATCCATTGGTGAAGGTCATTCCTCGATTTGCGATCTGGTCAATATTTGGGGTCTCATAGTATTGACTGCCCGTACAACTCAGATCGTGATAGCCCAGATCATCCGCCAGGATAAAAAGGACATTGGGTTGTTGTTTGGGGGGCACCTCAGTTTGACAAGACAGAAGAAGAAAAAGGGGGAGTAGGATGAAAAAGCGGTTGAAAGTAGTCATGAGAAGGAAGGTAATATGTTGTGAAGGGAAGGGAGAAATCAGTCGGCAAATAAATCATCAAGGGTCAGAACATGTTCAATATATCCTAAACTATGCTGCTTATGATTCACTCCATATGTTGTCAGCATGGTGAACATGAGCTGTTTTTTTGTCTTGGTGCTCTCTCGGAATATTCTTGCCTTATTTCGAAGGTGTTGCGCATAGGTTTTTTGAATGGTAAATTCTGTATCTGAATATTTGATTTCACACACATTGATGATGCCATCGTTTCGGTCAATCAGCAAATCGATTTGCACACCTTCTTCATCTGAAGTCCTTTTTTTATAAAATGAAGATGTCTGAGAATATACCCCTGATATACCCAGTGCCTGTTTGATTGGAAGGATGTGTTTCAGCTAAATACTCTCAAACACATATCCACTCCAACTTCTATAGGTAGGGGTTTGACTCAAGTGTTGCCATGTTTGCAGCCCTTCTTTCCGTTTATATTCAATAAATGTTAAGTAAAACAATGAATACTCATCCGTGAGTCGATATAGTTTTTCTTTTTTCTTTTTCCCAAATGGAAAATAGGAAGAAATAAACCCTGATTGTTCCAATTCCTCCAATATCGTACTTAGTCTCCCCCCCTCAGGTAATTTGCTTCCTTGAACAATCTTCTTTCTAGTCAGGCCTTGATGACTTTGAGCCAAAGTACGAATGATCGCAATGTGATTTTCAGCATTGGCAAATAATGATACATACAGCCTTGAAAATTCATCATTTAATAGTCCATTCTTTGAAAAACAAATGTGATCGATGTTCTGGATCACACCTCTCCCTGGCTTGATTTCTTTTAGATAATGTGGAATTCCTCCCATCGCCATATAGAGTTCAGTGATTTGGTAGCGATTGAAAGACAAATGTCTACTCTTGAGGTATTCTTCCTATAAATAGATTATCTTCTCTCATAGATATGGCGAGATCTCACGCAAAACACTCGGATTTCGCCGCATCTCTTTTATTTCTTCTGTCGATTGGTATAAATATCGATGTATTTCTGGTCCAATTCCTTGGAATCCTTATACTTCACCCGAAGCTCTGCCAGCTGCTCTTTAAGTTTTGCGACGACCTCTGCATATTCAGGATTGTTGTACTCATTTTTCATTTCCTGCGGATCTTTCTTGCGGTCATAGAGTTCCCATTCGTCCACATCGTAGTAAAAGTGTGCCAACTTGTATTCTGTCGTAACAATCCCATAGTGGCGCTTGACCATGTGCACGCTGGGATATTCATAATAATGGTAGTACACAGCATCCCTGGTCCATGACTGGGTGTCGCCTGTCAATAACGGAACAAGACTCTCTCCCTGCATGTCGGCTGGAGCTGTAAGCCCTGCGGCATCCAAAAAGGTCTGAGCAAAGTCCAGATTCTGGACCATTTCTTCATTGGTGGTATTGGGAGTAATCTTGTTTGGCCATCGGACCATCAGAGGGGTTTTGAAGGATTCGTCATAAATGAATCGCTTGTCAAACCAGCCATGCTCACCCAAATAGAATCCCTGATCAGAGGTGTAGACAACAATGGTGTTTTCGGTAAGATTGTGTTCGTCAAGATAACTCAATACACGACCAACACCATCATCTACCGCGGCAATACAGCCCAGATAGTCCTGCATGTATCGCTGATATCGCCATTTCATGAGTTGTTCCTGGGTCATCGAAGGATAATTTTCCTTGAATTCTTCGATCATGACATTGTAGACTGCATCCCATTTGGCTCTTTGTTCAGGCGTTTGTCGGCCAACCTCTCGCTTGAAAGCCGCCTTGTCCCAGTTGGCCGTCTCGGGAATGCCTAGCTCATCCATGACCTCTGGTGGAATCTTGGAATCTCCTGCCCAATTCATATGTGTCAGGAGATTCATTTCTGCATTTTTTGCGGCGGCTCCTCTGCCATCATACTTATCAAAAAGCGTAGCAGGTTCCGGGAATGTCTTGTGGATAAAATCCTTGTAATGACGCTCCGGTGGCAACCATTCGCGGTGAGGGGCTTTGTGCAAATACATCAGCAAAAATGGCTTGTCTGCCTCTCGTTCCTTGTCCAGCCAGTTGAGAGTCATGTCAGTAATGAGATCAGTAGTATAACCTTCCATCCGTACCCGGCCTTCTTTTTTTGTGATGAAATCGGGATTGTAGTAGGTTCCCTGACCAGGAAGGATCTTGAATTCATCGAAGCCTTTGGGATTGTTGCCGAAATGCAGTTTGCCGAACATGGCGGTCTGATATCCAGCATTGTGTAGCAGTTGAGGGAAGGTTACATTGGTCGTATCGAAGGGCATCATGTTATCAATCTTCCCATTGAGATGTGTATGTTTGCCGGTCAGGATCGTGGCGCGAGAGGGTGCGCAGATGGAATTGGTCACGCAGGCATTGGTGAACAACATTCCTTCCTGAGCGATTCGGTCTATATTGGGGGTGGTGATCAGATGATCGCTATACGCACTGATGGCTTGATAAGCATGATCATCTGACATGATGAATAAGATATTCGGACGCTCTGTGGATGCCTTTTCTGGCCCATCTGGCGTACAGGCAGCCAGCATAAAAAATAACAGAGACGCCAGTTTGACTAGCTGAAGAAGTTTCATGTTTGGTTACGTATTAGAAGTAGTTAGGAACAAAGTTATGCATCGATTCAAAGATAACAATAAGTTGAGAGGGGAAAGGATTACACGTTCTGCTTGTCAACACCGATCTCAGGAAGGTGCATTGTTCATCTGTTCGATATATATTGTACCTCAAACTCCCACAATGATGTCCTCTTTATTTCTCCGTACCATTTTGCTATTTTTCCTTTCTGGCCTTTTCTTCAGTACGTTTGTTTTTGGTCAGAAAAGAGTCTACCAGGTTGTCATTAATCATGAAGAACAGTATTCCATCTGGAGTATAAATGACAAGACCTCCAACAACTGGACAAGCACAGGAAAAACAGGCAGTCTCAAAGAATGTATGCGCTACATCGAAGAAGTCTGGACAGATATGCGACCCCTTAGTATTCGGAAAAAGGGCCTTCCAACTGACACCAGATATGCCGTTGTCATTAATCATGAGGAACAATATTCCATTTGGCCTGCAAATGCTAGCCCTCCTAAAGGTTGGCGATCGGTAGGGAAGCAAGGAAGCCTGCTTAAGTGTATGGCCTATATTGAAGAAGTTTGGACAGATATGCGACCCCTTAGTTTGCGAAAAAAATAGCGTCATGGGTGGTTGAGTCGTATAGAATTGAAAGGGAGAAGGATATGCGTCCATTTCCACAATCCAGAGATTTTACTTGTTTCCTGAACCTCTTTTACACCACCCAGTTTCTCTTCTAAAAAGAGAAACTACCCTACAAACCATTAGGGAAATAAGCCATTTGGTCTACCTCATAGGAGGCAATCCCCAGCCCTGTTTTTAGAAAAAATATTATCTTGGAGTCATTGCTTATGGCTCGACTCCTACTCATGTGTATTGCACTTGGCTTGCTGGCCTGTCAGCAGGGAGACTCTATCAGCTACAACCGCGATATTCGCCCCATTTTCAACCAAAATTGTCTGAGCTGTCATGGTGGGATCAAGCAATCCGGCGGCTTCAGTCTGCTATTTGAAGAAGATATGTATGCGGAGACGGAATCTGGTCTTGCTGCTGTGGTGCCCGGTCATCCCCATCGCAGCGAGCTGGTCAAACGAATTCACCATCATGATCCGGAGGAACGAATGCCGCAAGACAAAGACCCACTCTCACAAGAGGAGATCCAACTCATTGAACAGTGGATCTCGGAGGGGGCGAAATGGGAAACCCATTGGGCATATGTGCCGCCGGGGACTGACATTCAGGTCCCAGAAGCAGAACCGGAAGATGGGGCTAAGAATGCGATTGACAACTTTATTTTTGCTCGGCTTCGAAAGGAAGGATTATCTCCCAACCCAGAAGCGGATAAACATCGCTTGATCAGACGCCTCTCTCTGGATCTGACAGGGCTTCCCCCCAGCCAGGAAGAAGCACAAACATTTGCTCAAGACTCTACAGAAGAAGCCTATGAGAAAGCAGTAGATCGCTTGCTGGCTTCTCCGCATTTTGGAGAAAAATGGGCTAGCATGTGGCTCGATCTCGCTCGATATGCCGACTCCAAAGGCTACGAAAAGGATCTCTATCGAAGCATCTGGAAGTATCGGGATTGGGTCATTCATGCCTTCAATGAAGATATGCCCTTTGATCAGTTTACGCTGGAACAACTGGCGGGAGATTTGTTGCCAATTCCTACCGAAGCGCAACTGATTGCTACAGCCTTTCATCGCAATACCATGGCCAATGATGAGGGAGGTACAGACAATGAAGAGTTTCGGACCTATGCTGTGATTGAGCGGGTCGGCACCACCTTCGAAGTCTGGCAAAGTACCACCATGGCTTGTGTGCAATGCCATAGCCATCCCTACGATCCCTTTCGGCAGGAAGAGTTTTACGAATTCATGGCTTTCTTTGACAATACCGAAGATCGGGACATTTATCATGAGGGGCCGAATTTGTTTACTTATGAAGGGGAAAATGAGCAGAAGGTCGAGGAAACGATTGAATGGATTCAGAATCAGCTCAAGCCGGAAGACAAGCTAGAGCTAAGGGGTTTTCTGCACGATCAGAAAATGGCACTTCTTGATCATGTTGGCTATCGAAAGATCGAAGCTGAGCATTTTGATGAGAGTAGCAGCTTCATTGAAGCGGCGGCTCCTGAGCAAAATACCTTGTTCCAATTGCAGGATACCTCCTGGATTCGATTTGAGCAAATGGATCTGACAAAGGTAGAGGCCATTTCACTGCATTATTCCTCTCCCTTTGGGGCATTCGTGGAGGTGCGATTGCGCTCTCAGCATGGACCCAAAATAGGAGAAGGATATTTTGCCCAAACAGCGCAGCCAAGTACAAAGAATCGCTGGGACTATTGGAAAACCCTGAGGGTGCCGATTGGACAAACAGAGGAAATACAGGATGTCTTTTTCGTTTTCAAAAAAGACAAGATCCCGGATTCTGATCTGGTTCGTTTGGATTGGCTCTTTTTTCATGAGAAAAAGCCGCTGATGGCCACCTATTCGAAGGCTTTCCAATCCAAACTGGCGGACTTATATGACATCGCAGCTGTGCCCACGCCTATCCTTCAGGAACTTCCTCCTGCCAAACGTCGAACCACACATCTGTTTGAACGCGGCAATTGGCTGACGCCTGGGGAAGTCGTAACGGAAGATATCCCAGAAGCACTTGGTAGGATTTCTGAAGACGAAACAGCAGACCGGCTGGCCATGGCCAAATGGTTGGTTGATCCCAAAAATCCCCTCACTGCCAGAGTTGCTGTCAATCGGTTCTGGGAACAGTTGTTTGGTTTTGGAATGGTAGAAACGGTAGAGGATTTTGGGACGCAGGGCATTCCTCCCAATCATCCTGAATTGCTGGATTGGCTGGCGGTAGAATTTATCCAGACACATCAATGGTCCATGAAACACCTGATCAAACAGATGGTCATGTCTGCGAGCTATCGACAAAGCTCAAAAATGGATTCTCTCAAACTGGAACGAGATCCTAGAAATCTCCTCCTCTCCCGCGGTCCCAGGACTCGTTTAAGTGCGGAACAATTGAGAGATCAGGTCCTGGCAGTCAGTGGGCTCCTCAATCCCAGGATGTATGGGCCAAGTGTTCGTCCTCCTAGACCCGAAGGAGCAGGGAAGTTTAAGTTTGGGGACACATATGAACTGAGCCCGGAGGAAGATCAGTATAGACGAGGATTGTACACCTATTTGAAGCGAACCATTCCCTTCCCCAATCAAATCACATTTGACGGGACGGACCGAACAACCTGCACCTCCAGAAGAATCAGAACCAATACCCCTCTGCAAGCGCTTGCATTATTGAACGATCCAGTGAATTTGGAAGCAGCCCGTGAGATCGCTCAGATAATGTATGAAGAAAAAGGGGAACTTGCTGCCAAGCTGATCAAGGGATATGAGCAGGTCCTTTTGCGTAAGCCCTCCGATAAGAAACTAGCAATCCTTGAACAAGTGTACTGGGATGCCAGAAGACATTTTCAACAACAATTGGAATTGCGGCAGGAATTACTATCTGATCAGAATTCTTCTTCCGAAAGCAGGGCTGCCTTTGTTGTGCTGGCCAATGCCATGTTGAACCTCGATGAATTTGTCAACAAATGAACCATCAAGAAGAAGCGAAACTCAGGTTTGGGACCTACCAGTCCAGGCGATATTTTCTTCGAACATGTATCGGAGGCGTCGGTGCGATGGCCCTGGGCTCATTGATGGGACTATCTCCTTCAACTGCCCTGGCAAAAGGAGGAGAAGAATCCTTGCTTCCTCATTTCCCTCCCAAGGCCAAGCGCGTCATTTTCCTGCATATGTCGGGTGCTCCCTCTCAGTTGGAGTTATTTGATTACAAACCTGTGCTCCAGCAATATGATGGGAAAGCCTGTCCGGAATCCTTGATGAATGGAAAGCGATTTGCCTTTTTGAAGGGCATTCCCAAGATGATGGGGCCGCAAGCGCGCTTCCAACAATATGGCCAATCCGGGGCCTGGGTGTCGGAGCATTTGTCTCATTTTTCTGAATGGGTGGATGAGGTCTGTCTGCTCAAGGCCATGCACACGGATGAGTTCAACCATGCGCCTGCGCAACTGTTCATGCATACAGGAAGTCCACGCTTGGGCAGGCCCAGCATGGGGTCCTGGATGGTCTATGGCCTCGGATCGGAAAATGAGAATCTGCCTGGATTTGTGGTTTTGGTCTCAGGAGGGGAACCCAGCGCGGGCAAAAGTGTCTGGGGAAGTGGTTTTCTGCCTTCCTTGCATCAGGGCGTCCAATGCCGCTCTCAGGGAGATCCGGTGTTGTATCTGAATAATCCTGCGGGCATTGATCCGCATATCCGCAAGCAGTCCATCGATCTGATCAATGAGATCAATCGCAAGGAATATGAAGAGATTGGTGATCCTGAGATTTTGTCTCGCATCTCCCAGTATGAGTTGGCTTTTCGTATGCAGGCCGAAGTGCCCGAGGTGATGGACATCTCTGATGAGCCGGACTATATCCATGAGATGTATGGGACCAAAGCGGGACGCATTTCCTTTGCGAATAATTGTCTGCTGGCGCGTCGCCTGGTCGAGCAGGGCGTGCGCTTCGTGCAATTGTATGACAATGCTTGGGACCACCATGGGGCAGGCAAAGGCAATGGCGTTGTGGATGGGCTTGCCAGAGCTTGTCGCAATATCGATCAGCCCATTGCGGCTTTGCTCAAGGATCTGAAGATGCGGGGTTTGTGGGAGGATACGCTGGTCGTCTGGGGCGGAGAATTTGGCCGGACGCCCATGATGGAGACACGGGCCTCAGGCGCAGACTATCGCGGGCGGGATCATCACAGTGAGGCCTTCACCATGTGGCTGGCTGGCGGCGGTATCAAAGGCGGCATGAGCTATGGGGAGACGGATGAGCTCGGCTATTATGGCATCAAGGATCGCGTGCATGTACATGATCTACAGGCGACGATTTTGCATTGTATGGGCATGGATCATGAGCGGCTGACTTATCACTTTCAGGGGCGGGATTTCAGGTTGACGGATGTGCATGGGAGGGTGGTGCGGGATGTGTTGGGCTAGGTGGGGATGGTCAGTTGATTCTTATGTCCAGAATGAAACGGCTATGCGTTGGCTGGACAAACTTTTGGGAACAGATAGCAAGTAGACAATATTAGACGAGGTTTCCTTCCATCTTATCCACCAGTTTTTTCATTTTTTCCGAATTAAAGTCATTTCGATAGTACAGCTTGAAAAATTCAATTTGTAATTCGAGACTAGATTTTTGGGGATACCATTGACTTACTACATGCTTAGTTTGATTCACACCAAACTCCATCATTTCAGTAAGCATCCGAAATTTTTCATCAATACTTTTGGAATGATAAATTTCAAACTGCTTTACCTGCATTTTATGAGTGGTATCATTCATCATTAAACAAATTAAAGGTCTTCAACTGCAGCTTCCGAGTCCATTTATCAACATATTCCCAATCAATCATTGGATTCAATAAGAGGCTTTTGATATCATTGATCTGTCGGTCACTTTGAAAATCCTGAATCCACCTTACCTTGGCAATTATTAGATCTTCAAGACTTACAACCCACAACTCAACACCATCAAGAGTCATTTTTTTACGGCGGGAAAATTCTTCATTACCATACTCAGAGTCAGAACGGATAATAAAATCAATTTTGAAAGCTGTTTTCTTATCGATTAGGTTAAACATTCCTCCTCGCTTTACTTCGTCGGCAATACCAACTTCGTCCACAAAAAATCCATCAAAGCCAGCGACAAACTTATCAACATCTGATTCTTTTAATTCAATTACGATATCAATATCTCGGGTGGTACGGGCAACAGTGTATAGTCCAAGGGCTACACTGCCTGAAAGCATGTATGGAATTCCATTCTCTCCCAGTATTTGACTAATTCGATGTAGTAACTCCCTGATCATGCAACAATTTACCAATTTTTCTGATTGGCCTTACTTCAGACAATCGTATGAAATAATATCTTTCGTCTAACGGCTAGCTATGCCTATGGACGGCTTCTTTAGCTGCTGGCTGGAGTCGTAGCTTTTGTTAAGAGTTTATTCTTTTATCTACTGAATACTCAAATTCATCTGCGCCTACATGTTTTACTGTACCTAGAAATACTTCTGTTTGGATGAATCTTCCTATATCTGTGGCAATATTTTCAATCAAATCATTTCCTGGTTCAAGGCTAGAATATTGGAAAAACAGAGTAGTGGGTTCTTTTTCTATTTCTTTCCAGTCGTTATGCTTTCTAGAAATATTCAATGAATAACCAGAATTGAGTTTATCTATTTCTATCCATTCGTAAATATTCTCGTAGTCATAGGTATAATCCGTTTTTTCCTGCTCTCTCACTAAGAAGTCGCCAATTTCTTGCAGCGGCTTTCTAGAATAAAACCAAGCTCGATATCCCTTTATTTTTATTTTATTACTCATAACCGTCTGTATATCCTGTAATATAGCGTATATCTCTTATTATTCATCCTATTTCGGTCGCCCAAATCCATATTCCTTTCTGTATACACGCTAGGAACAAGTGTTAGGATAAGGCTAGAATATGCTCATCTCATGGGATTCCTCATATCATCACAATAACAAAAAAAATCCAACAGACTTCAACTCTCACACATTTGTCAAAGCATCCATGCTCACTAAGAATTGCTCATACTGCTGGATATCGGCAAGCGTACGAAACCAATGTCCACCATCGCCCCCAAAGCAGCTGATGCAGCCAAAGTCCGATGGCAATTCGAAAGATTGAGAGAATCGGGAAGATGGGTAGGGCCTTTTCCCTGTCATGGCTAACAATCGATCCATCTCTTCCTGCTCAATGGACAGAAACCAGAATCCATGTTCCGGCGGAAAAACATGTCTTCTGAGTGTGGGGATTGTCTGCTTGGCTATTTGAGTTGATTATAAATTGGCTCTAAAAT
>JBCCGK010000022.1:0-121055 GCA_039029315.1 Bacteroidota bacterium | reverse complement strand
GTCACTTTTTTTTGTATGCGTCTTTTTTCCTCATTCTGCGGCTTTTTTTGTTCTCATAGCACCACTATGAGAACAAAAAAGAGCCTTGCCTGAGAAAAAAATACACGATAAAAATTCTCAACACAGATTCCTAAACAGTCTCTTAGATGGGAAATGGATAGACCATTAGTCGCAGCATTCCGTTCCTTTTCCTATCTTTCCTGTCGAACTTACTACAAAAGTATTATCATGCGGTCACAACAACTATTCCTACTTCTTCTAATTTCTTTTTTTTCCTGCAACCCTACCACTGAAACCACAACTGGCTCTAGCATGTCCAAGGCAGAGAATGAAACGCCATTGAACATTGTGTGGATTGTCAATGAAGATATGGGGTCTTATCTCCCTTCATTTGGAGATTCAACAGTCGTTACGCCAAATTTGAGCAGGTTGGCCGCTGAAGGCATCTGCTATACCAATGTGTACTCTCCCTCGGGCGTATGTGCGCCTAGCCGAGCGGCCTTGTCCCTGGGGATGTATCCTTCTGGTGTGGCCGCCAATCATATGCGAACGGGAGGCAACCCCAAGTATTTTCCACAAGGAGTCATCCCTTACGAAGCCATGCCTCCTGCTGAGGTCAAAATGCATGGCGAACGCCTAAGAGAGGCTGGCTATTATTGCACCAACAATTCAAAAGAAGATTATCAATACAAAAAAAGCCTTATGGGCTGGGATGAAAGTAGCCGAAAAGCCCATTGGCGCAATCGGGAAAAAGGACAACCATTTTTTGCTATTTTTAATATAGGGGTGACACATGAATCCCAGATCTGGGCCAAAGCCAATGACTCCCTTTGGATTCCCAAGGATCTGGACGTGCCGATTCCTCCCTATCTTCCAGACAATGCTATCGGCCAAACAGATGTCAGACGTATGTACTCCAATATCAAGGAGATGGATGCCGAGGCAGGAAAAATTCTCGCACAGTTGGAAGAGGATGGCTTGATGGACAAAACGGTGATTTTTTTCTATTCCGATCACGGCGGCCCCCTTCCCAGACAAAAACGCCTCTGCTATGATTCTGGCCTAAAGGTTCCTATGATCATTCGTTTTCCTGACAAAAAAGGTGCGGGAACATATGATGATCAGCTTCTTAGCTTCATTGACTTCAAGCCTACCATTATGTCCTTGGCAGGGATTCAGCCACCTGAAGTCTTGGATGGAAAAGCATTTTTGGGAACATATAAAGTTGAGACTCCCAGGAAGTACATACATGCTGCCGGGGACCGCTTCGATGCGCAATACGATATGATTCGTGCGGTGAGAGACAAGCAGTTCAAATACATGAGGAACTTCCAGCCAGAAAAGAGTTATTATCTCCCGGTCAAATACAGAGAAAACATGCCTATCATGCAGGAACTGCTCCGAATGCGAGATGAAGGCGAGTTGAATACCTATCAGGCTCAGTGGTTCCGGGAAACCAAGGTACAGGAAGAGTTATTTGATTGTGACAATGATCCGCATGAGCTTCATAATTTGGCTGACGATCCAGCTTATGCCGACAAACTGGCTGAATTGCGTGCGGAATGTGATCGCTGGATGGCTGAGATCAAAGATGTAGGCGAAATACCTGAAGCAGATCTGATTGCGTCCATATGGCCTGGAAACATTCAACCACAGGCTGCAGCCCCGACAATCAGCAAGGAGGGAAAGCAAATTATACTTTCAAGTGAGACAGAAGGGGCCTCCATTGGGTTCCAACTATTGGGACCAAATGAGAAAGCAAGCAAACGCTGGCAGATTTACAGGGGCCCGATTGACCTCAAGAAAGGCCAACGCCTGCTCGCCATCGCAGATCGGATCGGATATAAGCCTTCCGAAGTAGTTGAAGAGGAGTAAGCATACCCAGATTCCAGCATGAGAGAAAACTGAGTCTCTTTGTCTTCACCTTCCAATTCATTTTCAGGTATGAAATCACTATTTACCCTGTTTGTCTGTATTCTCCCTGGATTGATGTTCGGTCAGAAATCCTACAAACAATTATTGGATGACTCTCCCCGACACCATGAATGGGTAGCGGTAAAAAATGGAGATCGAACCATCCATTGTTTTGTGGTCTATCCAGAAGTATCGGATCAGGCAACTACGCTCCTGATGATTCATGAAAACCGAGGGCTTAATGATTGGGCAAGGGTGATGGCAGATCAGATCGCGGCCAAGGGCTATATCGTCATCGCCCCGGATCTTCTCTCTGGTGCCGGTCCACATGGAGGAAAGACCAGTGATTTTCCGACCACAGATGACGCACGCAATGCAATCTATCAACTAGATGCTTCTATCATCACAGAAGACCTCAAAGCTATAGAAGACTATGCCTCCAAGATTGCTGCCAGCAATGGAAAGTTGGCTTTGGCGGGATTTTGTTGGGGAGGGAGCCAAACCTTCCGACATGCCACCAATAGCGAATCGATTGCAGCAGCCTTTGTTTTTTATGGGACAGGACCCAAGGAAGCGGAGGCCTACCAACGAATCAAGGCTCCAGTATATGGATTTTATGGCGGCAATGACAATCGCGTCAATTCCACCATTGAGTTCTCGAAGAATCAAATGAAAGCGACCAATAATGTCTATGAAGCAGCCATTTTTGATGGGGCTGGACATGCCTTTATGCGCAGAGGCATGTCTCCAGCAGGCGGGCAGGCCAATGTGATAGCCAGAGAAGCTGCATTTGAACGTCTAACTGAATTGCTAACAACACTCTAGCGGGCCTTGTTCAACACTTAGAGACTGTTGAGGCATCTGCCACTTATTCGTTCAGGCTGCGTAATTTTTTCTGGATGTCCTGTCGATCCTTGATGCTTTCGATGACAAGCGGGGGAGCAACTCTGGCTCCACAATCCGGAATGGAACATCGTTCACAGGTGGTATGAACCTCTTTGCGCAGCAGGGCTGGATCATCCAGGAAGTTGAACATGCTTCTCAATTGTGGGTTCACCAACATCCCGATGGTTACACTTACACTCTTTTTGGGATTGTAAAAATCAGGTTTGGCCAGAGACAGGTTCAGATAGGTATTGGGGGTCTCCCAATATTTGGAGAGTTGTGCATTGGAGATGCCAAGCTCCGGCGATTCGGCAGTGGAGAGATGGGTTCGCAGTTGCAAGAGGATATTGATAGAGATCCATCGATGGCAATAATGCTCATCCAGTTCATTGGAATGTGCATCATGGCGCTGGGATAAATGCAATTCTTTGGTAATATCAAACTGCCGCAAATCTGCACTGCCCGAGATCCTTAAAAAATAGAGATCATGAATCCCAAAATGCTTCGGAAGCAAATTGGTGATCCGTTGGGCCAACATCTCCTGGGTGACGTTGTATTTGTTCAGCAATCTCAACAATAATTCAGGTTGCCAGGTATTTTGACGCGCAAAATATTGGATATCTTTCACCATTTCCTCTTCATCCATCAGCAAGGCCGCCGCAAAGTAAGATGCCTTAAAATTATTCAGGAGTTTTTCAAAAGAGGGAATCTCCAACATTCTGGTTACAAAGGGCCTTTCCTCTAGTCCAAGGTTATGAAATCCTATTTCCCGAGCCATCAGGAAGGATTCCTGTGCATTGCTCAGGCCGCTATTCAGAAGAAGTTTTCTGCTTTTCTCCATAAAATAGGAGCGAACAAATCTGAGTTTGGCATGTTGGGATAAGGCTGATCTTTCTACCGAAATCCCATATAGCTCCTTCAATTTATTTTCCAGTATTGCCGATCGAACAGGAATCTCCTTGCCAGACAAATGTTCTGATCGGAATGTCTGTACAGCTTCCTCAATCTCTGCAAAATACCCTTCATGCATATCTCGATACGATCTCAAGGCTACCTTAAAGAACTCATCTTCTCCCAGATGAAATCGTTGAGCCAATTTGAAAAAAGTACTAATGAACGCATTGACTTTATCAGGAGTATTGGTGAAGAGATCAATCAGTTTTTCGATGCTAATTCCAAATTCCTCCAACGGAAATACCCGTAGAAATTTGCTATCCAGCAGATCAATCACCGGTTGCAGTTTTCTGGTTGCAGTGGTTGATACCATATAATTGTAGTCCATCTCAAAGGCCTTCGCCAATTCTTTGATTTTGTCAGGCTTGGGATATTTTTTCCCTTTTTCGATATCGTTGAGGTAGGAAGTCGAAAGCCCTGTCAGATTACTCAACTCCTGATAGGAGAGTTGATGTTGTTGCCGGAGGTAGCGAACCTTGAAACCAAAGATCAACCGAATGATCTCATTATCAGTGATGATTGCCATAAAATCTGGATAAAAAACGACCGAAGCCGAATCTACAGGATTTTTTCAAGAATTCCACTATCAGTGGAATTGCTTACATATGAAAGATTTTCCACAAAAAGAGAATAAATCTTTTTTAGCGGATTTTCCTCTAATCGA
Organism: Bacteroidota bacterium; assembly: GCA_039029315.1. Classification (GTDB taxonomy): domain Bacteria; phylum Bacteroidota; class Bacteroidia; order J057; family J057; genus JBCCCJ01. The sequence continues at coordinate 116,638 of JBCCGK010000022.1, read as the reverse complement.
GAATTATTCTTATATTGCGAGATGTTTTCCTAAATTCTTATTTCATGAAAGCAATTGGTATCAAACATCTTGCGACATCTTTACAAACCCTTGGAATTACTCCTAAACAGAACATTCTCTGGAACTTAGCTCCCGAGGCACTCACTCAAGAAGCATTGAGCAGAGGACAGGCAGAGCTCACCGATCAAGGAGTCCTCAGTATTCAGACAGGAGAATTCACAGGTCGATCCCCCAAAGACCGCTTCATCGTGAAGGATGCACAGACAGCCTATACGGTAGATTGGGGAGAGATCAATCAACCTTTTGAAGAAGGAGCTGCTGATCGTTTGTATCAGAAAGTCGCTCACTATCTTGAAGACAGAGACTTGTTTGTGCAGGATGTATACGCTTGTGCAGATCAAGACTATCGACTCAACATCCGCCTGATTGCAGAAAAGGCCTGGAGTTGTCAGTTTGCGACAAATATGTTCCGCACACTTGCAGAAGAAGAATATGCAAGTTTTCAGCCGGAATGGAATATCCTGTGTGCACCCGGTTTCATGGCTGATCCAGAAGTGGACGGAACCAGACAACACAATTTCGCCATCATTAATTTCAGCAAAAAGTACATCATTATCGGCGGGACAGGCTATACTGGGGAAATCAAAAAAGGCATCTTTTCCGTTCTGAATCATCAGCTACCTCTCAACAGTCAGGTGCTACCCATGCATTGTTCTTCCAATGTAGGGGAAGAAGGAGACGTGGCTGTCTTCTTTGGTCTGTCTGGTACAGGCAAGACCACCTTGTCCGCTGATCCCTACAGGAAGCTGATTGGAGATGATGAACATGGTTGGTCTTCCAAAGGTGTCTTCAATTTCGAAGGTGGCTGCTATGCCAAGTGCATCGGACTGACAGATGAAGAGCAGCCTTCGATCTATCGAGCGATTCGTCCAGGAGCCATTCTGGAGAACATCGGTTATCAGCCCGATAGCAAAACCCCGGATTACAACAATCAGGAGATCACAGAAAACACACGTGTCTCCTACCCCATCAATCATATTTCCAATCTTTATCCCAATCAGGCTGCTGGTCATCCCAACAGGATCTTTTTTCTTACCTGTGATGCCTTTGGCGTGCTACCTCCTGTTTCCAAATTGACGCCTGAACAGGCCATGTATTATTTCCTGTCAGGCTACACCGCCAAAGTCGCTGGTACGGAAGCTGGAATTACGGAGCCTCGTGCCACTTTTTCTACCTGTTTCGGAGCCCCTTTCCTCCCACTCTCTCCTGTCTACTATTCTGAGATGTTGGGAGAAAAAATTCAGGAGCATCAGGCTGAGGTTTGGTTGATCAATACTGGATGGATTGGCGGTGGCTATGGCGTTGGAAAACGAATTAGCCTGACCTATACCAAGGCTATTTTATCGGCAATCTTCTCTGGGAGATTAGACAATGTATCCTTTGAGACAGATAGCGTTTTTGGATTACACATCCCAACTAGCTGTCCGTTGGTACCCACCGAAGTACTCAATCCACGACAAAGTTGGGCAGATCCGATCGCATATGATCGTCAGGCCCTCATGCTGGCAGACAAGTTCTCAGAAAATATTCGACAGTTTGTCGCAGATATCCAAGCAGCGGTGCTAGAAGCTGGACCAAAAGTAGTAGTAGTCTAAGAGGAGTTTTTCCTTATCTTCGAGGACATGGCTTCATGATGAAGTCATGTCCTTATTTTTTTGCTTATGAGAGGAGATGTCCCTTCAAAAAAGAAAGTTCCTTTTCCAGTCAGTGATTCTCTAGAAGAATATTTAGCTGCCTACCAACGGATGCGACCCCTCCCCCTTCAATATGAAGACTTGCTTCGATTCAGCAATTCTGTTCCGTTGCTGGACTATGAAGGCAATGATACACATTGGGAAACCGTATTTTATGACGATTATCATCAACGAGGCCTGCCAGAAGCCTTGACGCATATTTATGCGCTCTTGAAGACGGATGGAGACATTGATGTATTGGAACATCTCTCAGTTGCCCAGATAGATCATTGTGCATTTGGGAACACCCGACCATTTCGGATTCGCATCATCAACCGCCTCAATGACAATTATGACCACTACTATGTCAAAAAAATAGATGCCTCGCGGATCTATGGGATGGAACTGGAAGATATTCTTTCGCCTAACCAGGTAAGCTATTTAGTGGATCGCAGCACGATCATTGAAGAGCACATTGCTGGTGTTCCGGGAGATATGTTTATGGAAAATTATCTGGAAGACACCGTGTTCAACCAGATTCGGATGGCCAAGGAATTCGTCAAATTCAATGAACGCTGCTTCGCCAGATTGCTGGGCGATATGCGGGCATATAATTATGTCGTGGACATCACACCAGATATAGAAGGAACACAATTCCGGATACGAGCCATAGATTTTGACCAACAGTCTTATGAATCCAGAAAAAATTTCTACCTACCCCAGTATTTCAAAGACAATAATCCGATCATTTTTTTGGGCATCAAGCATATGAGTTCTGAAACTGTGCGGCAATATCAGATGGAAGAAAGAAGCCTGATAGCAGCTCGGGCAACACTTGAATCTTCTCGACTAGACCGACTCCTGGCCATTATGGTTGGAGAAACACTTTCTACACCAGAAAAAGTAAACCAATTGGCTCTGGAACTATCAAAACATCACAAAAACGAAGTTTTCCTGCAGTGTGATACCATGGGAGAATTGGTTCTGAGCAACATTCGACTCCTGCTTCAAAAGGATTTTAAGCAGAGTATAGTCTTGAAGGAAAGGTAAATTCCGCTATTTTTTTTTTGAAGTTTCTTTGGTTATATGCGTTATTGTAGGACTAGACTTTGTCTTTAAAACAAGTTTGTGCCGCCCAACACCTGATTTAACCTACTACTACGTCTCTAAACGTACTTTGTCAATTATTACTCGTATGAACCTCTCTTACGTCTTCCCCATAGCCAGGTTATGGTCTATTGGAAATAGTGTTTGGCGAAAAATCGGTCTATCCCTTTTTTTAACCGCTTGTTGGACCTGTTCCGTATTTGGTCAGTATCAAATCACCGGGACCGTCACAGATGCAGATGATGGGAAAGCACTGGTTGGTGTCAGAATCCTCATCGTAGGAACCACTACTGGAGGCTTGACGGATGGAAGCGGAGCATTTTCAATCAACAGTCCAAAGGCAGCTCCTGTTAGCCTTGAGTTACAATATCTCAGTTATGACTCATTGATATATGAGGTCTCCTCTTTTGCCAAACCTTTGAATATCTCAATGAAACCTGCCCCAGTCACCATTGCGCAGGTGGATATCACAGCCACAGCCCTGTCAGAAACACAACAACGATCAGCTCTGACAGTAGAGTCCATGAGTATCAATGCCATCAAAGAGACTCCCGCAGCCAATTTTTATGAAGGGTTGGGCCACCTCAAAGGGGTGGACATGAATGCTGCCAGTTTTGGATTCAAAGTCGTCAATACCAGGGGATTCAACAGTACACAGCCTGTGCGTTCTCTGCAATTGATTGACGGAGTAGACAATCAGTCCCCTGGCTTCAATTTCTCACTGGGAAATTTTCTGGGAGCCTCTGAACTAGACCTTGAATCGGTCGATTTGGTTGTGGGCGCAAGTTCTGCCTTTTATGGTCCCAATGCCTTCAATGGGGTTATCGCCATGCAGACCAAAAATCCTTTTGTTCATCGTGGCCTCTCAGCTTCGATTAAAATTGGAGAAAGAAATTGGGTAGAATCAGCCGTTCGATATGCCAAAGTATTCACCAACAAAAAAGGAGAGGATAAACTAGCAATCAAACTCAATCTTTTTTACCTCCGTGCAGATGATTGGGAAGCAGATAACTTTGAAGAGTCTTATCGCGATACCACGGAGGATAGTGCCATTCCTTATGTTGGGATCAACAATCCTGGAGGATATGATGCTGTCAATCGCTATGGAGATGAAGTATTTGGGATCGCAGATGAATTAGGAGGGGATAAAATTCAGGTGCCAGGTTTGGGTAAATTCTACAGAACTGGATACAATGAGGAAGATCTCCTGGACTATGATACCCGCAACATCAAGGCTGCTGTTGCCCTTCATTACAAGCTGACAGATAAGGTAGAATTGATTGCCGGCTCCAACTATAGCAATGGGACCACCGTTTTTCAGGGAATCAATCGAATCAGTTTAAAAGATATTCAGTTCTTCCAACATAAAGTTGAAGTCAGGAAGCCCGGAACCTTTTTTGTCCGAGCCTATATGACCTATGAAAATGCAGGCAATTCCTATGACCCGGTTTTCACAGCTTTACGGTTACAGAATTTGCAAAGGAATGATAACTCCTGGAACAACGCTTACAGAAGATATTGGGGTACCCAAATAACCCCCCAAATCAAACAATTCGAGGGCTATCCTGAATTGATGATCAGTCCTGAAGGAATTTCTTTTGATTTTGACCAGCAAGCAGATGTTCTCCAGCAACGACAAGCTGAAATAAGGGATTGGCATGCAGAAACCAGAACCTTGATTGATGAAGGATATCTGGTACCAGGTTCCCCCGAATTTCAAGCGGCCTTTGATTCCATTACCTCCTTGATCATTACCAAAGAAGGGGGCACCAAATTTTTTGACAAATCTGCGCTTTATCATTTACATGGAGAATATAAATTCAAACCCAGCTTTGGAGAGATTACACTAGGAGGCAATGGGCGTCTATATACGCCCAATACCGAAGGAAGTATCTTTTCGGATACCGGCTCTGTTTCGATCACCAATATGGAGTTCGGTGTCTATGCCGGACTTAGGAAAAAAATGATCTCTGATCGACTCACCATGACAGGTACCCTCCGAATGGACAAAAACCAGAATTTTCGATATTTGTTCTCGCCCGCCCTCACAGGTGCCTTTCAATTGAATGAACGACATACACTTCGCATGTCACTTTCATCTGCGATTCGAAACCCGACGCTCGCAGATCAGTATCTGTTCTACAATGTAGGAGGCGCTATCCTGGTTGGAAATATCAATGGATATGATGACCTCATCACCATGGAATCCCTCCGCTCCTACTTCAATACACTCAATCTGGATACGCTCAAGCGATTTGATCTTGGAAGAATTGAACCTGAGCAAGTTACCACGGGAGAAATCGGATATCGCGGCCTGATCAATAATCAGTTGTATGTAGATGCAGGCTACTATTACAGTCGATATCAGAATTTTATTGGGTATCGGTTTGCCTTTAGAGGAGAAATCGTATCTGGCTTCCCTGCGGGCAAAGTATTTCGCGTTGCCTCCAATGCCGACTCTGTAGTTACCACACAAGGGGCAGCTATCGGCCTGACCTATTTCCTTCCCGGAGGATACACCATTGGTGGAAACTACTCCTGGAATGTGCTCAATACCAAAACCGATGATCCTATTGTACCAGCTTATAACACCCCAGAGCATAAATTCAACATCAATTTAGCGGGTAGAGATTTGAATTTGGGCAAACTGAAACATGTTGGATTCAATTTGAACTACAAATGGGTGCAAGGATTTTTGTTCGAAGGCTCGCCACAGTTTACAGGCTTAATCCCTACCTATTCCCTGCTTGATGCTCAAATCAACAAGCGGTTTCCGGATCTGAATACAACGGTGAAGCTTGGCGCATCCAACATTTTGAACAATCAGGTCTTCACAGTATATGGTGGCCCCAGAATCGGACGGCTTTCCTATCTGTCCTTGACCTATGATTTCAATCGATAAAAGTCTTATTTTTCACCTTACCATTACTTAATTAACACCCTTAATTATGAACAAACTTCTTACGCTACTCCTCACGGGGATGATCATCTTATTCACAACGATCCCTGGTATGTCTCAGGAACGATATCTGGATGAGATCTTCACTGATGTACAGGTTACCCATAATGTGATGTATAGTTTCAACTTTAGCATTGAGCCTGCACTATTTGTCCCAACTATTTCTGATACCATCCAAATTCCACAGCTGATGGATGTGTATGAGCCAATGGGAGATACTGCGACCAATCGACCTGTTATCATCTTTGGTATCACAGGAACGTTTCTCCCAAGAATTGTGAACCAGGGATTTACCGGAACCCGAGGTGATAGCACCAATGTTGCCTTTGCCACAGCCATGGCGAAAAAAGGGTATGTCGTAGCTGTTGTAGAATATCGCAAAGGATGGGTATTTCTTGGGCCTGCTCTTACTCAGCAAAAAACTATTCTGGATGCATCGTATCGCGGGATTCAGGACATGCGTGCTGCCGTTCGATATTTCCGAGCCACAGAGCAGGATTCTATGAATATGTGGGGAGTTGATCCTGGCAGAATCGCCGTAGGAGGAACTGGAACTGGTGCCTATATGTCTTATGGTGCAACCTATCTCGATCGATATGAGCAGACCTTGCTAGAGAAATTCATTGATTTTACAGATCCATTGAATCCTGTTCCATTTCTGGATACCCTGATTTATGGAAATCCAGAAGGAACTGATTCTGCTTATATCAATGCTCCTCAACATCCAGGATTCAGCTCTAAGTTCAATATGGGATTTGCCTTTGGTGGAGCCTTGGGAGATCCAAGTTGGGTCGAAGACGATGATCCTCCATTTGTAGCTGTTCACAGTTACAGAGATCCTTTCCAACCCTATGCTGTAGGGAACGTATTTGCTGCTGATCCTACAACCATGCCGCCTACTCCATTTGCTGTAATTCCTACAGCTTCCGGTCCATATTCTACCTTGGATTCTGCCACAAGATTGGGAAATCAGGATATTTTCAAAGATGTAGAATGGGGAGATCCTGTCAGCGAAAGAGCTGCGATGATCAATGATGGAAGAATTGGGTTGTATCCGTTTATCACCCCATATACGCCCGGTGATGCGATGTGCGAGGGAGTCGGTGTTGCAGGAGATACCTTACAGGAATGGGGGACATGTTGGAGTTGGTTCGATGAAGCAACAGGTCAAGCCAACTGGGACACCACCTATAAAGATTTGATTGCAGCAGGTGCTCAAATTCCAGGAAGTGTCGCTGTCTGTGTCAACAAGAGAGGTTTCCCCAATGACGCTGCTGTCGCCAAGATGTATCTGGATACTGCCATCATGTTCTTGACACCTCGTCTGGCTATAGCCCTGGAGTTGGGAACCAGTGTTGGGGTAGATAAATTCCTTGATGCTCAGAATTTCGAGGTATTCCCGAACCCTTCCAGTGATGTGATGCACATTGAATACAAAGGAGTAGATGGAAAGCCAATCGACCACATTCAACTCATGGATATTTCTGGAAGAGTGGTTCGCTCTTTCTCAGATGTCAATTCCTCCTCTTTTGAGATTCAGAAAGACAATCTGACAGAAGGCCTTTATATTCTCCAAATCCGTGTTGGAGAGAAAATGGCCAACAAAAAAATCATGTTCAACTAAGTAGTACTTGGTTCTGAGAACTGAGTTCTGAGTCAAGAATTTTTAAGCCGGGAGGAGCAACTGCTTCTTCCGGTTTCTTCATTCAGATCCGGCCCGGAAACCTCTTTGGCTCTACCTCCTGCATCAGGCGATAGATGGTCAAGAATACATCATTCGCAGTAGGCTTGGAACTATAATTGCCATCATCTCCAAAGGGAGGGCGGTGATCCGAGCCAGTGATGGTTGTTGGCGGAGAGTCCAGGAAGCGATATGCTCCCTGTTTTTCAAGAACTTGCTGCATCATAAATGCGCTAGCACCACCCGGCACATCCTCATCCATGAATACGATTCGATTGGTCTTCTGCAAGGAATTCGTAATCATGTGATTCACATCAAAAGGAAGGAGTGTCTGCACATCTATCAACTCCACCGATATCCCCTTCCGGGTCAGCATGGACATCCCAGCTTCTGCAACTCGAACACAAGATCCATAGGTAACAAGGGTAACATCCTCTCCTGGAACCAGAATCTCTGGTACCCCAAACGGAACACGAAATGTATCCAGATTGGATGGCAAAAGTTCTTTGAGTCGATATCCATTGAGGCATTCAATCAGGATGGCTGGATCGTCCGATTCCAGGAGTGTAGTATACATCCCGGCAGCCTGTGTCATATTTCTGGGAACGAGAATACAGATGCCTCGCATCGAATGCAAGAGCATCCCAATCTGAGAGCCAGAATGCCATATGCCTTCCAATCGATGCCCTCTTGTCCGAATGATCGCTGGCGACATTTGTTGACCCAGAGTTCGATAGCGGAGGGTGGCGAGATCATCTGTCAATGGTGCAAAGGCATAGGCCACATAATCCAGGTATTGGATCTCTCCAATAGGGCGTAATCCACGCATGGCCATTCCGATGGCCTGCCCCGCAATGGACCATTCCCTGATGCCTGTATCGAAGACACGCTCCTCTCCATATTTTGCCTGAAGGCCCGCAAAAGCCTGGTTCACATCCCCAATCTTTCCGACATCTTCTCCAAAGGCAAACAAGGAAGGAAATCGATCCAGCGCCTGATCAAAATAGGCATTGAGGAGTTCAAAACCATTAAGTTCGGGCGCATCTGCTGCATAGACAGCTGGAATTCCTTTCGTGTTCGAGGCAGCTAATTCGCTTTCACTATATAGATGAGTGTGGTAGCGGCTGGATAAACGAGCTTCAGCTTCCTCTATCCACACATCGAGTGAACGAGTGATAGAATCCCCCTCAGCTAGCAGTGCAAATTGCATCTGGCGTGCATTATCCAATAGATGACTTAGCACTGGGTTGATCAATTCTTGGAGAGAGTGCCGAATGGGAATGAGGGCTTGAGATTGCTTGCTTTGTTGAAAAATGTTCGCATAGATCTCCCCCAATTCCCTTCTGTGGGATTCATTGGTTCCCTGGTATTGTTCCCAGGCTTGTTGTTGTCCCTTCCTGGCATGTTCAATGGCCGATCCCCGGATTTCTGTAATTCTTTCTGATGTTGCCACACCCGAATGGATCATCCATTCTTCCATATGTTTGATACAGTCCATCTCTTTTTCCCAATCCAGTCTCTCCCTGCTTTTGTAGCGTTCATGAGAGCCTGAGGTGGAGTGGCCAAATGGCTGGGTGCATTCTTCCACATGAATGACCGCAGCTTGATGAGAGATCCGGAGATCTTCGATTACCTGGCGAATCGTCAAGACAAGGTCTGGATAATCCCAGGCTTTTAAACAATAAAGCCTGATCCCCTCCCCTTCTCCCTGAAAGCCTTGCAAGACCTCTGATATGCTTCCCTTTGTCGTCTGATATTTTTTGGGAACAGATATCCCATATCCATCATCCCAAACAAACATCGCCAGGGGCACCTGCATCACCCCAGCTGCATTGACTGTTTCGAAAAAAATTCCTTCTGACGTACTCGCATCCCCAATCGTACAGAAGCTGACTTCATTCCCCTCATCCGAGTATGTATTGGGAGAATGTATGGCAGGATTTTCCCGATACTTTTTGGATGCTAATGCGATGCCCAAAGCCCGGCCAAGGTGTCCTGCAGTAGGTGCGATGGTAGAAGCAACATTGTATTGGTCAATGTGTGGCAGGTCTTTGCCTGATTCATCTATCAAAGGGGTCCCATAACAATTGGGCATTTGCCTCGCACCTGAAAAGATTTCATGCTCAGCATCTCCATATAGAAATGCCAGGTATTGGGATGCGGAGACCAGATCTTTGGCCAACATAAAGGTCTGCTCCCGATAGTAGCCCGACAAAAAATCTCCTTTCTGAAATGCCCGTGCCATCGCTACTTGAGGGACTTCTTTCCCTGCTCCTCCTGAACCAAATTTGGCACGCCCGTTCAACACCTCCTTGCGAACCAATCGACTGAGCTCGCGGCTGAGACAACAGATATAGTAATCGTGGAGAATTTCTTCCGTGCTTAAAGGGAATTCCTCTTTTGTAATGGTAAACTGGTCAGTCTTCATATTGGATGATTTCATGCTCAATCGATGTCTGGTATTGCTCAAACTGCCGCCAAATTGCCAGATCCTCACTTCAATTCAAGGTTTCCGCCTACGGGAAGTCCGCTGGGGACGGAGGATGGTTCTTCTTGATCAAATCTATTGTCATTCAGTGTATTGAGAAAAGAAATGATTTGATTCATATGTTTGACCTCTACTCGAAGATGCTTGACAAGAGGGTCCATATCCGCTTTCATTACAGCTGGATTCCGACTTTTGCCAAAAGAGATGTCTTCATAAAATTCCAGCACTTGTTTGAGAGACTTGAGACTCCCGTTGTGCATGTAGGGAAAGGTAAACCGGAGATTGCGCAGACTTGGGGTTCTGAAAGCGAAGGAAGAATCGACCCCATTATCTCGCTCTGTCAATTTTGGAGATGGCGGAACCCCTAATACATGTGCCTGATAATCAGAAAACATAGGGCCATTGTGGCAACTCCCACAACCTGCTTTTTTGAACTCAAGGAATCCCTCTTTTTCTGAAAGAGAAATGGCCGATCGATCTCCACGCATATACTGGTCAAAGCGAGAGTTATTGGTCACCAGGCTTCGTTCAAATGCTGCAATTGCTTTGGCAAGATTTTCAGGCGTGATCACTTCTCCCTTACCAAAGGCTGCCCGGAACAATTGGCGATATTCCGGGATGGCTTGAATCCGGACTATCACTACGGACAATATTTGCTCCTCTGTATAGTGGGTTCCCCGCATTTCTTCCAGAGCCTTGATCGGTTCGAGGGCCTGTGCTTCGAGTCCCTTGACTCTCAGATCCCAAAACATGGGCGAGTCAGTCGGTCGAAACTTTCTTCTGGAAGATATCCCGTTGAAGGCTGTATTGATGATGGTATGGGCATTTCTCTTGGTAAAAGGGATCTCATTGGGTGTGCGAAAATGTCGTTTGCTCCCAAAACCTTTTCCATTTACCCCTATAGAGATTTCCAGACTTTCGGCATACCCATTCCGCGGATGATGACAACTCGCACAGGCTACATCCTTGTTCCCGGACAGAATCGGGTCAAAAAATAACAATTTGCCGAGCGTTATTTTTTCAGGGCTGGCTGGATTATTCCCTGGAGAAACAACTTCCATTGGCAGAGCAGAAAAATGCGTCAAAGAATCAATGATTTGTTGTCGTTTCTGCCGTATGCTAAGCTTTTTTTTTGGGGGGGGTGGCTCAGCACAGCAGAACAACAAACAACTGAGATAACTCAGAATACAGATGTGAATACCCGAATCCATCATATCAATTCTATCATCAAATAAGCGATTTTCTTGCTAGAAACTCAATGATCAAATAAAATAGCGTAGGTCTATTCTTTTCAGTAATTTTCCCCAAGGCTATCCTACCATTCTCAGTATTAAGATTGACACATGACTACTCGACGAACTTTTCTTAAATCCTCTGCAACTCTCTCCGCTGGACTATTGGCAACAGGAGCATTATTCTCTTCGCCAACCAATACCCGAAAATTTAGCATCAGCATCAAGGCAGGCAATATCGGCGTCCAGCTTCCGCTGCCAGCCCTGATAGACAAAGCATCCGCCTTCGGGTTTGAAGCCATTTCGCCTGATGGAAAGGAATTGGTCAACCTAGAGCCAGGAGAAATGCAAGATCTTATTGGTAAAATGAGAACCAAAAACATGAAGTGGGGTGCAGGTGGCGTCGGGGTTCAGTTTCGGAAAGATGAGGAAAGCTTTAAGAAAGGACTTCAAAAACTTCCAGCCGTCGCCAAGGCTTATCAGCAAGCTGGTGTGCAGCGTATCGGAACATGGATTATGCCAACTCATCCTGAGTTGAGTTATGTTCCCAATTTTCAGCAGCATGTAGAGCGCCTCAGCCAAATCGCTCAAATCCTGGATGATCATGACTTACAACTAGGCCTGGAGTATGTTGCGCCCAAAACTTTGATGGCAAAAAGTCGATATCCGTTTATGCGCACACTAGCAGAACTCAGAACTCTGATTGCAGAAATTCGTCCAGCTAATGTCGGGGTGATCCTGGATGCCTTTCATTGGTATTGTGCAGAAGATACGGTCGAGGATTTGCTAAGCTTGTCCAACTCGGATGTGGTCGCTGTGGATCTCAATGACGCAACAGCAGGTCGATCGAGGGACGAACAGATCGATGGTCAACGACAATTGCCCTTGGCCAGTGGTATCATTGATTTGACGGCTTTCATGTCTGCCATTGTGAAGATTGGTTATGATGGACCGGTGCGCGCAGAACCTTTTAATCAGCCGCTTCGGGACATGAAGGATGAGCAGGCCCTGAAGGCAACTTATGCTGCCATGAAGAAGGCCGTGGATTTGGTCGAATAAGAATCTTACTCCAAAACGTGAGCGGAAAGACTAATCTCAGGCAATTGTCTACAAAATCATGTGAATCTTCCTTCAAAAAGTGGATTCCAGATCCCTTCGACTCAGGGAAAGCCTTTCAGGATCTGGAATGATTCATCAGTGGCAAAACTGAATGGATTGCAAAACCATAGTTGCTCAAGCACGGTCTTATCCATTCAAATTTTCCTTTTTCTCCTCTTCCAGAGCAACAGTCTGGGCTGCACCCCGAACAGGAGCCATATTCCTCATCGGTTTTACCTTTTCTGAGCTGACTTCCTTTCCTTCTATCAGAGCCAGTTGTGCATGAATTCTCCCTTTGAAATCAAAATATTTTTCAGGTTCGATGAAGCCGTGTGTGGCGACCCAGGGTTCAACTGCATATTTGCTTACACAAGCCCCGATTTCTGCCTGATCCATCCGGGAATGAATGGTCAGATGATGCGACATGCGCAACAGAAGATGCTTGTTTCTCAGCAAAATCGCTTCCGCTTCTGCTTCACAGGACTTGATGATCTCCATGGCTTGGGTCTCATGATCCTCATTGTGGAAAAAACTGTCGTAATGGCCAGGATCTTCTATATGGACAGAGGTGGGGTCCTTGCCCATCCCGTAATCTTTGATCGCCTGATTGGCAAGCTCAGAAGCAGATTCAAGATCTGAGACAACCCCCGTTGAGGTTTGTTCTGGGCCAAAAATCATTCGCTCTGCGACCAATCCTCCTAATGAAATGATGATGTCCTTTCGAAGAATGTCTTTGGTCCGCATGCCCTCAGGAAAGCGAATCTGACAAAATCCCTGAGATCCGCTATCTGCTGTTTGTGTCAGCACAGCCTCTGGAAGAATCCGCAAGCTCAAGGCTGCAAGAATGGCGTGCCCTGCCTCATGAACTGCTGTATGCGCCTGAACATCATCGTTTTGTGATTCTCGTAAGGGATTGATTTTCAGCCTAACGGCATAAGTCGTTTTCCATACTTTATTGCCTTTTTTGTCATAGCAGCTCATCCAGTGTTTCTGGTTCTTGAATTTCCATCGAATCTGATGAACCTTGAGATTCCTCTCCGCCAGGTCGCATATCAATCGACTGACATAGGATTCAACCAGATTCCGAACAGTGGTCATGACAGGCCGAACCCCTTGTGTCGGAAAAACTCCTTCTTCGTAAATGATTTTTTTGACGCTTTCTGCGAAGATGAACTTGATGCCAAATTGTTTCTTCCCGAAAGCTTCAATCCGCTTCAGTTGTGCTTGAATGAAATCTCGGAAATTCTGGGAATCAAAGGCTGGATACAAGATATGATTGTTGCCGAGCCTGGCGATCTGTTCATTTCGAAATCGTCTTTGAAGGGCCTTCTTTACATCTGCAACGGTGATTTTCAAGGTATAATGATGAAACTCATCCGCACTGATATCAGGATTGATGTTTCGACTCATATAATAAGCCTCATCCAGGTTTCCAATTACGAAAACAAGGCTTTGAGTCAGATCCATGAGTTTGAGTGAGCCTTCATAATTGGCTGCATCGATGACAAAATCAATCAATCCATCAATATCCAGCATTTTGATCTCCTGCTTGATTTGTGAGATTGTGGCATATCGGTCTTCTACCAAATTGAATAAGCCATTCAGAAAATCTGTCGAAATGAAAAAATCTGTCTTGGGCTTTTCTGGCTTGCCGTATCGGTAACCAAATGTGTATCCTTTAAAATGTCGCTTGAAGACATCTTTCCCAGAAATGATCTTGCCTTCTTCCATCTTTACGCCATCCTCTCTGCACAGATAGAGGAGTTCAACACATTGCATGGCTTTTTTGATCATATACTGGCTGGGAATGGGATTGTAGTAAAACTGGCCAGAATCCAGCATTTCCCAAATGATTCGCAACTTTTCGGCATTCAGTTCATTTCCCCCCTCTCCGATCGATCTTGCAAACTGAAATTCATCCAGACAGACCACCGAAGGTTTGCCACTATGGTGCACCAAATCCTCTGCCAGAAAGGTCTTGAGCCATACCTCTGAATTGTCGCGAAATTCGCCTGTATCTACCTGTACATAAGCCTGATCCATGTCCAGTAATTCAACCAACCGCCGGACAAGAGCTGTTTTTCCGCATCCTGTCATTCCCCATAGATTGATCACCATCGGACGTGTTTGGGCCCCTGGAAAGAGCCACCAGGGACGAATCAGATCCATAATTTCATCAATGATCCCATCCAGCCCAATGAATTCTTTTTTTAGTTGTTTTGAGGCAGTTTCCAGCACTGCCTTTTTCGCAAGAATATGTGATTGTTGGTTGCGTGTTTCCATACCGCAAAAGTGTATTGATAGCCAGATTGGCTTGATATTCTACTAAGAAATAAAAAGGAGAAAAGAGAGTTTCCCGACCTCAAGAGCGAGCATCCTCACAACGGAGCAAAGGAAGTAAGTTGGAGGTGTCCCGCTTAGAAAAGGGTGCTAGGAAAAATAACGTTTCCCCCAAATGTGGGCTGACGGAAGATAGGGTTTCCTTTTCATAATAAGTCAGGTTTTGGGGTGAAACAATGTGGATGTAAGAGATATCTATGATACGAAAGTCATGCGAATCGGTTGCCCGCAAAAAAGAAAAACAGCCACTATTTTTTATCATAATAGTGCCTGTTGTGTTTTTTCTTAGTGTTTGACTATCCAATCCTTGATCTACCAATTGCGATCTTTCAGATAGGCATCCAATTCTGCCCGACTCATGGGCAATTTGTCTGGATTTTTGGCTAACCACTCCAGGAAGTCTGATTTGATTTCTTCCGTCCACCGCGTATCGATCTGCCCTGGTGTGTATACGCCCTCTTTGAGGCGAGTAATGCCGAATTCATCCCGAAGCATAATAAACTCTGCATTGATCACCACAGTCTCTGCCAAATGTGCCGGGATGAATATCACGCCTTCTTCTTTTGCCAAAACGACATCTCCGGGAAACACGACAGCTCTTCCAATTCGGATAGGATGGTTGATGCCTGACACCATCGTCTCCTGCAAGAAACTAGGGTCCCAGCCTTTGACCCAGGCATTGAAGCCTTCAATTTTTTGCAAACCAGCCAAATCTCTGGACCCGCCATCAAAGACAACCCCATTCCTGGATTTGGCATAAATTGAGTTGCCCAGATTATCCCCGATCAAGGTGCCGTCCACAACTTTACCAAAACAATCAGCCACATATACATCTCCATCAACCAGCATGTCGATGGGCCAGGAATTCATGGAACCAATTCTTCCGTCGGCATGTCCCTGCTCAATCATTCTCTTGGCATAATCAGGTCTGTTGGGCATGTATTGGACGGTGAGCGCTCTGCCAACCATTGCCTGTCCAGGATGCAAAATCATCCAGTTTCCAGCAAATTGATTGTGAAAGCCTTTGTTTCGAAGCGTCCCCCAGGCCTCTTCAATGGAGATATTTTTCATTCTTGCCAGGATCGCATCTGAGACTTTGGGTCTGCCATCTTCAAATCGTTCTCCCTGCCACTCTTGTGTATAATGCTCCAATTGGTCTTGGGAAGCTACCTGAGCGATGCTGATACTTGACACGACAAGTAGAATAGGAAGCAGTAGTTGTTTAAGCATAGTTAGAGTTGTTGAAATAAACATGAATTCTTATATGGAAAAGATAGGCTTACTTATCCAAATATCCTGAACATGCACAGGATTTCACAAGAATAAAGGGCCAGGAGAAAAAGTCCTGCTTTGCCTGAAGGAAACATATTCTGTAACTTCTCCTTCCCATCTCAACAAAGACTACTATGCCTACTAAGCCGATCACCTCCTCCAATCGACGCACCTTTCTTAAAACCGCATCTGCCGGTGGTTTGGGAATGGGTGCCCTCCTGACAGCTTCGGCGGAGGAGTCTGTCGCATTTGCTACACAGAATATCTCCCGCCATTCCAATCCTTCCGATCTCAAAATCACGGACATGCGATTTGCCGTGGTCAAGGATGCTCCGATGCGCTGTCCCATTATCCGAATTGATACGAATCAGGGAATCTCCGGTCTGGGAGAGGTTCGCGACGGAGCGACATGGCGATACGCCCTGTTTCTCAAAAGTCGTCTACTCGGCAAAAATCCCTGCAATGTGGAGATGCTGTTTAAGCTGATCAAACAATTTGGATTTCACGGTCGACAGGGAGGCGGAGTTTCAGGCGTGGAAATGGCTTTGTGGGATTTGGCCGGCAAAGCCTACAATGTTCCTGTCTATCAGATGCTTGGAGGAAAATATCGGGACAGGGTTCGTCTCTATTCCGACACACGACAATCGCGAGATCCCCAGGTGTATGCCCAACGGATGAAAGCAAGGGTAGACAAGGGATTCACATTTTTGAAAATGGATTTTGGCATTGAATTGCTCAAGGACATTCCTGGAGCTGTTGTCAATTCCAATTTCTGGGACATAGGCAGACAATGGACCAATGAGCAGATGACCTATGGAGGGACCGAACATCCCTTGACAGCTGTACAAATTACCAATAAAGGGCTGGACAAATTGTGCGAATATGTGGATGCCGTTCGCAGTGCTGTTGGATATGACATCCCGATGGCTGCCGATCATTTTGGCCACTTCGGCGTCAATGATTGTATCAAGTTGGGCAAGGCCCTTGCTCCTTACAATCTGGCTTGGCTGGAAGACATGATTCCGTGGAAATATACAGATATGTGGCGAGAGATCACCATGTCCATTGATACCCCTACCCTCACCGGAGAAGACATCTACCTCAAAGAGGAATTTATCAAACTCTGTGACACACGAGCAGTCGATATGATCCAACCAGATCTGGCCAGCGCAGGCGGAATTCTGGAAACCAAAAAAATTGGAGATTATGCAGAGGAAAAGGGGGTTGCCATGGCCATGCACTTTGCCGGCACGCCTATCTCCTTCATGGCCAATGTACATTGTGCTGCCGCTACCCAAAATTTTGTCGCCCTGGAACATCACTCTGTAGATGTCGACTGGTGGGAAGAGCTCGTCACCGGATTTGATGGTCCGATGATCGAACAAGGATTTGCCATTGTTCCAGATCGTCCAGGACTGGGGGTGGAACTGAATGAAGACATGGTCAAAGCACATCTCGACAAGGAAGAAGGAGGATTTTTTGAGCCAACTTCTGAGTGGGACAACATGCGAAGCTGGGATCGTTTGTGGAGCTGATTTTTTCCTATCAGTAGGCCATTCGCAATAATTTTCTTAATTTATGCCCAATGAATGTCTGATCATTCATTGGTATTGACACCTATATATTCGTGGAGACCATTGTCTCCTCATATGTGTTTGTTAATGCCAACTGATTATGAACAAGGATTCATTTTTTTTCCTCTTCTTTCTTTTTTTACTCCCCCATTTTCTCTTCGGACAATCCCTCTCTCACAAATGGAGTCAAAAGCTCTACTTGCATGCCTCAGGTTTTTATTATGTCTGGTTTGACAATGAAACTCGCGCAGGCGAACACCTACAAGCAAGCCTAGGAGTCAAGCTCTCTTCTTCTATCGGAATCGGGATTGGGGCAACCCACTGGTCTGCCATGAGTGAGGATAGCAGCACCTTCCTCTCAGGACTTGGGCCCCATCTTCAATTCTCTCACCAACGCTTGCTTTTTCGGCTCGAATCCGGTTTTCTGACTAATTATTCAATCCAATCTACCCGCCTCTTCTATGAACGAAAACTATCCTTGCCAAAGAAGGCATTTGATCCTTTTTTTCGCTTGCAGGCAGCCGTTCGATTTTGGAAAATTGCTGTCGCAGGAACCTCTATTATCCTGATTCCCAAGACTTCCCTACAAGGAGAAACAATATGGTTCATGAATTCTCCTGTAGAGATAGAACCCATCACTTCATTTGTCACTCTGGCCAAGCTCCAACTTTTCATAGGCATTCATTTACAACGTCCATAATGTTTCAGTTGGGATGATCTAAATCTATCTATTCATCCAATTTATACTTGTACCATGAACATTCAATTATCTCTCATTTGCGTCTTTATTGGCACATGCTCATTCACGCAGCTCTCAGCCCAGACCTTCCCCCAAACCCTTTACCAAAAGGGATATTTGCATCTTTCCGCCTTTCAATTTCTGGCGCCAGAATATGGCCGCTCACAACGACACCTCCAGACTAGCCTAGGACTTCGGGTCAACAAATACATTGGAGTTGGTATAGGCTGGGCAAGTTGGACTCAATCCAATTCTCCTGGCAAGACAAGGGTGAGCGGGATTGCCCCACATCTTCAGGTTGGGAGCCGACATCTCCTTTCGCGATTGGAAATCGGTGTTCTGACCAAATTTTCGAGTGTGGATGCCGGGAGTGTCATCGAGGAAGACCTTCATTTGGCCAACAGATTTCGCAGCTCATTTTTGCGAATTCAGGCTGGTATTCGATTTTTTCGTATCGGGGTGGTTGGGGTCTCCGCAGCACTTGTTCCACAAGCACAGTTGACAGGAGAACGAAGAGGCTTATTGCCGGGGGTTCCGCAGTTGGAATTTATAGAGCGGACCATCTCCTCCAGAGACATTAAGTTGTTTCTGGGGATACATCTCCAAAAGAGATAACAACACGAAAGTTGGGATTGAGAGACTGTTTAAACATCTATCACTTACTCTTTGTATGTGTCTTTTTTCCTCATCCAGCGGCTTTTTTTGTTCCCTTAGCTCCACTATGAGAACAAAAAAGAGCCTTAGTTGAGAAAAAGATACACCATAAAAATTCTTAGCACAGATTCCTAAACAGTCTCTCATACTTTTTTGTTTCAATCATTCAACCAATCTTATGCAGCTTCATTCCATTCTTTGCTTTCTTTTGTTCTTAATTGGGAGTCCCTCCTTTCTTTTCGCACAAGCTATCTCCTTCCCAACTACAGATAAACTGGTTCTCCATGCAGCGGGATTCATCTACAAGCTAGACTGCTGTCATGGACTGGATTTCAATCATGTTCAATTGGGGCTCGGCTATCGGCTTACCAACAAGCTTGGTATTGGTCTGGGTGGCGGGAGATGGACTATGAATGATGGGTATAAAAACCATCGTCTCTCAGGATTGGGCATGCATGTATTCTCCACAAGTAAACGGTGGGTTTCCCGTTTTGAGGCTGGGATGGTGATTCAGGCAGATTTTGACCACTATTCAGGGGTTTATTCTGAACATTTCAGTCTCCAGACTCCAGGTAGGAATCCATTTCTCAGACTACAGGGCGGTGTTCGTTTCTGGAATCATGGGCTCAATGGAATTGCGGGAGTCGGTCTGTATTACATTCCCGTATCTGATCTGACTGGGGTAAAAAAGGATTACACCGGCGGCCAAACAGTTAACACCCCCAAGGATGTCAAAAAATCCTTTGGAGGCATTCAGTTTTTCATTGGGGTATGGATACAAAAAGATGGCTGACTAGCTTAGCCTGCCAATCTCACACGCATCAGATACATATCTGCTGTCAGGTACAGGTATTCATCGCCATTGCCGAGGGCACAATTAGAGGTGGCTTGTCCAGTTCTGATTGTGCCAAGGTGTTGCCCTTCTGGATTGAACACCCATACACCTCCTGGTCCAGTGGCAAAGATGATCCCATCCTGGCGAACCTTGAGGCCATCGGGGAGGCCTTTGTTCTCTGGTCCTACCTGATCTGTAGCGTCAAACAGAATCCGTTTGCTGGCTATTTTTCCATTTTCATCCAGATCAAATGCCATCCAGATAGCTTGTTTGGGGTCTGAATTGGCCACATATAAGGTCTGCTCATCCGGGGAAAAGGCAATCCCATTGGGACGACTCATGCCATCAGTCAGCAATTCTACGGTTCCGTCCGTCCGACGAATATATACGCCCTGAAAAGGAATTTCCTTGGCAGGATCATCCATATTTTTCTCCAGACCATAAGGAGGATCGGTGAAATACAGGTCTCCATTGCTGTGAAATGTGGCATCATTGGGACTGTTGAACCGTTTGCCTTCGAAGGTGCCAGCCAGAGTGACGTAATTGGCGGCAGGAGACTCTAGAGGTGCATCCATCATCGCCACACGTCGATCACCATGTTGGCACAGCACCAATCGACCTTCTGGACTCAGGATCAGCCCATTGGCGCCTTTTTCTCCCCCTCTCCCTGCTTCTCCAGTATAGCCGGATGGAGTCAGATAGAGTGACTTCCCTTCATCTTCCTTCCATTTGAAAATCGAATTTGGCGGAATATCAGTAAACAAAAGATACTCTGCTTCAGGAATCCAGACAGGACCTTCTGTCCAGTCAAATCCTTCTGCTAAGACTTCTATTTCTGTATCCGGCGCGACGATCTCATCAAAAGATCCATCCTGGGACACGAGTTGCCGTCCGGGTGCATATTCTTCATCAGTCAGATTTATCTCTTTCTGACCTTCTGTCGCTGTCTGAGAAGGCCCACATGCCAATAATAGCAGGACAGGTAGGAGTAGCAGAATTGTTTTGGGCTGTAGATGCATAGTTGTTATCTGGGAGTATTGGATATAAGTAAGAGCTCTTCAACCAGCAAAAAAATAGAAGTATACTAACTTACAGAATTTTTTTGGCAGATAGGACCAGAAATCGATGATACTTTCTCTTGAATAGACAGGAAGAAATGGATTTTCACTCAAGCAAGTGTTGATCTTTGGGGGGGAGGAGTTGCTTGGACAATACTCGATACTGCCTTACAGCCAATTGTTGCATGCGGTCCAGCCTGGATGCTTGATCCAGACCCGCTTCTATCATTTGTGAATTGGCGCTTTCGAGATTTGCCAATACAACCAGATCAGCCATACTTGCTTGATCTCTGATATTCTGGCCTTTATGGCTCAATTCAGGATTTTCCTCCCGCCATTGTTTCGCCGTTATCCCAAATACTGCCACATTGACAAGATCAGCTTCTGATGCATAGAGGTTCCTTCTTTCGCCAGAGTCCATACGGGGCTCCAGGTATTCTTTGATTGCATTGGTTTGAAGATGATAGTTGATTTTTGAGAAAAATCGGCTCATGGACCATCCCCCTTTCAAAATATTGCGCTCAATCTCATAGACTTCCTTGAGAGACAGGATCATTTCATATCGAAACTTGGGGGACAAATAGGCTGCGAACTCCAGAGCAATATCCACATGTGCCCAGGTACCACCATATCTACCTCTTTTGGTAAATATTCCTTTGGAGGAAGTCTGAGTCGCCCATTTTGTTGGAGTCATCGTGAAGGTCGGCTTGCCAGAGTCAGCAATAAACGTGTCTGCAAGCTGCGGATGAAAGGAGGGATTGTTATGTTTTTCCCAGACCTTGAGATATTCCAGGGTTGACCTGAGTCGAATCCATGTCTGAATGATCTGTCCAGGATGATCAGAATCACTCACCATTTCATTAAGTGAAAAGAAATTTGTCTCATCCAGCACCTCATAGGAGATACTTCTCCCTTCAACGATAATCTTATTCTCACCAGCCATAATTCTAGCAGCTTCTGGCAAATCTAAATCCGTCAGGCTGACGGATTTACATCCAACCTCTTTGTAATCTATTGTTTATCAGCCGACTGCATTGTCTTTGCTGTTAAATCCGTCAGCCTGACGGATTTAATAATCACATCTTGCAAATCGGTTGGCTCTTCTTCTATGACGAAAATAGCATCAGAAATTCGGAGTCCCAAACTCTATCGTTCATACAATTCCAGCGGGAGTCCATCAGGATCTGCGAAGAACGTAAAGCGCTTTCCTGTCTGCTTGTCGGTTCGGATCTCCTCAGTCTCTATTCCATGGTGATGAAGGCGCTCAATCACAGGTTCTAGTTTGTCTACCTCAAATGCCAGATGCCTCAGACCACTTGCCTCAGGATAAGAGGGCCGTTCGGGAGGGTTGGGAAAAGAAAACAACTCAATCTGATAGTCGCTGCCTACAGCTAGATCCAGCTTATATGAATCCCTGCCTGCCCGATAGGTTTCCCGCAGAATTGGCAGGGACAGAACTTCTGTATAAAAAGTTTTGGAGCGACTGTAATCAGAGCAAATGATGGCTATATGATGAACTTTGAGAAGCATGATACAAAGGTAAAACAAAAGGGCCGACTAAACGTCGACCCCAATGGAAAGTAGTAGTAGTTGATTCTTCATAGGCAGTTGTGTGTTTTTGCTAAGTTAGGTGGGATGGAAAAATGATTATCCTAAAATTAGAAAATCGGGAAATCTGTACAAATGATTGGGAAAAATTGCAGGAAAAGGAACCAATTGGGCTTCTTCTTCGTTATTCATTTTTTGGTCCTATCCTCCATTTTCTCATCTGCCACCATATTTTGAGTGATGGCATTGAGTTTTTCTACCTTTTGTGTAAAATCTCCTGACAGTCGATCACGAATACTTCGAAGATTATTGAGGAGGTCCGGGATGCTATCCGGGAGGGTGGCCTCCAGTAGTTGTCGAAATCGTTTGGCAAAAGTAGGAGACTTTCCATTGGTAGAAATACCGATCTTCAAATCGCCTTTGGTCACAATCGAACACATATAAAAATCACAGAGATCCGGGCTGTCTGCGACATTGGTTAGAATGCCTCTTGCACGTGCCAATTCCCTGATTTTCAGATTTACTTCCTGTTTTTCGGTAGCCAGGATGGCGATGTCAATTCCTTCCAAATGGGACTCAACAAAGGGTTCATGCTGTAATTCAACAGCAGGATGCTTGACGGCCAGACTGAGAATTCCTTTTCTGATTGTTGGAGCGACCAACAAGACCGTGGCTTGAGGACTACTTCTCAGCAGGTTGTGAAGTTTTTCTTCCCCAACTGCTCCCCCTCCAACAATGAGAAACTTGAGTCTACGCGCTTTGAGGAAAATAGGATACAATTCATTCATGGGTCAAAGATGCGAAATTTATTTTTGTCAGATAAACGACAAATTGATTTCATTATATTCAAATATTCGCATGTTTTGTTATGATTTTTTCTTACTGAGAGTCAATATTTTAACAATTTCGTGAAAGAAAAAACAAGGATTCCTTTGGAAATACCAAAAAAGCTCCCGTGCTTTGAAGAAGATTTTACGAGTTAAGATTTATTGATTTATACAGAAGAGGTGAGAGAACAGGCTCTATGACCCTCTGGCAACCACCTCCTTCAGAGCAAGGTGCCAATTCCTGCCCTTTTTCACGCACAAGGGAAATATAAGTTAGCACTGTAGCAATGATTGTTTCAAAACATCCCCACTCCCAAACATTCCATTCCGACTCACACACGGAATCTACACCACTCGTCCAGAATCTTCTTCCTATTATTTGTTGCTGTTGTTGTTGTTGTTGCTGCTAGCAGGATAACGACATATCCGGGATTGGCACATGGGTACTTCATTAGACCCACTCTCATAGCCTAAAGCTAACTCCCAGATGATGTCCTGACCCACCAGCAGTACGCATACAACACGTCCAAATTTTCTGCCATTTACCCATTCAGCCAATCAATTTTCTCCAATGAAACCGACGCTTATCGCTCAACTTGACCAACAGACCCGGGAACTCAACACCCTGGAAAGCCTCCGATGGATCTCAGAGGCCTATGGGTCTGATGTTGCTTTTTCCCTCGGATTTGGGAAGGAGGGGATGGTCATTGCTGATATGATTTTTCGGCATCATATCCCCATTCGAGTATTTACCATTGATACTGGCCGTTTGTTCAAAGAAACCCAAGAATTGTTTTATCAGGTTGCTGCCAGATATAAACAGCCGATTGAATTGTATTTCCCCAACGGGCAGGAAGTCGAATTTATGGTCAATACAAAAGGCCCTATGAGCTTCTATGATTCCCTTGAGAACAGAAAGGAATGCTGCAACATTCGCAAAGTAAGACCACTCAAACGAGCCTTGGCCGGCAGCAAGGTCTGGGTTACAGGACTGAGGGCAGATCAATCAGATTTTCGCAAGAATTTTCGCCGGTTTGAGTGGCATGAAGGTCATCAACTTGTCAAATTCAACCCTCTGCTAAGCTGGACAAAGGAAGAGGTAGATGCTTATCTCAAAGCACATCAGGTTCCATATAACCGCCTCCATGATAAAGGGTTCCCAAGCATTGGCTGCGCTCCATGTACACGTGCCGTGCAAGCCGGCGAAGACGAACGCGCTGGCCGATGGTGGTGGGAACAATCCCAAAAAGAATGCGGACTACACGCTAGCTATTTTCAACCAACAGAACAACAAGCTCCTACTTCAACTGCTGTGACATTGACAAGCGCATGTAAGCGAAAATGTGGATGAGTATTACCCCCAATTAATCAGTGAGTTATGCAAAGTTTTCGAACAGAGATTGAAAATCCGATTGTAGAACGAGATATTCTTGAGCTGGAGCGCAAGATTAGATTGTTCCAAGAAGGCAAAGTAGATGAAGAGCGATTCAGAAGTCTTCGGCTGGCGAGAGGTGTATATGGGCAGCGACAAGCAGGTGTCCAGATGATTCGCATCAAGCTTCCTTATGGCAAAATGACCGTCCGCCAACTGAGAAGGATTGCCGCAGTGGCGGATAAATATTCCACCGGCAAGCTACATATCACCACCCGACAGGATATTCAGATTCATTATGTCAGTCTGGATCGAACCCCAGAGCTATGGGCGGAGTTGGAAAAAGATGATGTCACCTTGCGGGAAGCATGCGGCAATACTGTAAGAAATGTCACGGGCTCTCCCCTGGCTGGTGTGGACCCCAAAGAACCTTTTGACATTAGCCCCTACGCGCATGCTTTCTTTACCTATTTCTTGCGCAATCCGGTTTGTCAGGAAATGGGGCGAAAGTTCAAAGTGTCATTTTCGTCCAGTGAGGCAGACACTGCATTTGCCTTTATGCATGATCTGGGATTCATTCCCAAAATCAAGAATGGCCAAAGAGGCTTCAAAGTGATGATCGGGGGAGGGTTAGGAGCTCAACCATCTCATGCCTTGACTGCCTATGAGTTTTTGCCTGCGGATCAAATCATCCCTTTTGCGGAGGCTGTCTTGCGGATTTTCGATCGCTTTGGTGAACGAAGCAAACGATTCAAGGCAAGATTCAAGTTTTTGCTGAAACAAAAAGGATTGGCTGAAATATTCCGGCTGGTAGAAGAGGAAAAACGTGCGCTCCCTTATGCCTCCTACCCAATCGATATCGAGTTGGAAGATTCAATCCAATTATCTGATCCGCAAAGTATTCCTGAGGGTAAGATTGCGGATAGACAGCAATACGACTTATGGCGAAGCACCAATGTAGTCGAGCAGAAACAAGCAGGCTATCTCGCCATCAAATGCAAAGTAGTTCTTGGAGATTTTAGCACAGACACAGCCCGAAGACTTGCCCAATTGGTTGAAACCTATGCCGGAGACGATATCCGTCTCACCATCGACCAAAACATTGTGCTTCGGTATGTGAAGGCTGAATATTTGCCCTATCTCTATACAGAATTGCAGAAACTAGATCTGGCGAATCCCGGTTTTGGCAGCACCGCAGATATCACGGCTTGTCCCGGCACGGATACCTGTAATCTTGGTATCTCCAACAGTACTGCTATCAGCAAGGTATTGGAGAACATCGTTCAGCAAGAATATCCTGACTTGCTTCACAATACCCACTTGATTATCAAGATCAGTGGTTGTATGAATGCCTGTGGTCAACACAGTATCGCATCTATTGGGTTTCATGGAAGCAGTCTAAAATCCGAAGGATATGTCGCTCCGGCCCTACAAGTCTTGTTAGGAGGGGGAAAATTGGGCGATGGACAGGCAGTATTTGCAGAAAAAGTCATCAAAATCCCTTCCAAGCGCGGACCCGAAGCACTGCGCATTCTGTTGAATGATTATGAGCAGTCAGCCCAGGAAGGGGAATACTTTCATGCGTATTTCAGAAGACAGGGAAAGGCCTATTTCTATCAATTGCTCAAAGCCGTAGTCGAGCCAGAACTCACCGCCAATGAATTCATTGATTGGGGACATGTGGACACATTTGCTCCTCAGATTGGTGTAGGAGAATGTGCAGGGGTAGTCATAGATTTGGTTGCAACGCTTCTATTCGAAACGGAAGAGAAATTGAAATGGGCAAATGAAGCTCTTTCAGATCAGGCCTATGCTGACAGCATATACCATAGCTATACTGCCCTGGTCAATGGGGCAAAGGCACAGTTGGTGAGCAAACAGATCAACACCAATACCCAGGCAGGTATCATTCGGGATTTTGATACATATATTGTTCAAACTGGGGAATTCCAGCTGGAGGCTGATTTCGCTACCCTTGTATACCAAATAAAAGAAGAACAACCCACCAAGGCATTCGCAGAGGCATACTTTGAGCAAGCCAAGGCCTTTCATCAACAACTTGTTCGGGCAAGAAGCAATGTTCAATTGACCAGCAATTAATTTCTCAAACAAACATTTTATGCATCCTTCACCCAAAATCTCCCTTGTTGGAGCTGGACCCGGCGACCCTGATCTCATTACACTCAAGGCAATCAAGACCCTTCGAACTGCCGATGTTGTCTTGTATGATGCCCTCGTGAGTGAAGTATTGCTGACCTATGCCCCTGAGACCGCTCAATTGGTCTTTGTCGGAAAACGTGCTGGATATAAGCGATTCGACCAATCTGAAATCAACGAAATGCTGGTCACATATGCCCGGGCCTCTGGCCATGTTGTACGGCTCAAAGGTGGAGACCCATTTGTCTTTGGTCGAGGACATGAAGAACTGGTCTATGCTGATCGATATGGCGTCGAGGTCCAGATTGTTCCAGGCATTTCCAGCGTGGCAGCTGTTCCCGGCCTACAACAAATTCCCTTAACCAAACGCGGCATCAATGACAGCTTTTGGGTATTGACTGCGACCAAGGCTGGCGGACACCTCACGCCAGATTTGTATCAAGCTGCTCAAAGCGATGCAACCATTGTGATTTTTATGGGATTGCGGAAGTTGAGAGAAATCGTAGAAATTTTTGAGCAGTATGGGAAAGCTGAAACACCTGTTGCAGTCATTCAATCTGGTTCAACTCCACAAGAAAAAATCGCCATTGGAACAGTCGAGACCATTGAACAAGCCGTCAAAAAGGGAGGCGTAACAACTCCCGCCCTGATTGTTATTGGGGAAGTTGTGGGATTACATCCGGATTTTGTCCATAAAGTCCAGGCGTTGACTCAAGCAGGAATTGCCGATAAAGAGATTCCAATGATGTTGGGACAAGCGCTCACTGTTTGATAAATCTGCCGTTGGCAAATGTCCCCGTTTCAGATTCTACCTGAAGAATATACATTCCTCTATGCAGGCCCGAAACATCAACTTCATCAAGCATCTTTCCAGATTGAATCATGGCTCCACGCATATCCAGGATTCGATATGCAGTAGGTTTTGTTCCTGGGTATGGCAAGTAGATCCTCTCCTGAGCAGGATTGGGATATATAGGAGGCAGACCATTCCTGTCGTCCTCTATTCCATCTAAAGAAAAAACGAATCCAATATCATCCAGCCAAAGTGTCGTTGAATCTGCCCCTGTGCTCGCGGAAAAAAAGACGATCACAATAGAGTCTGGAAGGTTGGAACTCTGGTAGTGAATCGGAATCTCAAATGGTGTCCACGCCAATGTTGGATTGAGATCAAGCACACTCTCCGAATAGGCAATGGTATCGACTACTTGATTGAGGCTGTCATATGATTTGAGAAGAATCACTGCTTTTCCAAAATCATCAACAGCCGACAAAGAATCTTCGAATTTGTACCTGCCTGTTAAAAAATAGGGACGATACGGGAATGGGCTCCCCCCTCTGCTAAAATCTACCAGCCCACTGCTGTCTGTATAGAAATGGGTACCATTGGTGATAAATCCTTTGAATGGTTCCCCGGACGGATAACTGGTTTCGGGTCTGGTAAATAATTTGAGGGAATTGGCGTAGCCAGAAGTATCTCCCTGATCGTAATTAATGTTCACAGAATTGATCGCAAAATGTAATTCGTGATCTGGGGTCGAATATTGTCGATTGGGTTCAAAGGGGACAATGGTGTCTGGATTCAAATAATAGACATCAGAGGTCACCCAGCCATAGATTCGATCAATGGCACAGACACAGATGCTGTCAAAGCTTGCATTGAACAAATCCTGGGCAGAGGAAAAAACGGGAGTCAGCCACAGGATAAGTCCCAGGCTGACTCTGATCATCTTCTTTGAAGAGGTAGGCTTCATCATCCTTTTTTCAACAAGGACGAAAAACAAGAGCTTTTAGCTGCATATAGGTCAGCCTAGCTTGGATTCGGATGCACCTGCTCCACAGGATTCCCTCCCAGGAACCCTCCAGCCTGAAGAGACCATAAGCGTGCATAAATCCCTCCTTGTTGAAGCAGCTCGACATGGGTACCATCCTCAACAATCTTTCCCTTGTCCAGAACGATGATTCGATCCATGGCTAACAAGGTAGATAATCGATGCGCAATGGCGATCACTGTCCGGTTCTGGATCAGATGATTCAATGCTTGCTGAACAATTTGTTCACTCTCACTGTCCAGAGAGCTGGTTGCTTCATCCAGAATCAAAATCGGTGATTGGGCTTTCAGCATTGCACGCGCAATGCTGATTCGCTGCGCCTGTCCACCTGAAAGTTTGACCCCTCGTTCTCCAACAGGAGTGTCAAAACCATCTGGCAATTCCATGATAAATTCATAGGCACCGGCCTGTTTGGCTGCCAAATGAATTGCCTCATCACTCGCATCAGGATCTCCGTACAGGATGTTCTCCTTCAGACTTCTGTGAAACAACATACTGCTTTGCGGCACAAAACTGATGGCTGATCGCAGGCTGTCCTGATAGACAGTCGAAATATCATGTCCGTCAATGCTGATCGCTCCATCTTCCACATCATACATCCGCAACAAAAGTTGGGTGAAGGTACTCTTTCCAGCACCACTCTCCCCTACCAATCCGACTTTTTGTCCAGCTGGGATATCCAAAGAGAATGATTCGAACACTTCTCTTCTCCCTCCATAGCTAAACTTGACATTGTCGAACTGAACACTTCCCCCCTTGGTCTCCAAAGATGTTGCCTTCTCAGCATCTACAATCTCATGAGGATGCAAGATGATGTCCAATCCTTCTTTGACCTCTCCATAGTTTTCCATCATCCCATTCAGACTGTTCCCGATGAACAACAAGGATTCCAGGATTCCCCAGGTGAGGTTGGTGACCATAACAACGTCTCCCAAGCTTAATTTGCCTTGAGATTTCAGCCAGATCGCCGTTAGGAGAATCCCTGCCAGCAATCCCGTCTGGAGCAGGTTATTGGCCAACAGAATCCCTTCAGAATAGCGCCAGCTTTTGATGGATTTTTCTTGATGATCCGAGATGAATTTCAGGGCACGTTCTTTCTCCTTTCGCAATCGGGCAAACTGATGTACTACCCGAATGTTGGTAATGATGTCTACCAACTGTCCTTTCAGATTGGTGTAGGCATTGGAGGAAGCTTCTGACAAGACCGCTTTCTTCCGGACAAGAATGGTGTTCAATACCAAGAATATCGCACACCAAATTCCCATCAGACCTGCCAACAAGGGTTTGGCCAGCCATGCCAGTCCAATCGAGAGAAAGAGCTGCAAAAAGGTTGGAAAAAAGTTCCACAGGACTTTTGGCAACATATCCGAGACACCATTGGAAGCATTGGTGACCTTGGTCGCCAAAGAACCGGCAAAGCGGTCAGCAAAATAGCTGCTACTGTGCTGACTTAACCAATTGAACAGACTAAAAGATGCCAAAGCACGGGTTTTGGTGATCCAGTGCATTCCCAGATAGCCGCTACTTCTCCATGCCAATTCAGAAATGGCATACAGTCCGATGTAGATCAGGGCCCAACTCATGCCTTCTCCATTCGCCGCTTCGAGGGTATCCACCAATTTTTTCATAACATAACTCAGTGAAACTCCAGCAGTTTCAGCAATGACCACGACCCCCAATGCAGGAAGTGCGTAGTACCAGAATCGTTGACTCAGTAGGTAGGAAAATTGAAAAGGTTTCATGTTCGGGGACATAGGAATCCCCTTGCCTTGGGAGGCAATCATAGCAAGTGGTTTTATGGGTGAAAAAAATGCGCAAAAAACCGGGCGGTATTCGCCAGGAATCAGGAACAGAAATGCAAAAAAATCATGCTGCAAAGACCGGAAGGTCTGCAGAACAATAAAGGGGTGTGAAAGTACAAGTTAACTCATTCGTACAGATTTGGTGAAGTTTGGCTTACGTGATCTTCTCCAAAAGGTTCGAGGATTTATTGCTGGAAATTCATTTTATTTTGGGAACGATGATCGATTCGAGCCAGCATAGCAGCAGTACTCATGTTCTTGCAGCAAGAAGGCATAGAGAAATGAATCATCTCTATGCCTTCCAATGATGAATAATTAACTCTTTTCCCAATCTATTCATGCCGCATGGCTTCCACGGGATTCGTTGCAGCAGTCTTGAGTGTCTGAACGCTCACAGTTGCCAATGTGATGACAACCAGACTTAGCAATGGCCCGACGAATAATGTCCAGTCGAGCTCAATGCGATAAGCATAGCCGGTCAGCCAGGAATCCATGGCATACCAGGCCAATGGCAGGGCTACCAAGGCTGCCCAGGCAATCAGCAACATGATCTCGCGTGTCAGCAATTGAACAATCTGAGGGCCTGAAGCTCCCATGACTTTTCTGATCCCGACTTCTTTGGTCCGCTGTGTGGCTGAATAAGCTGATAGGCCAAACAATCCCATACAAGCTACCAGGATCGCCAACAGAGCAAAACTTGCGAAGGCCCCCCCGAAGGTTCTGTCATTTTTGTATTGTTCGTCAAAATATTCGTCCAAAAAGAAGTACTCCATCGGACTCCCCGCAAAAAATTTATCCCAGGTTTCTGAGACATGAGCAATACTATTCTGAAGGGACTCTCCACTATTATTGGTGTTGATTTTGACAGAGAAAAAGGATCGTGAACTAGGAATCAACCGAAAAATCAATGGGTCAGGAGCGACCTTCAATGATTGTTGGTGATAGTCTGCCAATACGCCAATGATGGTAAATGTATCACCCCAGAAGTAGATGTCTTCGTGCATCGCTTCTTCTATGGAAGCAAATCCCATCAGTTTCACTGCAGATTCATTGAAGAGCACCGTTCCTTCATCTGTTCCATACGACTGATCAAATGCTCTTCCTGTCAATATCTCTAATTCATAGGCGTCGATGAACGTATAATCCACCCCAATAACCCGATACTGATTTGCTGCTGAAGCAGGTTCTCCTACCCGCCTTACACCTCCGGCATTCCATCCTGGCTTTCGACCAGGAATAGCAGTCGATGCGCTGACACTCTCGATGTTTGCAACCCGGGTAAGTTCGGATTTGAGGGCTGCCAGTTTTTCCGAGTAGGTGCTGTCCGAAACATTCGGTGCGTTCAAGACCAGGGTTTGTTCAATGTTCACGCCTAAATCCCGGCTTCGCATGAAATCCAGTTGACGGTATACCGTCAAGGTTCCGGCAATCAACAGAAGGGATACCCCAAACTGGAATCCCACCAGGAGTTTTCTCAACAAAATTCCCTTGGAAGAGGAAGAATAACTTCCCTTCAGGACTGTATCAGGCTGAAAAGAGGCCAACACAAAGGCTGGATACAGACCAGAAAGAATAGACCCAACTACCAATACCGACGCAAAGGCCAGCCAAAAGCTCCCCTGTCGAAACAACTGAAAGCTGATCTCTTGTCCTGTGAGTGAATTGAACCAGGGCAGACAGACATAGGCCACCCCAATCGCCAAGCCAGCAGCAGCCAGATTGGTCGCCAGAGACTCCATCAAAAATTGACGAATCAGACTTGCTCTGTGAGAACCGAGCACTTTTCTAATCCCTACTTCTCTGGCTCTTTCTGCTGATTTGGCTGTGGATAGATTGATATAATTGACCCAGGCAATGAACAAAATGAAAATAGCGATGATCATCAGGAAACGTACATATTCACCATTGCCATTTGCCTCCATTTCCATCATCAAGTCTGAAGTCAGATGGATCTGGTCCACGGGTTGAAGGTAGAACTCCATGCCAGCATCATATTCTCTCAATTCTTCTCCTGCTTGCTCTTCTACCAAAGGCGGAATTTTGGCTTCAAACGCGTCAGGGTCAGTCTGTGCATGAAGCTGGATATAGGTGTAAAATCCATCCCATTGCCAGGCAGTTAATCCTCCTCCATCAGTCCAATTGACATAGGTCTCATAGGAGAACAGCCAGTCAAATTTCATATGAGAGTTTTCAGGAATATCCTCGAAGACTCCTACGATGGTAAAATCATTTCGTCTGTTTAGATGAACGGTTTTGCCAATCGGATCTTCATCCCCAAAGTAGCGTTTTGCCCTCGATTCTGAAATCATCGCTTGAAAGGGTTGACTAAATGACTCGGCAGGATTGCCTTTCAGAATCGGAAAATCAAACATTCTGAAAAAGTCAGGCATGACCAGATACATCTGATCTTCTCGAAAGGATCGATCATCATAATTCATCGTCCCGGAAAGATAGCGGATGGTACTCATCGCCTTGACTTCTGGAAAATTGTCCTTGAGAGCCATGCCAATGGCCCCACATCCAGCTGCCCAGGCGGTCTCCAGATGCCCTTTGTTGTAGCGGTTTTGGGCTACCCGATAGAGGTCTGATTTGTTGGAATGAAAAGTGTCATAACTTTGCTCATAGGTGACATATTGCAATATGAGCAGACAAGCTGCCATGCCCAATGTCAACCCAAATATGTTGATCAAAGAAAATGTTTTGTGCCGGATAAAATTGCGCCAGGCAGTCGTGAAATAGTTGCGGATCATGGGGAGTTTTTTGGAAAGACTACAGCAAGCTATCATAAGTGGCAAGTCTCACCAAAAACTCCTAAAATTATAGTACTTCTTTGTTCGAATTAGCAGGATTGCCTTATTCGTCTGCCCCTATTTTGACGGAGGAATAGATGGTCGTACCTCAACTTTGCTCGGTAGGGTCCGGGGATGCATATTCAACAAGTCGATAACCATTTGGCCAATATCTTCTGGCTGGATCTTCCAGGCATCCGCTTCTGTTGGCACGCGATTGTTGAAATAAGTAGCGACAGACCCAGGCATGATGGTGGTCACCTTGACACCAAATTGTCTAAGATCCAGCATGATTGCTTGTGTAAAGCCTACCAATCCAAATTTACTGGCATTATAAGCAGCCCCGAACTTGAAGAAATTAGTGCCTGCAAGACTGGCTATCGTGATGATATAACCCTTTGATTCTTTCAAGGCCGGAATGGAAGCTTTCACTGTATGAAACACGCCTGTCAGATTGATATCAATGACAGAATTCCAATCTTCTGCACTGAGATCTTCAATGGAGGCAAATCGTCCAACTCCTGCATTCGCTATGCAAACGTCTAACCTTCCCCATTTGTCTAGTACCTGCTGAATGGCTCGCTCTTCATCTGCCAGATTACGGACATCCGATTGAATTGCCAGCACTTCCCCTTTGCCCAGGGCCTTAAGATGCTGTACCGCTTCATCCAATGATGTCTGCGTACGACCGGTGATGGCCACCTTCATATCTTGAGCCATCATGGCTTCAGCTATCCCGAGTCCAATTCCTTTGGACCCTCCTGTGATGTATGCAATTTTTTCCATGTTGCGAAGGTACACAGACCGCCTGAAGAGTCATATTTTTTTGAAAATTGAGTATACTTGTTCTGAAAATGCCATCGTCATTCAAAATTATTTCCCATGAAGGGTTTTTTTCGACTTATCCAATCATTGTTCTCATGGCTGATGAACCTATTTGCCTCAGAACCAGATGCGGGAGGTAGCGCATCATATCCTAAGTCTTCTAAGAAAATCATTGAATATGACCGATCGGATACAGATGATGCGGTTGCAGAGATTGTTGAAGAGGAGATGAGTGAAGAAGATGTGGATGATTTTGTGACTGATATACCTGAGCAGGAAGCCGAGGAAGAAATAGAAATGGAAGAAACTGAATCGATCCCAGCTGAACCAGATCCTTCTCCCCTGCCAGAAATGCCCAAAACGGGCAAATCTCGCTCCCGATCCGGGTTCCCGATCAAGGAATCCAGATCTGTTTTCCCGATCGAAGAAGAAGAACCCTCCTCATCTCCCAATCAGGAAGACTCTCCTGTAAATGCTGCTCCTGCAACTCAGGGAGACATTGTCAATATGACGGTCTACTCCCCGGAACAGGTAGAGCGAGGGTCCAGTTTTTTAATCTCTGTGTTCGCCCATCTGTATGAGCAAAGAGTTGAGGTGGAAGAAATGGCCAAAGAGATGGATGCCGAGAATAAACGGCAAGGTGGGAAGACACTCAATACCCCCATTGAGCGGGGAAGCCAGTTGACATTTCGACTGAGTATCGAGGATTGGGAGCTCTTTGAGCCTGTCCAGCAGCTGACATGGTTTGGACAACCTTCGTCGGTGGAGTTCGATGTAGATGTTCCAGAGGTCTACCCAAAAAAGAAAGCCATCGGCACGCTGATTGTCAGCAATACCAATGGCCCTGTTGGTCGTATGCGCTTCAATCTCTCAGTGATGGATTCTTCTTCAGAATCTCAAGCTCAGGATAAGACCGCTTATGTTGAGACATCCAGTCAAAGATATACTCAAGCTTACTTATCCTACGCCCCTGAAGATCAGGATATTGTTGATCTTCAAGTGGAGAAACTCAGAGAGAATGGAATTGCTTCCTTTCTCAACATTAAAGAAGATTCGGATCATTGGGAAGATCATGCAATGGTAGCCTTGCGAAAGTCTGATGTGTTTTTGTTGTTTTGGTCCGATGCAGCCAATCAGTCAGAAGAAGTTGAAATTGAATACCAAACGGCTCTTGGACTTCGATACGGTGGAGAAGAGAGACTGCCGGATCTTATCCCTATACCTGTCGGTGATTCCTGGCCTGATCCCCCCGAAGACCTCGCCTTCCTGAATTTCAAAACAAAGCCTTCTGCACCCAATTCCTTGTTAAGCGTCAATCAGGAAGAGGAAATCGAGGCACTCAAAGCTCGTTGTGAACAACTCATGTCGGAAGGCAAGGTAGAGGTGTTTGATCTGATGCGAACGTATTATCAGGAAGATGAAGATCTTGTAAATGATCTGTATTCGTTGGAAAATCAATGGAATACACTGAAACGAAAGCAGCGACTCCATCTCTGGTCCAAAGAACAAATCAAGCAAAATCAAAGTAAAATCACCTTCGCAGTTCTGGGCCTGATCGGGGAAATGGAATAGGAAAAATTATTTCGGCTTCTCTACACTGAGCATCCAGTTGATGCCATATTTATCGACGAGCATTCCAAATCTTGATCCCCAAAAAGTATCATTCAAAGGCATGGTGACAGTTCCTCCCTCAGCCAATTTGTCAAATACCTGTGTTTGTTCCTCTTCTGTATCGAGATCGATACTCAGATTGATATTGTTTCCTACAACATGAGGATGATCAGGCATCCCGTCAGAAGCCATAAAAGCAATTTGGCCAGCCTTGAACACAGCATGCAAAATGTTATTGCTCAATTCAGGAGGCATCTCATTGGGCGCTTCAGAAAACCGCATGACCGAGACAATTTCACCTCCCAAAGCAGAGACGTAGAAATTCAAAGCCTCTTCACATTTTCCCTGAAAGGCCAGATAGGGTTGGAGTTGTTTCATTGTTAATTTGTTGATGTGCGGTGGAACAAAAGGATGCACAAAATGCACATTTTGTTAGATTTTTGCAAGCAAAAATGCCAATTTTTTTGACATTTTCGCCAAAAATATAAGCAGGGGTGGATTTATATTTGACAATCATCTTCCCCCCTCTCGCTCTCCTGCCAGCGGGAGACATCAACCCACAAGGCCAGAAATCAAATATTTCCCTCTTTGGTGGGGGTTGGGGGAGGAACAAAATTCTACAATTTAATTGTGTCCCCTTAAGTGGGAGACAATTTTGAATGAAGAATTATGAATATTGAATGGGCTGTCAGACAGCGAGTTATTAGATTTTTTTATGTTTAATTTTGTCTCCCCACTTAAGTAGATGGACAATATTAGGTTTGATTTTGGGTATAAAGGAAATAGGGGATATACTGGCTTGATTGGTAAGATTTCTCCATTATTTCCTCTATGCCCACTATATCCCTCACAAATAATTGTGTCCCCTTACTTACTTAATTTCTATGCTCCATTTGCATTTGTTGTTAGCACTTCGCTCATATAATCAAAGTAGGGCCTCATGGCAAGGAAGGTATTGACCACCTCATCGACATAGCTATCCTGAAGGACAGATTCATCTGAGAACTCCCGCGTTACGATGAACTGTTTCATGCGAATGAGATCAATGTTTGGATGCTCCTTCGAAAACCCTTTGGGAGCTGTCTTGACTGCATCCCCTTTCAACTGACCAAACATCTTCACGAAATCAGGATCAGCTGTAATGGCACGAATCGGGTCAGCATCAGCCGCAAACTCATCGCGAATACGCTTAAGATCTTCCTTATCAGGTGCCCAGAATCCTCCAGCAACGAAACTATTGCCCGGTTCTATGTGATAGTAATATCCTCCTCTTAATTCTTCAGTGGCTCGTTTCATTCTCCCCCCCCAATGGTTTTTGTATGGCGATTTGTCTTTGGAAAACCGTACATCACGATAGATGCGAAACAAGGATTTCTTGGCGGTCATGGGAACGAGATGATCATGTTCATTCATCTTGTCCAGGAGGCCATCAGCAAAATCGATCACATTGGCATAAGCGGCTTCATATCTGGCCTTGTGATCCTGAAACCATTCACGCGTATTGTTGGCTTTCAGATCGTTGAGGAAGTCAAAGGTGGATGGAGAAATAGGCATAAATAAAGGTCTTTGTTAGATGAAACACAGGAGGGCTGGCAGACAAGGAGATCTTTCCATTCAGGAGGTCCAGGCAGCTTCATCCAGATACCAAACAAGAGAGCCTGAAGGATGAATATGAGCAGCGGGATAGCTTTGCCAATTGCCAATTTGGCCAAAAATCTCTTCCAGGACGGGCGTTTTGCTGGCACCTGTCACAAGAAAAATCACTTCTTTGGCGCAATTCAGCACTTCGCCTGTCAGGCTGATTCGTTTTTGACCGCTTTCAGGATGCGTAGCCACAGCACATACATCCGGGGACTGGAGCAAGTCTATCTGATGTGGAAAAATCGAAGCAGTATGTCCGTCAGCTCCCATTCCCAAAATGATCAGATCAAACTGCGGCCACTGCTCGGTCATCGGGAGAGAATCTTTGATGAGGGATGCATAGCGCTTTGCTTCAGATGCGGGATCGTCCTCTCCCCTTACCCGGTGGATGTTCTGCTCTGGAATATCGACATGTGCCAACCACAAATCATGCGTCATCCCATAGTTGCTGTCAGCATCATTGGGAGGTACACATCGTTCATCTCCCCAAAAAATATGTATCCTGGACCAGTCTACGGCTGATCGATACTTTTCTGCCAATAACCGGAACAGTAATTTGGGTGTGCTTCCTCCTGACAGGGCTACGGTAAGATGATCTTGCTCCTTGATCAGCTGGACCAATCGCTCTGCAAACGCCTCAGCGACCGCTTCTGGGGAAGGAAAAATTCTTTTGGGAAAGGTCATGAATTGATTCTCTAGACTAGAATGATCTCAGACCACAAAGGTACGACTATATCCTCCCTACTTCAAGGTAGAATACAGAATCCGGCACTGGCAATTGGCATCGCCCAAAGCTGACGAGAAAATGTTTCCCCAGGATAGTTCTCCTTGCTTTCATATGATCAAAAGCTTGATTGAGTGGATCTCGGGTATCGAGGCCACACAGAAAGTACGCATATTCTCTTTGCTCATAATCCTTCAAGACCGCGTTCATCAGTGAGCGAAAAACTTCTGGCTGATTCTTTTGGATCAAAATGCTGTGAAGGGAAAAATAATTCAGTGGTGTTCCTGCTTTGGGCAAATGAAAGGGAGCAAACACATTGGCCAGGGGGCGCAAGGCTTTCAATGGTTGCTGATAATCCACGACGACGGTTTGCTTAAATTGTTTTTGATCCCACACGCCCAGCATCCCAATGAGAGTCTCCTGTCGAAAGGCCAGATATATGTCTTCCAACCGAAGGTGTGAATAGTATACCGTGTCTAATTGATCAAAGGCGTACTGTGGATAGAATTGCTTTTGCGGTGCCAATTGGTCATGAAAATCCTGAATGATGCTTACATCTTCTGCTCTCGCCTTCCTGACGGTCTGATCGATTTGGGGAGAGATCGCTGCAAGATTCTTTCGCTTTATGGCAACTGTATGTGTGATGTATTCCCCAAACTGGTGATAGCTTGGCAAATTCAAACTTCTTTTCTGCTGTTGTTGTGATTTTTCAATCAGTCGCTGCATGATGGCATTGTCAGAAAAAACAACCGTTTGTGCATACTCTCCTGCCCCAAGAATCCTCTCTTTCTGGACAAACTGGATCATTCTCATCAATACCAGCGTATGCTGATAATCTGGATGAATTCTCAAATCGGAAAAATAAGGGATCCATTGTCTCCGACCATCCAAATACACCTTTCTTTTGCCCACACTGAACAAGCCAGCTAGTCGATCATTGGCACGACTGTCCTTACAGCAATAAATATCAATCTCCTGATTTTGAACCCTGGCTCCGAGAAAGTAATCAGGTGCTCGTTCCATCGCCAGTGTGATCAGACCGGGCATAGGGATGGCTATGAGTTCCAGGATGGCTTCATTGTCTGCGGAAGAGGCTTGTGAAAATAGATAGCGGGACATAGAGAATGGAGGCTGTGATCAGATGAAGGACGACTATATGGTAGGGATATCAGGGACGCTTAATTTATAACAATGGATACAAGCTTCCCTCTTGAAACAGGGCAGGCATTTTCCAATCTCCATCCTTGATTTTCTTTTTGGTTTGAAGGTACTGCTTGAGTTGGTCGGAAAATCCATGATCCAGGAGCTGACATTCGACCGTCTGCAGTTGCCCCAATTGAATGGCTTGCGCAAAATAGGGATTGGCGGCCAATGCTTGCTCGAAAGCTGGAAGCAAACTGACGGGATCGACGGACAGTTGTCTGGCATGACGGGGTTCCAGAAACAATACATAGGTCGATTTGCCCGATCGTATACGAGGATACAAAAACAGGCATCGAATCTCCTCCAGGTAGGCCCCAAATATTTTCTGGATTGCTTCATTCACCTGATAGTCAGATAATTTTTCCCCTACCAAATCACTTACTTTTTTTCTTCCAACAAATCGAAAACAGGGGGCCTGATAAAAAAAACCATTGATTTCTATCAGATCTCCAGTTGCATATCGGTAAAGTCCTCCGGCTGTTGTCAGAATCAGCTCGTACAATTGTCCATCTGTCAGTTCATGTGCTCGAAATATGTCCCCACTCTCTACTTGTCGGAATTCATAAAAATGCGATTGGATTGTCAGGACAGGTGCGTATTGGGGATGCAGCGGTATCGAACAGATTCCCTCTGTTGCCAGCAAGCCTTTGGCCTGTATAGGGACTTCCTGGCCGATCCTCTTTTGAAGGGCAGGGATGTACAAAGATGATTGGGCATCTGTCCAACAACTGACCACAGAGAGGTCGGGCCAAAGATCTTTCCAGCAAAATCGCCTGCCCAGGAGAGAATTCAATTGTCTCATTCGTTGAGCGGAAAGCCCTTTCTGCTGATGAAGCCTGGCCAATATATTCTCTATATGATCTTGCAGAAACTGATCCAACTGTAAGCAAAAGCTTGGACTCCAAACTGACACAAAAGACAAGCGTTCCTGAGACAACAAATGAACCAGAGTCTGTAGGTAAAATTGATGAGGATCGCCTATGTTCTTGATCTCTCCAGGAATGGCAAGAATGTTTTTGAGCAAGTAGCGGGTCAATGGACTGAAATATTCTGTATCATCCTCTAGCCCAATGGGGATACCTGATGTGGTATGAGAGACTTGTTTTGTTGCAGGAGAAATCGACCAGTATGATGGACCATCAAAGGCAGAGGGATGCGATCGATACAGACCCACCATCCAGGGAGCTATACCTGTTTCGAATTCCTGTTTCAGCTTGCTCGTATAGGGGATGAGTTTGGATGCGGAAGTACTGCCAGAAGTCTCTTCAAAGGCCAGAACAGTGTCGGCTGTCAGCACGGCCTTCTCCCCCTTGCTTATTCGTTCTACCCAGGGCTGAATATCTTCCCATTCCTGTATGGGCAGCTGCCTGGCAAAATCTCCATAGCCGCGCATGCTTGCAAATCCATATTCTTTCCCAAAAAGGGTATCAGCATTGGCTGAGAGATAGCCTGCCAGCTTTTGTTCCTGGCTTGGAATCACAGACTTGCAAGATCTCAGAAATTGCTTATATGCCCGAAATTGGGAATAGATCCAGATTCGATTCGCCCATTTTGCTCCTATGCTGACATTAATGGGCATAGGCTGGCTGTTGCATTCCATTGATCAATTCCTGCCGGAGTCTGATGTGGACATTGTCAGGGTGTAACTCTGTCAGACAGGCGAGTTCTTCCCCTTCATGGAAATAGGGATTTTTCTCCAAAAAGAAAGCAACATTGGGATTCTTTTTCTTTTGCCAGGTAGATGCTGCCAGGGAGGACTTGAGTTGTCCAAGTTTTTGCGGAAAGCGAATGATGCCTTTGTCTGCCTGCCATGCCTCCCGAAACATAAAGGAAGCGCATCTATCCACAATTTGTTGATAGGCCGGATGGTGGCGATGGCTGTCCCTGGCAGGATAGTATTGATGAAAAAACAAGGGCAGATACAAATACGTTCGATGACCTTTTGAAATCAGGAACCAATACCATTTTTTTTCAGGATCAGTCGCCATGATGCTGCCGGCTGCACGCACACCTCCCCGAATCATTTCTTGTGTCCCCCAACAAGCAGGATGAATGATCGTATCTCCCGAAAACAAAATGCTGTATTCCTGGGTACCACAGCTGTTAGGGTTCACCCCAAAGGTGGTAAATCCCTTTATTTCATCCTTCTCATCGAACAAGATTCCGACATAGTCCTTGTTTTGCAAGTCCTTGAGAAAGGTTTCCTGCTTCACATGATCATAATTCTCTTCCATCAACTTCCAACAATGCGTTGAGTGAGCGTCGGTAATCTGATCTATGGGGAATAGTTTGAATGTTAACTTCATGGCATTTGATGAAATTCAGTCATAAAACAACCGTACTGGAATTGCCTTCCCTGTATACTCCAGGGTTTTGGTCCGCATACCTCCTTATAGACAGACTGCTAAATCCAGAACTCACATTCTTTTTTGATGGGCTTTGGCTGGGCATTTTCGCCACCTTTTTGTGCCCAGTTGCGGAGGGATTCGATATAGAGGTGCAAGGTATCTGCTTGAGTGGACTTATAGACAGGCGTTTCAAAGGTTTGTAGATTTTTGCCTTGAATGTCCATGATCCAGACATCTTGTTCGATGACCTTGCGGGTGTAAGCGGGCAAAAACAGCTTGGCCAGGGGCGTCATCCAACCAAATTTGTAGCAAATCAAGGTATAGACTCGTGTTTTGAATGCTTCGATTGGGGTACAAGTGCTGGAAATGATAAACCCTCTTTCTTCCTCCCCAAAGATGTAATCTACCTTGGTATTGTTGGGCATGTAGAAGTTATCGGTATGTTTCATTGGCAAGCCTTTGGGATTGACCAACCAATTGAATGCACCAATGCTGTCATTTTCCTGTTGGTAGGTCACCAGGACGCTGTCTTCTGTTCGCTCCACCAACATAGGCACTTTGATTTGTTTTTTGTCACGAAACCAGCCTTTGTGTACAAAAACAGTATGGGGCACATCCATGAAGTTCTCCACCAGATCTGTCACATTGTTCTCAAACATGGTCTCCATATAATAGTAATGCCATCCCTTCCGCTTGACGATGGGCATCTGAAAGGGTTCTTTGTCCACCTCCGTTTCGCGCCCCATCCATAGCCAGATCAGATCATCCTGTTCTCTGATCGGGAAGCTTTCGATCTTTTTGTTGCTGATCACCGCCGATTTGGTTTCGCCTTCTGAGGGAATGTTGACACATTCTCCTTTGGGATTGAAGGTCCAGCCATGATAGGGGCAAATGATGTTCTCCCGCAGCAGCTTTCCATAACTCAAGGGAGCGTTGCGATGGGCACATCTATCCAGCAAGGCAGTGAGTCCATTTTTCGTGCGCCAAATCACTATCGGCAAATCAAATATCTGTACCCGGAAGGGTTTGTC
Organism: Bacteroidota bacterium; assembly: GCA_039029315.1. GTDB lineage: Bacteria > Bacteroidota > Bacteroidia > J057 > J057 > JBCCCJ01. The sequence goes on along the minus strand of JBCCGK010000022.1, from coordinate 74,161 downwards.
TTTCTGGATTTGTTTGCTTTGGGCAGCCGCGTACCAGTAGTTTTTGAGGGCGCCAGAAGTGTTGATCATCATAGCCGTATGTTGGTGTCCTTATAAGATTGATAAATGAGTGTGCTTGCAGGAATCGCTTTGGCTCTGATTAGCCATTCCCACCAGTGAATCGTATTTCGGTTCGCATTGCCATACTTCTCCAAATGATAGGAGGGAATTGTTGGATGCTGGTGATGAAATCCATGCTTGTCAAAATGATACAGAATATAGCGCGAGTACCAGGCAGGATAAATCAGGGTTCTGGTGAACAAATCCTGGTCCTTGAATGAATGGGGCCTGACTTTTTGGTCCCCAACATGATGCTGGTCGAGATGGGTATGCTGACTCAGGAGAATAGGATCTGAAAACAAAATATTTAACAGAAATGCCAGTCCAAATATCTGGAAATACATCTTGCCAATCACAAGAGCGACAAGCAAATGGATTCCAATGATCCATCCTATGCTCAACACATGTTGCCGCCTTCGTTTTTTTGATGGATAGAGGGTACCCAAGCGGTTAAGATTGTAAAAAGTTTCTGCGCAAAAACTTACTACAAAGATGGGAATCCAGTATTTCCAGCAAAAATTCATGAACCGAATTGCCCAATCCGGCATGTCTGTCAATTCCTTATGGGGTCGTGTAGGATCATTTTCGGCCCAGCCTGTCCAGACGTGGTGGGTATGGTGCACAGACTTCCAGGGAAAAAAAGGGATCAAACAAATCAGGGAGGCCATATGTCCCCACCAGATATTCCACTTGCGGTTAGAGAAAAATCCCCCATGTCCCATGTCGTGCATCAGGACAAACCAATGAAACATACTGATTGCCAATATCCCCTGCCCTATCAGCCAAAGCCCCCAATTTCCACTGGTAGATGCGTAGATGGCCAGACTTGTCAGTGCTGTTTCGAACAAGACAGACCGCCATGCCTTGCTGTCATTGGCAGATTCCTTGACAATGGTATAGGGTTGTTCCGTTTGCATGATGTTACTGTTGACTAAGTGGGAATTGTTCTCTGATAGCATGATATTGGTTGAGCTTCAGATCATGGAGGGTCTCCTTTTTGCCATCCTGCCAGTGGATCAGAAGGCGCAGCTTCCTAATTTGATGGGCAGCAGGTCCCAGGCCAAACATCAATCGACTGTCTCCCTGAGCAGAAAATCCACTCATCAGCCGGACTTCCCTGATTTGGGTCTTTGGATTCCCGTTTTCTGTATAGCTGAGATGCAGACTGGTTCCGATGGCGTCAGAAGAACAGCTTCTGCCATTACCACTCAGCTCAATCCCCAGCCACTGTTGGTCCTTCAGATGATTTTTGTAAAGAAACGGCGCGCCAAACTGATCCGTCACCACCACATCCAAATCTCCATCATTGTCCAGATCCACAGCAGCTATTCCCCGGGTGTTGCGGAGGTGCGTAAAACCGACCTGTTCAGATATATCGACAAAATCATGTCCATCTCGGTTCAGATAGATACGATCCGCTTCATTGGGATAAATATATTTTCCGCGAATGTCTGCCCATTTATCTGCATAACTGTGAATATCTGGACCTGCACGCGCGATCTGCATCTGATAGTACCAAAAGTCTTCAGGCTCCTCTTGTACTTTGTCCCATTCATCATCCACCATGCCATTGACTTGCAGGATGTCAAGCCATCCATCCAGATTGAGGTCCGCCATCGCGCCTCCCCAACCGAATCTATTGGGATTGAGGGCATTCTTTTGAGAAGCGCGTTCTTTAAAGGAGACTTCTGCAGCCAGAGAATCTGTCTCATTCATCCACAACAGACTCCCTTCAGCTTGAACTGCATGATGCACATTGCTGATATAGATATCTTCTTTTCCGTTCCCATCGACATCGCCCATACTGACATTCATTCCTTTGTAGGTGTCTTTTCCAATATCTCCAAAAAATCGGCCCTGCTGCCTGTCAAAGAATTTCCCTTCTGTATTCAAATAGCAATCATCTCTGCCAAAATCATTGGCGATGTAGAGGTCTGTATATCCGTCTTGATTGACATCCATGGTGCCTGTCGCCAGACTCCATCTTGTGGCATCCAACCCATAGGTTTCATGATCTGCCAATTCAAAGGCTTCCCCTCCCCGATTGAGAAGCAAATGATTTTTGCCGCCATTGTTGGCATTGTGCCAGGACTCATGCATAAAATGGAACATCCGCCGATCTCCTTCATATTCCGGCCTGGGTAAGGAGAACAAATTGAAGGGGACATCCGTGTCATAATCTGTCAGATAAGGAGGAATCGCATTTGTGATCAGGAGTTCGAGATAGCCATCATTGTCTAAATCAAAGGCATTGGCTCCCAGGCAGGCAGTATTGGTCCGAGTCAAAAATGGCACTTCTTTTTCGACAAAATGTACCCTGCCATCCTGCACCATTCGATTCTCAAACAAATGACTGGACGCAAAAGCAAATCCGACGAATAGGTCCTTGTCGCCATCATTGTCATAATCAAAAAAAAGTGCAGTAGAAGGCAAGCCATGCTGCACGGGATCTCCCAAATAAGATTCAAGATCTGGAATCGACATTTTCTCAAACACAAAGTCTCCCTGGTTCAGAAAGAGTTTGGCTTGCCAGGCAGAATCTTTCAGCGTTTGGGTAAAAAATAAATCCTGATCCCCATCCAGGTCGACATCTGCAGCTGCGGTTGCATCTCCGACTGACATCATCCATTTGGCCACATGCAATACCCGTCCATCTACCTGTTCGAGAATATCACTTTGCTGGGAACCAATTCCCGAATGCTCAGGAGAGATCGATTCCAGGTGGAAGGATTGTTCTGTTTTGGCTACTGGTTCGTGAAAAGAGCTGTAGCGAAAAGCCATGATAGAGAAGGTAAAGAGGATCAGAAAAAGTGCCCTGGCCGGACCCTTTCGAAGAATTCCGGAAAAATAAGTCGGGTCCTTGATTCCCATTTGCAAATGCCCCATCGCATACCTGACAGCTCCTACCGTAAATCCAGCATAGAAAAATGTGTAGAGGCTGAACTTGGTATGAAAGAACAAATCCAGAGCAGCAAGGACAAAGCCAATGAATATTTGTTGTTTTTTGCCAGCTGGACTTGTTGCAGGATCTGTGATCATGTAGAAAGTGAACAAATAAAAAGCCGGCGTGGTCATTGTCCCGATGAACAAGGTCTCTATTGGGATATGGTTCCTAAGAATATAGGCTCGTAAAGCTGTTTGCAGAAGATAGAAAAAGAGGAAGGAAAGAATCAACCAGTGTCGATTGATCTGTTTCAAAAACATCAATACAGCTCCTGTAACAATAAATATTGCCATCGTCCAGGCTGTTTCGGCATTCCCAAACCACTGATAGGCAGGAGACAGACTGACCAATTCATTGCCAATCCACAGACTGACACATATCCCAAACAAGGAAGGATTGAATACATGTTTTCCCTTGAGGGTAAAGACATATTTCGATCCAATGGCTAATCCGACAGGCAACCACAGATAGGCGAAGCCCAGGGAAAAATTCAGAAGAATGGCCAAAGACAGACAGGAAATAAGAGAAGACAAAGGAAATCGAACCTCGCCTTTTACCAATCCTGACAGAAGCATATCCAGTCCCATCCCCATTCCAAGAAGAAGGAGAATCTGTTCCCATCTCCGACTGAATCCTAGGACAAGCACACCAAGGACAACATACGTAAACAACAAGAAAGCCACCGTCCAGCGAGGATCTTTCGCTTTAGGGAGTTGAAGGGTCCATTTCCAATGAGTAGGGGCAAGAAAGAGCATGGCTAGAAGGTTGAGGAGTTTGTTCTAATCAGACCAAGGTAGTGAAAAAAAATTCTGTCAGAACAGGATTTTTTTCGGAGGGAATCGTTTTTTAGGAATTTTTCTCAATTAAACTCCTCTCCTCATTTGCTCTTGCATTCTTTGCCAAATCCATTGGGCGAGGCCTGCATATTTTGAAAAAAAAACCATTTTCTCCCTTCCTTCCTCAAAACTCTATTTGTTTGATGACAAGAATTTGACCACTGGCAATCAGATGATTCCTGACAAAGTATTACATGCCTTAGAATTGCACCATCTATTGCCTTCAAAAAGCCCAAAAACCTTCTATCTTTTCTCTATAATTCTACTTGATATAATGATTATGGGCGGATGAAAAAGATTAGAAACTGGTTTTTGCAATCATATTTGGACAATTGTTCGTTGGAAGAGGGACTGAAGGTACAACTTGTATTCAATCTCGCATTTGGTTTTTTCCTGGTAGGCGTTCTCTTGACACCTATGGGATTGGTATCAAAATCAGAATACAAATTTCTGATTTTCGGGATGAATGTAGCTTCAACCTGTATGTACCTCATTCCGATTGTTGTTCTGAAAAGATGGAAATCTTATCGGACATCATCCTTTGTTTTCTGTTTGATTGCCTATTTATCATTGACGTTCAATCTATTTCTTTCAGCAGGAGGGCGTCCCACTACAGCTTTTCCCCTCTTGTTCATTATTTTGATTTTTTTGGCTCATTTTACGCTGGGAAAAAAATGGGGAATTATTTTTTCCTGCCTACTCGTCTTTACGCTGGCAGTTAGTCTCTGTTTTCACATACTAGAGGTCCCACTTCCGGCCCCACCTCCCTTACAAGCGCCTGTCGAAGAACTCATCAGTCTTATCCTCATCATCTCGATTAGCCTGATTTATTTGCTATACATCGTGAATCAGTATGTAAAAATCCGAAATCATCTAAACGATAATTTGCTCCATGCCAAGAATCTGGCCGAACAGGGAGCTCAGGCCAAAAGTCAATTCCTCTCCACCATGAGTCATGAAATCAGAACTCCAATGAATGCAGTCATCGGGATGACAGGGCTCTTGATGGATACTCACCTCAACGAAGAACAAAAAGAATATGTAGAAACGGTTCGCATCAGCGGCAAGAATCTTCTTGGAATCATCAATGATATTCTGGACTTCTCCAAAATCGAATCCGGGAATATGGAGTTGGAGGAGCAATGGTTCCCGACACCAGAACCCCTCGAAGATGTATTGGATCTTCTTGCAGGCAAAGCGAGTGAAAAAAAGTTGGACCTTCTTTATCTGGCAGATCAGGATACCCCTACCCATATCAAATCTGACCTTACCCGCCTCAGACAAATTCTTCTGAACCTGGTCAACAATGCGTTGAAATTCACGGATCAGGGGGAGATTGTTGTGTATGTGAAAAAGAAAAAGAGGATAGGGAACAAATATTTGTTGGAGTTTGCGGTTCGGGACACAGGGATTGGCATTTCGAAGGACAAACAAAAACGCCTATTCAGGTCTTTTTCTCAGATCGACGCTTCGATCACCCGCAAATATGGAGGCACCGGACTTGGACTTGCCATTTCGAAGCGCTTGACTGAGCTATTGGGCGGGGAAATATGGGTAGAGAGCACATTGGGAGAAGGAACGACTTTTTTCTTCACCATTCAGGTTGAAGGAGAATTCAGAGCTTTACCCAAGGAGGAACAAATAAGCTTGAAAGAGATTGAAGGCAGACAGGTCTTGTTGGTCGATGACAACCACACGAATCTCAAAATTCTAGGCCAACAATGCAAAAACTGGCATCTGGATCCAATTGTTACCCATGATCCACGGGAGGTTCCATCGCTTCTTGCCCAATATCCCAATTTGCAGCTGCTCATCACCGACCTCCAAATGCCTGAGATAGATGGGATCGAACTTTCCAGACATATTAGAGAACGCTTTACAGATCGCCCAATCAGCATCCTGGTTTTGTCTTCTCTTGGCTATGAGTGGGCTGATAAGGCCAAGACCTATGTGGATGCATATCTTAACAAACCCGTTCGGCCAGACTTGCTAAAAAAGAAAATCATTGGCTTGCTGAATCCTCCCACAAAAGCAAGCCAACCCTCCGCTGTGAAAACAGTCAAAGAAGACCAATTGCTGACCCACCCACTCAAGATTCTCATCGTGGAAGACAATCTGGTCAATCAGAAAGTTGCGCTAAGAATGCTGTCAAAATTGGGATACCAAGCAGATATCGCAGGAAACGGAATCGAAGCTATAGAAGCCTGGAAACTAATCCCTTACGACTTGATATTCATGGATATGCAAATGCCGGAAATGGATGGATTGACCGCTACAATCAACATCCGAAAGATGGAAGAGGAGCAGGGATATCATCCCATCATTATAGCTATGACAGCCAATGCGATGAAAGAAGACAAAGACAAATGTCTACAGGCCGGCATGGATGATTATTTGTCCAAACCCATTCAGAAAAACATGATACAGGAGAAACTACAGGAGTGGTTTGTCAGCTGAAATGTGACTACTTTCCCCTCTCTGCTGTATGTGAATGAGGAGAAGTGAGTTCGCATTTATCCATCCTGTCATATGTTCTTCCACCATCTATTGATAGCCTGGCGCCATCTCAATCGCAACAAAGTCTATGGCTTGATCAACCTGGCGGGTCTTTCCATCGGAATCGCCAGTGTTCTGTTGATTTCTCTCTATGTTCACCATGAGTTGTCCTTCGATAAGTTCTTCCAGGGAAGTGAGAGAATCTATAGAGTCGCTCTTCATCGTGTTTATCCGGACAGGACGCGTGATTTCGCTTCCTCTCCTGTCACACTTGCCCCTGTCCTGAAAGAATATTATCCCGAAGTCGAGGCTGCAACCCGTGTCCATCGGATGTATTTCATGAATGACATATCGATCCGGATAGGAGAGCAAACCTTTGTGGAACCCAGAGTTCGGTTTGCAGATGCAGATTTTTTTGAGGTGTTCTCCCATACCTTTCTCCATGGGGACCCTGCGACAGCCCTGGATGCAGCAGGAAAGATCGTGCTGACCGAATCCACCGCCATGAAGTATTTTGGCAAAACAGACGTTCTCAACGAGACGCTCGGTATCGTCTCAGATACGGTTGTTTATCTGGTATCAGCTGTGATCAGGGACATTCCTGTCAACTCGCATTTGCATTTTGATGTTCTGGGCTCCATCCATTCCATTCCGTATTTGGAAGCTGCGATTGACAATAACCGTTGGATGAACCCCTGGCTGTATACCTATGTAAAACTTCGGTCAGGTGTGGATGCCCACAACTTTGAAGAGAAGTTTGATCAATTGGTGGATACCTATGGCAAAGAACATCTTTCTCAGAATTTGGGACTCGATTATCAGGAAGCCGGGCATCGGTTTGACTATTTTTTGCAAGCTCTGGAAGATATTCATCTGTATTCCAAGCTTGATCTGGAGGCAGAACCTACCAGCAATATCCAGTATATCTACTTACTTGCCTTGATTGCATTCATCATTCTGTTCATCTCCAGCATTAATTATGTCAATCTCTCTGTCGCCAGATCTCCTGCCCGAGCCAAGGAAGTAGGCATTCGCAAAGTGATGGGTGTCTCTCACCGAACCTTGATCTGGCAATTTTTGGCCGAATCTATTTTGCTTTGCTCCATCAGTGCAGGAGTTGCCCTGATTTTGCTCAGTGTCGGCTTGCCTTATTTCAATGGCATTCTACATACCTCCTTGAGTTTGCAGCCCCTCTATCATCCGTCGGCAATTGTATTGTTTCTCCTCTTTATTGCGGGAATAGGAACTCTCTCAGGCTTCTACCCTGCAACCGTGATTGCAGGGATTCGCCCTTCCCGCATCTTGCAGGGCACCTTCAAAAGCGGGAAGCGGGGACGATGGCTCCGAAATGGCCTCACCACTCTTCAGTTTGTGATTTCCATTGTTATGATCTCCGGGTCCATTCTCATCTATCAGCAGATGCGCTACTTCAGATCGAAGGATCTGGGCTTCAACAAAGAGAATATTCTGGTAATCCCTCAGGCAGGGCGGCTTGGACAACACTATCAGGCCTTCAGGAATGAAGTTGCCTCACTGCCTCATGTACAACAGATAGGAGGGGCCAATGGCCTGCCAGGCGATTTGCATGGAAGCAACATTTTCAAAGTGGTCAAGCCCATCAGTAGCGACTTGCGAACCAATGTCATGACCTATGACGATTACTTCTTCGAAACCTTACAGTTTCGTCTTGTACAGGGAAGGTCCTTTGGTCCATCATATGCCGATTCAGCTAAAGTTATGATCAATGAAGCCACCATGCGGGCCTTAGGGGTAGCAGATGCCGTGGGAGTTCAATTCCAAAATCCTTCAAACGGAGAGAATGCTTCTCCTATTCTGACTGTGATCGGGGTGGTTGAAGATTATCATTATTATTCGCTACATACGGAAATTGGTCCCTTGGTTATTTTTAATGGAAACAATCAATTTGTTCCGCCGAGAATCGCTATCCGACTGCGATCTGGACAGATGGAGGAGAGCCTTCGTTCCATTCAGGCTATTTGGCGATCCTACATGAAAGAAGAAATGAATTATTCCTTTTTGGATCAGCAATTGGCACAACAGTATGAATCCGATCGTGCAACAGGCTGGGTCTTCGATTTATTCACCTACATCGCCATCCTCATGTGCTGTGGGGGCTTGTTTGGTTTGACGACCTATATTGCTCAACAACGATCCAAAGAAATGGGAATTCGGAAAGTACTAGGCGCCTCTATTCCCAGCATTCTCCTCTCTTTTTCGAGAGAATTTCTCCTCCTTATCGGCATTGCCAGCCTCATTGGCATGCCCATCGGATATTGGGTCATGTCTGAATGGTTATCTGGATTCGCCTATCATGTAGAGATCTCCTTCTGGCTATTTTTGTTTACCGGATTGACCATGCTTGCTTTGATCATGCTCACAGTAAGCTATCAATCCATTCGGCTGGCAAGAACCAACCCTGTAGAATCCCTGAAGAGCGAATGATCCATCCTCCAGCTTGATATTTCATGGAAATGATGATCAATCATCCAAAAATCACAAAAATAAAATTATTTCGACCTACAAAAACATCCACACTTAACACCTCATATTCAAGCGATTACAAATAATCATCATCCAAACGGGTGAATACACAAGTTGTCAAAAGGATTATTTTTTTCAAGATTAGGTACGTTCCCCTTCCATTCTATCGTTATTTTCATGATATTTAAGTTAAAGTCAATTAAGAAACTGTCTTGATTTCTATTTTTCCCAGAGAAACATTCAAAATCAAGACAATTTCTATTCGGGGATAAGTCTGACACACTAAGTATTGATTGTTTGTTGCCATTCTACTCATCTCAAGAGTTGACATGAATTTTTATGCTTTGTTGGCACTTTTTGCCTTCTTCTCCTATCTCTTTTTGGGTTATCTTGTTTTGTTGCTTGACCGGAAACGTCCGATCAATCAAATCTTCTTCCTGTATAGTTTGGCTGCTGCTGCCTATAGTTTCGCAGAGTTCGGATACCTACAGGCAGAATCCTATGAAACAGCCTGGATATGGATCAAATTCAGATCCGTTTGGCCATTTACTTTTGCGACTGCCCTGCACTTCCACCTTTGGTTAACAAAACGCGTGAAATGGGTCAGGCATCCGGTTCGCTTATTGCTGATTTATCTACCAGCAATCTTTTTTGCCTGCACCGACTTATTGACAGACAGAGTTTCCGGAACACCTGTCGAGCAATACGGTCTGTGGGGATATTCACCTCCTGAAGATAGCCTTCTTCCAATGATTTCTGGCATTTATGGCCTTATTTTCATGCTAATCATGATCTCTCTGGTTTGTGAATATTACTTCCGAATCCGCAAGCAATCCTCCTTTCTGTCCTCTCAGATCGCAATTATTCTGATGGCTGATATCCTGGTGCTTGTGATTGTTGTGATCAATACCTTCCTACAGCAGCTCCCTGATTTTGAATACATCAATGTGGATAGTGCCTTGCTATTGTTGAGCAATTTTTTCATTGCTTTTGCGATTTGGCGATATTCTCTCCTCCGAATTACTCCTGAAATTGCCTCTGAAGAGATTGTCTCCAATATGTCAGAATTTGTATTTTTGGTCAATGCAGATGGCCGAATTGGAGCAGCAAATGCCCAGGCTCTGTCTCTATCTGGTCTTTCTTTAGAGGGCTTGGAAAACAACAAGATTTCTGACATTTTCCCCGCAGAGATAAACATTCCCTTTGCCCATGACTCAGGAAAAAAAGAACTCAAACATTTGTACAAAAAAGAGGTGATGGTGACACAGGCTGGAAACAAGATTCCCGTTGCCTATTCCACAACCCCCATTTCGGTGGGCCATAGAGGAGAACAAGGATGGGCCTATATTGGAAGTCAATATCTCGATGGGATCAGGTGGAACAGGCAACTAGACCAAATGGCGGACAAAGTGAATCAGACGAATCTGAGCATGCATAACCTGATCGATTCGATTCATCATGACCTCTCCAACAGCTCCAGAATCTTATACCTGCTGTCCAAAACAAGTCAAGATGAACAAATCATCCAACACATTCAGCAGAAGTCTCCTGAATCAGGACAAGATGAAATGCTGGATGAGGTTCTTCAACACCTGATTCGCAATCAGAAACATCAACAACTCATGCAGGAGGAGGCTGAATTGCTTTGGAAAAGGATGAAAGGTTTGAAAGCACTCTTGACAGCCGAGCAAGAGGTGGTTCGGGAGTTAGTGGATTTGGAACAATTGGCATATTCTGTATGCGAGCAGCAGCGAATGGAATGTCCAAACACAGAGGTGAAACTCTTTGTCAGCCCTCTCCCTAGCATCGAAGCCGCGCCCAATCAGTTCCGCCAATTGTTTCAGCAACTGTTTTCCAATTCTATCAAGTTCCGCTCAGAGCATCCCCTTCGGATCAGTATTGAGCTGTTGTATCAGGATCTGGAAAAGTCCATCTTTCGATTTAGGGATAATGGAATAGGAATAGAAGCTCAATATCATCAACGTGTTTTTGGTGTGTTCCAACAACTTCATCCACAGAATCAATATCCCGGAATCGGAATGGGATTGCCGATCTGTAAAAAAATCATCGAATCCCATGGAGGCGAGATTTGGATCGAATCAGAAGTAACGGAAGGAACCTCTATCTGTATGTCCCTCCCTGCTGTCACATATATATATGAAGAGTCCGGTATTTGAGGTTCATATCCTCATTCTGCCTATGACAGGACCGGTTCCAGATTCACCCGTACATTCTTGTGATAGGGTGTCTTCGCCAGCGGATCACAATGCGTTGCATCTGTGATCTCATTGAGGGCAGCTCCAATCACTCGATGGTCTTTGCTTCCTCCATATTGCAAACCATAGGCATTGGGCAGGGAGATCACCCCGTCACGCATCTCATCTGTGATACGAACCACAGCCAATAATTCTCCTTTTTGGTTGAAGCATCTGACCGAATGCCCATCTTCTATTCCCAATGCCTCGGCATCTTTGGGGGAGATTTTCAGGAAGCCTTCCTGATCATTTTTTCGCCATTCTGGATCTCGAATGATGGTATTGGCATTATACGCCCGTCGCTCTCCTGCGATCAGATTGAATGGAAATTCCTGCTCGTAACGCTCGATCTCTGCATGTGTTTCGGGCAGTTTGTCCAACCATTCGAGCAACTCTGGTATAGAAAGGCGAATTTTTTTGTCCGGGTATTTAATCAGATTCCAGTGATCCTTCATGTCCTGCTTGCTGACTACTACGCCTGATTTTTGTGTGAGAATGGCTCGAAACATTTGCTCGGCAGCTTTCATCGCATTTTTCCCTTCAAAACCAGCCCTTGCAACATTTTCCGAATATTTTTGGGCATGCATTTGTGCAGACATGAAGAGAAAAGCGGCATCCTCTGCGCCATTGGGCAAGGCCTTGCCGAGGGATTCTTTTAGAATCACGGGCCCATATCGCTTCCAGGAAGGATTCTCAAACATAGACTTCATGAAGGCAGCAGGAAATGCTCCTTTGGTCTGGCCACTGAGGTCAGATTTGGCAAGGGCAGCCAGATCATTGAAGTCTTCAGGTAGTTCACCCATCGCTCGAAGTAGACGACTGTGAATCTCAGACTCCGGGAGGGTTCCTTCCATCGGCTTGAGCACAGGATGACGAAGATGCATGAAGTTATCCTTGAAGAAAGTTGCCTCAAACTTCTCAAACTGACTAGCTGCGGGCAAAATATAATGAGCCTCACGAGCTGTCTCAGTCATAGCAATGTCGATCACCACCATCAGATCGAGCTTCTTGTAGGCTTTCCGTTGCGCGGGTGCATCTGCCCAGGAAGAAATCGGATTCGCACTCTCAACAATCAAGGCACGGAGACGCTTTGGATGATCATTGTCGATCTCCAATGGCAAGACATTGGGGGGATAGAGCTTCCCAATTTCGCGGGTTTTGGTCACCTGAGTGGTTCGGCCTCCCTCCTCCGGATCTCTGGAATTCCCCAATAGCGGGAAAAAATGTGTAACCAGATGGTTCGTCTCTTTTCGTCCAAAATTGCCTGTGATCAAAAATAGTAAGCGTTTGAGATAGGCATTGAGGGTACTATTGTAACTCATTTCTATCCCCAGATCCGATCGAATGACCAGGCTCTCAGCAGCAGCCATCTCTCTGGTGATTTGATAAACAAGTTCCCTGTCACAGCCAGTTTTGGCGAGGTATTCATCTATAGGAATGGAGGCAAAATGTGGTTTGATTGCTTCAAAGCCAACTGTTCGCTCATCAATAAATGCTTGATCCTGCAATCCCTCCTGAACAATAATGGCAATCATGGCTGACATGAGCAAAGCATCTCTGCCCGGAATGATCTGCAAATGATGATCCGCTTTCTTGGCTGTCTCCGTTATGCGTGGATCAATGACCACAAGGGTTTTAGTCTTGCTTCGAGAAAGATCATTGATCACTCTTCGGGCACGTTGTACGCCATGAGACTGCATTGGATTGGCACCGATAATCAACACATAATCTGCGGCTTCCACTGGCTCTTCATAAATGATGTTTTGCTTGCCAAAGAGTTTGCCATGCACCCAAAAATTGCCCGTTTTCTCCTGTGCAAGAGAAGAATAGAGATAAGGAGTCCGGCATGCAGCCCGCAATGCTGAGGCAAAGACCCCAGGAAAGTGATTGCCCTGCCCTCCCCCACCAGCATAGGCAATACATTCTCCTCCATGAAGATCCCGAATGTCCACCAATTTGTCGGCAATCTCCTGTATGGCCTGATCCCAACTGATCTCTGCAAAGCTCCCATCTTCCTGCCGTTTTAAGGGCCTTGTCAAGCGCGCTTGATGTTGATAATAATTTAGGCGAGTCGCTTTTTGGCAAATGTATCCCTGAGAATGAGGATGATCCTTGTCACCAGAAATCTTGACAAATTGGCCTTGCTGATCCACTTCGATTTCGATTCCACAATTCAGAGAACAGAGAATACAAGCAGATTTGTGAGTGGTAGTTGCTGACATACAGAGATTTTTGTTGATTTGGATAAAGGTACAAGCCTAAGTTCGGTTTTGCAACTTAGCTTTCTTGGATTATCTTAGCTATATGGAATTGCCACAAAACGAGTTGATCAATCGCACATCCTGTCCAGTGGGCAAGGCATTACAGGAATTAGGAGAAAAATGGGTTCTCCTCCTCCTGAGAGAATTGTTCTATGGATTTCATCGATTTGAAGATTTTCAACAAAACCTTGACATTTCTCGCTCGGTATTGGCCAACAAACTGGGAAAAATGGTAGAGGACGGATTGGTAGAAAAGCGACTTTATCAACGGGAAAGCGAGCGACCACGACATGCCTATCATTTAACCAAAAAAGGAAAAGATCTGTTTAAGGTTATCGTGGCCATATCAGAATGGGGAAATCGCTATCTGGACAAGGATGGAGAAGAGACGATGGTGTTTGTAGATGCTGAATCAGGAAAACAGGTCCAGATGAGTTATACCGATTCAGATTTTCAGCCAATTCATCCAAGGAATATTTTGTTAAAAACCTATCAGAAGTAAGAGACTGTTTGCGTGTCATTCTACGGTGTTGTTATGTCCATTTTTCCCCAAAAAAACCTCATCTATCTCAAAGAGAATTGAAAAAAGATCATCACAAATCTTTCTTAGCCTCAATGCCATTGTCATTGAATTTTGTCTAAGTAAGTAGGAAGGAAGGGAATCAATCCCTTTAATCCCTGTTTCTTTTTGCATAAGCATGTCATTCGCACCTGTTAGCAATGATTTTCACCTCTCCAACCCATCAGATTCCAATTCTCATGATCCGTTCCATTTTCTTGTTGTTCTTCCTGCCCTTCTGCATGTTCCCCCTATTCTCTCAAATAGAGGAGCAGACAAGTCAGGAGATCGATGCCTATATCGCCACTGCCATGGATATCTGGCAGGTTCCCGGATTGGCGATTGCGATTGTCAATCGAGATTCCATTCTGTATGCCAAGGGATATGGCATTCTCGACTTACGAGATACCCTCCCGGTAGATGCAAATAGTTTGTTTGCAGTTGCTTCCAATACTAAGGCATTTACAGCTACGGCTATCGGCTTGTTGGTGCAGGAAGGAAAAATAGACTGGGATGACAAGCTGCTTGACTATCTTCCACATTTTCAACTTCATGATCCAGTTGCTACCCGAAAGCTAACAGTGAGGGACTTACTATGTCATCGGGTAGGACATGCAACATGGGGAGGAGACTTGACCTGGTATGGGTCTACCTATGATCGGGATGAAGTTGTGCGGCGAATTCGATATCAGGAAGCACACGATGAGTTCAGGACAAGCTATGGCTACTCCAATTTGATGTTCCTGCTTGCTGGAGAGGTCATCGAGGTTGTCACAGGTCAAAGCTGGGACGCCTTCATCGAAGAACGTTTCTTTGATCCACTTGAGATGAGCAGAAGCAATACTTCTGTCAGGCGGCTGGAATCTCTGGACAATGTTGCCACGCCACATAGCTATCGTCTTGGGGATATTTTTCCCGTATCTTACCGAAATGTCGACAATGTAGGACCAGCTGCGGCCATCAATTCGTCTGTGACTGACATGGGACACTGGCTTCAACTGCAGTTGAATCGCGGAACCTATAACAAGCAAAATATTGTTCGCCCTTCCATCATCGCAGAAACCCATACCTCCCATACCCTCCGTCCGCTTAGCCAAACCTTTCGGTCTTTGTATCCACATACACATTTTCGAACCTATGGTCTGGGATGGGGAAAAATGGATTATCATGGAAATCTTTTGATCAGTCATACCGGAGGCATGGATGGCATGTACTCTTATACAGGATTTATTCCAGAAAAGAATTTGGGCGTGGTCGTCCTGAGCAATCGCGACAATCACAGCCTTCACACTGCCATTCCCTTATATGTGTTTGACCAGTTGCTCAAGCACCCTCGAAGAGACTGGAGTCGCATCTTCTTTGATCAATTCAGAAGCAAGGAACAAACTGCACGCAAGGAAGCATCCGAACTGGAGAAGGACAAAGAATGGGCACAACCCACCTTGTCAGCTCCTGCTTACCTTGGACAGTATGAAAGCAACATCTATGGAAAGGCTGAAATCGTATCAAAGGAGGATCAATTGACAATCCGACTGCTGGCCCATCCAAGCATTGTCGGCCATCTTGAGCACTGGCAAAGAGATATATGGCTGGCTAAATGGAGTGATCCTATCTGGAACAGAAGTTTTGTCACCTTCGATCTGGATGATCAGCAGCAGATCCGACAATTCCGCTTGCAGATCCGCCCGGACTGGATTGATCCATTGGAGTATGTATTCACCAAAGAAGCCCCCTGACTTAGTTAAAGACCATGACAGTGGTCGTTCCCCATTCATTCCAGTCCCAGTTCTTGCCTGTCCCAATCAGGCCCACATCAAAAGATCCTGGCCCCAATCCGGTCAGAACAGCAGATAAGCCCATCAAGACTCTCATATTGCTTGGCACCTGCTGTCCAAATGTTCCGGGCCCCCAGATAAATGGTGGGCCGGTAGATCCGCTTGGGCGAAACCCAATCCACAGATTCAAATCACTCCCACCAGCAGAATCCTGCGAGCCAAATGATTTGTGAGACATCACCATCACCTTCTGCACATTGTTGGCCAGGGTCACCGTAACGACAGGACTCAGGAAGGTATTCATCGAATCATTGGGATCATTCCCAAAACCGGAAACGGACTGAATGTCAGCCAGGGTTCCAATCGTACTCACAGATGTACCAATATCGAAATTGGGATAACTCCCCGTAACAGTAATCGGACCGCTTCCTGTGATAGACACTGGCTGGTCAGGTTCAATATTGCTGATGATATTATTGACTGCATCAATGGCTATCCCCGGACCAGCTTGATAGGATTGGCCTGTAGGCAGACTTACTGTCCCTCCCCCTTGTGAGAGTGTCAAGGCTTCTCCTACAAGAGAGAGGGATTGAAGTTCATTGGCCGGATCGCTGTCTGCATCCATAACCGCATCCATGGACTGAACCCATTGGGTTCCATCCCATTTGAGGATGTCTCCCTGATTGGGGGAAGGGCTGGACACATCCGAGAGTTCATCGACAGTCAAATCCGCAGATTCCGCTTTCTTTGCTAGAAGGCTATACGGAACACTGATCAGTTGAGATCGACCCATATTTTGGTAGCCATTCCCGATATTGAAGTCTACCTGCAAAAAATGCTCCCCTGCTGCCCAATCAATAGAAGTAAACGTCCCAATGGTAGGAGTTCCTTTCCCGATAGTGGCTCTGAACAACCCAAAAGCATTGGTCTGGACATTGTGTTCTTCCTCATAAATAATGTTCCCAAGCCGTTCTATTCCGAATCGAACCTGAATGAAGGAATTATGCATCAATTGGCCATCATTCCTGGCAGCAGCTTGATAGGCAATTCCCTGAGGAACCTGGGCGTGAACACAACACAAACAAATAGCGAGTCCAAGCAGGAGAAGTAGAAGAGTAGATTTCATAATGATCAGAAGCTTGGACAAAAAGTAGAAGGATTCTCCTACTTTTCCAAAGCTTGCAATCGTTTTTCGAGGGATTCGATGACTTCCTGCTGATCCTGAATGGCCTTAATCAAAACAGGAATGAGGTCGGAGTAATTGACTCCCAGGCGGTCCATCTTCACTCTGTGTAATTCGCTCTCATCTCCATCGATCTCCTCCATCGTATGCGTTTGTACAACTTCGTTGATCACAGGAAGAAGTTCCTGAGCAACCAATCCCAGTTTTGCTCCATCATGAGGGCGATCTTTCCACTCAAAGCGAATAGGACGAAGCTGAAGAATCTCTGCTAGTCCATATTCAAGATTCTGGATATTTCGTTTTTCTCGTCGGTCAGAGGTTTGAATGACACCATTGGTTGCATACACTGCTCCCCATCGGTAAAGCGAAGTTCCCAAATCATAGGTTCCATTGGTTATGGGTCTTAGATCCGCTCTGGAAGCAATCTCATTGGCTCCCCCATCTTCAAGTGTCTCCGCGCCTGCGAAACGAATTTTGCCTGCCACATGTAGCTTTTCTCCTGGCGAAGTTGTACCAATCCCCACATTTCCATTTTTTCTGACTGTCATGGCATTCGCTCTATTGGAAGAACCCGTACCGATGCCAATTTCGAAGACAGGATCATTACTATTCCATGTGGTGGCACTTCCTAGTCCTATATTGTATCTGCCTATAACGGTTGAGCTATAAGCTTGAGCTTCTGTACCAATACCAAAAGCCGTTGAATAATGTCCTAATGCGTCTGAAGTTGTTCCCATAGCAAAACTGGCTATTCCATCAGCATCTGTATTATATCCAGCAGTAAAACCGTAAGCACCCCTGGAATTTCCCAAATACCCTATTGAAAATGAATAGCTGCCGATCGCTTCCGAATTCACTCCCATAGCAGTGGCACCAAATCCTGTGGCTCGTGTATTCCATCCGGAAGCAAATGAATATTCACCGATACTGTCCCGATTCCAGTAGTTACTGGCATTTCCTGAGGATAAGGTCCCAACTCTGAAGGCATGAATATCTGGCAGAAACATCAATTTGTCCCCGCTCCCCAAGGTATCAGTCCCAAACAGTACTCTATGCTGGTTGCCAACATGAAAGGTGGTTTTGGGTGAGATTCCAACGTTCAAACCCATCTCCCCATCGCCGGTCAATGTAAGGATATCTCCCGTTGCCCCATTCCAGAAATTCAAGCGGTCATTTTTGAAATTGCTGGCATTATAAGCGGCAATTGTCCAGTAATTTGATCCATTGTTGTTATCAAATTTGATACGAGCATAGTCATTGCCATTTTCATGAAGATGTATTTGTGGATATGTCAGGCTTGCATTGGAAGATATTTCTACTTTGGCATCCGGACTGCTGGTCCCAATTCCAACATCACCGGAATTGCGATAGACATCTGATCCACTGGTATTCCAGACGCTACTGCCTGCATTGTCCGGGGATGGTTTCCATTCAGAACCATTCCACTTAAGCACATCATTCAGGGCTGGGGAAAGGGTACTCACAGATTGTCCTTGCAAGCTTGTTACGGTGGGATTTGGATAGGTTCCTCCCAAGTCCCCTCCTGACGAGCTTCCGATTGTAATATCATCTGATGGATCAATGTCTCCAAGATTATTGATGGTTGTGCCAGAGAGCGAAATCCCTGTACCCCCAGTATAGGCCGGCAAAGAAACCGTCCCTCCGCCATTGGATAGGGACAAATCAAATCCTGCCAGGGACAAGTTTTGCAGTTCATTAGAGGCATCTGAATCAGCATCATTTACATTGTCCGTCGAATTGATATTAAAGTTGGGATAGGCTCCACTCACAGTTGTGGCCCCACTCCCAGTCAAAGAAACGGTTTGATCCGGGGCTGTATTGATAATCGAATTCCCGGCCAGACTTATTCCAGATCCAGCCGTGTAGGTGGTACCCGTAGGCAAGATAACAGTTCCTCCGCCATTTGATAGACTCAAATCACTCCCTGATAAGGAAAGCGTTTGGGTTTCGTTATTGGGATCATTGTCCGCATCCTCAACATTGTCTTGATCTCCTTCCCATTGACTTCCATTCCATTTCAGTACTTCTCCGAGGCTGGGGGCAGGCGCAGTCACATCCATCAGCTCATTCAGGGACATCTCTACTGAAGCTGCTTTTTCTGCGAATAGACTAAAGGGAACACTTTGCACTTTTGAATTCCCCATCATCTCGAAGCCAGAACCGAGATTCAGTTCTACTTCTAAAAAGAATTCGCCTGATGTCCAGTCAATTCCTGAAAATGTTCCAATATTGGGGGTTCCTTCTCCGATGGTTGCAGAGAATAGGCCTAATCCATTGGTCTGGATGTTTTGTTCTTCCTGATACACCGTGCTTCCATTCTCCGCAAGCGTGAATCGTACCTGAAGGAAAGAATTGGTTACCAAATTTCCCGCATTTCGAGCTACGGCCTGATAAGAGATTCCTTGTGGCGCTTGTGCATATATCATTGTGTTACAACTTAGTAGAACCCATAAGCCAAACAGACATAGAAAAAATCGTTTCATTGTGTGATAGAAATTAAAGGTTGAAGGAAGGAAATTGAAAGGGAGGCGCAACAATAAGCACAAAATCGTTGGGGAGAAATATTCCTAATGATCTTTCAATCAATAATATATAAAAAAAATTAAGCCTTTGCACAGTGGCAAAGACATATGGTGTACGTCAAATGTCCCATTTGTTTCCTAGCATGTGGGGTCGTTTCTCTTTTTGAGGAGAAACGGGGCAGTGCGGAAGAGGTTTTGAAACAAGGCAATCTCTTTGATTGGGAAATCTGACGTACACCCAGACATATTGTGAGGTTCTCTGTTTTGTTGTTCTCTCTTTTATTCGATGGGTAATCTTTTACTGATCTGTTTGTTATTTCTGATGATTTGTACATTGTACACACCTTTGTAGATAGACTCAAATCTAGACGGATTCGCAAATGATCTTGATCAAGTAGGGAGGGAAACAATATCTTCCCCTCCAAATTCATCAGTCTCCGATTCGAAACGGTTTCCAATCCTTGAGAGCGTTCCTTTACTGAAAAGAAACGCTTATTGTATAGCCTGGAAGGAAGGGGTAAGAGTTGGTTTTTTTCTTGAAAAGATCCAAAACATGGCAATTTTAATAAACAGACATTCTCCGTCAGAACTAGATTAAAGCATTTTTTTACATCCCTTTTTTTGTAACTTCCACCCCGTAAATTGATTCGAATCAAAATCCCTTTATTACCCCTATGAAGCACCTTCTCTTGTTTCTGCTGCTACTATCTTCTATTTCTTTTCTTTCCCTACGGGCGCAATCTCCTCTTCCATCAGATGCCCAAGCAGGTCTCACCCTGCGCGCATGGCAGTTGCCAGAACCATTGACGGGCATTCCAGCTCTCATTCCAGGTCAGGCACCCAATATTGCCTTCGTTTCTGACAAAGTGATGTTTGAGGGAGGCAAGAGGTCCCAGACGCCCTTGGATCAAATGAGTACAGATTTTTATATGAGGCTGGATGGTTGGGTAAAAATGGCCAATACAGACACCTATCAATTTCGACTCAGTGCCAACGAAGGGGCAAGGCTCTATATTGATGATAGTCTGCGTGCTGAAATCGGTCCTGTTTCGACGGGATTTCCCCCCATAGATGTTCAGGCCCAGATTGAATTTTCACAGGTTCTGAATACCGATCCACATAGCATACGGATAGAATCTTTCAATCGGGGAGGACAGGTCTCCCTAAAACTGGAATGGTATATTCAGGGAATTCAAACATATGCAGAAGTCCCCAAGCAAGTCTTGTGGTGTGTGTCTCCTGAAGATGAGCATATCGCTTCTGGAATAAAGAGAGCATATTCTCCTCAAGCCAGAGCCATTCCGGGCGATGGTCATCCTGTAGCCGGTGTTCATCCATCCTGGACAATAGAAGATATATCTATTCCCTCCCTTGAGCCAAGAATCACTGGCATGGATTTCTTATCTGAGAATCAGCTTGTCTTTTGCACCTGGGATGCAACAGGTGGTGTCTATTTGCTCGACAATCCAGGCGCCTCCCCTACTGTGAGACAAATCGGCAGTGGCCTGTCTGAGCCAATGGGAGTAGAAGTCAAAGACAAGCAAATCTATGTCCTGCAAAAAGACGAAATCACCCAACTCATCGATCAAAACGAGGATGGCGTGGCAGACGAATACAGAACCATCGCTAACGGATGGCCCATTTCAGCAAATCCAAGAGCATTCACCTCTGGTTTTGTCTCCAACGGGACTGACTATTTCCTTAGCTTAACACAAGCGACCAACGGATTCGGGACTCCGCTCGATGATCAGTCCTCTCTCCGGGGAAGCGTGGTTCAACATCCACAAGAAATTGCGGGAACATCTTCTGCACATATCTCTGGCCTGTATGCTCCATTGGGCATCGCCATGAGCAAGGACGGGCGGCCAGTGGTACTAGATCAGTCAGAACCGGGAATTCCCACTACCAAGATGTGGATGGGCGGGCAGTTGCAAGCGGTTGCGCTTCTTCCCAAAGGGCCTGTTTCAAGGATACCAAGTCAGGCGTTGCAACTTTCGCAAGGACCATATCAGGGACAATGGCTAGTCGGAGATCTTGTGCAGGGCGGCTTAAGACGTGTGTTTGTGGAAGAGGTTGAAGGACAATTACAGGGATGTGTTTTTCGGTTTAGCCAGGGATTCGAAGGGGGAATCGCTCGCATGATAGAAGGGCCCGATGGGAGTATCTATGCAGGGCTGGCAGGTTTTTGGAATGAATGGAGCCAGGCTGGACATCGAAGGTATGGCTTGCAGCGATTCTCCTATACCGGAGAAGCAGTGTTTGAAATGAAGACTGTATCTGCGAGAAGCAATGGACTCGAAATTGAGTTCTCTGAACCAATCGCAGCAGGCCAAGGCAGGGAAGCAGACAATTATGGGGTATTTTCCTGGAATCCCTTTAATGATTCTGCCCGTTTGACTCAATTGACGATTCAGGCAGTTGAGGTATCAGCTGACAGAACAAAGGCACGTCTGCAAATCCAGGGACTACAAGCCGGTCAACTGCTGATTCTGCACATCCGCAAAGCATTCGTGAGCGAATCTCAACATTCTCTTTGGTCTACGGAGGCCTGGTATACCCTGAACCAAATTCCCAACAATCAGGAACTTGAGCTTACCGCTTCTGATCCATTGGACGTCAACACGCTCTCTGAGGCAGAGGTAGCAGCTGGATGGAAGTTGTTGTTCGATGGTCAAAGCACGGCAGGTTGGCGAAATTTCAAACAAGAAGAGATCAGTGCTGCATGGCAGGTTCAGGACGGAGCCTTATTTCTTGCAGAAAAAGGCGGAGGAGACATCATCACGATAGATCAGTATGAGAATTTCGAATTATCCCTCGAATGGATGATTTCTCCTGGGGGGAACAGTGGGGTATTTTTCCATGTCTCAGAAGAATTCGAAGAAGTTTGGTATACTGGACCAGAAATCCAGATCCTCGATGACCTCCGCCATCCTGACAATGCCTGGCACAGCCATCGGGCAGGATCTAATTATGACATTCATCCTGCCTCTATTGAAGCACTCAATCCTGTTGGCCAATTCAATCATTTGAGAGTCATTGTCAATCAGGGACAAGTCGAACATTGGCTCAATGGATACAAAATTGTTGAATATGAGCTGTGGACAGAAGAATGGAAAACAGCAGTACAAAACAGCAAGTTTGCATCTCGCCCTCGGTACGGCAGAGAAAAACGCGGACATATCGCCTTACAAGATCATGGAGACCGTGTCGCTTTCAGAAACATCAAAATTCGCGAAATAACTCCATAATATTGCTGGTAGATCTTTCACCTTAACTTGAACAACTGAAATAACTATGCTATCTACCCGATTCACCACATTGTTGCTTGTCATCTGTTTGTTGATGAGTTGTGGTCCCAAAAAAAGAAGTGAAACTAGACTTCTCGTTTTTTCCAAGACCGCAGGCTTTAGGCACGCGTCGATTCCTGCCGGACAAGAAGCTCTGATGAAGTTAGGGAAAGACAATGGATTTGTAGTTGATACCACAGAAGATGCATCTGTGTTTCATGAAGAAACCCTTCGACAATACAGTGCTGTTATTTTTCTCAATACCACCTTGGATATTTTTGATGCGTACCAACAAAACGCATTTCAACGGTATATACAAGCTGGGGGGGGATTTGTAGGAATTCATGGTGCCACAGACACAGAGTATGACTGGCCCTGGTTTGGCAAATTGGTTGGGGCTTACTTCAATGGGCATCCCAATAATCCCAATGTGTTGGAGGGCAAAATGAACATTGTCGACAATACTCACCCGAGCACTCAACATTTCAAGCTCTCAGATCCCTGGATACGATCAGATGAATTCTATAATTTCAAGGATCTCTATTATGGGGATCATCTGTCAGACGGTATTATTCCCTTGATCAACATTGATGAGACCTCTTATGAGGGGGGAACCAATGGAGAGTTTCATCCTATGACCTGGTACCATGATTTTGACGGGGGGCGATCCTGGTATACGAATTTTGGCCATACACCAGAGACCTTCAGCGAACCTGAATTTCTGCAAATGCTCCTTGGGGGAATCACCTATGCAGTTGGGGAGAATGTTGTTCTGGACTATACCAAAGCCAAAGCACCTATCATTCCAGATCCCAGTAGATTTGTTGTCAGCGTTCTGGATGAAGAACTACAGGAACCAGGAGAGTTAGAGGTAATGAGCAACGGGAACATTCTTTTTACGGAGCGAAGAGGCGACTTAAAAATGTACGATCCCGCAAAAAAGGAGACCAAAGTTGTCGGTCATATTGATGTTTATACACAAAAAGAAGATGGATTGGTCGGTCTGGCATTAGATCCCAATTTTGCAAGCAACCAATTCCTGTATCTGTACTATGCCCCACCTGAAGATGATCCCAAGTTTGTGTTGTCGCGCTTCCGATTCATGCAGGACAGTTTGATCAATGCCTCTGAGAAAATCATTTTGGAGGTCCCGGTACAGCGACAAGAATGCTGTCACACAGGGGGCTCCATCCAATTCGGTCCTGATGGCCTGCTTTATCTTTCGACAGGAGATGATACCAATCCCTTTGACACGGGGTATTCTCCTTCAGACGAACGAGCCGGAAGAGGTCCCTGGGACGCACAAAAATCCTCTGCAAGTCCTGGCGATTTACGTGGTAAAGTCCTGAGAATCAAACTGACTGACAAAGGTGGATATGAGATCCCCGATGGAAATTTGTTTCCCAAGGATGGATCAGGTGGAAGACCCGAAATATATGTAATGGGCTGTCGGAATCCATATCGAATCTCTATCGACCACAAAACAGGCTATCTCTATTGGGGAGATGTCGGACCCGATGCACGAAAAGACAGCTCACGAGGACCAAAAGGACATGATGAAGTCAATCAGGCACGGCAAGCAGGATTTTTTGGCTGGCCTCTCTTCATCGGAGACAACAAACCCTATCGGGAGGTAGACTTCACCAACAATTCCTATGGAGAATTTTATGATGCAAACAAACCCATCAACAATTCTCCCAACAATACTGGGCCTCAAGAACTTCCTCCTGCTCAGAAAGCCTTCATCTGGTATCCCTATGACGGATCCAAAGAATTTCCCATTGTTGGAGAAGGCGGCCGAAACGCGATGGCAGGCCCTGTCTATTATGCAGACATGTATCCCAATGCCAAGAGCAAATTTCCTGCATACTATGAAGGAAAACTATTTATCTATGACTTCATGCGAGACTGGGTTTTGTTAGCCAGCATGGACAAGACAGGAGATCTTCAAACCCTTGAACACTTTTTGCCAGATCTTGAGTTATCAAGTCCTATGGACATGGAATTTGGTCCCGATGGTGCCCTGTATATTCTTGAGTACGGCACCCGCTGGTTTGCGCGAAATGAAGATGCCCGCCTTATTCGCATCGATTATGCCGAAGGCAATCGCGCACCAGTTGCCAGGATGATTGCAGATGCGACTGTAGGCGCTGCTCCATTCAGTACTTCCTTTTCGGCAGCAAGTTCCTTTGATCATGACAAAGGGGATCAACTCACTTATAGCTGGGATTTTGGAACTGGTGATCAGGCAGAAGGCCAATCTGTACAGTATACCTTTGAGAAAGCAGGTATATACCAAACCGTTCTGACTGTTTCTGATCAAAATGGCGACAGCAACAGTTCTCAACTGGAAGTCAGAGTGGGGAATGGACCACCAGAAATTGTCGTTGCTGTCGAAGGCAATAAGACTTTTTTCTGGAAGGAACGACCCTTCAAATATATTGTGGACGTAGTAGACAAGGAAGATGGTTCTCTGTCAAAAGGCCAAATTCCTGCCGAAGCCGTGGGAATCACCTTTGATTTTCTGGGCGGAAGCTTTGACAAAACGATTGGAGAACAAGGACATGCTGCTGTAGCGGAGGCAAGCATTTTGGCTGTTGGAGAGGAATTAATCACAAGTAGCGGATGTATTGCCTGTCATGGAATTGAACAGAAAGTTGTTGGTCCTGCCTATCAGGATGTTGCCAAAAAATATGAAAAACTGCCCAATGCAGTGCAGTATCTGACAGGAAAAATCCTCAATGGTGGCAGCGGGGTATGGGGAGGAGCTGCCATGCCAGCTCAGTCCCAATTGAACCGGGATGATGCAAGAAAGATGGCCAGCTTTATTCTCTCGCTCAACAGTTCCAAAGCTGCACCTAGCAGTCTCGCACCTGCTGGAACGCTGACAACCAAGCAGCATAACGGCCTTGGAGAAGGATCGACTTATACGCTGCGGATCAGTTATACCGACAAAGGTGGAGACGTCATTGGCCCGCTCAACGCTTTTAGTTCCCTTACTTTGAGGTCTGCAAAACTGGAAGCAGAAACCAGGTCTCAAAAACTCTCGCATGATGGCAATCAGCGACACAGAGATACTGAACAAGGAGAGGTCATCGACTTCAAAACCTCTGGATATATCGCATTTGAGCGACTGGACATGACAGACTTACATCGGATTACCCTGCGGTATTCTGCGCTGGAAGCAGGTGCTTCCCTTGAGTTCCGACTAGGATCTCCTGATGGACCCAAGATTGGGGAACTGTCCTTAGCAGCCACCGGAGACCGAGACAGCTATCAAACCAAGGAAACGAATCTGAACATTTCTTCTGGAGGATTTCAGGATGTATACCTACTTGCCAAACATTCAGATGAAACGGAAGCAGGAGCTTGGCAATTTCGGGTCGACTGGATTTATTTTCATCCTCCTCAAAACCTTTAATATTCCCATCAACATGACGAAACGTAGATCATTTATCCAACAAAGTGCTGTCCTTGGCTCAGGGCTCATTCTTGCTCCCTGGCTACTGGAAGGATGTGCATCTGGAGAAAGCTCTCAATCAAGCACTACAGAACCAGAGACCTCTTCCTCCCCAGCTAGCATGTTTTTTGATATCTCCCTGGCCCAATGGTCATTGCATAAATCTTTTTTCAAAGGAGACATTGATCCCATTACCTTCCCTACGCTCGCCCAGGAAGAGTTTGGTATATCTGCTGTAGAGTACGTCAATCAGTTCTTCAAAGACAAGGCCACTGACAAGGCATTTTTGGCAGAGTTGAACAAAAGAGCTGCTGACAGCGGGGTCAAAAACCTTCTGATCATGTGTGATGGAGAGGGCTCTCTGGGAGCAACCAATGATACTGAACGGCAAACAGCAGTCCAAAATCACTATAAATGGGTAGAGGCTGCCAAAACACTTGGTTGTCACTCCATTCGTGTCAATGCAGCAGGCAATGGGACAGAAGAGGAAGTCAAACAAGCTGCCATGGATGGCTTAGGCAAATTGAGTGAATATGCTTCTCAGTACGGACTCAATGTGATTGTCGAAAATCATGGTGGATACTCTTCTGATGGTCATTGGTTGGCTTCTGTCATCTCAGGTGTAGGGATGGACAACTGTGGAACCTTACCAGATTTTGGGAATTTCTGTATAGATCGGGTAACCGATGCTGATGGTGTCTCAACCTGTACCAATGAATTTGATCGTTACAAGGGGGTCGAGTTGCTAATGCCATTTGCCAAAGGCGTAAGTGCCAAAAGCCACGACTTCGATGCAGAAGGCAATGAGATTCACACCGATTTTGTCAAAATGCTGGGAATCGTCAAAGCTTCTGGCTATACCGGATACATAGATGTTGAGTATGAAGGCTCGAAGCTGTCAGAAAAGGACGGCATCAAGGCTACCAAGGCTTTGTTGGAAAAGGTAGGGAAGCAACTATCTTAGCGAAACCTTCAATTCCAATACAGGATGTGATTGAGGTGCCTTAATCGCATTTAACACCTCGAATGATAAAGAAAAGGAGTCAAGGCGTGTCAGCGTCTTGACTCCTATGCTTGTGGTGTGATGAGGATCAATTTGGATCACATCAGCATGTGCATGCAAGGTGTAAGAGCTAAGATTCTGGAGCGTCATAGGAGCATCAGAATGATTCTCAATCTCTACCGTACACACCGAAGATTCTCCTTGATAGCTGGCCGAAGCAACAGAAATAGAGGCCTGCAAGAGTGGCAACAGATGTGCTTCCCGACCAACCAAAAGATCGTGAAAATAGGCAACAGTGCGGCCGGCAATAAGGGCTTCCTTGATCGATGCAGCTGTTTTTTCTTTGGCAAAAACCAGGGTAATGGGCCTATGTCCACCTTCAGGAATCTTATACTGCCAATCCACCAATCCATGGATGTCTGAGGTACCCATGATCGTCAAATCGTGATCCAGCGCAAGTTGCAAAGCCTCATCCGAATAGGTGAGATCATTGACCACCTCGATGCCATGCAAGAGATCATCCTTGATCAACTGTTGGTGCATCTCACTTAGACGTGCAATGCCATCCTTGGCCTGTGCAGTCCAATTGGGATGATTCCAGAACACAAAGGCCCCTTGACGGTGCGCTTCTTCAAATACGAGCCGGACATCATCTTCTAATAGCTTGTTTGCATCCTGAATAAAGAGTGCATTGGCATGGCCCGGAGGCATAGATCGCGTAATTTCTGAGCCGTGGATGATCAGAAGGTCTTGATTTTCGGCTTCTTTTTCAGCAATCTGAAAGGATCTGTTTCGATCTGGATGGGGAATATCAGAGGAATAGGGCTGGTATTCGAGATGCTCTGTCAGGGAAATGGCATCCAGTCCATCCTTAATCGCTTCTTGTACACGAATATTCGGCCAGACACTGCCATCAGAAAATACAGTGTGTTGATGGAAATCACAGCTTAAAGTCCGATAATCGGACACATCAGGAAAGCTGATAGCTCGACCGTGAGAATGAGAATGCTGGCTAAAGAGTGGGGAGATTCCCAAACAACAAAAGATCACGAGGATAGATTTCATATGACAAGGATGATTGGATCAGACATGAATACCGAACCAAAAGTACGAAGGAAACCTGAGTCCATAATCAATTCTCTCGGGTGCACGACAAATTGCAGATTTAACCCAGGATGGTGGGGTTGTTTCTCATTGTAGGAGAAACGGGGGCTGAGTGAAAGAGGAACAAAATAAATTACCTTCTGCATTTTGTCGTACACCCATTCTCTCTAATCTGATCAAAAGATTATTTCTCTAAAATTGGAGGAATAATCAAGATAGAAAAGAGACAAAAATCATGGGTTTTTCCTGCTGAAAAATCCCATTTTGCAGGCAAGAAGGCTAGCCGTTTATGAACAAGTATTGGCAAATCCTTGCTTTGGTTCTTGTATTATTCGGAGAGATGTTGGCACCTGGTGTTCAAGCCCAAACTAAAAAACTGTGGTTTGACAGGCTTGGAAGTCAAAAAGGATTAGCTGTCAATATGATCAATCATCTGTTGCAAGATCGACAGGGGTTCATTTGGATAGCGACCAGCAATGGGTTGTTTCGCTATGATGGGAATCGATTTCTTTCTTTTCAACACGATCCGACAGATAGTCTGAGCCTCAGTCATGACCACTGCAAGGTATTACTGGAAGACCAACAAGGATTCATATGGATTGGTACCCAAGGCGGAGGATTGAATCGTTTGGACCCAAGTGTTCAGACATTTCAACATTTCCAACACGGATCAGATCAATCGCAATCACTGGTTCATGATGAAGTTCTGAGTCTGGCTGAAGATCAGCAAGGCAATCTCTGGATAGGAACGGAACAAGGATTGAGTATACTGGATGTCAAACGCGAGCAGTGGATCACCTATCAGCATGACTCTTCTGATTCCAGCGGATTGAAGGCAGCGGCTGTGCTTTCCTTATTGGTAGATTCCCAGAACAGAATCTGGCTTGGCACCTGGGATGGTGGCCTTCACCTATACCTCCCTCCTAGCCCAGGAGCAAAAATTGGCACATTTCGACAGTTTCTACATCAAGCCGGAAGTGAGCATTCTATCGGCAGCAACCATATTTGGAGCCTGGCAGAGGATCGTTACGGTCGCATATGGGCAGGAACATTCCACGGAGGATTAAGTATGATACAACTGCCCTCCTGTGAAGCCTGTCCGCCACACGCCATTGACAGTATCTTTTGTCAATCTTTCCGACATGACAAACACGACCCACAAAGCCTGGCCATGAACAATGTTCTGTCCATCCATGAAAGTAAAGCAGGCGACCTATGGGTAGGAACGATGGAAGGATTGAGCATCTGCCCCTTGCCGATGCCCGGCACCCAGCCCTCCGCCTTGGCATTTCAGTCCTATTATTTTTCCCACAAAAATCCGCAAAGTCTCAGCCATAACTATGTGAGACATATCTCAGAGACTTCCGGTGGTATTATCTGGATGGCAACCTTCAATGGAATCAGCAAATTTGATCCCAATAGCAAAAAATTCATTCCACACCTGAATGGGACAGATGCTCAACCAAGTACGCATGTTCGAGCCTTGCATGTAGATCATGAACAGAATCTCTTGATAGGATCTGATCAACATGGATTGATTCTCCTGGATGCAGCCAGTAATCAACATACTGTCTTTCACGCCAACTCTGCCTCTGACAATCAGCTTCCTTGCAATCAGATTCTCAGTTTTGCTTCTGATGGGAAAGCGGGTTGCTGGATTGGAACTGGCAAGGGACTTTGCTACCTGGATAGACACACAAAACAACTCACACACCATCCCTTCAAGATCGGAGGAACTCCACTGATTCCCAGTACTCCTCTGCCGATCGAGTATATCTATCGCGCATCCCGGAATAAGCTCTGGTTGGGGACGAAATTTGGATTGATTGCCTATCAACCAGATACTCGTGAGGCGCGATTGTTTCAACATCAGGAAGATGATTCGCTCAGTCTGAGTCATAATCATATCACTGCCATTACCCAGGACAATCAAGGACAGCTCTGGATTGGCACTGCTGGCCTTGGGCTCAATCGCCTGATTTCCGAAGCAGGCACAGGCATCTTCTCGCATGTCATATATGACCCATCCAACCCCAAGCAATCTTTGCCAAATAATCATGTAACCACACTCCAAGCAGATGAATCCGGGATGTGGATTGGAACGGGAAATGGATTTGCATTTTTGACTCCACAAACTGGCCAGATCGACAAGTATGGTAGTGAAACAGGCATCAACAATGTCCAAATCGCTGGCATTCTCGTAGATCAAAATCGTCAGCTATGGATCAGTACAAAATTAGGACTCACGCAGTTTGATCCAACTACCAGATACATTGAGAATTATGACCTGGAAGACGGATTGCCAGATTTTGCTTTTCAGGACGGAGTAGTCGCAGTGAGTGAACAAGGACAGTTTCTGTTCGGGAGCCGAAATGGCTACATTCAATTTGATCCTCTAAGCATTCGTCCTTCTGACCAACTCCCCCACCCCCGAATCACCGGACTCAAAATCCTCAATAATCTGATCCAGGTAGGGCAAACAGATCCAGAGGAACGAAGCGTAATTTTGCCAAAAGACCTTAGCACACTCTCTTCCCTTAACCTGACACATCGGCACAGCGTGCTTACCCTTGAATTTTCAGGGGTATATTTCACCTTACCTCACCATCTTCAATATGCCTACCGGTTGGAGGGATTCGAAAAGGACTGGAATGAAGTCGGGAATCAGAGTATGGCCACCTATACAAATCTCGATCCAGGCACCTATCTTTTCCAGGTAAAAGTCAGCAACCATGATGGCATATGGAATGAAAAACCAGTAACACTGGAGATACATATTTCCCCTCCCTTCTGGCAGACATTCTGGTTTCGGGCCCTAATAGTCATCAGTCTGATTCTCCTGCTTTACCTTCTCTATTTTCTGAGAATGCGAATGGTGAACCGCGACAAAAAGCGACTAGAAGAATTGGTCGTTCAACGAACTGAAGATCTCGAAATCGCTTCCAAGGCTGCTACTTCTGCCAGCAAGGCCAAAAGCGAATTCCTGGCCAATATGAGTCATGAGATCCGCACCCCCATGAATGGTGTCATTGGTATGTCAGAACTTCTGGGAGAAACCCGACTGTCAGATGAACAACAAGATTATGTAAACACCATCCACAAGAGTGCCGATAGCTTGCTGAATATCATCAACGATATTCTGGATTTTTCCAAAATCGAATCTGGCAAACTTGAAGTGGAGCAACATGCCTTCCACTTACGAGAATGTATCGAGGAGGTCATGGATATCTTTGCCCCAAAATCCTCTTCCAAATCGCTTGATCTCAATTACCTGATTGAATCCATGGTGCCAGATCAGATTATCGGAGATGTAACCCGTCTGAAACAGATTCTGATCAACCTGATCAACAATGCCATCAAGTTTACCCAAAAAGGAGGAGTCTTCGTTCACATTGGGCTGGAAGAAGGAATGAATACCAAAGCCGAAGCCATGCAGGAGATCGTCATCCACTTTAAGGTTCAGGACACGGGTATTGGAATTCCAGCGGACAAGATTCCCACCTTGTTTGATGCGTTCACCCAAGTGGATGCTTCTACTACCAGAAAATATGGTGGAACTGGATTAGGACTTGCTATCTCAGCTCAATTGGTCAAACTGATGGGCGGCCAAATGACCCTGGAAAGTACAATCGGCACAGGCACAACTTTCTTTTTCCAGATTCGGGCGAAGGTCTCAGATAGTGTGGAAAGCAAACAAATCCTCCTCCCTGAAGCAGACCTCAAGGGAAAAAAAGTCCTGGTAGTAGACGATCATCCGATCAACAGGAAGATCCTGCGCTACCAGCTAGAGCAATGGCAAATGATTCCTCTCCTGGCTTCTTCTGCGGTAGAAGCAGACTATCTACTTCAATCAGGGTTGCCTGAACTCATCTTAATGGATATGCAAATGCCGGTCATGGATGGCAGGCAATTAACAGAGGAAATTCGTGCCAAATATCCAGATAATACCCCTCCGATCATTTTGTTGACCTCTATTGGAGATGTGCCAAAGATGCGTCGGTTGGGAATTTTTCAAGAAGTTCTTTCCAAGCCCTCCAAGCAAGCTGTTCTCCTCAAATCCATGCTCAAAGCCCTGACAGCTGACGCAACAATCCATCCGACCTTTGATTCTTCTGAGCAGGGACAAGAAGTCATTTCCTCATATCCCATCCATATCTTGATTGTTGAGGACAATCTCGTCAATCAAAAAGTGGCGAAGCGGATGTTCCACAAGCTGGGATATGAGGTCTCCATTGCCGAAAATGGTCAGCTTGCCCTTGATCACTTGAATGCCCAAGCATGTGATGTGGTGTTCATGGATCTTCAAATGCCGATCATGGATGGCCTTACTGCAACGCGCAGGATCAGGAATGATTTTCCAGGACAGACCCAGCCTATTATTGTGGCGATGACTGCCAATGCCATGCAAGGAGATAGGGAAAGGTGCCTGGAAGCAGGCATGGACGATTATATCAGTAAGCCGTTTCATAAGAAAGATTTGGTCCAAATGATAGAGATTGTTTGGAAGCAAGTCCAACTCAAGCGATCTTTGAGTTAGAAACTGTTTTATTTTTGGAATTCGAAAGAGAAAGGACAGATTTTGGGTTCTGACAAGCCTCTTTTTCACTCAAAAAACAGTTTCAAACAGCTTCCTAATACATTCGCTGATGAACGCATATGATCGTTATTGTTTTTTCTTTGCTCACCCCGATGATGAAATTTACAGCTGTGCCCTCATTCGGAGATTGGTCCATACTGGCAAACGACTTCTGATCCTCTATGCCACGAGTGGAGATGGAGCCGGATTTCCAGAAAAACGAGAACAAGAAGCACGGGATTCCCTGGCACATTGTGGGATCACAGATAAGGACATTCGATTTCTTCGCATTCCTGAGCATCATGTCTTATCTCACCTCAAACAACTCATATCACTCGCTGTTCAGCTGAGTCGTGATTTTCAAGCTGATTGTCTGATTGGCCATGATTATGAAGGAGGCCATGAAGCCCATGATGCCCTCTGTTATTGTAGCTCTGAACTCGTCAAGAAGAATAACATTCCCCATTTTTACACATTTCCTCTCTATCATGGCAAACCTCAGGAAAGGCAGGGCGCACGATTCAAAGCTTCCCGCACAGATTTTTTGAGCGTTCCCCTATCTGATGAAGAGGCACAATTGAAGCGAGACGTCCTGGCGACCCATGCCAGTCAATTTCGACATTTTGAGGGGCTTCAACGATCAGCTCCTGATTATATGGAGCTATTATGTAATCGAGAAGTATTTTATAAAGTCCAGCAGCCAATCGATTTTTCAAAACGCCCCATGGAAGAAGTCGGCTATGAGTTCCATCGAAATGGATTCACATTCCAGGATTTTCAGGCAGCAATCCATCTCTAGATGAATTCGGTTTGGGCGTGGTTTGTCTCTCATCTGATCAGACTCAACAGGCAACCCCCCTCAATCTTTTTCAATCCAATGATCGTTTTGGAGGGAAAGTCGCGCGAAATAAGATACAACAGTCCTTGTATCATTAACATTTTTCCCATGATGACTTCTCTCCAGCCTTTCATTCTTCTCGCACTCAGTTGTATATGCGCTCCGTTGCTCGGCCAATCCTATTATGTTGGCTCGAATGGAGAGAATGGGAACTCCCGGATTCATGAAGGGAAGGTGGATATTGGGGAGGATGAATTTCATTATGCTGCCGGGATCAAAGAATTGTCCAAGCCTGGGCAGTCGATTGACCTCAAGACCTTTCCGAATCCCGCATCAGATCATATTTGGTTGGAAATAAATCTACCACATTCTTCTCTTGTCCATCTTAGATGTTACAATTCTGTTGGGCAGGAGGTGTTCAAACAAGCACTTGGTTATCAAATGGAAGGATATCAACAATGGAAAGTAGATATCTCTCCTCTGCCAACAGGTGTTTTTCATCTCCTCCTCAATTGGGAATCAGGACAAGTCAGTTCTGGCATTTGGATTCAATAAATCCTTAATTGAGAGGATGAAAAACTACTTACTCCTCCCTTTCTTCTTGTCTTTCTTTGTTCTGACAACCGCTCAAAACCCTTTCGAGGCGACCTCATATCAAACCATCAGTGATATTCTCTACCGTGATGCCGCAGACGGGCTGCTGACAGATTATATGAAAGAACGTTGCAAACTGGATCTGTACTACCCTGATCATCAGCCTGGATTTGCTACTGTAGTCTGGTTTCATGGAGGCGGGATTCGCGCAGGAAACAAGTTCATTCCACAAGAATTACAGGAAAAAGGAATCGCAGTCGTAGCAGTCAACTATCGACTAAGTCCCAAGGTAAAATCTCCCGCTTATATTGAGGACGCAGCTGCCTCCGTTGCCTGGGTGTTTCGCCATATCGAGGAATATGGGGGAGATCCGAATCTGATATTTGTTTCAGGACATTCTGCTGGTGGATACCTGAGCAGCATGATAGGCCTAGACAAACAATATCTTGAGGCATTTGATATTGATGCAGACAAGATTGCGGGCTTGATTCCCTATAGCGGACATGCCATTACGCATTTCACGGTCCGATCAGAACGGGGAATTGATGGCAAACAACCCATCCTGGATGAAATGGCTCCTCTCTATCATATCCGTCAAGATGCACCTCCTTATATCATCATAACTGGAGATCGGGAACAGGAATTACTGGGTCGTTATGAGGAAAATGCTTATATGATGCGCATGATGAAAGTGGTAGGCCATCCCGAAACCTACCTCTATGAATTGGATGGATACAATCATGGGGGTATGGCAGTCCCTGCACATCATATTC
Source organism: Bacteroidota bacterium (assembly GCA_039029315.1). Taxonomy (GTDB): domain Bacteria; phylum Bacteroidota; class Bacteroidia; order J057; family J057; genus JBCCCJ01. The sequence goes on along the minus strand of JBCCGK010000022.1, from coordinate 39,073 downwards.
TCCTGACACATGTGAAGCAAATCATTCGCTCGAAGAAATAACAGACCATCAAGCGGGAAATTGGATATAAAAGCAAGCACCTTTGTCTACTTCAGCCTCAACCCAAACCTTGGCATGATGGCGGGTTAGGATTCGTTTGACAATCGCCAAGCCTATGCCTGTTCCCTCAAAATCGGCAGAAGGATGTAAGCGTTTGAATACACCAAAAATTTCTTCCTTCACTTGCATATCGAAGCCTACGCCATTGTCCTGCACAAAGATGGTGAAGGAATCTGTGGTTCGCTCAAATAGGTCAATCTGGATTTTGGCATGCGCTTTTCCCCTTGTATACTTCAGGGCATTTTCTATCAGATTCATCATGGCCTGCCGAATCAGAACATAGTCTCCCTGGCAGGCTGGGAGGTCGCCAATGCTCCATTCTACCGTCCGATCTCTGGTCGAATAGATCAGACTGTTAACGACTTCCCCCACTACTTGTTTCAGCTCAACTTTTTCCATATTCAGCACTGCTCGATCCAGTTTTGAGAATGTCAGAAGATCTGTGATGAGTTGGTCCATCTTCTTGGCAGAATCAATGATTAGATCCAGGAATTCCTGATTTCGATCGGATAAATCTTTGCCAGTCGATCGCTTTAACAAACCCGCAAAACTTCCAATTTGTCTCAAGGGTGAACGCAAATCGTGAGAGATGGAGTAGGAAAATGCTTCAAGTTCCTTATTGGCCTGATCCAACTCTTTTGTTCGTTTCAACACGCGCGATTCCAAATCCTGATTTAGTTGCCGAATATGTTGTTCAGAATGTTTTCGTTGCAAGAGATTGGCAATCATCTCCCCGACAAAGCGCAAAAGTTTAATCAGATCCTCTCCCCAATTGATGGTCATAGTCATTGAATCAAATCCGATGAAGCCGATGACAACTCCCTGCCAAAACATAGGAACATGCAAAAAAGAACGAGTACCCAGGTTTTGCATCATTTGCTCCAGGGCCTCACTTCCATCAGGCAATTTCTGTTCATCATTTACTGCTACATACTTACCCGAAAGCAAATCCTGGAATAGCCATGGAATCAGACTTGTGGGGAGATTCTGAATATCATTAAAAATGGGAGGAATCCCTTCTTGCACCCATTCATAATGAATAGAAGAAGACAGTTGGTCTTCCGAAAACAGGACCACAAAGCTTCTGTCCAGGCCTGAAAATTGACAGATCTCGCCTAAAGCAGATGTGATGCCTTCATCAATATCCTCATAGCTGAGGTTGATAAAATAAGCAGAAACTCTACCCAGGAGGTTTTCAAAATTGATTCTGTATCGAAGTGCCTGTTCAATTTTTTTGTAATAACTCATCCCTCGTATGGTGAATCGCAAAACAAGCTCTTCTCCATGGCTTCGCTCAACGAGCATCTCATTATGCTCAATCTGTCCTTCATCATTTTGGAAGGCGTGTTCAAATTCTGCCTGTCGGCCTGTTTTCAGAACATCTAACAACAGTTTCCTGCTTAATCCTTCAGGATCTTCAGGGATCAGATCAAAAATAGACTTTCCGATGATATCAGCAGATGCTTTACCCAAATATGAAGCAGATAGACCTAAAACAGACAAATCACTATCTACCTCCAGGATGATTATTGGGGATCCATCATTTTGATGCTTGACTTTCCAAAACTGATTATGGCCTATCTCCAAATCTTCTACATCGACATCCAACATTTCAGCAAATCGCCGAATTCTTCCATGTGGAGAGCTCTTCCGTTTCATATGGTTGTGTTATTAGGGCGTGGGCGTACGTTTTTCACACAGTTAGTGTGTGTACTTAATCAACAATATGGGAGAAAAAAAAGAGAGTACATTCTGATGCGCCATTTCCCTTTGATTAAGATACAGAATTTTTTGTGGTCATCATACTTTTCAGCTCTGGAAAAAAAAAGATTCTCTGATCTTTCACCCGATGAGTTACTTATCAGAAAATATGTTACTAATTTGTAATAATTAAGAAACATTCGTAACATTATGTCGTAATATGTAACACATGTCCTCAACTTCACCCAAATATCAATTGCTTCTTAAGACAGGCAAACAATTATTCTGGAAACACGGGATCAGTCGAGTAACAGTCACAGAGATCTGTCGAGAATCAAAAGTGAGCAAAATGACCTTTTATCGAATGTTTGACAGCAAGGTTGATTTAGCAAAAAAAGCACTGGAGGCCGACACCAAAGAGGCCATGCAGAAGTTTCGCGATATCATGAATCAGGATATTCCCTTTAAGGAGAAAATCAAACAATCAGCCATTCTGAAGTTTGAAGGAACCAAGGATATTAAGCAAGAATTGATCATGGATATATACAAAAATCCTGAATTGGGACTTCAACCCTATCTGGAAGAATTATCCAAGAAGGCATTGGCTGAAATCATGGGTTTTTATATCCAAGCACAAAAGGATGGGGAAATCAGAAAAGATGTCAATCCAGCCTTTATTCTGTATTTCCAAAATAAGATGAGTGAAATGCTGGTGGATCCTGCACTTGATGGCGTCTATGAGACCCCAAACGATCGGATCATGGAACTGTTCAACTTTTTCTTTTATGGCCTTTTTCCAAGAGAATAACCTTTTACCCTCATGAAATCCTTGTCCTTTTTCCTTCTCACCTTCTTCGTGCTCTTGTCTCTGGATCAGACATTTGCGCAACGCAAGTCTCAGCTTTCTGGACAACTCACGACTTGGGCGAATTACCGGGATGGACATGACTTGAATCTATGGGTGGGGAGTCGATACATCCCGGAATTCAGTTTTCAGACAGGGAAAAAGGATACTTCCTTTTTTGATATGGAAGTATCAGCCAATATTGTAGGATCTATGGGGTTTCATCCTTTTGATACGGCTATGACTGATGGGAATATCAGTCCATATCGTGCCTGGATGCGCTATTCAACCCAACAACTGGAGCTACGATTAGGCCTTCAGAAGATCAATTTTGGATCAGCATCTACGCTTCGACCATTGATGTGGTTTGACCAGATTGATCCGCGTGATCCACTTCAGCTGACCAATGGCGTCTGGGGAGCTTTGGGGAGATACTATTTCCTCAACAATGCCAATGTCTGGGTCTGGGCCTTGTATGGCAATGAACAACGCAAAGGCTGGGAACTCATAGGAACTGATAAAAAACGGCCAGAACTGGGTGGACGTGTTCAGGTTCCGATTTCGTCAGGAGAATTGGGGCTCACCTACCACCATCGGATGGCCGATCCCCGATTGCTTAGCATAGACACATTGGGTATCATACAGATTCCTGAACATCGCATTGGCTTTGATGTCAAATGGGATTGGGTCGTGGGCTTATGGGCAGAAGCTTCCTGGATTCAAAAGCAACAGGGGTTAGGCTTAGTTCCTAGTCAGGCGCTGTTCAATCTCGGGACAGATTATACTTTCGGACTAGGCAATGGCTTAACTGTGGTTGCGGAACAACTCATCATTGCCTATGACCAACGTCCTTTTGCGTTTGAGCAACCCAGTACACTTTCAGTGGTGAGTATGACCTACCCATTGGGTCTGTTTGACAATATTAGCAGCGTTCTGTACTATGACTGGAGTAGCAACAGTCTATTCAGTTTCCTGAACTGGCAGCGGAGTTTTGATCACATCACCCTCTATGCCCTGGCATATTGGAACCCGACCAGTACTCAACTTCCCCAGCAGAATGATCTTGTTAATCCTTTTTCTGGAAAAGGCATACAGATCATGTTGGTTTACAATCATTGATGGGGGAATAGGGGGAATAAAGTACGATTGTTGGTATGAAAAGAATAATAAATAATTATGGAACACGAATATATAGATACTTCTCAGTTGCATGAGACAAACGAGCTGCTGGAAGAGCCTTATCAGGACTACTTGAAGCAGAGGGACTTTGTATCCTTAGCAGCATGGCAGAGGTGTCGAGAGGTTAAAATCTTCTTTTACAAAGAAATTATTCCCTTGTTACCTGTTGAGGAATGATATGCCATGAATACTCAAATCCGAAGAGCGGCAACTAGTACGACCCAAAATATTGCAGAAGGATATGGCAGATTTCATCATAGAGAAGCCATTCAATTCTATCGGATTTCAAGAGGTTCCATCTATGAACTGAAGGACATCCTGATCTCTTGCCTTGACTTTGAGTTCATTAAGCCTGAGTTATTCGAAAAAGGAGTAGACCTCTTAGAAAAAGCTAAAGTAACCCTCAACGGCTATATCAAATATATCCAAAAATTACTTCTGGAAAAGAAATAACTCAACTCACCCCTATTTCCCTTATGCCCCTTATGCCCCTTATGCCCCTTATGCCCCTTATGCCCCTTATGCCCCTTATGCCTAATAAAACCTCTCATGAATAAAACCATCATTTCCCTCGAACATCTCACCAAACGCTTTCCGGTTGGTGATGGAGAATTCACAGCACTCTCAGATATCAATCTGGCGTTTCAATCAGGAGAATTCTCTGGACTTGTCGGGCCAAGTGGTTCTGGCAAAACGACACTCCTCAATATCATTGGTTCACTGGATACCCCGACTGAGGGGAAGGCGACAGTGCTTGGAAAGGACATTTCCTCATTGAGTCATAAGGAGTCCGCTTTGCTGCGAAACAGGAGCATTGGATTTATTTTTCAGTCCTATAATCTGCTTCCTGTCTATACTGTCTTTGAGAATGTGGAATTTTCCCTACTCCTTCAGAAAATCAGTGCAGAGGACAGAAAAAAAGCTGTCAATCAAGCCCTTGAATGGGTAGGGCTGACTGACAAGATCAAATCAAAGCCCAATATGCTGTCTGGTGGTGAAAGCCAAAGAGTCGCCATTGCGCGTGCATTGGTCAAGAAACCAGCCATTCTGCTTGCAGATGAGCCCACTGCCAATCTTGATGCGGCCAACTCCTATCATATCCTCGATATGATGAAGAAGTTGAATCAAGATTTGGATACCACCTTCATTTTCTCCACCCATGATGAAAAAGTGATGAAGTATCTCGATAGAATCATTTCACTCGCAGATGGTAAAGTGGAGAAAGACGAACAATTTGATCACGCCAAAACCGAACAGTCATGATGATCTTTAAACTTGCTATGAAAAATCTGCTGGGAGCGGGTCTTCGGACCTGGCTCATCGTGGCAGTGCTGTCCTTTGCCTTTGTGATCATCATCTTCTACAATGGCATGATAGACGGCTGGAACGAACAGGCACGCAATGACACCATCGCCTGGGAAATCGGGCAGGGTCAACTGTGGCATCAAGCCTACGATCCCTATGATCCCTTTACCCTTCAGGATGCCCATGGCAATATTCCAACAGATGTTCATCCAGAACAACTTGTCCCGGAACTCATTACTCAGGCGACAATTTATCCTTCTGGCCGAATGCTACCGATCAATATGAAAGGCATCCCTGCCAATCAGAAGATCCTCGCTTTGCCAACTGACAAGCTGGTGTCGGAGAATGGAGATATTCCGATTCTGATTGGGAAAAGAATGGCCAAAAGCACCAAGCTACAGGTTGGAGATCAGGTACTGGTCCGCTGGCGGGATACCAATGGCACATTTGACGCTCTTCAGGTTCGGGTCGCTGCGATTTTTGAAGCAGATGTCCCAACAATAGACAAAGGACAAGTATGGCTGGATTTGGCACAATTGCAGGAGATGACAGGAATGCCGAATGAAGCGACTTTATTGGTGACCGGAGAAGGGTATCAGCATCAGGAAACAGAAGGCTGGGCGCATAAAGATCATGCATTCCTGTTGGCAGAATTGGATGCCATCATCCAATCCAAGAAAGGAAGTGGATCAATCATGTATGTGCTGCTGTTAGGGATTGCGCTGTTGGCCATATTCGATACACAAGTCCTCTCGGTCTTTCGAAGACAAAAAGAGATTGGCACCCTGATCGCGCTTGGTATGACTCGCTCTCAGGTTGTGAGTCTCTTTACCATAGAAGGAGGGGCAAATAGTTTGCTCGCAGCCATTGTTGGGGCCATTTATGGGATTCCTTTGTTTGTTTGGTTGACAAAAGTTGGCATCCCGATGCCGTCCGCCAATCAGGATATTGGCATAGCTATCGCAGAAAAAATCTTCCCAACCTATGGGCTGGGATTGGTGGTCGGCACTACCCTATTGGTCGTCATTGCTTCCACCGTCGTGAGCTATATGCCTTCCAGAAAAATTGCACATATGAATCCAGTAGAAGCACTGAAAGGAAAAATCTCTTGATGTTATGATACAATTTCTCTTAAAGGGTATCCTCAGAGATGCCAGAAGATCACGTCTCCCTATCATTATCATCAGTATTGGGGTATTCCTGACAGTTGTCATGACCACCTTTATGTCAGGGGTAATTGGAGATATGCTAGACATGACGGCCAAGTTTCAGACAGGCCATGTCAAGGTCATGACACGCGCCTATGCCGACAATGCAGATTTGTTGCCCAATGATTTGGCCATTCTGGAAGTAGATGAGCTGATCACTGAATTGGAACAGACTTATCCCAAAATGGAATGGGCGGAGAGGATTCGCTTTGGAGGATTGGTCGATGTTCCTGACGAACAAGGAGAAACTCGCGAACAGGGACCGGCCTCAGCACAAGCAGTAGATCTGTTTAGTCCGAATTCCAAAGAAGTAGATCGCTTGAATATCCGCAAGTCTATGGTGACAGGAGACATTCCTTCTCAGCCAGGGGATATTCTGCTGAGTGATGATTTTGCCAAGAAGTTGGGGCTCTCAATCGGAGATAAGATGACCTTCTTTGGATCGACGATGGATGGTAGCATGACTTTCAAAAACTTCCGTATGTCAGGAACTCTACGATTTGGGACTGCTGCTCTGGATCGTGGATCTGTCATTCTCGACATCTCAGACGCACGACAAATGCTGGATATGGAAGATGCCATTGGCGAACTACTTGGATATGCCTCCAATGGCACCTACGATGACAATCGTGCTGTGGAGATTGCCAATGAATTCAATGCAAAGAGGAGTGGGTCAGACGATGAGTTTGCCCCTATCATGTTTGCGATGAGGGATATGAATGATATGGGCGCCATGATTGACTATACCAAAGCCATGACTGGTCTGATGGCCTTCATCTTTGTATTTGCGATGTCTATTGTCTTGTGGAACACAGGCCTGCTAGGGGGATTGCGCCGCTATCGGGAGTTCGGAATCAGGTTAGCGATGGGAGAGGAAAAAAGGCATATCTACAAAACTCTGATCTATGAGGCTTTGTTGATCGGGGCACTGGGCTCGATCATCGGGACAATATTAGGTCTGGCCGTGGCTTGGCCCTTGCAGGAATTTGGCTTGGACTTTAGCAGTATGACACAAAATGTCGGTATGATGCTCCCTGCTGTGTACAAAGCCAAAATTACTGCCACTGCTTTTTTCATCGGCTTTATTCCTGGCGTATTCAGCATGGTCTTTGGCAATGCACTCTCCGGGATTGGCATTTACAAACGAAAAACCGCTCAATTGTTCAAAGAATTAGAAGTATGAAAACAATCATCATCGCTGTACTGGCTCTTTTTTCTGTACAGCTCAGCCCACCAGATGCTTATGAAATCCTCCAAAAGGTGGATGCCAACATGAGTTCTGACAATCGAATTTTTGAATCGACCATGATCGTGCACGGTCGTCGAAGAAGCCGCACCATCACCTCCAAATCCTGGTCAGAAGGAAGCGAGCGATCTCTCACAGAATATTTGTCGCCAGCCAGAGAGCAAGGCACCAAAATGCTCAAACTGGCCAAAGAACTCTGGATTTTCTCCCCTTCCTCTGACAGAACCATCAAGATCTCTGGCCATATGATGCGGCAATCCGTGATGGGATCAGATTTGAGCTATGAGGACATGATGGAGGACCGTAAATTGACAGATGTCTACCATGCTGAAATTACAGGTGAAGAAGAAATGGATGGTCGCCTGTGTTATGTCCTGGAATTGACAGCCAAGGTGGAAGATGTGGCTTATCAAAGCCGCAAAACCTGGATCGACAAGGAGCGATTTGTACCCTTGCGAGAGGAGCTGTTTGCCAAGTCCGGTCAGCTACTCAAACGAACAGACTTGAGTGAAGTCGAACAAATCCAAGGTCGCTGGTTTCCGAAAAAAATCGTCTACAAGGACATGCTCAAAGATGGAAAGGGAACTGAATTTATCATGACCAACATCAGTTTTAACCAAAATATTGCACCGCAGTTGTTCACAAAGGCTTCGCTGAAATAAGAACCCATCCATTGAATTTCCGTGGGGGTTGCCTGCCGGCAACCCCTAAATCCATCCAATCAAAGATGAAGGAGCCTCCCTTTCCGAAGGGCATATTGAGTCTCCTGTAGTCATCCCATGATTACAGGAGAGATCGTTTTTGAGAGTTAGCTAAAAATTCAAGACATTTACAGGTAAATATTTCACCATGAAACCATATCAACTTCCCTCCCTCCTTTTTCTTGTTTTGATTGTATGGGCTGCCTGCACACCTTCTGATGGGGTTCCAACCCTCAAAACGAGAGATCTTAGCGGAACCCAATGGCAAAAGAACAGAATCGAATTATTTGATAGCAATCAGGTCCTCATCCGCGTGATTCAGCCAATGGAGTTTGAACAAAAAGAGATTTTGCTGTTTGCTGAAGACAAAAAACTGTTCAAGAAAAGTGCGAGTCCATCCAATTCGAACACCTGGATTGACTGCGGAGAATGGGAACTCAGGCAAGGGAAGCTTAGGATCGTAATCGGCTTAAATCAAATCGTTCCGGATTTGTGCGAGTTGGTCAATTATTTCCAACCCATCATTTATAATGAGGCATCTATCTCTTTAGAGGAAAAATCTCTATTGATCGAAAAAGTTGGAATTGATATCCACCATCACTATTTGTCTGGAAAAGAAAGGCAAGATCTTCAGGCAGGAATTATCACTGCACATACCTATTATCAGCCTACCTCAGAAGAGTTGATTATCAGTGAAGAACCTTCTTGTTGTTTATCCCTGGATTGAGGGGTTCTCGGCCGGGAACCCTACGATTTGAAATTAGCAAGGCTCCACTTCTGAATCTCAGTATCTTGCCTTATGGACTTTGCCAATTTCATCGTTTCGGCAGGCATCATCCAAGCCATCCTGTTGATTGGACTTCTGATCAGCAGGAAAAAAACCAGCTTTCCTCTCTATGCCCTGATTTTTCTTCTGCTCGGCCTGCTCTACTTCCAATGGGAATTCATCCTCGTTCGCAATGCCATAAGCTTCCCCTACAAACAAATTCTACTAACCAGACATGGTGGCTGGCTGATGATTGGGCCACTATTCTTCGCTTTTATTCAAAGTCTGTACAGCCAACAAGATGCACGAAAGCTGCTTCTGCATTTGCTGCCATTTATTGTGTTGACGCTGATCCTGCCCCTCTTCCTTCATCAGCCCATCCCCAAACGAGGATTTGATTACAGCATGCTCACAGTCTTTGTCTATTCAGATTTGGGGTTGACACCAATCAATTCCTTCTATGGAGGGATTTTCCTTTTCCAATTCCTTCATGTAGGAATCTATCTGCTGATGAGTTATCGCTTTGTCCAGAACCAGCCCCAACAGATTCCCCTTCCAATCAGTCAGCAATCTTTGGGCATTTTTTCACTCATCTACCTTTGCTCAGTTATTTTCTACGGAGTATTGGTCACCCAAACCTTTTACAAACGGGATTGGGACTATTTTCTCATCCTCCCTATGGCTGTATTTGTCTATTATCTGTCCTATCTTTTGCTTTCCAGACCTGAATGGTGGCGATCAGACCTGAAGAAGCTTTCCGACAAAAAATATCAAAAGTCTGTCCTTTCCAACAAAGACTTGCATGCCATTCTTGAGCAAGTGGATCAAGTTGTGCATCAACAGAGATGGTTTGTGCAGGCTGATCTATCATTGGAATCCATTGCGAAGGAAACTGGCCTCTCCCGTCATCATATCAGTCAGGCATTGAATCAGGAAAAAGGAATGAGTTTCTCCCAATACATCAATCAGCTTCGGGTGGAAGAAGCACAGCACCTGATTCGGGAAGATCAAGATCATTCTACCTTACTGACCATCGCTTTTCAGGCTGGCTTCCAAACCAAAGCCTCCTTCAACCATCATTTCAAACGCATCACGGGTCTCACCCCTTCCCAATTCAAAAAAAATCTGTAAAAAAGGTCAAATCCCATCGGATTAGTCGATTTGCGCATCATCATCCCCGATTTTGCCCAAAAAACAATGAAACAATCTTTGATTCTCATCGCCCTTTTTCTGACCTGGGCACAGATGCTCATGGCACAGTCGCTCCACTACGGCATCGACGGCGCTCATTCTCACATCAAATTCATCGGCTTACTCGCAGACATGATGGAAGTTGAAGGCAGGTTCGATGAATTCTGGGGTGATGTCTTCTTTGACCCAGCACATCCAGAAGCAGTCTCGATATCACTCGCCATCGATCCTGCTAGTCTGGATTCTGATAGTGAATGGCGGGACAAGCATCTCGCCAATCCGGAATTTCTACATGTGGATTCTTTTCCCATCATCCGTTTTCAGAGTTCAGGCCCTGCTGACATCGATCAATCTTTACCTGGCATGCTCTACCTCAAAGGGAAAGAATACCCCATCACGATTCAGTACAACAAAGCATTGGGTCCCGTAGATGATCCCTGGAAAAACCGCAGGCTTACTTTTTCAGGCTCTTTCGAATTTTCACGAAGCGCTTATGACCTTGGACCAACTGAAGGTTTTTGGGGAAACGGAATCGCTGATCAGGCCAGAGTAGAGTTCAGCATTTCTGTCACCCGCCAGAATATGGATCTCATGAGTGTCTTTCGGCATGAACCAATGACCTCTGTCTGGACTACATTTCAGGAAAAGGGCATGAAAGCTGGCCTCGTAGCACTTGATGCGTGGAAAAACAATCCTCCTGATGAGAAACGTATGTTGCGTGCCCGATATGTGGATCAGATTGCCAAAAGACTCCGGCAATATGGACAAGAGTATTTGGATGTATTGATTACCAATACGAAATATTTCCCTGACGAAGCCTGGGTACATGCTAATCTGGCCCTTGGATACAGGGAAGTAGGCCAAAAGCAGGCGATGCTGACATCGGCGGAGAAAGCGCTGGAATTATATGGAGAAAATACCCTGGCAAGAGAGTTGTTGAAAGAAGGGAGGAAATAGGTATATTCCATCTTGATTCCTTCTGGTCGCTTTACTCATGCTTCAACAACTTATCCGCTTTTCTATCTATGGGCTGATTGCATGCGCAGTTGTAGGAAATTCCCTGTATGCGGAAAGGCCAGATTCTATCAAACTTGATAAGGCAGTCAAACGAACCATAGACATCAGCGAATCTATCTATTTTTGGATAGATTCGTCTCATGTTGCAGACGTGACCGAAGCAGGCCATGCCTTTCAAGCCAAAGATTTTCAGTCTTTTTCTAGTTGGACACTCGCCTCCCGCTTCTCCAGAGGCAAATATGCGTATTGGTTTGCTTTTCATATTCACAATGCCACTGAGGATACCTTGAGACCTATTTTTGCATTCGCCAGATATGATAGCATTCATCTGTATGAGGATCGGAAGGGCTGGAACCTACTGCGCGCCTATGGTAGACATCTTGCAGATGATCGACATCTCGATGCCTTGCCCTTCCCAGCCCAGTCAGCAATTGTCTTGCCTCTTCCTCCAAAGCAAAGCAGCCGATTTCTCCTTCGTTTCAGAACGGTTCCCGGTTGGACACAGGATCTACAGCCGCGCTTGATGAGTCAGGAAGTTTTCCTTCAGAACAAAACCAAGCCACTCCTTTGGCATTATCTATTCCAGGGCGGCTACATCAGCATTCTGTTTTTCATGTGTGTGTTCACCTTCCTTCAATTCTGGGGAACACGTGATCAGGCATTTTTGTTTTTTGGATGCTTCTTGTTGGCCTTATTCCTCTTTTATGCCAGAGATTTTGACATAGGGGATAGCTGGTTGAATGTATTGCCGATGTGGTTCCTTACAAATGTCGCCTATGTTCCCATCAAATTGTTTCAATATGCCAGTTATGTCTTGTTTGTTGACCGTTTTCTGAATGCCAAAGACAACCATCCCCGACTGCATGCGTTTGCGAACTGGGTCTTGAAGTTCATGCTGATCTTTTTTGTAATGGAAAGAATCATTTGGTACCATGACATTTGGGTGTCGTGGAAACTCTTTACTGGCTTCCGCTATGCCTTTTTTGGTGTTTCCTTTTATTTTTTGTTTCTGCTACTCAGAACGCCCATTGCTTTGGGAAGATATATCGTCATCGGTACTCTGATCCTGATAGGTTCTGTGGTCATCACAATGGTGGTTTCTTATATGCCCAATTATGTGATGGGGTTGTGGGATTTGAGCAATGTATCCAGCAATCTGGGAATCTTGTGTCAGATCTGGTTTTTTTCTTTGGGATTGGGGGAGAAAAGAAAATTGGCTGAACGAGAAGCCACAAAACTGGAGCAGCAACTTCTGCTTCAGGAACAGCAAACTCACCATTTACAGGAACTGGACCAGGTGAAAAGCAGTTTTTTCACCAATATTACGCATGAACTCCGAACGCCATTGACAGTCATCATCGGACTGGCAGAACAAGTCAAGGGCCCTGCTCAAGCGCAGATTCTTCGCAATAGTCAAAAACTCCTCCATTTGATCAATCAAATGCTCGAACTTGCCAAATTAGAGGGTGGCAATCCGCGCTTGAACTGGGTGCAAACGGATATGATTGACTACCTCAATCAATTGGTGGAGCCATTTCAATATTTGGCAAAACAGCGGGAACGATCTTTTCGCATGGAGATAGAGGCCAAACATTTGATGATGGATATTGACTCCGAAAAAATAGAGGCTGTCCTGACCAATCTTCTGATGAATGCCCTCAAATTCACTCCAAAAGGCGGACAGATTCTGATGACAATTGCGCAAGATCAAGATTCTCTTCACCTCTCCATTCAAGACAGTGGACCTGGCATTGCTACGGAACATTTGCCCCATATTTTTGACCGATTTTATCGGATTGAATCTGATACCGATCCTCATACCGAAGGCAGCGGATTGGGCCTCGCATTGGTGAAACAGTTGCTTGAGTTGATGGGGGGCAGCATAAACGTTCAAAGCCAAGTGGGAAAGGGAAGCAGTTTTCATTTGACCCTTCCCATCCATCGATCAGCGGTGATCGTCTCAAATCCTGTCTTTGGTGAAGGATTTTCTCTTGGATCAGCGGCTTTGGAACCTGTATCATCTTATGTCTTTCCTTCAGCAAATGATCAGCCTTCACAGCTCCCCAGCATTTTGCTGATTGAAGACAATCCTGATTTGATACAACTGATCAGAGATCTGTTGAAATCCCAATATCAGATCTGGATGGCCAAAGATGGGGAGGAAGGCAAACAGATCGCCATTTCCAGCCGTCCTCACCTCATAGTCAGTGATATCATGTTGCCCAAACTGGATGGGATCAGCCTGTGCCAAAGTTTGAAATCTCATTCTGCAACCAAAGATATTCCTGTCATTCTCCTGACTGCAAAAGCCACTCAGCTTGAGCGGGAAGATGGCCTTCAGGCTGGCGCAGATGCCTATATCAGCAAGCCCTTTCGCAAAGAAGAATTGTTGATTCGGATTGAACAATTGCTCAAGCAGCGACAGGAATTGCAAGCGCATGTGGTTCAAAGCCATTTGCTTGGGTCGATTCCTTCTTTGGATGAGGCGCAATCAGATTTTGTGGCCAGATTGAGTCAAATCATAGAAGAACGATTGAACCAATCCAGCTTTGGTGTGGAGCAACTGGCAGCAGAGATGGGTCTCAGCCGTTCTCAACTGGGTCGGCGACTCAAGCAATTGGAGATTGATAAGCCTGCCAGTCTGATCAGACAGGCGCGACTCAAGAAGGCCCAAGCTCTTCTTCATGAGACGGAACTATCTGTCAATCAAGTGGCATTTGAAGTGGGGTTTAAGGATGCTTCCTATTTTGCCAAGTTGTATCAGAAGGAGTTTGGGGAAAGACCATCTGCAAAAAGGGGCTAACAGCAGAACTCTGACTATGGATATACGATTGACATTCGTTGACTAGTTTTTGGGCTTTCTCGTTTTCAAAAATGACTCTTGTCTTTGGTTATTCCGGGCCCAGGAAATGAGTTTCCTGACTTCACGACCATGCGTTGAAATTACCTTGGCCAATAGAATCATCTTATTGGCTTTGGCTTCTTTAAGAATCCCCATTTTGTCAAGTTCTTCAATTAATTCCACAGTCAGAGGCCGGTACCAGCTAACTTTTTTGCTTTTATCTTTAAGTGCTTTTTTTGATTTTTTGTCTTTAGCCTCTGAATCAAATGCCGTTCTTACTACATCCAGTTTGGGAATCCAGTAAGCCATCATGGTCCGTTCAAATACTTTCTGCATGTGATCCTCTCCTGGAATGCTAGAATCCATATTTTGTGCAATTTTTTGGTACCTGATTTTTAAATTGCCTTTAAACAAATCCTCATTAAAATTGTCCCAATCCTTTGGAGAATAGCTGCTAAACGCTATTTCCTTTTTTTCATAATAGGCATCGATCTCGGTTTCAAATTCACCAAGTCGAATATGTAATTTCAAGAACTTTTCTAAGGGATCATCTCCAGATAGTGGAATTTGGATGGGCTTTGGATTGTATCTACCTAGGCCAGCCTGAATTATATCTTCTGAAGGATTAATCATGTCTGCCCAATTATCCCATCTAACTTGTGCAGCAGAACTTAAGCCAGCTATCCAACCAGATGTCAACATATTTGCAATAGCTAATTCTATGGCCATGCTGTTCTGAAGATTGGCATTATAGCTGGAAATTACACGTTTATGCTTTTTATGAGCGTTGTTGTAAGCCCGGGCTACTTTCTTCGCTGAGAGACTCATTCTCCTGATCTTCCGTGAACATCTGTCCAAATACTCTTTCAATGCTCTTAGTGTATCTGTCTGGGTGGTTTTTCTTGGACTGTGAATTTCGTCAAACTGCTTTTTTAGGAATCGGATGACATGTCTCTCCGGACAATATCTCCATCTGAGAGGATTGGGGTGATAGAGACCATCTAATGCAATTGTGGTTTGAGAATCCAGTACCCCTGTTTCTTTTCCAGAGAATGCATCTAACCTTTTCAGTTGTTTTTGGATCAATTTGATCTTAGCAGGTTTCCATTTGGAGGTCAAAAATTTCTTTGGTTTCCTTCTTCTCTGAATAGAAGACCGGAATGCTGTGTTTGCCTTCAATTGAAGGACAGGTGGGGCCATCGTCAGCCCTCCGGTTCCTTCCTCAACATCATCCCGCAGCAGATGGCCGATGGCCTTGCTGCGAGAATGATTCTGTAAAGCTTTCGCTTTTCCCTGTTTCATGTGTTCATCATTCTTTTGGGTGAATCAATAAGCTGAATCTGTTGATGATCATCTTCTAGTTCGAGAAATCCAGGAGAGATGGACCAGAATTTTGCGTCAAAATCTGGTAATTTTGTTGCATCGCAGGAAGATTCCTTCCCTTCTTGCGATTTTCAGCCTCACATTTGGCATTCAGTCCAAACATCCGTTGATTGGAATTGGCCATCTAACTTGCATGTTGCTTTATGTCCCATTCCTCCTCTATCACCATCAAAGGATTGTCAGAACGCAAATTCTTTCTGCTGATTTGTGGCTTTCTATCCATTGTGTTCGCCATCTCCATGGTCCAAAACATCATCCGATATGGCATGCATGATTCATATCGGCCTTTTCGATCCGTCTTGTATCTGAGCAATTCACTGCTGTTGTTTTTGCCAATGATTCCACTGATTTTGATCGCTTCAAAAAAGTGGCTCCAGTTCCGACCTACCTCCTATTGGATGGGGGGTGTAGTTCTGGTTGGGATGACCATGACAGTGTTTTTCCTCTATTCTAATGTGGGCATGTATGTATTGGGATTTTATGATACCATCCTAAGTGGAGAATACTTGAGAAGTTATCTGGGTAGGGAAGCCTTGTGGCATCTCATCATGTTGACCCTGACTATGGTTTATGTCTGGTTTCAGCGCCCCTCCCCTGCTCTATCTCAAACTACTCCCCAAATGCTCACTGCCAGCCTCGGCAAAAAGCGACTTACCATTCCAGCCAATCGCATTGAGTGGATTGAAGTAGATGATCACTATTTGCGGCTTCACAGCGAAGAGAAAGTCATGATGATGCGAGAAACCATGGAAAATCTGGCACAGCAACTGGCCCCTGACTTCATTCGAGTCCACCGAAAATATCTTGTCAACAAGCAGGCAGTGGTGGGACATGAACGGGACAAACGCACTGATTTTCTCCTTCTTCGCTCAGGAGAAAGGATCAAGGTCAGTCGATCTTTTGCCCACCTAATCAAGGAGATGGCCTTTCACGACAAATAGGTGCCCATCCACGAAAAATCGACCGAACTGACTTGAATTGACTCATTTTTCTCCCAACTTGGAGGAAAAACTCGAGCCGATGAAACGAACAACTTTCCTTAAACATGGTCTCCTTGCTACCACTGCAGGGCTTATGGGAGCAAGGGGTTTTGCCCAGCATTCTGAAGAAGAAATATTCGACAAAGATCAGATCTATGAATTGGTGTTGGCTGCTCATAGAGATGTAGATCAAACGCGTGAAATCCTCGACAAAAGCCCTCTCCTGATCAATTGCACCAATCAGTTCAAAAAAGGCGACTTTGAGACAGCATTGGGCGGGGCCTCGCATATGGGCCGCAAAGACATCGCAGACTTGCTCATCAGTCGAGGTGCTCGATGGGACATCTTCAGTTTGACTTTCCTCGGTCATACAGAATTTGTTAAAAGCATGATTCAATCTTATCCTCAATTTCTTCATGCTCCCGGCCCGCATGGATTTACCCTGCTCCATCATGCTGTCGTAGGAAAGCATACAGATTTTGCTTCCTGGCTAAAGGATCAAGGATTGACAGAGGAGCATAAGAAAGGAGTATTTGGAAAGTAAAAGGCCCAAATAAGTAGATGGACAATATTAGGGTTGATTTTGGGTATAAGGGAAATAGGGAATCTACTGGCTTGATTGAAAAGATTTCTCCCTGATTTCCCCTATTCCCATTATATCACTCACAAATAAATGTGTCCCTTTTCTTACTATCTTTGAACGATCTCATGCAAAGGCAGCAAAGCATAAAGAATAAACGATCATGTTCTGGCGCTCTCTGTCTTTGCGATTTTGTATTCGGAGCTACTTGTTCTTGAAACATTCGGACAAAGCTCGATTGTTACCTTTGCAGATTTCGTTGATCGAATAGCATAGATTGCCGATTCCTTTCCGACTCCGACATTTTTCCTTACCTTATCCTTGTATTGGAGAAATACATGCCGATGAAAGGATTATTTACAAGCCTCACCTGTTTTTGTCTAATTCTTCCCTTTTGTTCTACCATATATGCCCAAGTGATCCACCCAGCAGATGGAGAGCTCTTTCGGGAGGATGTCATTCCTCGTATAGATATTTTTTTGCCTGTAGACAGTTTGGACTGGATGCTCGATCCGGCCAATCTCTCCAGCAATCATCATGTTCGGGCGATGTTCATCTTTGACAATGGAACGATGCGGGATACAGTCGAGGATGTGGGCTTTCGACTTCGCGGAAATACCTCCCGTTCGTCGGCAAAAAAATCCTTCAAAGTGTCCTTCAATACATTCGAGTCTGGAAGGAACTATCAGGGAGTGGAAAAGCTCAATCTTAACGGTGAGCACAATGATCCATCTGTTTCACGAGCCAAAGTATGTTGGGATTTGGCGAGAGATATTGCTGTTCCTGCAGCAAGAAGCAATCATGTCAAGTTCTACATCAACAATGCCTTTCGCGGGGTGTATCTCAATGTAGAGCATATCGATGAGGAGTTTGTGAAGAAGCGCTTTGGGAACAATGGTGGGAACTTGTATAAATGTTTGTGGCCTGCCGATCTGAATTATCTGGGATCAAATCCAAATCTATACAAGGGAATGCAAGGAGATCGCAGAACCTATGCTTTGAAAACCAATACAGCTGAGGATGATTATTCAGATCTCGCTCACTTCATTGATATTCTCAACAATACAGCCCTGAATGATCTTCCCTGCGAACTGGAGCAGATCTTTCATGTGGACAATTACCTCAAATCCATTGCCCTGGATATCCTGACAGGAAACTGGGACGGTCCCATTTTCAACAAAAACAACTTCTATCTCTACCACAATCTCGAAAGCGGACAATTTGAGTACATCCCCTATGATCTGGACAATACGTTGGGGATCGATTGGTTCAATATCGACTGGAGTACGCGCAATATTTACTCCTGGAGTCCGGGAAGTGAAGCTCGGCCCATATATGATCGGCTGATGCAGGTTCAAGAATACAAGGATCGATATTCCTTTTACCTCAATGAGATCATTTCTTCTCACTATCAATCCACCAGTCTTTTCCCGAGACTGGATCATTTCAAGAATTCTCTTGATTCCCTCATTGCTCTGGATAGCTTTTATCCCATCGACTATGGCTTTAGCACGACGGATTTTCAGCAGTCTTTTGAGATGGCATTGCCCTATAATCACACAGATGCAGGCCTGAAACCCTTCATTACTGCTCGCAGAAATGCTGTTCTGAATCAACTGAGTCTGAATGACATTCCCCCGATCATCTACAACATTCAGCATAATCGTCCTGACAATCAGGAAAACATAGAAGTACAGGTCAGTATCCAAGATGACAATTCGGTGAACGCGGTGGAGTTTTGTTATTACACCACAGATCCGAATTCAGTCACTTGTGTGTCTATGAAAGATGATGGCATGAATCTCGACGGTCAGGCTGGGGATGGCCTATATGGCGTCATCATTTCCTCATTGAATCAAGCAGGAATCCTTCACTATTTCATCAAGGCTACAGATGATCAGGGCCAGGAATCCCTGCTTCCGCGCTGTGGGATGAGAAAGCTTTTCGTAGGTCGCTCCAATATTTCTCTCGCCATCAATTAATTCATGGCCAACAATCAAGCGACCCTGGCAGATAGCTCAGGTGAATTTGATGACTGGATCGAACTCTACAATTATGGATCTGCCGCTATCTATTTAGGAGACAAATACCTGTCCGACAAGCCCGATCGCCCCAACAAATGGCAAATGCCCGATCTATGGATTCAGGCAGATCAATATCTTCTGCTTTGGGCGGATGAGGATGGTTCCCAAGGTCCCTTACATGCGAACTTCAAGCTCAGTTCAGGGGGAGAAACCCTTGGGCTTTACGATACTGATTCGACCAATTTTGGGATCATTGACCAAATCGCATTTGATGAACAAATCGCGGATATCTCTTATGGCCGCACACCCAATGGGACTGGTAGTTGGCAAAGCATGACTCCCACACCAGCAGCTTCGAATGAGCCGCTTGCCATTGGTAATCTTTCAGAGTCAGGGGTAGAGATCGGCCTCTCCCCAAATCCATTTCAGCACGAATTGGTGCTTTCTTTACAGAATCCGCATGGGCATCGACTCCATCTTAGCCTATTCAATATCAATGGGCAAGAGCTATATTCTGTCTCAAGGAGAGATTCTTTTCATGAGGTAATTTCCACAACTCATTTAGCTTCAGGTTTGTACCTATTTACCGTCCGCACGCATAGCGGTTTGATTCATAGTCAGAAATTAGTGAAGTAAAGACAGAATAAGGTAGGCGATGGACAATATAGGGTTGATTTAGGGTTTAAGGGAAATAAGGGCTTGATTGGAAAGATTTTTTCCCTTATTTCCTCTATGCCCACTATATCCCTCACAAATAAATGTGTCCAAATACTTACCTTCTGTTTCCTCTTCTCAATCACAAGCGTCTGATTCTTGATGGGGATGCAAGCCTCATCCAAGAATTTATTTGCAGCCCAAAATCATTATATTTGGGCTACTACTACACTGCTGGCTTATGAGAAAGACATTCATCCTCCTTTTTGCTTCAGGTCTGTTGCTGATTCTGTGGTTGATCGTAACGGGGGGAGACTCTGACAATGCCGTTCTGGAAGATCTCCCTCTACCCGAAACTGTAGACTACAACTTCCATATCAAACCCATTCTGTCAGACAGATGCTACACTTGCCATGGGCCGGATGCAGAAGCCAGAGAGGCGGATTTCCGACTCGACACAGAAGAAGGAGCCTTTGCCAAGCTGACAGAAAGTACAAGATCCCGAGCCATTGTAGCAGGAAATGCCAGCAAAAGCGAGTTGTATCACAGGCTCATTGCAGAAGATTCAGATGAGCGGATGCCCCCTGCCTCCTCCAAGTTATCGATCAGTCCATATGAGATTGCTTTACTCAAAAAATGGATTGATCAAGGAGCAGAATGGAAGGAACACTGGTCCTTTGTTTCTCCCGAAAAGGCCCCTCTCCCACGGATCTCCCAACCATCATGGACCAGGAATCCCATCGATTATTTCATTCTCCAACAAATAGAGGATCGAGGTCTTACGCCTTCAGATCCAACCGACAAGGCAAGTCTTCTCAGAAGAGTCAGTTTTGATCTCACTGGCCTGCCTCCCACTTTGGAAGAATTAGATGCTTTTCTGGAAGACAATTCTGACACTGCCTATGAGGCTGCCCTGGATCGTCTTCTGATGTCTCCTCATTATGGGGAACGCATGGCTGCCGACTGGATGGATGTAGCCCGATATGCCGACACCCATGGCTATCTCGATGATACCCATCGGGAAGTTTGGCAATGGCGCGATTGGGTGATCAATGCCTTCAATGACAATATGCCCTATGATCAGTTTCTTATCTGGCAGATTGCCGGGGACCTGATTCCCAAGGCTGCCAAAGAACAGCAACTCGCAACGGGCTTTCATCGACTGCATCGCCAAAACGGTGAAGGAGGGGTGGTTCCTGAAGAATACCGGGTCGAGTATGTCGCAGATCGTGTGCAAACCACTGCCAAGGCGTTTATGGGAATCACCATGGAGTGTGCACGTTGCCATGATCACAAATATGACCCCATCAGCCAGAAGGAGTTCTATCAGCTAAGTGCTTTCTTCAACAGCACCCATGAAAGTGGAAGACCCCCATTTGGCTATGAGTCTGGCCCTACAATGCTGCTCACAGATGATGAGGTAGATCATCAAATTCTGAGCATTCAACGCGCAATTGAAGAGCAAAAAATAGTAGTTCAACAGACCGAGGCCAAATCAGAAAAAGCATATGAAGAGTGGATTCGCTCTGACAAACCTTCCATCAAGGCCGATTCCTGGATGAAGCAAGGCCTCCTAGCCCATATTCCCTTTGATAGCAGACAAAAAAATATTCTACCAAATCTTGCAACGCCTTCTACCCCAGCTTCATTGATCAGATGGAAGCCTGAACATCAACTGGTTATCGGAAAATATGGAAAGGCCCTTCAACTGGATGAACACCTCTCTGTTCGACTTGGGACAGAGATTGCCACCTTTGATCGGAATGATCCTTTTTCAGTCGGTCTTTGGGTACAGCTTCCACATACCTATGACAATGCCTCGGTCTTCACCAATTGCGATCACAAATGGCATGGCTATCGTGGCTATGAATGCAGGATCAAAGATGGAAAGCTGGTATTCCAACTTGCCCACGTCTTTCCACACAATGCCATCCAGATTGTTTCGGAGGAATCGGTTCCGGTAGGAGAATGGGTACACTTGACCCTCACTTATGATGGGTCAAGTACCGCTGAAGGCCTGACAATGTACTTGAATGGAAATGTTCTTCCGTCCCGAATTACGCACAATAGTTTGTTCAAATCCATCGTGCATGACCCTGATAATCCAATGGTGTTCATGCCCTATGTAGGATTCAGATTGGGTGCCAGACTCAATGACCCCAGTATACCAGAGGCCAAATTGGATGACTTGAAGATTTACAATCGCCTCTTGCATCCTGTCGAAGTGGCTGAATTGAGTGGCAAAAAGGCTTTGCAGAGCTTGTTTGATTCAACTTCTCTGACCGAAGAACAAAGCAATTCCCTTTATCCGTTGTTTCTCACACATATTTTTCAAGCCAATCATCCAGCCTATCAAAAACTCTATGAATTAAGAGAAGCTGAAAATCAGCTTTTGACTGACATTCCTGAGACGATGATCCTGGGAGATCAAGCGCCTCTTCGGCCGACTTTTGTTCTGAATCGAGGAAGATATGACGATCCCGGCGAAGAAGTCAGTCATGCCGTTCCGTCCATTTTGGGAGGATATCCTGCTCATTTGCCCAACAATAGATTTGGATTGTCAAGATGGCTCAGTCATCCAAGGCATCCCCTCACAGCTCGAATTGCGGTCAATCGCCTCTGGCAACTGTGCTTTGGTGAAGGGCTCGTTCGGACCCCGGATGATTTTGGGAGTCAGGGGGAATTGCCGACACATCCTGCTTTACTGGATTGGCTGGCCGTGGAATTGCTTGAATCGGGTTGGGATCTCAAAGCCTTGTTGAAGCTGATCATGATGTCAGCCACCTATCAACAATCCTCAGGGATAACAGCTCTACACCAGGAACTGGATCCAGACAACAAATTGTTTGCAAGAGCCCCTCGATACCGACTGCCTGCTGAGATGCTGCGGGATCAGGCACTGGCTACAGCTGGCTTGATGGTGCGTACGCCCGGCGGAAAGAGCATCAAGCCCTATCAGCCGGATAGACTATGGGAAGATCAGGCCTTCCAAGCCTTCACGGTCTATGTACAGGATACGGGAGAAGATCTGTACAAAAGAAGTTTGTATATCTACTGGAAGCGCAACACCCCGCATCCCTATATGACGACTTTTGACATTTCGGATCGTGCAGTTTGCTCAGTTCAACGAACCATTACCAGTAGCCCGCTACAAGCACTGATGTTGCTCAATTATCCTCAATTCCCGGAAGCAGCTCGTGCCCTGGCAGAACGCGTTCTCCAACAAGGGGGCAAGACAACTGAAGATCGGCTCCGCTATCTTTTCCGAACCCTTAGCAGTCATTCTCCCCAACAGACAGAACTTGCGTTGATGCAGGAATTATTTCAAACCGAGTATCAGCGTTTTACGAAACATCCAGCAGAAGCAGAAGCTTATCTTGATGTAGGACAATACAGCGTGGACCCAGACCTGAGATCGGCGGAGCTAGCCAGCTATGCAGTTGTGGCGCATTCGCTCCTGAATACGACCAAAAGTTATATGAAACAATGAAGCATTCTGACGCCATTCAGGCACACCTCCAACGGATCAACCGCAGGTCTTTCCTCTCCAAAAGCGGAATGGGCCTCGGAGCTGCTGCCCTGGCCTATCTCTCGAATCCATTATCAGCTTTTGCTGGTGGACCTTCCTCCTTGTTGGGGGAAGGAGGAATTGGGAAGCCACATTTCGCTTCAACTGCCAAACGGGTCATTTATTTGTTTCAGGCAGGTGGACCCTCACAAATGGATTTGTTTCAATACAAACCGCTGCTCAATGAACGTCATGGAGAAGAGATCCCGGAATCTGTGGTAGGCAAGCAACGCATCTCCGGAATGACGGCTTTTCAAGGAAAATTCCCTTTGACAGGCTCAATGTTTTCCTTCCAGCAATACGGGGAAAGTGGGGCCTGGATGAGTGAACTGATGCCCCATACCGCTGGAATTGTGGACGATCTCTGTTTTGTACATACGGTCAATACCAATGCCATCAATCACGATCCTGGCATCACCTTCATGCAGACCGGATCGGAACAGGCTGGTCGCCCATGTTTTGGGTCCTGGATCAGCTATGGCCTGGGCAGGGAGAACGACAATTTGCCAGCCTTCGTTGTGTTGCTTTCCAGGCACAGTCGGGTACAAACGACCTTGAGTTCCAATTTGTGGAGCAATGGTTTTCTTCCCTCTCATCATCAGGGGGTACAGTTTCGCTCTGGCAAAGATCCTGTCCCCTACCTCAACAATCCCGCTGGGATCGATCGCTCTGGGAGACGGGAGGCACTCGATTTTATTTCTGCGGTCAATCGGCTGGACCACGAGGCGAGTGGAGACCCGCATGTCCTTGCACAGATCGAGCAATACGAGATGGCATATCGAATGCAACGTTCGGTCCCAGATGTCACTGATCTCTCTGATGAGCCTTCCTATATCCTGGACATGTACGGGGAGGATGTTCATATTCCAGGTTCTTATGCCTCAAATTGTTTGCGGGCCCGCCGATTGGCTGAAGAAGGGGTAAAGTTCATTCAGCTTTATCACATGGGGTGGGACCACCATAGCAATCTGCCTTCCCGCATCCGGGCAACGTCCAAACAGACGGATCAGGCATCTGCTGCTCTGATCAAAGACCTCAAACAACGAGGACTACTGGAAGACACCCTTGTGATCTGGGGAGGAGAATTTGGCCGGACAGCCTTCTCCCAAGGTGGAGCCAGTAAGGATGACTATGGTCGGGATCACCATCCCCGCTGCTTTTCGGTCTGGATGGCAGGGGGCGGGGTCAAGCCTGGCCTGAATTATGGCAAAACGGATGCGTTTGGGTACAACATTGTGCAGGACCCTGTGCATGTACATGATCTCATGGCGACTGCTCTGCACACATTGGGGCTGGATCATGAGCGCTTGACCTTTCGGCATCAGGGTCGACGGTATCGCTTGACCGATGTGCATGGGCAGGTGATGCGGGATTTGTTGGGCTGATGGGTTGAGACAGGATTTACATGATTTTCAGGATTAACAAGAAGATCTGCCGCAGAAAAGGGGCCGGGATGTGTTTCACTCTTGTTAAACACCAATCTTGTAAATCCTGTTACTCCTGTCTTCTGTTCCTTTCATTTGCTTCACAAGCGAAAATTATTTGAATTTCGATAGGTTTTTTCCAGGAAGTTATCGACATTCCTGACAACAATTTGTTAAACATGAGATTCCGAATAAGCTTTCGTGTTCAGGGCTCCCGACGCCTTTTGCCCCTATCTTATAAGTATGAACTCAGTTCCTGGATGTATCATCAATTTGAGAAGGCAGATCCGGCCTTTGGATTAGATTAATATTGGTTTAGAGCAGCATGAAGATAACCTTTGACTTGATCAATTAATACTTGAGGCTGGATCACTTTCACTCCATCTCCCATGCTAACAATTTTTCTAACCAATTCATAGTTGCGCTTTTCTTGATGAATAATCAATCTCAAACGAACAATCAATTTATCATTTGTCTCTTCAATGATATCATAATTATGAAACGGTTTAGACTTGAAAAACTGAGCTTGTTTAGGCTGAAATTCCAAAATCACATCTTCAATTGGTTGATCGTGATAAACTGTCATACCAATGGCAAATTCAAAATAAGTCTCAATGTTGAAAGATTGATCTCTCCCAAACTCCCTCTCCATGATTTTAACTTCATCAGACAAAATCCTATCAAGAGCAAATGGAGTGTAAGATTGATATTCCGGCATCCAGGCAACCAAATACCAGCGATTTGTATGTTCTTTCAATTCATAAGGATGTACTACATGAAGGATTGGGGTCTTGGAATGAGGAGAGTGATAAAGAAATCGAATAATTCTTTGATACTCAATTGCTTTCAGACAAGAATCAATATGTTCTGTTCCTTTATAGAAAGGAACTTTTTCAAAATGAATATGACTGTTCTGATTCTCTTGAATAAGGTGATTGACAGTATGGGTAATTTTAAAAAAGAGATTATTGAATGCCTCAAAGACCCTAAGATGTTTGAATTGAGTCAATGTGTTTGCGGCCAACTCAAGCGCAGAAAAATCTTCCTGAGTCAACGCAAGATCAACTGGAATTTGAAACTGACTGGTGTAATGATATCCATTCCTCTTTTTATCGTGAAGAATTGGGGCATCATATTCCTCTCGCATAAATCTAATGTCGGCCTTGAGTGTGCTTTTGCTGACATCACACAATTCCATCAATTCTTCGGTAGGAACAAAGGCTCCTTGCCCTTTCCATCGGTTCAATCTTTCATCAATCTGAGTGATCCGCCTTCGCTGATTTTTATTCCTTGGCATAAAAAAATATTTCCGTCTTAAAAAACTGGACGATACCCCTCTAGCTTTGCCCAAACAAAGAAATATCACCTATAAAAAATAATCGCACATGAGATTTAAAATCATTTTTCAAGTCAAAGGAGATCAAAGGCTTCTTCCATTGTCCTACAAGTACGAACTGAGTTCATGGATTTACAAGCAAATCGAAAGAGCAGATAGCCCATTTGCAGAGTTTCTTCACACACAAGGGTATATCTTGAATGGAAAAAGATTCAAACTATTCACATTTTCCGATATCCACTTTCGAAAATACGAGATTATTGGAGATCGAGTCAAACTTCTTAGTCCAGAAATCTCCTTTGTCATCTCTTTTTTTGTTGATAAAGCTGCTGAGTCTTTGGTTATGGGATTGTTTCACCAACAATGCTTTGAATTGGGAGACCAAATTACTCAAGTTCGCTTACAAGTTAAGTCTCTAAAAGTCCTTCCTCTTGTAATTCCTAATGGTCCAGTAAGACTAAAAACAACAGGTCCTATGGTCGTTAGTAGACAACCAAACCTTGATATAGGTGAAAAACAAGCACAATATTTAAGTCCGCTAGATGATAAATTTGAAGAGGTTTTCTTTCAAAATCTACTAAACAAATACTCCTCAGCTCTTATCCACAATCTTGTCTCAAAGATTGATGTAAGTAGCCCCAGAAAATTTTTGCTTCTAAGGGAAAAACCCAAATCAAGATTGATTAAAATCAAAGCCCATCGTCCAGATGAAACCAAGATTCGTGGCTATTTATTTGATTTTGAACTAACTGCCCCAAAAGAATTAATCAGATTCGGAATGCTTTCTGGATTCGGAGTAGCAAATGCAATGGGCTTTGGGAGTACGCGCATCATTCATTCATAAACAGATTCTCATGAAATACACACTTATCGGAAGATACTTCACCACACCCCTATTCCAATCTGTTGTCCAAGAGTACTTTGACACGGTGCTCGGAACGATGATCGCCAGCGATGCTACACTCGCAGCCAAGGGACTGTTCATCGTAGATGGAGAAGTCAAGAGAGACTACTATGATATGCCCTACCATATCCATATTCTCAATGGATTGATCCCTGCCTTGTTTGTATATGAGCAATATCTTCTAGTCAATAATCGAATTGAACATGCAGATACTGAGTTGTATCTGAGAATATTAATGTTGGGATTCACCTTTCATGATGCTAATAAATTGCTAGGTACCAAACAGACCAAAGAAATGTCTGAATTGGAGGTAGCTGTCAGAAAACTGGATACTTGTATTCATGTATGGGAAGTGAATAGGTTTTTCCCAGAATTTGAGTTACACAAGAGTACCATCTACTATCTGGCACTAGCTACTGAAAATCGTACCAATGTCGCTGCTGAAGATTATCCAATCACTACCCCTTCAAAAAGTGAAATCAGGGATACCCAAAGAGAGTTGTGTCATTTGGCAGATGGCTTAGCATCCATTCAAAATGAACAGCTTGAAAGTATCGAGAACTTGTATCAAGCAGTTCAGAAGAGCTTGTCAAAGATTACCAAAATAGCGGATTTGCCTATTTCCTATGTGAAGGTTCGCCAGAATCCTTATACCCTTCTCAGCCAGAATCTTTTACAGATCACTCGTAAGGAGCTGGATCGCAGTGGGAAGAAGGTACTTTTTGCTACCAGAGAGGGTTTCATTTTTTGGGGAGAGGATGTTACTGAGGAGGAGTTTGAGGGGATTAAAGACGCGGCAATAAAAGGGAGTCAGGATAATATTGATTATCTAACTCAAACATTGATTTCTCCTCAAAAATGTGAATTCAATTTCATTGGATCGATCCCATTTACTCAAGAAATATTAAGAGAAATAGTAGTTGAGAAACAAAATGACTTACTAAAGCTCCCAACGAATAATGCCAGTAAGATTTATAATTTTGAAGTTTTCAAGGCCTTTCTTAATTCCCTCATTATTTCATGTGATGCACCTATCGAAATAAAGGTCAAAGATGATCGAATCTATCTGGAATATGCTGAATCTTTAGAAACAGAAGAGGAATATTTCCAAAGGTTATTCAATTTGTATAGAATTCAATGGTTGAGTAAGTCTGTAAGAAAATGGGAGGCAGATTTTTTAGATTGGAAGATAAGTAATAAGGAGTTTGGATTTACAATTCAATTTAGTGATAACGAAATAGCTAATACCACTGAAATTCTTGATTTCTTAACTGAAATCTTCCAGAGGAAAGGGGATGTTACCAAAAATTCTAAGCTAATCTTATGCTTCATAAAAGCGTATTTAACACTTCAGAATACCCTTGATATAAAGAAAGAAATCTCAAATCTCGAAATTGAAATCATTGATCAATTTCAACCTAAGACTGATCCAATAAGTGCTCAAAAAATAATTTTAGATCGGTACTTCTATTGCTGTGGTAAGGAGGATTTAACCTTCTTGGATAATTATTCTCCCTCTATCCCTATCAAGAAAGAGATGTGTGTTTACACAGGAGGGAATCAAGATATGAATTATAATGATGGAATTGCTTTTGGCTTGAAAGCAACTGGATTCAGCAATCGCACTGTTACAACTTTGAATAATACGAAAGATGCTAATGGAATAACGAGCATCTTTGCTGAGGAAAATCGGATTAGAAGAAAGTATTATCCGACTACAATTCCCAAAAGAGGAGAAAATCCATACAATATTTATGCAGCATACTTTGATTTCTTCGAAGTAAGCCTAGGTGTAGATCGAGACATAATTAAAAGTTGCTTGAAAGAGAAGAATGAAATTAAGGTACTAAAAGATGGAGTGATTGAATTTGACAAAAATTCAAAATTTCAATTCAACCTCTTTAAACTTGAAATTATTAAGATACAGCCAAATATAAAGGCCATATTTTTTCTGGTTCGAAAATGCTTAAGAATGTGTAAGCTCCTTGGCCTCCGATCCTATATCGCAGGGATCATGACACCATACACTCCACATAAAGCGATCTTTCATTTTGAGAATGCTCCAAAATTCTTAAAAGCACTTGGTTGGAATACTGTGAGAGTTGGGGATATAGACTCTGTTCTAGATGAAATGAACTTAGCACTGACATTTGGCCCAAAAAGAATCGAAGGCAACTTATTGAAGATAGCAGGGAGCAGAATGGTTTACTTCAAATTGTATTACCATTTGAAGGACAAAGAAAAGAAAAAGGTTTCTAATGGACTTTACAGCTTTTATTCCAAGTACAAAAATAAACACTTTACTAATATGACTGCAATAGAAGAACTTGCCGATCTAGCCGTTGAACTAATGGATGCCACTCGTGGTGAAAAGCCTATAACGCGAAATAGCTCAGGGGCTAATCAAACTTGGTTAATAAGATCTTCAACTGACATCTTGCGGAGATATGTTAAGCAGGGGAAAGATCCTGATTTTATCATTCAGATTATTTGTGGTGAAATCAATAGGAAATTAACCGTCACAAATTCTGATGCAATAGAAGCATTTGCTTCTGCTATATACCACAAACTATTCATCGGAATCTGGAATGGACAACTTCCTCCAAAAAACATTGAAAAAGAATTCATCTACTCATTTGCTTACCTGTTTGCAATAAAATCTGAAGAACACCACCAAAAGAGTAAGGAGAAGATTCGATTGAATTATGCAAAAAAATTAAAGCAAGACCTCGAAGCCGAAGGAATGGAAATTAACGAGGCCAACATAAAATCCATATTGTCCTCAAAAGCACAAAAATACGCTTCTCAGTACTTAGAAATCATTCAAAGTTTATAAGAATCATGGAAAAACTATTTGAAATTATTCCACACCACCATTTCGCGACCTCTTTGAAAGAGAATACATTGGGAAATATTAAGATCGCTGTTCTCAGAGAGGTTATTGGTAATGCAATAGTTAGAAGTAACTATCCAGATGAGACTATTACGTTTAAATTATCCCAAAATAGAGAAGTTCTTGAGGTACCTGCTAGAAAAATGAAAAGCAGAGAAAAACTACTTGGCTTAAGGATTTGTAGAAATTTCGGCGTAGTAGACAAAAGTGTTCGTTACAACACTATTAGCGACAAAAACTTTTTGTCAAATCCCAACTCTGTTCTATTTGGAGATTCTGTTACCGTTTCAAATGATTCTGCTAGCCTACCATCACGGGTAATTTATGATTGGGCATACTCCTTAAGAGATATTGGCTACATTTCTGAAACCTATCAACATAATGCTGTCAATGAGTTTGGGACAATGTGGGATGAGAAAGCGGGAAAAAATAGTGATAAGCTCTTCCAAGTCCAATACGTCAAACCCGGCACATATCTACCCCACTTCCTGGTAGTCGAAAATGTAACCCCAGAGCTATTCATCCATTTGATGATTTGTGTGATGAATCAGTCCAGATATTTCGCTCAAAGTACCACAACAAGTCCCTCTAATGTCAAAAACCATATTTTAGGAATTGGATATTCTGCCTTTGAACAGCCTGTCAACAGTTACACCATATCAGCCAATTGGTCGGAAGATCAAGAAGTTTCTTTTGAATCAGTATCAATAGCAATCAACTCCTCTATGAAAGATCACTATGGGGAAAACTACCAATCTGGAGAGGAGTTGACAAAGTTGATTCAATCGCTTTGGCAGGATCAAGAGAGAATGAGTAAGCTATACAAGAAAGCTGCAGCTGACTGCGATGCCTTCTTGAAGGACATCAAAATTATCAAGAAATAATGAGGACTACAGTTCTAAAGCTGACACTGCTCAATCACCTGTTCTACTACACAGAAGTATCTGGTGGATCAACTTCGTCTTCAATTACAGGGGACTTTCTAGGCGACTTGGCATTGAATTATGCCTTGAACAAAGCCCTGACTTCCAATCCATCCTACTACCGATACCTGAAAAAACCGGAGTACCAAGAAATAGGAGAGTTCGGATTCTACTGTACCGTAGCTCGCCCTATGCAAAAGAGTAATCGTACAGAAGCATATATTCAAGGCACTTCATTTAATACAGATGGAATTTTTGCAATAACACCTCCATCTCTATCAGGTTCCTTATATCAAAAGGCCGCTAAATCTCCTTATAAAACGTACAGGCAAGTTCAAGGAATGAAAATCGGATCATCTTATCAAGCACTCCTATTGTCCAAAACCAAATTGTCTCTGCCTCCTGTAGTCAGAGTGGGTAGAGCTTTGGAGAGTTTAGTCCAAATCGAAGAAGTGGAGTTAAACGCTAAAATGAAAGATGAATTCTGGCTAAATGCCTTTTCATTGAAAGTAATTTTCGACAATCTCGACCTTGCTACCAAGATTTTGGTGAGAGAGAAAAAAGTCAACTTCTCTTATATCCTTGAAAACTACAATCTCATCAAGCAATTGTCATTGAAAAACGTTCAAGAGATTTTTCAACCCATCTTTGCTCATGGATAGTTTCACCATTCACATTAGACCTCAATATGTCAAGCTGACGGAGGAAGAAGAGCGTATTGGAGGGAAGGTTTGCCGACTCCATGAAGTTCAAAAACGGATGAAAGTCGACTTCCTTTCTCTTCCAGAGTTCACCATCATCACTGCACCAACAGGAACTGGGAAAAGCTATGCTTTCCCTTTTCCTGTCCTCCAAGCAGCCCAGCATTCCATCGACAAGGTTCGTGGCCTCATTGTGCTGCCTACAAATGCTTTGATCAGTGAATTGACGGCAAGTTTTCGACAGACATATGAAAATTTAAACATTAGCCAGTTAACGGGGCCAGAATTAGATAAGTATGATCTACGAGGACTGAAACGCTGGAAAAAAGCCATCGAAATTACGGAGTCGAGTGACCTGGTTATTACCAATCCTGATATTCTCAACTATGCTATGCATGGAGGTTATCACAAATGGGCAGGGAATACGAATACAAGTATGTCGCGCTTCGATGTATTTTTCAAGAAATTCAATTTTCTCATTTTCGATGAATATCATTTGTATGATGAAGCTCAGATCGCCAATATCTTGACCTTGGTAAAGCTGAGAAGGTTTTTTTTACAACATGACATCCCTAATGAACAAAATTATTATGGAATCCGATTTCTATTTGTTTCGGCCACTCCAGAAAAGGGATTAAAAGAAATATTTGAGAGTGAGGGATATGAATATGAAGAAATCATTGAGGAAATTGTTTCTGAGCCAGAAAATACTCGTCAAATTCATGGAACGCTGGAAGTAGAATTTGTTTCATCTGAAGAGATCCAATCTTTGGTCACTCAAAAAATCCCGGAACTACATACTGTTCTGAAGAAGCAGAAAGCCTTAGTGATATTGGATCAAGTCAGAAAGGTTCAAGAATTGGAGGAAGAATTAGCTTCTGAATTTTCAGCTTATACGATCTATCCAAGCACAGGTTATGTTTCAAAAAGAGAAAATCACAAAACAAAAATCGAATCAGCCAATTTGATCATCGCTACCAATAAAGCTGAAGTTGGAGTGAACTATGATGTAGATTACTGCATTATGCAACCTGGTAAGTTTTACCAAAACTTTGTACAGAGATTTGGGCGAATTTCAAGAGGAGAACAAGATGGGAAAGTTGTTGTCGCAATTGAGAATAACAGACTTTTCAGAAAAATGAAAAAAGCCTTTGATGGTCAGGCAGACTTCGATTACTATGACTTCTTAGATATCATGAGAGAACGTTTACAAGGAAAAGAATTTTACACAAAAAAGGTTCCTTTGTATCTAGGCGAATACATGTGGTGCATACAAAATAGCATTCGAAGATTTCAGAATTTTGATATTTGGCGATATCTTAAGAGAAGGATGAATGAGGAGGACTTTTTTCAAGGAAGGGTAAGTCAACGATATTTTCTATTTCAACAGATTGATGAAAAAATTAGAGATTTGATCAAAACTTCTCTTAACCTCACTCATGTCTCAAAGAAACATGAACATTTTGAACATAAGGATTATGCAAAGACGATAAAACGGCTTGAAAAACAAGATTATCGAACCTATCAATGGGTAATATGGTGGCACAAATATCTCGACACCTACCTAACCTTTCGAGATGGATCAAAGGTAGTCAAGATTTTCGATCAAGTTAAAGGAGAAGAACTAGAATATTCCCTGGATTGGATTCTTCAGCATAAGATTGTTGAACAAATAATTATTGAACAGACAGAACCATACGAAATCGTTACATATGTCGTGGGAAGCTTAAAAGACAGAGATAGAGATATACAGTATAGTGTTAGTACCATTCCCAATGCTGGAAAAAATGAAAACAACTATCTCACATATTCAGATCTCTTTCGGCTCGATAAGGTTTTCAAAAAGGCTGTATTGAGAATCAAGGATAAAGTCAAAAATGGGGTAGAAAAATCAGATTTCCTCCAACTAGAATTATTGGGATTAGTAGATCAACTAGTTCTAACATTTGATCGCAAAAGACTCTCAATCACAGATATTCAAAGCGATGACACCATCCTCTAAGCCCAAACCTCCCCCAGCTCAATCTCCAGCCCCGCCAGCACGCCCACAGGCACAGACTCGGGCGCCGCAAAAGGCTTGGCACGAAGAATCTGATATACTCCAGCTTCATCAAGCAAAAAAGGCGTAACTGTCTGCTCGTCGAGACGAACGATCCAGTACTCGCGCACACCTGCATGCTGATAGAGATCAAACTTCTCATTGAGATCCTTGTGAGCCGTACCAGGAGAGAGGATTTCGATGATCCAGTCGGGGGCGCCATTACAGCCTTGGGCTTCGATTTTGGTGGGGTCGCAGATCACACAGATATCAGGTTGGACGACAGTATCTACTTTGTCAGGAGTTTGTCGATCCGGTGGTAGAGGCAAGCGCACATCGAAAGGAGCTGCATAAGTTTTGCAAGTGCGCCTTCGGAGATAGCGCTTAATTTGAAAATGCAATTCGCCTGAGACCCATTGATGTGCCGAACTCGGTGCAGGTGACATCCGAAACACACGCCCACGAATCAGTTCCACCCTCTCATCAAACTGCCAGGTGAGGTAATCTGCATAGGTATAGCGCTTGGTTAAATCGAGTTGATCAATACTGGTAATGACATCACTCATAGGTATAAAAATACAAAAAATCACACAGACCATGGTAATCTCTGCATCCTTGACCTCTTCCCGCACAAGCCCGTTTCTCCTGAGAGGCGAAACAACCCTGCTAGCTAAGAAAGGATTGGGATATTTCGTACACCCCTCACACATTCAATCACTCTTTCATCCACACATTTCTTTCCTTCCCATGAACATCACCCCTACCCTCTTCGCCTACTATCAGCTTTGCCACCGAAAAATGTGGCTGCATGCCCATCACATTCGCATGGAGCACAGCAGCGACTTGGTCTATGAGGGCAAGCTCCTGCACGATCATGCCTATCCGCAGCGGGCAGAGCGATATCGTGAGATCGTGCTGGACGGAGCCAAAATCGACTACTATGATCCGAAAAAGAAAGTCGTACATGAGATCAAGAAATCCGACAAAAACGAACATGCTCATATCGCACAGCTCAAATATTACCTTTACCTACTGGAAGCAGAAGGCATTGAAGGCCCAGGAGGGCTGTTGGAATATCCGTCTCAACGCAAAAGGCATCAGATCCAGCTGGAGGCAGAAGACCGAGAGAGGATATCGGTTCAAGTGGAAAAGGCCAGTGAAATATTATTGAGAGATTGTCCGGGGCGACTGCCAAGAAAGAATTGTCGCAAGTGTAGTTATGAGGAGTTTTGCTTTGCCGAGGAAGTAGTTGATATTTGACAGGATTTGCAGGATTAACAGGATATGATTATGAAAAATGAATCTTTGACTTATCGAATTATTGGAGCCGCCCATCAGGTTCATAATACTCTGGGATCAGGTTTTCTGGAAAAAGTTTATGAAAATGCTCTGCTGATTGAACTGGAAAAAAGAGGCCTGAAGGCCCAACAACAATATCCTGTTTCTGTCTATTATGAGGATCAAAAAGTTGGCGACTATTATGCGGACTTGCTTGTAGAAGAGCAAATTGTCATCGAACTAAAAGCAGTAGAACATCTCATCGATATTCATGAAGTCCAACTCGTCAATTATCTGAAAGGAACAGGTCTCGATATCGGCCTACTGATCAATTTTGGTAGTTCAGTCCAAATCAAACGCAAATACCGAGAATACCATAAACCTCCATCCTAAACATCAAGCAAATTTCTCCTCCCACAAACTCAAACACCCAAAACCAAATCCTGTCAACCCTGCAAATCCTTTCAATCCTGTCCAAAAAACACAAACACCCCTATCCCAAATGAAAAAATCCTATTACCTCTTCAATCCCGGTCGCCTCAGCCGCAGGGACAATACCCTCAAATTCACGCAAGTAGACCAACAGGGACATACAGGGCAAGTCCGTTACCTCCCCGTCGAAGGCGTAAAGAATCTGTATGTGTTTGGAAGTCTGGATGCCAACAGTGCCTTGTATACCTTTTTGGGCAAACAACATATTCCTGTACATTTTTTTGACTACTATGAACATTATTCAGGCTCCTTTATGCCCAAAGAGTTCCTTCAGGCAGGCAGGATGCAAGTCGCCCAGACGCAGCACTACCTATCCTCAGCCAAGCGTCAGCAACTTGCCCGACTACTCGTCTCAGGTGCCGCCTTCAACATGAGCAAAAACCTTCGCTATTATCGCAACAGAGGTAGAGATGTCCAGGCTCAAATCGAACAGATCAATGATCTACAAGCAGATCTCCCACATACCTGCGAGATAGACCAACTCATGGGACTGGAAGGCAATATCCGTCAGGCATACTATGGAGCATTTGATACCATCATTCAGGATTTTGAGATGGGCAATCGCAGCAAACAACCACCGGGCAATGAAGTCAATGCACTGATATCATTTGGAAATATGATGTGCTATACGGCTTGTTTGGACGCCATTTACCATACACAACTCAATCCAACCATCAGCTTTTTGCACGAACCCGGTGCCAGACGATTTTCTCTTGCGCTTGATCTGGCAGAAATCTTCAAACCCATCCTGGTAGACCGCCTCATGTTTCGTCTTCTCAACAAGCATCAACTCAAAAAGAAAGATTTTGACCACCAGTTCAATGGCTGCTTACTCAAAGATCCTGGTCGCAAAACCTTCATCAAAGCCTGGGACGAGAGCCTCAAAACAACCATCAAACACCGCAGTCTTGGTCGCAAGGTCAGCTATCAGCATTTGATCCGGCTCGAATGTTACAAACTCGCCAAACATTGCCTCAATATACAAGCCTATCAGCCCTTCAAAGCCTGGTGGTAATATCAAACAACCTTCTCCCCCAAGCCAAACCCATCCTGTACATTCTGCAAATCCTGTAAATCCTGTCTAAACATGTACATCATCGCAGTCTATGACATCAACCAAAAGCGCGTCGGCAAAATGCTCAAACTTTGTCGACAATATTTGACATGGATTCAGAATTCCGTGTTTGAAGGAGAGATCAAAGCTGTAAAACTACAGGAACTCAAACAAAAAGCTGAGGCCTTGATGGAAGAAGGAGATAGTTTGATTATATTCAAGAGTCGGAACCAAAAATGGCTTGAAAAGGAGATCATGGGAGCAGAACGAGGCAGCACAGATGTGATGTTATAGTCGTCGATCCTCAGATTTTGCTCTTTATGATCCAGGCATTTCTGTGGCTTTTGGTCCAAAATCGCTCTTTGACGTTCAGAATCAAGCTTGTCGAACTCCAGGGAAAATCGTATTATTGGACATCGACGATCTTTGACATATGGATAGCAAGCATGAATCTTGATGTATGAGCCAAAAACAGCTTTTTTCTCTCGTCGTCGGACGGCCTTTAATCGTACCATACTGGAATTGAAACGTTCTTACATGTAAGGACAGAAAAAAGCGACCTGAACCTTTAATCGTACCATACTGGAATTGAAACTCCTCATCCGTTGCCCTACTATACACCCAAGCCCTCCCTTTAATCGTACCATACTGGAATTGAAACTTGGAGCCTTTCATCTCTTTGGAGGCGATCCAGATGCCTTTAATCGTACCATACTGGAATTGAAACTGTCCATCGGGTCGCCTACAGAGAGAAGCTGTTTGGCCTTTAATCGTACCATACTGGAATTGAAACTATTCAGCCCTTGCAGATCTGCTTCATCCTGAACAGCCTTTAATCGTACCATACTGGAATTGAAACTTGGCTTATGATTTGACTTTGATGAGCATCAAAATGCCTTTAATCGTACCATACTGGAATTGAAACTTTCTACCACCCTCCCTACGGATAGTAGGTCGAAACTTTAATCGTACCATACTGGAATTGAAACCCCGTAATAGTCATCGGATGAATTCCAATCACCATCCTTTAATCGTACCATACTGGAATTGAAACTTGACATAAATGGCAATGAGCAGATTGGAGAGGTTGCCTTTAATCGTACCATACTGGAATTGAAACAATACGGATTATGGAATGTTGGGAGCGGGGTCGGATCCTTTAATCGTACCATACTGGAATTGAAACATAATTAGTCATGAATCTAGAAAAGAAAATGCACCACCTTTAATCGTACCATACTGGAATTGAAACGTGAGACGAGATGGTGGCTATCGATCGCGTCTTGGACCTTTAATCGTACCATACTGGAATTGAAACTTGGAGATACCGAGCATAATTGGCCTCGGCCCTGGACCTTTAATCGTACCATACTGGAATTGAAACATGGCCGGAATCACATGGTCCAGCGCCCAGGTAGCCCCTTTAATCGTACCATACTGGAATTGAAACAATCAATCGGCTATTATCTTCCATAGCGCGGCGCAGCCTTTAATCGTACCATACTGGAATTGAAACTTTTATTTGGGTTTGTGGTTTTGCTTGTGAATCCACCTTTAATCGTACCATACTGGAATTGAAACTATGGAATATGTTTTGAGCCATCGGGCGTAATCCGCCTTTAATAGTACCATACTGGAATTGAAACAGGTAAATGATACATCATTAGATTTTGATTGGGCCCCTTTAATCGTACCATACTGGAATTGAAACTTATTGTTTACTTAGTGGTTGTTGTTGTGGTTCCCCCCTTTAATCGTACCATACTGGAATTGAAACTTTGGTCTGTGAGTTCTTCTGAATACTCTAAATGCTCCTTTAATCGTACCATACTGGAATTGAAACAAGGAAGCTGCGTTTCTGGGCTTGCTGCGCTGTTTTCCTTTAATCGTACCATACTGGAATTGAAACAATTGACATAAGGGTAGGTGTTGTGCGGGACGGAGCCTTTAATCGTACCATACTGGAATTGAAACCCTCAATTCCTGGCATTGCCGCGCAACTTCCTTCCCCTTTAATCGTACCATACTGGAATTGAAACTTGAACGAGGCATACATAGAGATAGAATCCCCTACACCTTTAATCGTACCATACTGGAATTGAAACTATCGATGAGGGCTTTTTGGACCCTTGGGAGAGATCCCTTTAATCGTACCATACTGGAATTGAAACATGTTTCAACGTTTCCTTAACTGGTTCAAAAGTGAGCCTTTAATCGTACCATACTGGAATTGAAACTTCAACAAAGTCGTGCCAGTACTGGTAAAAAATCTGCCTTTAATCGTACCATACTGGAATTGAAACTAAAATAGGAATTTTCCCGCGCTATCGATTCGGGCCTTTAATCGTACCATACTGGAATTGAAACATGAGGTCCACGCCTATACGCCCGAAGTCGAGCATGCCTTTAATCGTACCATACTGGAATTGAAACGCGGGGGCGGTTTGGGGCTGTTTTATCCTTTTGCTCCTTTAATCGTACCATACTGGAATTGAAACAAATCCATAACCTGTACGGGTGTAGTTTGTTTTCCCCTTTAATCGTACCATACTGGAATTGAAACACATGATACAGGCGGTTTCCGAGGGCGCAAAGGTTCCCTTTAATCGTACCATACTGGAATTGAAACTTAATGGAATCATTGGGGATTGGCCCGACGTGGAGCCTTTAATCGTACCATACTGGAATTGAAACTAGGTTAATACGGATGTTAGGATAACCCTCCCGTTCCTTTAATCGTAC